>JABMQJ010000032.1 GCA_013203315.1 Candidatus Omnitrophota bacterium | reverse complement strand
GATTATAGGAGATCCTTTCTTTCCATAATTACAAATATATACATTCAGCTTACTACATTTTTTTGAAGAAGAAAGAGCTCCGTCGTTACCGTGCTAAGCCGCACTCATCAATACCCTCTCATTCCACTAGTTCCTTTCATTTGAATTAGCAAGCGCCAAGTGTTTCTCCTATATAATAGGATGACTCTGTTATATTAAGTGCAAATTTTATACTTGACAAGACTAACAAGATTGCGTATACTTGTAGTGAGATATATAAGGTTGTATAAACATATATAGAGGTGATGTTTATGGTAGACGAGCTTCCGAAAATCGGAAAGACAAAATATAATGTCCAAGAGGTAGCGAACATGCTTGGAATATACAAGGGGACCATAAAGAATTACGAAGAAAAAGGTGTATTTCCAAAACCCCGCCGGAATCCAATTAATCATTATCGCGAATATGCGCCGCATGACGTTGATATTTTAAGAAGAATACTACTTAAAGGAAAGTAAACAGGAGGCCAAATGTATTTTAAACAACTGGAGATAGTAGGGTTCAAATCATTTCCGCATAAAACTAAGATTAAATTTGAGCCTGGCGTTACTGCTGTTGTCGGCCCGAACGGTTGCGGCAAAAGTAATATTTCTGATGCAATTCGTTGGGTCATGGGAGAGCAGTCATCGAAAGCCCTAAGGGGTTCTTCCATGGAAGACGTCATATTTAACGGTACGGATGCTGTTGATCCGATAAATATGGCCGAAGTTTCCCTGACCTTATCCAATGAAAGCAGGGCTCTGCCCATAGACTATAACGAAGTTACAATAACCCGCAGACTTTTCCGGTCCGGTGAAAGCGAATACATTCTTAATAAAACCGCTGTCAGATTAAAAGATGTGCAGACCTTGCTTATGGGAACCGGAATGGGAACGAATTCATATTCCATTATAGAGCAGGGCAAGATAGGTCTTATTCTAAGTTCGAAACCGGAAGACCGCCGCTTTTTATTCGAGGAAGCCAGTGGCATAACAAAATATAAGGCAAAAAAGAAAGAAGCGCTTCGAAAGCTGGAACATACAGAGAATAACCTTGTAAGGATAAACGATATCATAACTGAAGTAAAACGCCAGATCAATTCCATTGAACGCCACGCGAAAAAAGCCGAACGCTATAAGGTTGATTTCGAAGCAATGAAGGACATGGATATCAAACTCGCCGTTTATGAGCTAAGAAATATAAATAATGAACTAGAGAAGGATAAAAAAGAGCTGGAAGTTATATCACAAAAAGAAGAAAGCCTGAAATCAGAGCTCGATGAAATCATAACTCTTATAAATCGTCATCGCGAGGACATGGATAGTATTATTATGGATCTTACGGACACGCAGCAAAAACGTTCAGATGCAGCACTTTTTATTGATAAAAGCAGCCATAAAGCCGCATTGAATAAGGAGAGGGTAGAAGATATAAAAAAGCTGGAAGCAAACAAAAAAGAAGAAAAATCCCGTCTGGAGGAAAAGATTGCTACCCAGGAACAGGAAATAGCCCGGATCAAAGAACGCCTTGATGAAATAGTAAAGGCTATAAAAGAAAAGGAACAAACGCAAAGCCAGAAAGAGGAAACTGAAAAACGTCTTTCACTTGAAATTGATGAGCATCAAAAAGATATAAAGGTTGCTAAGAATAGCACCGTTGGCCTCCTGGCATTCCAGACAAAGACCAAAAATGAATTGATAAAAATAGGCGCTGATCTCGGAAATCGAAAAACGCGCTCAAGAAGGCTCGAGGCGGAAAAAAACAACATAATCGAAGAAAGAAAAAAGGTAGAGGGCGCATTGGGACAAATCAGTAGCGAAGTGGAAACCTCTGGAGGTAAGGTCAGCGAGAGGCAGCGCACCCTTGAAGAACTTAAGAATCGCCTGGAAGCATTCTCTGTCGAGCTTGAAAATATTCAAGCTCGCATAAAAGAGAACGAAAATGCGGCAAACGCGCTTAAGTCAAAGGAAGAGATGTTAAGGGAGATGATAAAGAACTTCGAGGGGTTCGACAAGGGTACGAGATATGTTCTGGAAGGTGTCAAAACCGGCGCTTTAAGCGGGGTAGTAGGCACTGTAGCTGATATGCTTGAACCAGCGGACGGATACGAAACAGCGCTAGAGATCGCATTAGGCAAAAAAGCGCAGGCAATAGTGGTTGAAAATAAAGATGCATTCGAAAGAGCGCTTGAATTCCTGGGAGATGAAGGCCTTGCGCACTTCATTATTTATGAAGATATTAATGCGGCCGATTACAATCGCCACGAAGCGCACATGAGGAAAAGATCCATTACGCCGCTTTCCGCTTTCGCAAAAATAGCCCCTTCCCATAAAGCAGTAGCAGATTTTCTTCTGGATGATATTTACGTTGCGGAAGACAGAAACGTCACGCGTGAAGTATTTGAGAGATTCGGCAGAAATATTAAATTTGTAACAAAGGACGGATTTTTCCTTGAAAAAGGCTATTGCTTGGGCGGATTCATGAAAAATGAAGACACCACCTCGATTATCGGGAGGACAAAGAAACTAAAGGAATTTGCGCGTCAAATCGCACAACTTAAAGAAGAGGCGGATGTTTCGAAAATTACCGAATCCGAGCAAAAGAAAAAGAACGAGTTGGTAAGGAGAGAACTTGATTTGGCTGGCGAGGAATTAAAGAAAGAAGAAATTGAACTCGCCAACGTATTGGCAAAGAAGGAATCCGTAGAGGTGAACCTTAAAAAAATAAACGATGAAATATCGGTTGTTGAACTTGAAATTTCCGAAATAGAAGATTTGATTCACGGGATTTCCCTTAAGGGCGAGGAATTAAATAAAGGGCTTAACGAAAACGAGAGTGAATATGCAAAGGCCCAGGCATTTATTGTGTCTTCACAGGAAACAGTGCAAGGAAAGACGAAAGAAAAAAATGAGCTCATTTTTGAAATATCGGACATAAGGTCAGAAACATCGTTCCTTAAAAACACCGAAGCACAGGAAATAAAAAACTTGGAAAAGGAAACAAGGCTATTCGATGAACTGAAAAGAGAATATGAAAGTAAGCAAAGCGACTCCGCCGATGCCGATGCAAAAACAGAGGCCCTTTTAGCCGAAACAAAAGAGCTGGAAGAAAAAGGCGAAGAAAAAAAGGCTGAAGAAAAAATGTTTGCAGAAAGGTTAAGAGAGATTTCGGAAAGAAAGCTCTCGGTTTCGCATGATTTACGCGAAAAGGAAAAAGTAGCGCGACAAAAAGAAACCCTCGTTGAGGAGGCAAAAGATAGTATTCGTACGCTCGAGATGAAAGAAAGAGAAGGCGAGCTTCTCACCGTTAACATAAGAGACAGGATAAAGGAGGCCTACAAGCTAGATATAGGTACGGTTAATATCGAGCTTGATGAAGGAACGAATTGGGAGGAGACAAAAAATCAGATAGAGGTTTTAAAGATAAAAGTCGATAAATTAGGGCCTGTAAACCTGGTAGCGATCGATGAGCACAAGGACCTTGAAGAGCGCTATCTTTTTCTATCACAGCAGCAGGAGGACCTTCTGCGGGCGAAAGAGTCGCTCCATAAGGCTATACTTAAGATAAATAAGACCACAAAACAACTTTTCTTAGAGTCATTCCAAAAGATACAGGTTGAATTCAGAAGCTATTTTAAAATGCTTTTTTCCGGTGGACACGCAGAGCTTCTGCTCTTAGATGAAACAGATGTCCTGGAAAGCGGAATCGAAATCGTGGCGCGACCGCCGGGCAAAAAACTGCAAAATCTTCTGCTGTTATCGGGCGGAGAAAAAGCACTTACCGCAATCGCGCTTCTATTCGCGATATTTAAAGTAAAACCGAGCCCTTTCTGCATTCTTGATGAGGTTGACGCGCCGCTCGATGAGACAAACATAGGCAGGTTCTTGCGTATACTTCAGGAATTTTTGAAGACGTCACAATTTATAGTGATTACGCACAGCAAAAAAACAATGCAAATGGCCGATGTTTTATATGGCATCACGATGGAGAAGAAAGGCGTTTCGAAGATAGTATCGGTCAAGTTTGCTGAAGATGAAAAAGAAAATCAGTCTGAAAAAGAGAAGGTTTTTGTGTAGGAAGGGAAGCCTTAGCGCTATCTTTTCTTTTTGAGCCCCAAAAAACCTTTTCCCAGGCTAGCGTTATACGAGCATACCCGATTTTTACCCGCTCTCTTAGCTTCATAAAGAGCGATATCAGCCTTATGGATCAAATTATCCTTATCGCCACCATCATAAGGGAAGGTTGAAATACCGATACTCATGGTGAGGTGCGGAACCCCCTTAGGAAGCGTATGAGAAGCGAAAATATCCTGGATCTCTTTTCTCAATCTTTCGGCGATCGTCTCGGCGATTTTTTTAGACGTGTTAGGCATGACGATAGTGAATTCTTCTCCGCCATATCTGGCCACAAAATCATCGCCTCTTGATTTCCGGCTTAGTATGGACGCAATTGTTTTAATAGCCTCGTCACCTTTTTGATGCCCCAGTGAATCGTTGTAAGGCTTGAAATTGTCCACGTCCATCATTAGTATGCTCAATTTCTTATCCCCGATTCTACTTTTTTCAAGTTCCCGCGCCAGCGTCTTTTGAAGTTCTCCGGAATTCCACAGTTCCGTGAGCCAGTCGGTCCTTGACAAGTGCTCGGTTTCCTCGTAAAGACGGGAATTTTCAATGGCAAGCCCGGCGTGGTTTGCGAACATTGTAAGAATTCTGATATCTGATTTTGCTATGGGTTTCTTTGTAAATATGTTGTCGACTAGAATCGCACCCAGGGTTTTATCTTTGGACTTCAGTGGCACGGTTACAAAATAATCCGTGCTCAACGCGTTCTTAATTGCAGGAGAAACTTTTTCTTTTGCTTTGTCGGTCGACACCTCAAATGGCATGCCTTCCAGAATCGTAAGGGCCAGAATTCCCATCTCTTCGGAGAGGGGAATTTTTATACCCTTTACGAGGATATTCAGCTTTGATTCAGGGTCTCTTTTAAACTTGTCGTATGAGTTTAAAAGGTCCTCCAGGCTTAACTTTTCATCTTCGATGCCTTTCCATATCCTGTCCGCTTCTTCACCGGAGTGAGGGCCGATACCCATTTTCCCTTCGAGAAATTTTTCCTTTTCGTTTACCAAAAAAAGCATAGCCCTATTAAACCCAAGACCTTCGTGAGAAGTGAGGGCAGTTAATATCATATAAAAGATCTGATCAAGCTTAAGCGTGGTTCTCATAGCGTTAGAGACTTCATATAGAACGCTTAGCTCGCGCCTAACCCTGTCAGAATCTCCCTTGCCTAACGGCTGTAATATCGACATAACGGGGATAGTGTAGCATAACAGTTGTCCATGTCAAGCCATTTTAGAGTCTTCCTATCTACTTTATAAGAAGCAGTTAACGGGATGAGAAGGCATTGGCGTGCGGCTTAGCACGGTAACGACGGAGCTCTTTCTTCTTCAAAAAATTG
>JABMQJ010000031.1 GCA_013203315.1 Candidatus Omnitrophota bacterium | reverse complement strand
CATGAAGCTTGTGCGGGATGCTATGTTCTTACGGAATGGGAGGGTATTGGCGTACGGCTTTGCATTCAAAGACGGAGCTCTTTCTTCTTCAAAAAATTGTAGTAAGCTGAATGTATATTTTTTATTATTGCGGAAAGAAAGGATCTCCTATAATCGGTAAAAAGGCCGCCCTCACCAATACCCTCTCATTCCGATAAAAGACGAAGCTTTGCTTTTAGTAAACAGAAATTTTCGGGGAAAGGAATTGTATCTCTTGCTTCTTATAAAAACTAAGCTGGTAAGGGGTTATTTAAAAAAATCCTTGACAAAAAGTACTATTTTTGTATAATAGCATAGTTAGCACTCTTCTATACAGAGTGCTAATTTTTACCGGAAGTAAATAAATAGTTGAAAAAAGGAGGTATGTGCATGAAAGTTCAACCGTTAGCAGATCGGATTATTGTTGAAGTTCTTGAAGCCCGCGAGAAAACAAAGGGTGGAATACTTCTTCCCGATTCAGCAAAAGAGAAACCGCAGGAAGCAAAGGTAGTTGCCGTAGGCAAAGGAAAAGTGAGTGATGATGGAAAAGTAGTTCCTTTGGAGCTAAAAGCCGGCGACAAGATTTTGTTCGGAAAATATACCGGAACAGAAATTACCGTTGACGATAAAGAATATTTGATTTTAAAAGAAGAAGACGTATTAGCGATCACGAAGTAAGTTGTAAAGGAAAGAGGAGGAAAGAAAATGGCAAAGCAGTTAGTATTCAGTGAAGATGCGCGGCGCGCGATACTAAGAGGCGTCGAGCAACTGAGCAGAGCAGTAAAGGTTACGCTGGGACCGAAGGGAAGAAACGTTGTTTTGGACAAGAAATTCGGCTCACCAACCGTCACAAAAGACGGCGTAACAGTCGCGAAGGAAATTGAGCTAAAGGACCCGTATGAAAATATGGGAGCGCAAATGCTTAAAGAGGTTGCGGAAAAGACTTCTGATAACGCCGGTGACGGCACGACCACTGCAACCATTCTAGCGGAATCAATTTTCAGAGAAGGACTGAAAAACGTAACAGCCGGCGCAAATCCAATGGCGCTAAAACGCGGCATTGACAAGGCTGTTGTAGCAGTCATAGCCGAGCTTAGGAAGCTCGCAAAACCTATCAAAGACAACAAAAAGGAAATCTCACAGGTTGCGACCATCGCGGCCAACAACGACCATAGTATAGGTGACCGCATCGCAGAGGCCATGGAAAAAGTCGGAAAAGACGGCGTTATTACCGTGGAAGAAGCAAAGTCAATCGAAACGACAATGGACGTGGTCGAAGGAATGCAATTTGACCAGGGTTATCTCTCACCATATTTTGTAACCGACGCGGAAAGAATGGAAACCGTGTTACAAAATCCATACATCCTCATTAACGAAAAGAAAATATCAAACATGCGCGACATGATACCGCTACTTGAACAAATCGCGAAAACAGGAAGACCTCTCCTTATTATATCCGAAGAAACAGACGGCGAAGCGCTCGCAACTTTGGTTGTTAATAAGATCAGAGGCACACTTTCCTGCTGTGCGGTAAAGGCTCCGGGTTATGGCGACAGAAGAAAGTCCATGCTTGATGATATAGCTATTCTCACCGGAGGAAAAGCGATAACGGAGGATCTCGGAATTAAGCTGGAAAAAGTAAACTTAGATGACCTGGGCCAGGCAAAGAGAGTAACGGTTGATAAGGACAACACGACAATCGTCGAAGGCGCAGGAAAGCAAGCTAATATAAGCGCAAGAATTTCGCAGATAAAGAAACAGATCGAATCAAGCGATTCCGACTACGACAAGGAAAAACTGCAGGAACGCCTCGCGAAACTTTCAGGCGGAGTAGCCGTTATCAATGTAGGGGCAGCCACTGAAACGGAAATGAAAGAAAGAAAAGCCCGCGTTGAAGATGCGCTTCATGCCACGAGGGCAGCCGTTGAGGAAGGAATTGTTCCGGGCGGCGGTATCGCGCTACTGCGATGCAAAAAAGCATTAGACAGCGTTAAGCTCGAAGGTGACGAAATCGTAGGCGCATCAATCATAAGAAGGGCGCTCGAGGAGCCGATAAGGCAGATTTCCGCAAATGCGGGACAGGAAAGTTCCGTAATTGTGCAAAAAGCGTTAAACGAAAAAACAAGCGTAGGGTATAATGCCGACACCGATAAATTCGAAGACATGCTTCAGGCCGGCATAATTGACCCCGCAAAAGTTACAAGATACGCTCTTCAGAACGCAGCCAGCATCTCGGGATTAATGATCACAACCGAGGCGCTAATAAGCGACATACCTGAAGAGGATAAAGCACCGGCAATGCCAGGCGGCGGCGGAATGCCAGGCGGCATGGGTGGAATGGGCGGCGGAATGTACTAAGATCCGCGGCTTGAAACCGTAAAGATAAATGGGGCAAGTTAAAAACTTGCCCCATTTTTTTGCCCCTTTTCGTTATTGACAAAATAGTATAATAATAGTAATATATCCATTACTAAGTTGGCTTAATTTGTCATTAGTCCCTAAAAAATAAGGAGTTAGATAATGGCGCAATTTTACATTGGAGTGGATAGAAAAGCGAGGCGTTGTTATGGTTTTGACGAAGTGGCCCTTGTTCCCGGCAAGTTAACCGTGAACCCGGCTGAAGTTGATCCGGGTTTCGAATTTGCGGGAAAAAAGTACAAGGTACCGATCCTGGCTTCCGCTATGGATGGCGTTGTGGATGTGGAATTTGCCATCGCAATGGGAAAAATAGGGGGCATAGCGGTCCTTAACTTAGAAGGCGTCCAGACCCGATACAAGAATCCTGAAGAGGTTCTCCAAAAAATCGCAAATGCTTCTCCTGAGGAAGCGACAAAACTCGCGCAATCCATATATGCCCCTCCCATAAAAGAAGAACTTATCTCAAAAAGAATAGAAGAGATCAAGAAAGCAAACGTTCCCGCCATCGTAAGCGCGATTCCGACAAAAGCCGAAAGATTCGGAAAAATTGCAGAGGAAGCGGGGTGTGATATTTTCGTTGTCCAGTCTACGGTTGTATCCACAAAACATATTTCAAAGGCTTATAAATCCACTGACCTTAAGAAGCTATGCAAATCCCTCAAGATGCCTGTTATTCTCGGAAATTGTGTGACCCATGAAGTGGCGCTCGAACTCATGGAAACCGGCGCAGCAGGACTTCTGGTAGGAATCGGGCCCGGGACCGCCTGCACCACAAGAGGCGTTTTGGGAATAGGCGTACCGCAGGTAACCGCGACAACGGATTGCGTGGCGGCCAGAAATAAATTTTTCAAGAAAAAAGGAAAATACGTTACCATAATAACAGACGGCGGAATGTCCACCGGCGGCGACATTTGCAAGGCATTTGCCTGCGGATCCGACGCGGTAATGCTAGGAAATGCATTTGCCAGAGCAAAAGAAGCTCCGGGCAGGGGCTATCACTGGGGCATGGCAACGCCACATCCCAACCTCCCTCGCGGAACACGAATCAAAGTAGGCACGACAGGAACGCTTGCAGAAATCCTCTTCGGGCCCGCGCGCACAGATGATGGTACGCAGAACCTCGTAGGTGCTCTAATGACGAGCATGGGGAACCTCGGCGCACGCAATCTAAAAGAAATGCACCACGTAGAAATTATTATCGCTCCTTCCATACAAACAGAAGGTAAGGTTTTCCAGACCGCCCAGCGTGTCGGCATGGGAAAATAACGAAATTATGGCGACGTTACATTCGGATTTCGTGCACTTGCACGTTCATACGCAATACAGCCTCCTGGACGGGGCATGCCGATTACAAGATCTGGCAAGTATTGCCTCGGCCATGAAGATGCCCGCCGTTGCCATTACAGACCACGGCAACATGTTCGGTTGTATAGAATTCTATCAGAAAATGCAAGCCAAGGGCGTCAAGCCCATTATCGGTTGTGAAGCATATATCGCGCCAGAAAGCCGTTTTGAAAAATCTAGCCGCGGCATACGGGAAGCCTCATTTCATTTGATTTTATTGGCAAAAGACGAACTCGGTTACAAAAACTTAATGAAACTCGTATCTATAGGATACACGGAGGGTTTTTATTACAAGCCGAGAATTGACAAGGAAGTCCTGGCAAAATATAACGACGGCCTTATCGGGTTTTCAGCCTGTCTTAAAGGCGAAATTCCCCATTTAATTCTTTCAGGCCAGACAGATAGCGCCAAGAGAACGGCCGATCAATACAGACATATATTCGGCAAGGGGAATTTCTACTTGGAACTTCAGAATAACGGCATAGATGACCAGACGAAAATAAATAAATCCCTAATAAAGATGTCCAAGGATCTGGATATTCCGCTAGTGGCGACAAATGACGTGCACTACCTTACTAAAGATGCTGCCAGGGCGCACGAGGCACTGCTCTCTATCCAGACGCAGACTACTTTAAATGACCCCAATCGCATGAAGATGCAGACCGACGAGTTTTATTTCAAGTCACCCGAAATCATGAAAAAAGCCTTTGGCGATATAGCGCCATCTGCGATAACAAACACGCTGGAAATCGCCGAAAGATGTAATGTGGAACTCGATTTTAATAAGATCCACCTCCCACAGTACGATGTGCCGGAAGGCGCTACGCGCGAAGAATATCTAAAAAAATTAGTATCGAAAGGCCTCGAGGAAAAATACGAGAAGTCCGATAAAGTGCTTGAGAGCAGGGTGGAGCACGAGCTAAAGATCATAGAAAAAAGCGGTTATACGAGTTATTTTCTTATAGCGTGGGATTTTGTAAATTTTGCCAAAAGTAAAGATATTCCGGTAGGTCCCGGAAGGGGCTCGGCAGCGGGAAGTGTCGTAAGTTACGCTTTAGGAATAACAGATGTTGACCCTCTTCGCTACGGCCTCATCTTCGAACGATTCCTGAATCCTGAGAGAATCAGCATGCCTGATATTGATATCGATTTTTGCATTAAGAACAGGGATAGAGTGATTGATTATGTCAGTAACAAGTATGAAAGAGAAAATGTCTCTCAGATAATAACCTTTGGAAAAATGAAGGCCCGGGCTGTGATAAGAGATGTTGGCCGAACTCTTAATATATCGTATGCAGAGGCTGATAGAATTGCCAAACTTATTCCAGAAGGAATTAATATTAAATTAGATGAGGCAATAGATGCGGAGCCACAGCT
>JABMQJ010000003.1 GCA_013203315.1 Candidatus Omnitrophota bacterium | reverse complement strand
CATCACGTTGCCAACGTGAGGGTCGCCGGTTCGAACCCGGTCTCCCGCTCCACTTCTAAAAAAAGGAATAGCAATGTAAGGTCCTTCGCCCCGAGAAATCGGGGCTCAGGATCAATTCTGTTTCGCAAAATTGGAGGCTTTATACATGAAAATCATGGATTTCTTAAACAAAAAAGGAATATCTGTCAATTTAAAGTCAAAGGATAAGGACGGTGTTATAAAAGAGCTGGTAGACCTTATCGTAAAAACCGGCAAGATTAGGCCAAAGGACAAAGATGCGCTTGTTAAGATAATATGCGACAGGGAATCGCTGGGTTCTACGGGGATAGGGCAGGGCATCGGGATTCCTCACGGTAAATCTCAAGCCGTAAAGGAACTTACCGGCGCTTGCGCTATTTCAAAAGACGGCGTAAATTTTGATTCCTTGGACGGCGAGCCCGTGCACATATTCTTTTTATTGTTGGCACCGCATCAGTCAGCCGGCCCGCATCTTAAGGCGCTTGCGCGCATTTCGCGACTTTTAAAAGATAAATATTTCAGGGACATGTTAAAAAACGCACCGACCGAAAAAGCTTTAATTAACATTATCGGAAAAGAAGACCAGAAAAGGCACTAAGGAAAAATAATGGGCAAACTGAAGTGGCTGTATCCGGGCATGTTTATTAAGCGGTGGATTTTTCTGACTGCCGCAGGAATCGTATTTGTTGCCATGGGATTTGCGATGGTCATTTCGGAAAAAACACCCGGAAATAAAACCTTTGCCGCTATTATCATAATCATGGGTGGGCTTATTGTCGTAACGGGCGTAAGTAGAATAGTAAAATCGCTAGTTACTGTTTTTATTCCTGATCGCGATCGTGAAGGGCAACTTGTTGAAAAAATATACCAAAAAAGGATTCTCGAAAAAGGACCGCGAATCGTTACTATTGGCGGCGGCACGGGCCTTTCAACGCTTTTGCAGGGCTTAAAGGAATATACGAGTAACATAACAGCTGTTGTTACGGTCGCGGACGATGGCGGTTCCAGCGGGCGATTAAGGGAGCAATTAAATGTCTTGCCTCCGGGCGACATACGCAATTGCCTCGTAGCATTGGCTGACGCCGGTCCGCTCATGGAAAAGCTATTTCAATTTCGTTTCCATGATGGTAAAGATTTAAAAGGGCACAATTTCGGAAATCTTTTCATAACCGCCATGTCAAAGGTTACAGGGGATTTTGAGCAGGCAGTCAAGGCCTCTAGTAAGGTTTTGGCCATACGCGGAAGCGTTGTTCCCGCAACACTAACCAAGGTTGTATTAAAAGCCCGCCACAAAGACGGGACAGAGACAATCGGCGAAAGCAAGATCCCGGAAAACAAAAGCCCCATAGAAAGAATGTACATAAGCCCGCCTGACTCAAGGCCTACCGTTGAGGCGCTTGAGGCGATAAAGAAAGCACAAGTTATAACACTGGGTCCCGGCAGCCTTTATACAAGCGTTATGCCGAATCTTCTCATAGACGGTATGTACGAAGCAATCATGCAATCAAAGGCGATAAAAATATACGTCTGTAATGTCATGACTCAGGCAGGTGAAACTGATAGTTATAAAGCATCAGACCACATAAAAGCCATAGAAGAGCACACAGGCCGGGGCATTGTAGATTATTGCATTGTGAACATGGGCAAGGTCCCCGAAGACCTTTTGGAGAAATACAAGGGAGAGGGTGCTTATGCTGTCACAGCGGACGAAGAAGGGGCGAGGGCGCTTGGCTGCGAAATAATAAAAGCCAATATCATAGACACGAAAGATTTTGTGCGTCATGACCCGTATAAACTCGCTAAGATAATCATTGATCTATTGTCGGCCTTAAAAAAGCATAATGTGTAATTTATGAAAAAGATAAATTTTCTAATGGCCTTACACTGTCACCAACCGGTGGATAACTTCGGGTATATATTCGAAGATGCGTATAAAAAGTCCTACGAGCCATTCTTGGGCGTCCTGGAAAAGCACCCAAAGATAAAATTATCACTGCATTATTCCGGTTCGCTTCTTTCATGGATTATTAAAAACAAACCCTCTTTCATAAACAGGTTAAAAGCGCTTATCGATAAGGGCCAGATAGAAATTCTTACGGGCGGATATTACGAGCCCATATTAACGATGGTTCCACCCGAAGACGCAAAGGGCCAGATCAAGATGCTAAACTCTACGATAGGGAAATATTTTAACAAAACACCTAAAGGAATGTGGCTTGCGGAGAGGGTGTGGGATCCGGCGCTTTCCCCTATCTTTAAAGACATGGGTATTAAGTATACTATCCTGGACGACTTTCATCTTCGGCAGTCGGGCAAAACGCGCGAGGAAATTTTTGGCCACTACTCAATTAAGGGTTTTAACGAATTTTCGGTATTTCCGTCCGTCAAAAAATTACGCTACACCATGCCTTTTAGAGAAATAAAAGCTACGATCGATTTTCTTGAAAAACTTTCCGAAAAAGAATCGGCTCATTCGGTCACCTTCGCCGATGACTGCGAGAAATTCGGATTGTGGCCGCATACCTACGACTGGGTTTACAAAAAAGGGTGGCTTGATAAATTTTTCACAGCACTTGAAAAAAGCGATCGCATAAGGACCTCGACTTTCAGCGAAGCTCTTTTAGAGTCCGGTCCGCTCGGCGAGATCGAAATTCCGCACGCAAGTTATGCCGAAATGTTTGGGTGGTGTAACGGCAATTTTAACAATTTTTTTAAAAAATACCCGGAATCAAACCTCATGAAAAAACGCATGCTCAACGTAAGCCGCGAAATTGCAAAGAACACCGAGCATTGCGAAAACATTGAAAATGCAAAAAAAGAGCTTTATAAATCCCAATCCAATTGTGCATATTGGCATGGCATATTTGGCGGCGTTTATCTGAAATATCTCCGCCAGGGCGTGTATAAACACATTATAAAGGCTGAAGACATATTAAGAGGCGAACACGCAGAAAAGGAAGTCGAAGTACTGAACCTCGTAAGCAATCCAAGGAATATCATCTGCGCACGCAATAAATTTCTATCTATATTTGTCGATCCTGATTATGCGGGTTCGGTTTTTGAAATTGACTACAAACCGCTTTCTTATAACCTGGGAAATACGATGTCGCGCCGCGTTGAGCCGTACCATGAGAAGTTAAAAAGAAAGCCTAAAATCGATATAAAATCCATAAAAAAAAGAATGGATGACGAGGAATCTATAGATTTATACGAGGTGCTCGGAGTAAGGGAGAGGAATTTAAAAAGATTTTTAAATTACGACTCTTATATGAAGTTTTCCTTTCTCTGCCACGCTATGCATTTAAAGACAAGTCTTTCTGATTTTGTAAAATCCGCGCATGCCGATTTTGGCGAAGATTCTCTTCTTGGCCCGCACGCGCACCAGGTGCAATGCGAAAACAACAAGGCCCATATAAAGCTTCAAAAGGAGGCCATGATTCACATAGGAGGCAGGGGACGGCTTTTGCGTCTTACCAAAGAGATAACGCTTGAAAAAGGTTCCCACATCCTTATGAAATTTGATGTGGAGAATCTCTCTTTGGTGCCGCTTAAATTTATATTTGGCATAGAATTTAACTGGTCTATAGATGACCCCCATTTCATGCAGAGGCGTCAGAAGAGGAGCGTAAAAGAAGTTGCGCTCGCAGACAGGTACACGGGCCTTAAGATAAACCATGTTTTTGAAGAACCGATGGATCTTTGGTCTTTTCCGGTTTACACGCTGAATGAATCGGAAAGAGGAATCGGAAAGAATTTTCAAGAGGCATCCCTTTTATTCCATAAGAAGCTCGCGCTTCCGAAAAAAGGCAAAATTTCCTTTACGACAAAAATAAGGATATCAGGATGACTTTCGAGCACGACGTAGTTATTAAAAATAAATCAGGGCTTCATGCCAGGCCCGCAGCCGTATTCGTGCAGATCGCGAACAAATACGACTGCGAAATTGTCGTTCGTAAAGGTAAGCAGAAAGTTAACGGGAAATCTATAATGGGCATAATGATGCTCGCTGCCGAAAAGGGAACCAAAATTACCATTATCGCCGAAGGTGACGGCGCAAAAGAAGCAGTTTGTGAATTGAAAAACCTTCTTTTGAGCGATACCGCGGAGGATTTCGATGGAAAAAAAGAAAAATAAACAAAAAGTAAAAGAAAAAGAAATTATTTTGAAGGGCATCCCGGCTGCCCCCGGGATTACTATCGGCAAGGCTTATCCGCTTTACGCCGAAGAGGTGCTGATTCCTCGCAGGACGATAAAGGAAAGGGTTGTTGAGGGTGAAGTTATCCGCTTCAAAGAAGCCCTTACAAAAACACGGTTGGAAATCCTGGCTATCCACAAAAAAATAGCAAATGAAATGGGCATTGAAAAAGCGCGCATATTCGGGGCGCATCTCATGGTTTTGGAAGACGAAGTTCTCATGGGCGAGGTTATTTCTAAGCTTAAAAAAGATAAACTCGCGGTCGAATATGTATTCTGGGAAGTGCTGGAGAAGTATTTAAGGGTGCTTTCAAAGAGTGACGATGAATACCTGAGGGAAAGGGTAAGCGATATAAACGATGTCGGAAGAAGGATTCTAAAGAACCTTCTCGGCGCCGAGCACCGCTCCCTTGAGAACTTAAGGAAAAAAGTTGTAGTTGTCGCTTATGACCTATCGCCTTCGGATACCGCCATGATGCACCGTGGTAACGTTGTCGCTTTTACCACAGACATAGGAGGCCGGACCTCACATACGGCTATCATGGCAAAGTCCCTAGAAATTCCGGCAGTTGTCGGCTTGGAAACCGCCACATCAAGCGTTAAAGACGGTTCGAGTATAATTGTAGACGGTAACAGGGGCCTTGTAGTAATAAATCCTTCAAAAAAGACGGTAAAAAGATATCAAAACGAAAAGAAGCAATTCGAAAAGTTTGATAAAAACCTTCTGAAGCTGAAAGACCTGCCTGCAAAGACGCTTGACGGAAGGAAAATAGAGCTGGCCGCCAACATTGAATTGCCGCAAGATGTTCCAAGCGTATTAGCTCACGGCGCAAACGGCATAGGCCTTTACAGAACCGAGTATTTTTACATGAACAAAAAAAATCTTCCTTCAGAAGATGAGCAATTCCAGTCCTATAAAGATGCGGCCTTGGCGCTTCACCCGCGCCCGGTTATCGTAAGGACGCTTGATTTAGGAGGAGATAAGTTCTTGTCGCAATTTGAAGTGCCGCACGAAATGAATCCTTTCTTGGGATGGAGGGCCATAAGATTTTGTTTGGCAAGGCCGGATATATTTAAAGCGCAGCTAAGGGCAATATTACGCGCTTCTCACTACGGGAAACTCAAGGTTATGTATCCGATGATATCCGGCGTTGAGGAGCTAAGGCAGGCAAACGCCATACTGGAAGAGGTAAGGAATGAGCTTAAGAAAAAATCTATTCCGTTTGACAGAAAAATAGAAGTCGGCGCCATGATAGAAGTGCCGTCTGCTGCGCTCATAAGCGATGTCCTGGCAAAAGAAGTAGATTTTTTCTCGATCGGCACCAACGACTTAATTCAATACGCTCTTGCGGTTGATAGGGTTAATGAAAAGATAGCATATCTATATGAACCGGCACACCCGGCAGTTTTACGGCTTATCAAGATGGTTATAGATAATGGCCATCGCGAAAAAATATGGGTCGGAATGTGCGGTGAAATGGCAGGTGAAGTGGCGCTTGCCGTACTTCTTCTTGGGCTCGGCTTGGATGAATTCAGCACCTCACCCATTGTGGTTCCGGAGATAAAGCGCATCATAAGAGCGGTCAAATATGAAGATGCCAAGAAAATTGCCGAGAAAGCGCTCACTCTTTCTACGGGCCAGGAGGTGGAAACTCTGGCAAAAACACAGTTAAAGAAACTTGTTCCGGATTTAGCTATTAAAATTGTATAGTAAACTTTAGAAAGGCGCGGCATGAACATAGATAACTTAAAAGACATAACAAAGCTAGACAGAGAAGACATGCTTGATTTATTAGTTTCCTTTCCTAAACAGTGCAAGGATGCTCTTTTCATAGGAGAGCACTCAAGCCTGGTTACTTCTTATAAGAAAAACTACGCAAATATTGTTTTTACGGGTCTAGGAGGCTCTGCGATAGGAGCCGATGTTATAAAAGGGTATGTGGGAGGAGAAATTAGTATTCCCATTTTTGTAAATAGAACTTATGCGATGCCGCATTTTGTAAACAGGGAAACGCTTGTCTTTGCCGCAAGTTATTCGGGTAACACCGAAGAAACCCTGTCTGCGTATGCAGACGCAAAAAAGCGTCAAACAAACGTCGTGGCAATCACTTCAGGCGGAAAATTAAAAGACCTGGCCCTGAAGAATAAAGACATGCTGATTATTATACCGAAAGGATATCCTCCCAGATGCGCGCTTGGTTACTCGTTTATTCCGGCGCTGACTACATTATCTAAACTAGGCATCATAAAAGATAAAAAAGAAGAAATAAAAAATGCAGTACGTTTTTTGAATAACCTGCAAGGAAAGAAACTTGCCTCATCCGTAAAGGGTAGGGCCAACGTAGCTAAGAATATTGCAAGAAAAATACGCGGGAAGGTCCCTGTTATCTACGCCTCGGATAAATTAGGCAGTGTCGCAACGCGTTGGAGAGGGCAAATTGCCGAAAACAGTAAAACCCTTGCGTCTTCACATGTTTTTCCGGAGATGAATCATAATGAGATAGTAGGATGGGTGCATCCGAAAAATGTTTTGAAAAATTTTGTCGCGATCGTATTAAGAGATAAAGAAGACTGTGCAAGAGTTAAAAAACGCATGGACATAACGGTCTCAATTTTAAAAAGATCAAAATTCAGCGTTTTAGAACTTGAAAGTGAAGGAAAATCTCCGCTTGAAAGGATACTTTCGCTAATCTATACGGGGGATTTTGTAAGCTTTTATCTTTCGATACTGAACGGGATCAATCCGGCGCCGGTTGATCGCATTACATATTTAAAAAAGCAACTCGCTAAGTAAAAAATGAAAGCAATAATATTAGCCGCAGGTTACGGTACGAGGCTTTATCCGCTTACACTCGATAAGCCGAAGGCCCTTTTAGAAGTCGGGGGAAAAACCATACTCGATAGGCTCGTTAAAAAGATCGAGGGTATAAAAGAATGTAAAGAAGCCTTTATAGTTACAAACGAAAAATTCCACAAACCTTTCTGTGAGTGGAAGGATGCCGGTAGTTTCTCGGTAAAGATAGAAGTTATAAACGACCGCACGCTTTCCAATGAAACGAGACTTGGCGCTATAGGCGATATAAATCTTGTTTTAACACAAAAAAATCCGGATGAGGATCTTTTGATTACGGGAAGCGATAATCTATTTGAGTTTGAATTGCGGGATTTTGCAGAATTCGGAACCGAAAAAAGGCCTTTTAGCTCGCTCGCGCTTATTGACATAAAAGATAAAAAACTTGCCACAAAATACGGCATATGTAATGTGGACAGGAGTTCGCAGGTTTTAGAGTTCCAGGAAAAACCGAAAACTCCAAAAAGTACGTTGGCGGCAACAGCGCTTTATTTTATCCCGAAAGAAAAAGTCCCGAAAATATACGATTATATGAAAACAGATTTGCCGAAAGACGCCCCGGGGAACCTCCTCAAGTGGCTTGCCGGCACTGATAAGGTTTTCGGCTATATTGCCGAAAGCGCATGGTATGACATAGGTGATATAAATTCGTTAAAAAAAGCAGATGAAGAATTCACAAGAAAGGAAGGCAGGGCTTAAAACATGGGAAAACACAGGTATTTATTGACTTCAGAAAGTGTAACGGAAGGGCATCCCGATAAAGTATGTGACCAGATTTCAGATAGCATCTTGGACGCTATTTACGAGCGCGACCCGATGGGACGCGTTGCCTGCGAGGCAATGGTAACGACGGGCCTGGTTATGGTTGCCGGTGAAATCACGACTTCATGCTACGTAGAAATACCCAAGATTATCAGGAATACTATTAAGAAAATAGGTTATACAAACCCGCATTACGGATTTGATTATCTTACGTGCGGTGTCGTAACCTCTATACAGTCACAGTCAGGCGACATAGCGCTTGGCGTTGATAAAGGCGGTGCGGGAGACCAGGGCATGATGTTCGGTTACGCCAGCGATGAGACGAAGGAATTGATGCCGATGCCAATCGCCCTCGCGCATAAACTTTCAAAGCGCCTTGCGGAATTACGAAAAAAGAAGATAGTCGATTATTTAAGGCCTGATGGCAAGACGCAGGTTACGGTAGAATACGTGGGCGGTGCCCCGCACAAGGTAAAAGACGTTGTTGTAAGCGCGCATCATGACGGTAAGGTTAAGACTAAAGACATAAGGCACGATATGAAAAAACTTGTCATAGACAAGATTATTCCTAAAGGCCTCATGGATAAAAAAGTAAAGATTTTTGTAAACCCTACCGGAAGATTTGAAATAGGCGGCCCTCAGGCCGACACGGGTGTAACAGGAAGAAAAATCATTGTTGATACATACGGCGGTGTCGGAAGTCACGGTGGGGGATGCTTCTCCGGAAAAGATCCTACAAAGGTGGACAGATCCGCTTCTTACATGGCGCGGCACGTGGCCAAAAATGTCGTTGCCGCGAAACTGGCCAAGAAATGCGAGATACAACTTGCTTACGCGATAGGCATAGCCGAGCCTGTCAGTATAATGGTGAATACGTTTGGGACAGGCAATGTAAGCGAAGAAAGCCTCGTAAAAGCAATACGCAGGACTTTTGATCTTACTCCATACGGGATTATCAAGAATCTAAGATTGCGAAGGCCAATATACTTAAAGACTGCTAGCTACGGACACTTCGGGAGAGAGAATGAAGGCTTTCCGTGGGAGGAGATTGGTAAAGCTAAAGCGCTCAGAAAGGAAGTCTAAAACATGCATTACGACGTAAAAAATATAAAACTGGCAAAAGAAGGAGCCCTGCGTATCGAATGGGCAAGCGAATGCATGCCCGTCATGAAGCTTTTAGAAGAGAGATTTAAAAAAGAAAAACCTTTTAAAGGTATACGGATTTCAGGGTGCCTGCACGTTACGACTGAGACAGCGCGCCTTGCTATTGCGCTTAAAGCAGGCGGCGCCAACGTTCTATTATGCGCGTCAAACCCGTTAAGCACCCAGGATGACGTGGCGGCATCACTGGTCAAGCATCACAAGATAAGCGTATTCGCAATAAAAGGTGAAGGCCGCATAACTTACTACAGGCATATAAATAAAGTTTTGGATCAAAAGCCGCACATAACCGTTGATGACGGTGCTGATCTTGTTTCAATCATCCATTCCAAGCGAAGGAATTTATTGAAAGATATTATAGGCGGTACGGAAGAGACAACGACGGGCGTTATTCGCCTGCGAAGCCTGGAAAAGCAGGGCAAGCTCATGCATCCTATAATCTCGGTTAACGACGCTGATACAAAACATTTATTTGATAACAGATACGGCACCGGCCAGTCAACAGTTGACGGAATAATTCGCGCGACTAACCGGCTTATCGCCGGTAGCCAGTTTGTTGTTTGTGGTTACGGTTGGTGCGGCAGGGGCGTTGCGATGCGCGCCCGCGGCATGGGCGCCAATGTTACGGTGTGTGAAATAGATCCTGTGAGGGCGCTGGAGGCGGTAATGGACGGATACACGGTTACCTCAATTGCAGAAGCCGCAAAATACGGAGATATTTTTGTCACGGCAACAGGTAATATAAGTGTTTTGGACAGGCAGCATTTTGCACTCATGAAAGATGGCGTGATCATAGCCAACACAGGGCACTTTAACGTTGAGATAGACATAGAGGCCTTAAAGAAAATGTCTAAAAAAACACGAAAGATTAGAAGCTTTGTGGAAGAGTATACATTAAAAAATGGAAAGAGAGTGAATCTATTGGCTGACGGAAGACTTGTAAACCTTGCTGCGGCAGAAGGACATCCGTCGCATGTCATGGACATGAGTTTTGCAAACCAGGCGCTTGGATGTCTTTTCCTCGTGCAAAATAGAAAAAGACTTGACCCCAAAGTCTACAAAGTGCCCGAGAAAATTGACAAGGAAATCGCTCGTCTAAAACTTAAATCAATGGGTATCAAGATAAACACGCTGACGGCGGAACAGAAAAAGTATCTTGGTAGCTGGGAGATGGGAACGTAAAGATTATGGGTATTAAAATAAAAAGAATCGGTGTTTTAACAAGCGGCGGGGATGCGCCGGGCATGAACGCGGCGGTACGAAGCGTAGTTAGGTGCGCCATCCAAAGAGGCCTGGAAGTAAAGGGCGTAATGCGCGGATATGAAGGCCTCATACAAAACGAAATAATAGACATGAACGCCAGAAGCGTGAGCAACATTTTAGGCCGCGGCGGGACAATCTTAAAAACAGCGCGTTCAAAAGAATTCATGACAAAAGAGGGCCGGGCCAAAGCGCACGCGACAATTAAGAAAAACGCCCTGGACGCACTTATTATTATAGGTGGAAACGGTTCTTTTAAAGGAGCGCACGCGTTATGGGAAGAATTCAAGGTCCCGAACATAGGCATTCCCGGAACAATAGATAACGACATATCCGGTTCAGATTATACGATAGGGGCTCACACGGCTGTGAGCACTGCACTGGACGCCATAGATAAAATAAGAGACACCGTGACAAGTATGGAGCGCATTTATATTGTCGAAGTTATGGGCCGGCACGATCCTTTTATTGCCATAAGAGTAGGTTTAGCGGGCGGGGCAGAGGATGTTCTTTTTCCTTATACGCAATATAACACTGTCCAGATGTGTGACGATATCGTCGCAGGAAGAAAAAAGGGAAAGCGTAGCTGGATTATAGTAGTTTCCGAGGGCGTTGCCAAGGCAGGCGATATCGCTGATATGATAAAGAAAAAAACAGGCTTTAGTGTTCGCGCGATCGTGCTTGGACACGTACAGAGAGGCGGGTCTCCCGAAGCGTTTGACAGAATCCTGGCCTCCCGGCTCGGATACGAAGCGGTAGAGGCGCTCTTAAAAGGTCATACCGACTCAATGGTCGGAGTAGTTGCGGGGGATTTAAAGATAGTGCCTTACAAAAAGGCATGCGAAAAAGATCACAAGAAAGTAATGCTGGACGATAATTTATATAAATTAACCAAAATTTTAGCAACTTGAATTTAAGGAGAAAAAAAATGCCGAATATCGACAAATTAGCGATTGAGTTAGCGCTGGCAAAAACAAGAGAAGAAAAGAAAAAATTGGCGAAAGCTATTCTTGAGAAGGGTTATGAAAAAGGAGTCTATCCGTGGAGCATAAATGACCTGTACATGGCAAGGGCCAAAGACGGGTTCGGGGGTTTTACGGTTCCGGCGATAAATATACGCACAATGACATATGAGTTGGCGCGCGCGATATTCAGAACCGCCAAAAAAATAGATGCGGGAACATTTATATTAGAAATCGCGAAGTCAGAAATGGGATATACCGGCCAGATACCCTCAGAGTACGTAAGTATGTGTGTTGCGGCCGCTGTCCGGGAAGAGTTTTCGGGGCCTATATTTATCCAGGGCGATCATTTTCAGTTAAACGCCAAAAAATACAAAGAAAACCCCGAAAAAGAAGTCCAGGGAATAAGAGACCTAATTACGGAGGCTGTAAGCGCAGGGTTCTACAACATAGACATAGATTCTTCGACCCTTGTGGATCTTTCAAAGCCGACAACGAAGGAAGAACAATTGCATAACTACAAGGTATGCGCGGAACTCACGAAATTTATCCGCGAAATAGAGCCGGAAGGGCTTAGCGTATCAATTGGCGGAGAGATCGGAGAAGTCGGCGGAAAGAACTCGACACCCGATGAACTACGTGTCTACATGCATGGGTATCGGGAATTAATAGGGAAAGACATGACCGGTATAAGCAAGATAAGTATCCAGACGGGTACATCTCATGGCGGCGTGGTCCTGGCTGACGGTACGGTTGCTAAGGTGAAGCTTGATTTTGAAACCTTAAGAAATTTATCCAAACTGGCCAGAGATGAATTCGGAATGGCGGGCGCTGTTCAGCACGGCGCTTCTACGCTACCGAATGATGCGTTCGGCAAGTTTCCCGAAGTTGAAGCAGCAGAGGTGCACCTTGCTACGCAATTCCAGAATATCGTTTATGATAGCAAAAATTTCCCGAAAGATTTAAAAGAAAAAATTTATTCCTGGATATCAAAGAATCTTTCCGCGGAGAAAAAAGACGGCCAGACAGAGGAGCAGTTCATCTATAAAACCAGGAAAAAAGCCCTCGGCCCTTTCAAGGCAGATATCATCAATATGCCGAAAGCCGCAAAGGAAAAAATAGTTGCCGAAGTGGAAAAAGAATTCCAGTTTCTTTTCGGAAAACTGAATATTAAAGGCACGAAAGAAATCGTGTCGAAATATTTTAAACCCAAAGCAGTCCAGGCGCGCATAAAAGGAGAACTTGCCGCTTTAGAAATGGACGGCGAGGGCGATGATTAAAAATGCACATAATAAGGCATTACCTGTTACGGGAAATAAAGGGGCCGTTTTTTCTGTCCCTTCTCGTATCTACGATGATACTTGCCGCCGGGCATATCATACAGGTTGCCGACCTCATCATCAATAAAGGCGTAAGCGCGCTTTACATTTTCAATCTTTTTTTGATGCTTATGCCGTGGCTCTTAACCTTCACGATACCTATATCAATGCTTTCTGCGACCCTACTTTCTTTTGGAAGATTAGGCAGCGACAACGAGATTATCGCGCTTAAGGCAAGCGGTGTAAGCCTCTATAAAATCGCTGCGCCCGCCATTATTGTTTCACTTATTGTTAGCCTTTTTTGCGTGCCGCTAAATGACAGGATACTGCCAGAATCCGGATACAGAGCCAGGAAGCTTATAAAGGAAATCGGAATAAGAAATCCTCTCGCGCTTTTAGAGCCGGGCGTATTTATCAAAGGCTTCAAAAACTACGTAATCTTTGTTTATAGCATAAAAGGGAACAAGATGAAAAACATCAGGATTTATCAGCCGCAGGACAATAAATCCACCCGGACGATAGTAGCCGAAAAAGGCGAGGTCATAGTGAATCCGGAGGAGGGCACCATAAGGCTTAAGCTGCAAAACGGAAGTGCTGACGAGGCGCTACCCCATGACCCGGATAATTTCTACAAACTGATATTCGAAACCTACTATATGACATTAAACCTTAAAGAGGCCTTAAAATTCGAGGAAATAGAGAAAAAACCCAGGGAAATGAATATAGCCGAAATTAAGGAGGAAATACGCAGGCTGGAAAAAGATAATATAAGTGCCACGCCTCTTTATATTGAGATGCATAATAAGCTGGCGCTGGCGTTTTCGAGTTTTGTATTTGTCCTAATAGGAATACCGATTGCCTTGCGTACGCACAGAAGAGAAAAATCGATAAATTTCGGGCTTACGATGCTACTTTTTATCATATACTGGGCCATCATGTTGGGAGGGGTGGCGTGTTCCATACGCCAAATTGTCCCGCCGTGGGCCGGGATATGGATGGCAAACGCCGTTTTGGCGTTTGTCGGTGTAATTTTATTTTTTAAATTTGCTAGAAGATAATGGTAATTATAGAACGGTACATATTTAAAGGATTCATAAGCACATTTTTATTTTGTGTTTTTATTCTTTGGATTCTTTTCATAATAGGCGATATATTCGGTTTTCTTGACGAAATATTACGCGAGCGCATACCTGTCGCAAGCCTTATCGCTTTTTACTGGAATATGACGCCGTTTATACTGATACAGATGATCCCTGTTTCTACGCTCATCGCCTGCGTTTATTTTTTAGGAAACCTGAACAGGCATAGTGAAATCACGGCCTTAAGGGCAAGCGGCATAGGCATATGGAAGATTCTAAGGCCCATGCTCGCGGCGGCGTTTATTATAAGCCTAGCTGTATTTATTACCAATGACAGATTTCTGCCGTCTGCGATGAGAACCGCAAACAGGATTCGCTACGAGAAACTTGATGTCGGAAAACGCGATAAGGATCAGAGTATTAAGGTGCGCAATGTCGCCATATACGGATACGGAAACAGAATCATCTTTGCCAGGGAATTCGATGTGCAGAAAAATATACTTAAAGACGTTATAATACACAAGCACGATCCGACAAACGACCTTATACTGAAAATCTCCGCCAGGGAGATGCGTTGGACCGAAGGGAAAAAATGGCACGGCACGGGTGTAATTTTGTATAGGTTAAACAACAAGGGTGAATTCATGGGGGATCCCGTGGTCTCTACGGAAACGGATATATCAATTGCCGAAACACCGACTGATTTTATCAATAATCAATGGAAGCCCGAATTTATGAGCTACGCGCAGCTTAAAAAATATGTCGATATATTTGCGACAAGCAGCAAGAGAACCGAGCGTCGGCTTCTAGTAGATTTAAACCACAAAATAGCATTTCCCTTTACGTGCCTTATAACAATACTTATAAGCGCGCCTTTCGCGCTTTCGACCAAAAGAGGGGGAGCGCTTATGGGAATGGCAAAAGGGATCGTTGTAGCGCTCCTTTATATTCCCGTCATGGCTATCGGGCTTGCGCTCGGAAAAGGCGGGATATTGCCGCCGGTTATAGCGGCATGGTTAAGCAACATACTCTTCGGCGGCTTGGGCATATATTTTCTTAATAAGTATTAAACAAAAGGAAAAATAGATGAAAAAGTTTTTAATAGTATTAGTTATTATCTTTATCGCGATTATTATTTATTCTTTTATTCCTATCGTTTCATTTTATTTGCAAAGCTCACCCGGTGTTATAACGGTAAACCGGCAAGTAGCAGAGTCGCTAAAAAAGAACACAGACCCTTATTTTAGCTTTATCGTAACAAGCGACACCGGAAGCGGGATGCTCTTTAACGAGGCCTCAACGCTTAAAATAATAGAAACAATGAACAGGGAAGACAGGTTCGATAAAATTCCCATAGATTTTACAATAAACGTAGGTGACGTGACCTTCAGGGGGAAGGAATCGCATTACAAAAACTACCTTAAAATAAAAAATATGATTAAGTTTCCCGTTATAGATGTTATAGGAAACCATGATGACGATCTGGATAACGGGCCGGAGGGGCTCGCCCTTTTTAACATGTACTGTGGAAAAGAGGAATTTTCATTTGTCGACAGAAATTCATACTTTATAGTTTTAGATGATAAAGACGGGAATTTTACAGATGCGCAATTTACGCGGCTCGAAGGAGAGCTTGTAAAAGCTAAAAGCTATAAACATACCTTTATTTTTATGCACAAACCTCCATTTAATCCTTACCAGCAGGCCTGGTACAGGGTCGAGACCAACCCCTGGAGCCACAGATTCTTAAAACTTTGCGATGAATATAACGTTGACATGGTATTTTCAGGGCACGAGAACGTGAGCCGGGCAGTTAAATTTGGGTCTGTTACTTATCTGGTTTGCGGAGGAGGAGGAAGCCTTCTTATACAGCCGTCTTCCGGAGGCAGTTTTTTAAATTATATAGTAGTCAAGGTAAATAGAGACTACGTGGATTACGAAATAAGGAAAGTTTATCCGCCTGCCTGGGAATTTTTCTTTTATTATGCCTGGAAGGATTTTATTTATCTTGTGAGGGATATTCTAATCTAGGCCCCGCGAGCAAGGACAAGAGAGAAGACCTTACCTGCCCCAGCCAGAAGAAGTATTTTAGCGCACTCATCTATCGTCGCCCCCGTAGTATATACATCATCCACAAGAAGTATGCTTTTACCTGAGAAGACATTTCTGTCTACGGCAAGAAACGTGTCTTTTACGTTTTTCAGGCGCTTTTCTTTACCCAGTTCACTTTGCGACTGTGTCCACTTTATTTTTTTCAAATTTTTTGTATCCATAGGAATTACGAAAAATTTCGATAGCGAACGGGCAAGAACCTCGGCGTGATTATATGTTCTTTCGCGTTTTTTTGTCGCGTATATCGGAACCGGCACAATGAAGTTTACCTCTTCATGTATGCGATGCTTTTTAATAAAGCCCGCCATAACGTCTTTAAAAATATCTACTAGCCCCACGTAACCCCTATACTTAAAAAGGTGAATGCACTCCTTTATAGTATCCTTGTAATGGCAGCAGGACCAACCTCGCTCGACGCAGGACTTTTTCGCGATGCATTCCGCGCAAAGCGATTCGCTAGTGGTCACGCGCCTTCCGCACTTTTGGCAATGAGGGGGTGGTATAGGATGTATTTTCTCCAGACAAAAATCGCAAAGCCCGTACTTACTCGAACAACTCTTCCCGCACATGTAACAAACAGGGGGCAGCACTATATCGAGAAATGTCTTAAAAACCTTAATCGGCTTCTCCATTGTAATTGGCATGATATAAATATCTTATCACCCGCGAAGCATACTGTCAACGCTTTCTCTTAGCTAACGGAATGAGAGGGTATTGGCGAGGGCGGCTTGCAATTAAACGACGGAGCTCTTTATTCTTCAAAAAATTGTAGTAAGCTATATGTTTATATTTATAATTTT
>JABMQJ010000030.1 GCA_013203315.1 Candidatus Omnitrophota bacterium | reverse complement strand
GTATAAGACTAAGCCCGATTGTAAGTACCCAGCCCGCTGTCTGCTCAATCACTGCCTGCCACTTCTCAGCGTTTTCTTCTCCAAGTGCATGTCGAAGAGCAGGAATCATGGCCCCGCCTGTGTCTGGACTGTCACCTGCATCCACCAGTTCCTCTTCTCCAAATTCATCCGCTTCTCCAGAATAACCTTCCTCGACATAACCGGCAAGAATCGCATCCCACGTAAAATCCAAATCCATATTATTAAGAGCTGTGTCCAAATTACTATTAAGTTTAGCTAATTCGGCTAACTGGGTTCTCGGAGATCTTACATTACGAAGGGCTATCAGCGTATCTTTGTTTTCCAAATTTTTAAGCGATTGTACGTATTTATCTATTGCTAAATTAACTTTTTCTTTTAAATTTCCAGCTTCAGATTTCAAAGAGTGTATTTTTCTCTCTATTTTTTGACCATTGAGCAGAACTCCATCAAGGGCAACGTTTACGCCTTCCATCCACTGTATAAGCTCTTTCTCAAGCTTAACAAGTCTCTTAAGGACTTGCTGTCTTTCGCGCTCTTCTTTGGCTTTTCTTTCTTGCTCTTCTTTGGCTTTTTGTTTCTTCAGTGCTTCCTGCTGTAGCTGTGCCTGTCTAGCCGGCTTGCTTGGTGCAGCTGCCTTAGGTACTTTAACTGCTTTAGCTGATGTAGCTTTTTTAGATGGCCCGGCTGTTTTAGGTACTTTAACTGCCTTAGCTGATGTAGCTTTTTTAGGTGACTCGGCAGGAAGACTTAATCCCAAGAGCTTCATCAGGCTAAACTTTCTGCTTTTCGTTGAAGAAGCTACGCGGGGCCTTCTATGTTCATCTAAAGGTATTTCATATTTGCTTAGCTGTTTTTCCTTTTCGTTTCCATCGGCATCTTCGATTACAGCGCTAAATTTCAGTAGATAGCCTTTTGACTTTTGGCCTTCTATTTCTCTAACATCGTCAACCTCTCTAACTATAATGGATTTCACTGTACCCAACTTAAGTGTATCGAGGTGTTTAAAGAAGTTATCGAGAAATGTGTAATATATCGGCGTCCATGTGAAGCCCTCTCGTTGTCCTCGTTCGAGTTTTTTTGATTTTGGTGAAACTTCGCCATAGATCTCCGGGTGCTGACGCTGAAGTTCGGCGAACAATGTAAATCCTCTTTTCCCTTTAGCTAATTTTTCCGGATAACTACCTTTTTTCATTTCCATAACCGCCAGAGGATTCGTCTTTTCGCCTTTTTTGCTTATTTCTATCCGTGGATTGTCAGTGTGTCCTGCGTATTCTGTAACCGACAACTTGTTCGGATCGAGACGCTCACCTTTTTCCCTCTCATACCATTCAAGGAATGAATTCATGGGGCATAGAAGCACACTTTTAGGTATATTGAAATACCAGCCATTGCCCACGGAATTCCTGAGAACTAGCTCCATGGGATGACCTTGTTCTTCAAGCGCAGTTGTCAGGGAAAAGCTTGGATGCTCTGCTTTTTTATCAAGTGTTACGTTTACCGGATACCCTTTCTCATCAAGCTGCAAGACATCCCCGGTAGGTTTACGTTGCTCTTTTGCAGCATCGCCTCTACCTTTGGTAATTGCTGTTACCGCGATTTCACCCTTTGTCTTTGTCATTTTCCTTGTTAACTCAACTCTCAATAAATTTTCAAAACCCCTTTCCCTAAGGTAGTTGTAATACCGTTGTAGCCCTATTTTATAGTGCGGCATTAAAAATTCTGGATGGATCTTCTCTCGGAGGGCATCTCCTGTTTTAACATCAATCACTTGACCCGCTTCCCCATCAGCAAGCGAGGCTTCTGATAGATCTATCTGAACCCCGCCAAAACCGTCAAGTGGCTGGTCGGGCCATGGGCCGGTTTGCTCATCGTCCATGGGAGTCAGCCTTTTCATATCGTCATCAGTCTCTTTCTTAGCAAAAGAGCCGTTTTCGTCCGCTACGTAAATGTGATAGGGGCAACCCTGGTAAGCATCATATCCGTCCCACTTATTGAAGCCTTTCCATATATGCCCCGTATAGGCAATAAACTTAGTGCCAGGCTTAAATTTGGTTGTCAGTATCTTTTCCATCAAATCATCCATATTGGTATACCCCACCCCTTCGTTATAATACCAATACAAAACATCTTGATCTGAGATGCTAACGTCTTTGTTTAAATAATTACTGTATTCAAATTCGACATTACTGCTGTTAAGCCCAAGCTGTGGAGAGCTTCTATCTAAATCTCTTATGGCATTTAGGGCTCCCTCTTCGCTATCTCTGTGTAAATCTCTGTTAAACTCTATACCTTTGGCACGTGCTGCCCCCATAGCGGCGGCAATAAATACGACGTCCCCTGTTCCACTGCCGAGGTCCAAAAAGTTCTTCCCCTCAATTCCTACAACCCTTAACATCTCTACAACATCCGAATAACGCGAAGGCATGTAGACTCCGGCACCGACAGTGCCCGAAGTATCGTCAGTAGTGACTCTCCACACCAGACCGTCCTCTTTCCGATATTTTTCGGCAAAAGGAGCAACCGCAGTCTTTATCGCTTCGAGCTTCTGTTCCATGTCGGTATCCGGCACGGCGGAAAGAAGTGGCGCATCGGCAAGCTCTCCAAGAGTTGTAGGGGCGGGTTTAAATGCAAAATTTAAAAGTGTGGCCTCTGAATACTCGTTTTCCATGGAAAGTGATTTAGGTATGCCATTTGCAATTAAAACTCGAGCTATTTTTATCATATCATCATGCCATCGCTCCTCGAGTGCCGGTGTGCGTTTTATTTCTCCTGTTTTGACCCAACCATCCCCTTCCTTCTCCCAAATACCATACTGCATTACCAACTTTAACCCACGACTGTTGATCGTACCGCTGAATACGCCATCACCTGCTGTGGGCTCTATATCTCTATGGAAAACCCCGCGACCTTCGCGCAATAACCCTTCTTGTGAAATCCCCAGTCGGAGTGTATCCCCATCTACTTTCGCATTAAAAATGTACCTATTAGTTCTGGCTCTACCCATTTTTCCGATTTCTTTCTTTTTGTCTTTGCTGTCTACAGGCTTACCCGTTATATTTAAAATAATTTTATTTATCCCACTAGGCAAAGCTTCGTCATCCTGCGTCCCTTCATTCATCGCATATTCCCGGGCCTCGTCTTCTTGTGCTGCTTTTTCATATGCTGATTCTTCGGTCTCGCTTGTCGAAACATATCTACTAGGTCTATATCTAGTTGTAATATCCGATAGATGACACACGCTACTTACACACTGGCGTATAGCATTTTCTCCCAGGATACCCAATATTTCTGCATATTTCTCTCCGGTTTCCGGTTCAATTGTATTCAAGAATCCAAGTAACCTTTGTCGGAGACTTCCTCCGGTTCTATTTTCGCAAAGAGAAAGCCAGTAGAATAATATGGCATCTACATTTATTCTACGATAGTTGAAACCTCTTTCAAGCTGAGCCCTGCTTTCATCAGCGGTGAATTGGATGTTGCCATCGCTTTCTATGATGTAATGACCTCTTATCTCATGCAAGGCAATAGAGTACACGATAGAAGTAAGTAAGCGTGATTTCTTATCTCTATGTCTGTCTCGAACAACTATTTTATTTAGATCCATTCTTCTTAAATAAGCGACAAACTTTATGAAATTAGCGTTTATTTCAATCTGGCCGTCTTCATAGCATATCGCCGTGGGGAAAAGTGACGAAGAAAATTCTCTCGCGCTAAGTTTCGATTCATCTATAACGTTGGTTACCTTGATACCATTCAAGCTGGCTTCAAGCGCCTCTTCCCTATTTACTTTCTTGAAAATTTCAAATACATACTGTTTTGCCCGCCTATATCTTTCGTCCGATATATCCTGTACTTCCTCTGGAATGTGTGTATAAGCATATTGATTGAATCGGAATGCCCCTTCATTTATTGCAGGTTTGACGGAAGGCTTTTTATACGCGCTTATACTCGGAGAAATATCTTTTTCTTCGTACGGAAGCCCTATTCTCTCAAGGGCTTTAAATTCCTTAAGTTTTTTTGGTGCGTTGCAATTTATCACCAAAACTGCATCCGGTCTTAATTCCCGCAAAAGTTTTTGCTCCAGACGCCTGGCCATGCGGTTACTCTCGGAAGCAGAATAGGGCCAATAAATATAAATTAAATCGTAATTGGAAAAATTCTCTTCCCAGAAAGTGCCATGTATAAGTTTAATCTTATCTTTATCAACTATGCCCTGATTATTTAGTTCATCCACGCACAAAGTGGACTGTTCGAGTAAATTCAGGTTGATCTCAATGCCTTTAACATAAGAATCGTATAAAGAAAGCAATGTTACTGCTTTACCTGTGCCGCTACCACAATCTAGTGCTCTTGCATTTTTGCGACCCTTTAAGAAATATTCTCCTACCTGAACTACTTGTTCTGTAGGTGAAGAAGCAAAAACGCCCTCTTCTGTCTGCCTGGTTGAAGTTAACCTTCCATCTTGTTCTCTCACTCTGTAATATTCGTCTATTGTTGAAATCTTTCCGTATATGGCATCTTCTTCCCTTGCATCTATTTTAGCGCGTATTTGTTGCGGTGTGTCATTGGGGCCTATATCAACACCTGCTTCTTTGGCTGCTTGCCGAGCTCTTTGGAGTATTAGTTTGTCTCGATTTGCTAAAACTATCTTTCGCTGTATTGCCTGAGGCGTGTCTTCGGGGTCTACTGCGACACCTGCTTCTTCGGCTGCTTGTCGCGCGCCTTCGAGGCTCACCCTTCTTAGATTTTCATCATTTATTTTTTGGCGTATTTCTTCGGCTGTATCATCGGATTCAACGGCTACACCTGCGTCTTCAGCTTCTTGATGCGCACTTTGGAGGTCTATTATTTGCTGTCTCCTTTCTTCGGCCATTGCTGCCGCACTGGCTCGCGCGAGCCTTTTAGTTCTTGCGACTATTGCTACGGTTTCCCACAAGCTGGTAACAGAAGTTTCTTCCTCATGGTTTTGCCATTCATGATAGCCGCGCCTGTTGTCAGCATCTTCGTGTTGGAGAAGATGGAGGAGGCCGTCACTGCTGACAGTGCCTGCATTAAGCGTAGAAAGAGTAATGTATATAGTAGGTTGTATCTTTATACCCGTTTTCTGTCCGGAACCTGTATGTGCAAGGATATCGTCTACCGGGATAAGGTCAGGAGTAATTGCGTCATCTAACATAATTACAATGCGGTTTAGGGAAAGTGTATCGACTTGAGAAGAAGCTTGCAGTAATTGCTGTGCATTTCGAAGTCCGTTATATAACCTACTTCTTGTGGGCGCACGGCCAAGGTGTAAAACGAGATTTGCCTCTGCCTGCGGCGAGAGCGTACCGGTAAATAGCAGTAATATGCGCGTTGCTATGTCTTGGTCGCTACCTTCGAAAAGCGCGGGAAGGTCGGCGTGTACCAGATCTTGCACTGCTACGGCGTGGCCTTCTTCTATGGCACTCTTAATGGCCGGGTGTATTTCCTCCAGCTCATCAATTCCTTCTTTTGCGACATTTTTCATTTGCGGTTTTGAAATTTCTTCAGCCTTAACTGCTGCGTTTTGTATATGGACATATAAATCTAGATAGAAAGTCGGACGTTTTGAGCTAGGTCGCAACACAACTACTACTCCATTAACATCGATTTTTAACCCATCAGGTAAACGCGCTTTACCTATCATCTTCTCTGCAAGAGTGAATTTTATAGAAATACCCTTTTCAATTATCGCCGACTTACCCGCAATATCTTTCAGCGCTTTCACAAAAGTTGGGATATGATAAATATCCATCACTTCCGGAGAAATATTAACATGTACCTTCGGAAACTCCTTTTGGAACTCGGATAAACTATCTATATCCGAATTAAATTGCTCGAGGTCTGATATCATGTCTTCTAAATTTTCTGATAGTCCCTGGCTTGGCTTTAGGTTGCGCGCGCCCTTAAAGAACTCGATCGCTGTTTCAATAAAAGGTTTTCTCAGTGCCATGTCCTTTATCGACATAACATTTGTAAAAGCTATCCTGTTGATTTTTAAAAAGCGCCCCTCAGCACGGGTCACACTTTTGTAAGCAGGATCAATCTTAGACCACTTAGGATTCAGAGTATTTTTTAAAATCTGTTTAAATTCATCTAATGTCGCCATTTCAAATATGAATTCCCACATTCGAATTTGTATATTAGAATCAGAATCACCCATGAATCGAATGGGTGAAAATGCTTCCTGAATATCCTGATATCTCGGCTCGCCTTGAACCGGACATGAAAAATGCTCTAGTTTATACGAATCGCCTCCGCGATACATAACCAGCCGTTTTTCGCCATCGATCTCAGATATAAATAAATGACGCGCCATAAATAGCATCTTTCTTCTCAGAATACCATCTTTCGCAACAAAAAAACCCAAGCCTTGCGTATAAGAGCGATATGTCTCGGCAAAATCTTCCTTATGATTGGAAGAGGCATATGTGGAAACAAAGCCTTCCGGATTTTCACTCTGACTATGCAGCGCTTTCCATTCATCTAGTTGTTCTCTTGAAAGCCTTGCCATCAGCACATGTCCAAGTTCATGATAAAGCCCTTTTTCTCCATAACCATCTTTATGGGCTAGTACAGCTATCTCATTTGGCAGGAGCGGGTTCGCAAATCCGCCAAATGGCATGTCCTTAAATGGTTCAAAAATTCTAATTTTATTAATGGCTCTTAAATGGTTCGGTGGCAAAACGCTCAGTTTTTCAACGACTATGTTTTTTGATTCTTCGCTATTATATAAAAGCATTATGTTTTCGCCCTTTATATGCAAAATTTCCTCGTCCCTCGGATACGCATAAACATAAACTAGGGCTATTGCCGTACGCACTAGGGGCGCCATCCAAATGTTATATGCACTTACAACTGATAAAATTAAAGCAACACGGGCAATATTTTTTAATCTTCCCTCTGTTTTCTTCACTATCGATTTAATTGAAGTTGCCCAGTCTTTATCTGATACCACAAGAGCAATTATTATTGCACCGATATAATAAGCTAGTGGGTTTATGCAAGAAAACATGCTATTGAAAGAGCTTAGCGGTATCTTTAGATATTGATAACCTAAAATAGTTCCACCACCAATTATAAAAGCTGACCCGGCAAAAACTGCAAGCCTAAAGAGTGTATTTGTTAAACGGGTCTTGATTGTAGCTACCGGTGCTTTGTCCTCCAGCTCTGCGTATCTAGGCACCATCATTATTGCCGCGCCAACACCTACTCCGATTACGCCAGCTACATTCGATTCTGGTAACAAAAAGATAAAGCTTGCGAGGCCTATCAGCATACCTAGTATCACAATAGACGCCTTTACTGCACCTTTTTCGTCTTCGTCAAGGCTTACTAGCATACTAGGCTCAAAGGTTTCGCTTTTATATACCGCTCCTTTTCGAAGCTCGGCCCAAGATAAGGTACTTGTATTTAAATTATCAATGTCAACCTGCGCCTGTAGGTTAAAGTGGATTCCTCGTTCTAGACCGATAGAAACCAGGGCTTCTTCGGCATAAAAAAGCTCTTTTCCATCGTCAAACGTAAGAGAAGGGTCCTGCCTGAACTCTGCAGCGGTATGTTGCTTGTTGTTTGTAATAAAAAGATGCCCGCCATTGGGATTTAAATGTTCCAGGATCGGGCTTATCATCTCCCTCATCTTGCCTGTACAATGTCGGTCTATTTCTTCCCAGATAGGAGGTATACCGCCTCTTATATTCTCAAGGTTTTTCTGGAGCAGCCTTAATAATTCCTCGTCTCTTTCGGGACGCAGCGCGTCCTGAACAACGGCAAATACGGAGATATAGTCAAACGGTTGCACTCTTATGCTATCATACGAAGCGAATATATCTATTTTGTTCTCTACGTCAAAACTCCTGCATAAGGAAGCTTGTCCTGCTATTGCTTTAAGATCAATATCAATAATGCTTGTTTCAAGCCCTAACTTCGTAAGGATGATTGGCAAGTAGTCTTGCGAACCCGGACCCACTACGAGGAATCTTCTACCTTTTACGAGGCCCATATTCGAAATTTTCTCAACGGTACGAGCCTTCCAGCCATCGTCAAAGATAGTCTTTCCGGCACTTTCATTTATCCAATCGATGACCTTCGCGATTTCATCTCTTGTAACCACAGGAGAGCTTATTTGTGCTACTGCGGGTTTTTTCAAGAGAATAAATGCAATCACTATTGCAAGCACGAAAATCCCGACTGCCGGGATAAAGAGTAGTGGCACTATTACTACCGGCGGAATTACTCCAAATTTAGTCGCTAAGAGATTCGCCAGCGGTCGGAAGGTTTTCTCCATCCAAAGGCTAAAGCCTCCGGTTGACCCGAGGGTTTCTTTAAGATTCTGCTTGCTTATCTTTTTCGCGATATATGCATCTTTCAATCTTCTTCTTGCATATTGCGCTACCGGACTTCGTCCCTTTGCGATTGATCCCAGTATACCCACGCAAGTACGCTTCCGATAAGTATTCCATTTCTCTGAAATCAGAACATTCATATATTCATCTACTACAACGGCTGCTAAGAACATTTCTTCGTATGATTGGGGTTCAATGGATATAGCATACGCATTGAGGTTGTTTACTGCCCAATCTATAGTATCCGTTTTGCCTACTTTTAGGCTTTCTGCGTAACGTCCTATTTCGGCTATCTGGTGACCTATATTAACATTGCCTACAGCTGGAGCATAAGTCTTAACATCCTCTGCCAGTCTAAGGGCCTGAGTAGTATCTTCTACGTGTCTTAGGTTTAAACTCCAGTGTAAACCGGTAGTAGCAACAAATTCGACCAGGTATATAATACCTGCCCAGCTGGCAAGGTTCTGGAAGGAGCTAAACATACCTAAGGGTTGGAAGTATAAAAGGACTCCTAGCGCAACAGCATTCATTAAAGCTATACCTAATACAGTGGATAGTGGTGGTGGATCCGGCATATTCTCTGTTCTTACGAAGTGTGCTACTACAAAGAGTATCCATACACCTAATACAGCTCCCAGGATACCGACTCCAGGTATAAGACTAAGCCCGATTGTAAGTACCCAGCCCGCTGTC
>JABMQJ010000029.1 GCA_013203315.1 Candidatus Omnitrophota bacterium | reverse complement strand
TTAACGTTAAAAATAAGTAAAATAATTTTTCTGCAGGTTCTGTTTACAATCCAAACCAGAAAAGCTGTGGCGAGGAAAACGCAACTGATGTTAGTATATTGGATTACTGTAAGCATTGCTTATCACCCCTTAACTACTTAATGCTTTTGAAAACTATTTAGTTTCACAGCAAAAAAATATTTGCTCTCCTCTATTACTACATACACATTCAAGTACCTGTTATTCAACATTTCTTACCAGGTTTTTTATTTTTAAATTTTTCTCTACCCAGATGGCTTCGAGGCTATTGGGATATTTTTTCAAAACAGATTTATAGTTAGCCTCGGCTTTTTCTTTGTCGTGCAATTTTTCCTCATAAATTATACCTATCGCGCATTGGGCCATGCTTGCAAGGGTTGAATTGGGATATTCCTCAAGCACCTTTTCAAACGTCTTTATCGCTTGTTTGTGATAATTAAGATATTCATAATACGCTCCTATATATAACAATAACTGGACGTCGTATTTTGGATTTGGGTGCTCCTCCACCATCTGTTCCAGGAGCCTTATGGCCTCGAGATGCTTTGTCTTGTCTTTTGTTTCTACGGCCTTTTGTATGTTTAATACGGCTTCCTGTAAAAGTTCCGGGATTTGCTGCGGCTCCTCATCGGATATATATATCGGGCAGGGCCTTAATAGCTCGGTTACTCTGTCAGGCCTATTTTTTACAAGAAGCATGACTTGTGCTTTTTCCCCGATCTGATAGAGTTCGTTGAGTTTTCGCCATTCTTCCTCGATAAGCCTTTGAGGTGTGTGCGGGACCTCACCGAGAGCTACTTCCGTCTTCTGGCCGCTTCCCACGGTAACGGTTTGCGCGGCCATTTGGAATTTCTTCGGTTTGTATTGGCTTTTTACTTTTACTTTGCCTTCCAAAACGCTTACTTGTGTCTTATGTTTTTTCTTTTCGGAGACATCAACTGCAAATTTCGTACCGAGAGCTGTCGCTGTTGCGGTCTTGGTGTCTACTACAAAACGTGAACCCTTGAAACCTTTTTCCACACTAACCAGCATCCGGCCGTCGGCTAACTCGAAGCGGGCCTTGCCGTTTCCGTAGCGCGGGGTAAGCTGTGCTATTTTAATCTTAGTTTTGCCTTTTAGTTTTATGGCGTATTTTCCGGGAAGCGATATATCGAGTTCTGAATTTCCTCTTGTAGCGATGACGTCACCCGGCCCAAAGGTGTCTTCTAAGCCCACTTCTCTCCAGGTAGTATCTCCGGCGCTTTTTGCCATAACAATGCCCAGTTTTGAAGTTAAAAAGGGATTTGCCGGTTGGGCAGAGTACATGTAAAGCCCGAATGCCGCCAGGAAAACAATTGTTACCGCGACCCTTGCCAGACGAGGTACCCTGGGGAGTAAAGCATATCTTATGCTCTCGACGGTTCGCCTTGCCAGCTTTTCGAATGCAGTTTCCGCGTATTTTTCGGCCACTGCTTCTTCAAGCCTCTTTCTGAACTCAAAGTCAAAAGAGTCCGAAGGCTCTACCGCTTTCAAGCCGGACATTACCAGATCAAATTTATCGCGGGTTTCACTTTTCATGTCCTATCACTTCCCCGGGTTTTTTATGCCCAGTTTTTTCATAAATAAAATTTTAGCCCTATTGAATCTTATGGCAACCGTTGCCGCGCTGCAGCCCAGCACTTCAGCGGCTTCTTTGTAAGTCAGGCCCTGAACCCTACAAAGCGCTATAACTTCTCTGTATTTTAACGGTATCGCGTTTAAGACCTGCTGCGCCTGGGCGGATATTTCTTCATCCTCCACTATTGAATCCGGCCTTGCGCCCGGGTCGGAAATAACGTCTTTCAGCCTAATACTTGTATCACCTGCAAAAACAATTTTCTCAAGCGAGACGTCGCGAAAATACTTTCTGTCCCTCAGCGCATTTTTGGCTAAATTTCTCGCTATGGTGTAAATCCAGCTTGAAAATTTGCGCTTTGGATCAAATATATCTAAATTTTTATATGCTTTCATAAATGCCTCTTGAGCCGCTTCTTCGGCTGTCTCTTTATTGCCGATAAGCCTATAAATCAGATTCAATATCGGCTTTTTATATCTATGAAAAAGCTCTTCGAAGGCCTTTGTATCGCCTTCCCTTGCCCTTACGGCCAGGATTTCATCGGAAGCCCTATCTACCATTTAGACGTAGCCCCTATTACTAATACACGTAAAATAGATAAAAATCTAAAATTTTTGTGATTTTTTACCACTTTGTGACATTTGCCCCTTTGGTTATATCATACTAATATTATAATAGATTATAGCAAATAGGGTGGGTTTCGACAAGAAAAAGAAAAAAAGGCAAAAAAAATTGGATGGTACCATTTTTTTGATTTAAAAAATGGATCGTCCTTTTTTGTTAGTCGGAATTTATTTCTTTTTTTCTTCTGATTCTAATTCTGGCACCGGAAGTTTAACTACAATTTTATCCCTTTTCTTCATAACTCCGGTAAAGTCCGAGACAAGCAGTTCGTCTATTACGCCATTTAAGTATTCGAGTATTTCTTCTATCGTTTTGTCGTATATCTCTCTACTGAATTTTAAATAACCTTCTCGATATCTTTTTTCGATCTCCAAGAAATTCAGGATTGTCATATTGTCAGTACCTTGTTTTTTCGACTCAGAATATATATATTCAACGGCGTCATCTATAAAATTTCTTTTTATGCCTTCTTTTATGCTCTTGCCTGCAAGTGCTTTGAAAAGATATTCATCGATATATATGCCTTCGGATTTGAAAGAATCAGATTTTGCATTTAATTCTTCATAGATTTTTTCGTAATATGGCTTGGTGTCCTCTGAATATCTATCGTATGCTTCTCTTTGGCTGTCGCCGGTATCTTTTACTGTTTCTATGAGTTTTTCAAAATCGAAAGGTCTACGCGCTATATCTTCAAGGCTAGGGCCATCGGGAAGAATAATGGTTACAACCGGTTTTGGCGGGCCGCCTTCATCCGGATCCGTCGGATCTTCACTTGAATCTGTAGGTGATGTCATACTAAGCGCCACTTGACCTGTTTTGGTTTCGGAAAATTTTAGCGACGCGCCATTATCAAGTTTTATTGAAAAAGAATCCAAATCTTCGCCATTAAATTCGTAGGAATAAATAGCGGCTGATTCGCTTCCTTCGTTATTAACGTAAATAACGCGATCTATACTTCCGTCTTCGTTATATTTGGTTTGCCTAATGTCCCAGGATAAAACTGAGAAATCCTCTATTAGCTTTTGTTTTTCTGGATCATTTTTAGCTTTTTCATAAAATTCCGCAAGCGCCGGTGGCATAACATCTCCCTTGTCACGGTAAACGCTTTCCGGTATAGAAGAAGTGCCTTCACCCTCGGCCCAAGTGGGATTTGGGAAGGCCAGCATGGCGCAAATCATAATAACAATTGTTTTTTTCGCGTAATTCATTTCTTATTCCTATGCCTTTTCATGATCTCAATATCGCATTTTTAGCCTTGGTACTTCGTAAGTTTTTTAAGTGTTTTTCTAAGTCGCCATAAAAAAAAGCCTAACTCTACATATACCTTCAGCTACATTATAGTATACACGAGAATCCGAGAAAAACAAAGAACAGTTATTTAACTTTTTTATCACTTAACATTTGTTAGTTACGCACCTTCGGCAGTAGCCGGACATATTGGCTTGGGGCCTTTTAGAAAAGCAGCTACTATCCGGGGATCAAACTGTAAGCCGGCACAGCGTTTAAGCTCCATTATGGCTTTCTTTCTAGTCATGGGCCTCTCGCGATAAGGCCTTGGCGATGTCATTGCATCGTAAGAATCGGCAATAGCCAGTATCCTGGAGCCCAAGGGGATATCCTCGCCTTTCTTGTCCGCATCCGGATAACCGTTGCCATCAAAATGTTTATGATGATACTTGATGATATCGACGATTTCGCTTAATATACCTGTCTCTTTTATAATCTCAGCGCTTGTGGCGGGGTGTTTTTTCACCTCCTGCCATTCTTCCGGGGTAAGTTTACCGGATTTATTCAAAATGGCGCTATCTATGTGGGACTTGCCTATATCATGGAATAGGGCCGCGACCTTTATCTTCAATATTTCATATTTGCGCATTCCGAGGGTCCTGGCTATCTTTGCGGAGTATTTCACGACCTTTTTTGAATGTCCGTACGTAAACTCATCCTTACAATCCATAAAGCACGTAAGGGTTCTTACAGTGTGATTGAAAAACGTTCTTCGTAGTGAATTATAAGACTCATCCGGATTCTTTCCCTCCGCAGTCATTGATTGCATCTTCCCGTTCCCTTTGGATTTCAATAACATATTCACTGTCTCAGCTAATTTGTCATTGTCCATGCGGATTATGTTTAAAAATTCTACCCCCACATTGAACAGGGGAAATAAACTGTGAGTGCCAAGAGCAGCAGCGACCCTAGTTATTCTCGCTTCAATATTAACCGGTTGGGGAAATAGCGGAAGGTATATACTCATGTTTATTCGTTCTCCGAGCTTAAAACGCGCGCGAGTCCTTAAAAGCGCTCCTCCCCGGCTTATGTCCAGGGCCTTGTTATATTTGTTTGCGTTACTGCCGGCAATCTCTACGGTTATCCCGCTCTTTACTCTTGCCCGGGGAAATTTTCGCTTTTCTTTGTAGAATCTCTTTGTGCCGTCCCTTATGTCCAAGAGCAATTTCTCTATGTTCCAACGCGCGCCTTTAACGTTAAAAATAAGTAAAAGAATTTTTCTGCAGGTTCTGTTTACAATCCAGACCAGAAAAACTGTGGCAAGTAAAATGCAGCCAAAGTTAACGTATTGAATTACTGTAAACATTATTTGCTACCTTCTTCTTTGGAAAATGTTCGCGTGGTAATGTCCGGTCTTTCTCCTTGATCTGGAATTTCGAAATTTTCTGCCGCGTTTAGCATTGCCACTTTTTGCCTGCACATTTTCGCAAAATCCGTTGAGGACTCGTTTATTATTTTTTCGCTCTTGCGGGAAATGTATCCGTTTACGCAAAAAATACTCTCCTCCTTAGCCCATGCAGCATTAGAGAAGGCCAACATAATACAAATTATAATAAGAATTATTTTTTTCGCGTAACTCACTTTTTTATCCTCCGTAACAAGTTGACAAAAAAATAGCGCTTAAACTTTTACTTTCTGCCAAGTCTAAACGCCAAGCTTTAGGTTTTTTATTATGTCTTTGTTACACTATGTCCTACTATATAAAATCCTTTATAATCCTAAATATTTCATTTTTTTCATGGGGACGTTTCACTTTGACAGAACCCTTTAAAAATCAATGAGTTATAAGTAGACGCTGTACACTTTTTAGCGCTTGGCGGAATATTTATACACTCGCGGGACGCGGTTTGTTACGCCGGTTACTATTTCGTAGGGAATGGTTCCGGCAAGTCGGGCGAGCCTCTCTATTCTTATCTCCTCGGTTTTCTGCTTTCCTATGAGAACGACTTCGTCGCCGACTTTTGCGTTCTTGAGATGTCCGACATCTGCCATTGTCTGGTCCATGGTGACCTTCCCGACAACAGGCGCGCGGTGGCCCCCAACGAGAACCTCGGCCTTGTTTGATAGGATTCGCCCGTAGCCGTCAGCGTATCCTATCGGAAGGGTCGCGATTTTCGTCTGAACTTGTGTTATGTAGGTCCGGCCATAGCTTATTGAGCGGCCGGGCGGGGCATCTTTCATGAAAACTATTTTTGTTTTAAGGGAAAACGCCGGTTTTAATTTTAAAATTTTGGGAAAATTCCTTTTTGGATAAATTCCATAGATGATAATCCCCGGCCTTATCATGTTGAGACGGGATTTTTTCCAATCCACGCAAGCTATGGAATTGGCCGCATGTCGAATCGGAATTTCTATTTTTAAATTTTTTAGATCGGATAATACTTTTTCAAAAGAATTGATTTGGTATTGGGTAAAAAATTTATCTCGGGCGGCAATAGAAAAATGCGTATAAATCCCTTCAATTTTTATGCCTTTATTTCTTTTTACATCTTTTACGAATTTTATCGCGTCTTCGTGCCAGACGCCTATTCTTCCCATTCCTGTATCTACTTTTATGTGCACCTTTGATTCGATTTTTTTCTTGGCGAGATCTTTAAGGGCCTTCAGTAGTTCCCTGTTGCACAAGGTTATTGTAATGTTGTTTCTAATCGCGATTTCCGCCTCTTCCGGCAGGATTGACCCCAGGATGAGTATCGGTAGCTTCACCCTCGCTTTGCGCAATACAAGCGCCTCATCCAATGTGGCAACGCCCAAATATCTGATTTTTATCTTATTGAGGATCCTGGATACCTCGACGATGCCATGCCCATATGCGTTGGCTTTAACGACCGCCATTATTTCGGTATTCCTGCCAACAACATTCTGTATCCTTCGACAATTATATTTTATGGCGTCTAAATCGATCTCGGCCCATGTGGGGCGGTATGATATATTATTCTTCATTTTTTTACCTGGCAGTATTTTGAATGCAGATACATCGGCGCCAGCCTATCGGGATTCGTGAATTTTCTTTTTCTGGCTTTCGCAAGACCAAGCCTTGCTACGATTTCGGCACGCGGATACCAGCTTTTCGTCGAAACATTAACATAAGAATTTTTTTCTAATGAATCCTTATAGAGCCCGACAGCGTCCCCGAAAATAAGTGTCGGATTTTTTATTTTTTTAAGGAGGCTCGCCACGTCAAGCAACATGTAATCAGTAAGCCTCTTTAGGCCTCTCTTGCCATCGAATAAACAGGCGTAAACCTTCTTCTTTTTTGCGTCCAAAAGCGGGCAAAGCATGTAATTTTTTTCATCCGAGAAATTCTCGGCTATAACGTCAAGCGTAGGTATGGCTACTATGGGTATCCCCAGAGCCATATTTATTCCCTTGCACGTTGCGACCCCTATCCGTAAACCCGTAAAGGACCCCGGGCCTATACTTAAAGCTATGGCATCGATGTTTTTTAATTTCAGGTGGCATTTCTTGAGGAGGCGGTCTATCGTAGGCACTAGTGTCGCGTAATGCTTTAAGTCGCCCTCGTCCTGGTAGCCGGCTAAAACACCTCTTTCATCTATGATTGCCGCGCCCAAAAACTTCGTGGATGTATCTATCCCCAAGATTTTCATTTTTTTACCGTTATTTTTCTCTTATCTTTTCCGAGATGCCTGAATTTCAGGCAAATATACTTATCCGGCAGAAGATCCACCGCTCTATCCGCCCATTCTACAACGCTTACGCCTCCGGAGTAAAAATATTCTTCATAACCTATTGTATCTAAGCCGCTTGAGGGTTTCAATCTGTAAAAATCGAAATGATAAAGGGGCGCTTTTTTTGACTTATACTCTTTCACGATAACAAAGGAAGGGCTATTCACGTCTTCATACTCTTTAACGCCCAGTGCCTTGGCAATTCCTTTTGTAAAAAGTGTTTTCCCGGTGCCAAGTTCTCCTATAAGTGCTACGACTGCCCCGGGCTTTAAGCCCTTTCCGAATTTAACCCCTAAATCAAAGGTCTCTTTAGGGTTCTTTGTTATATATTGCGTCTTCAAAAATGCGCGTATCCTTTCGGCTTAAGCGGCGTTAGTTTCCCGTTATCCCCGATGAGCCCAACGCCCAGGGGTTTTTTAACAATTTCGCCTATAAGCGTTATGGGGAGGCTATCTTTCTCGCCCATGCGCTTTATTATCTTTCTTGATTCCGCGATAGAGGCTGTGAAAAGAAGTTCGAAGTCTTCACCTGCAAAAATACTTTTTTCGAGTGGTTCTGATTTTTTTGAAAGCGGTATTAAGCTCTTGTAAACGCACGCTCCGACATTACTTGCCACGGCTAGCCTATTTAAATCCATGGCTAAACCATCTGATAAATCTATCATAGAGTTTATCTTAAAGTTTTTAACTAGTTTTCTTGATTCCGAAAGGCGTGGTAAAAAATTAAGGTGTTTGGACTTTCCTTCGCCTAGCGCGCCGGTTACAAATATTAAATCTCCGGGTTTAGCCCCGTCTCTTTTTGTAAGGTACTTTTTCTCGGCCTCGCCTATCAATGTAACGCTCAAAACTATTCTTTCGGAACTATTTGTATCGCCGCCTATAATGGATATGTTAAATTTTTTTGAAATTTTTTCTACTCCCCGGATGATTTCCTTCAGGAATCTTACATTTTTTCCCCGGGGAACTGCGGCTGCCACTAATGCGTACTTCGGAATGCCGCCCATTGAAGCTATGTCGCTTATATTGACTGCCATGGCCTTCCACCCGATTTCGAACGCACGCGTTTTACTCGTAAAATGCGTGCGTTCTACAATCATGTCACATGTTAAAAGTAAAAATTTGTCCTTTGTATGCTTGATAACGGCGCAATCATCGCCTATGCCGAAAACAACCGGGCTTTTGGTCTTGAACTTACGGGTAATATATCGAATAAATTCTAGTTCGCGCATGCTTTCCTTATGCTGCGTAAAAAAGGTTTTCGTAAAATTCCTTTTTCGGTAATAATCGCTGTTATGAAACGATTCGGTGTCACGTCAAAAGCAGGGTTAAAAACTTTTACCTTTTTAGGGGCTATATAAATGTTTTTTATCTTTCTTACCTCGTCGGGATTACGCTGTTCAATGGGTATGCTTCTACCTGACTTGATATTTGTGTCAATGGTTGAGATTGGCGCAACGACATAAAAAGGCACTTTGTGATGATGCGCTAAAACAGCTAAGCTGTATGTCCCGATTTTATTCGCCGCGTCGCCGTTTCCGGCTATTCTATCGGCGCCAACGATTACCTTGTCAATCTTGCCGCCTGCCATTAAACTTGCTGCGGCATTATCACAGATAAGAGTCCCATCTACGCCTTCGCGCATAAGTTCCCACGCCGTAAGGCGCGCGCCCTGTAAAACAGGCCGCGTCTCATCAGCATAAACCCTTATTTTCTTTTTCTGGCTGTGGGCCGCAAAAATTACACCAAGCGCCGTACCATAATCAGCAGTAGCAAGCCCGCCTGCGTTACAATGCGTAAGGATATTATCCTTACTTTTTATAAGCGCGCTTCCGAACTTACCCATCTTTCTGCAGATTGTTTTATCCTCGATAAGAACGCTTTTCGCTTCTTTTAACAAGGTTTTCTTTATCTTTGCAATGGGCTCATCCTTATGTTTGCGCGCAATTTTACCCATTCTTTCAAGCGCCCAAAAAAGATTTACCGCCGTTGGCCTTGAGGTTGCTAAATAGTTTATGGTTTTGTTTAAATCTTTGGCAAAATTTTTGTTGGTTGAATTTCTAACGCCTAGATATACTCCGAAGGCAGCCGCGATACCTATGGCCGGTGCCCCGCGTATTTTCATGTATTTTATGATACTCCAGATCGATCGCGTCGAGGTGCAATAGATAAATCGCATTTTACCGGGAAGAACGCTTTGATCGATTATTTTTACCTTATTTTGTTTCCATTCTATCGTGGGTACCGGCATTTTATTAAACCATCCTTTACTTAACCAGGTTGCTGAAATATCTGAACAAAAACACCATAAAAACGCTTCCTACGTTATTCATTATGTGAAGCGTTATCGACGGGATAAGGCTACCTGTTTTTTCATATAAATAGGCAAGCGCCATACCCAATATCAAGATTGGTACAAAGCCTACCAAAAAGTAGGTCATTGCATGGGTATGCAGAAATGAGAAAAGCACGCTTGTTATAAAAATACCCGCAAAAACACCGAACTTCCTTTTTACGGCGTTATACATGACCCCTCTAAAGAATATTTCCTCTATCACCGGGCCGAAGATAGCTGCGATTATGCTGGAAGTGAATATAAGCGCGACATTTGTCTCAGCGAGAAAAAGTCCGACTATTGGCTGCGGAGGGGGTTTGATTTTTAAGATGTTAAGAAGAATATACACTAAAATACCGAGAATAAGTATCACCGGTACGATCGCCACGTAACCGCAAATACCGTATAGTATATTTTTCCTGATGTTTTTCTTCACAAAACCGAGGCTTGCGAATTTCTTTTTGTAAACTTTATGCATGAATCTTAGGATAATCAAGAGCACAATAACGTCCAGTATGACTGTATCAAAAATCATTCTAAAATTATTATTTTTAAGAAACGTAAATTTCGTTTTCATTACGCTCTGCACAGAGCCAAGACAGAAACTGAGTACCATAAAAAATAGATAGCCGAACGCAAATGCTAAAATAACTATCTTGAAAATGTCGCCTATCTTCCATCCCGGAGGATCTATATCGCCGGTTTTTTGTAAAACGTCTTTTTTCTTGAATTTGCTAAAGAGGAAATACCCGTCGAGCGCAAGGCCTGAGAAAAACATGAATACGATGAGGAGATTACAGCATAGGTAAAAAAGATAAAGTGGGAGATTGGTTTTTAATGTATTTTCTATTTTTTTGCTGCGGTCCTGCGCTTCGTCAAACCCCAAAAATAGGGTGGGGCTTTCAGCCTTTCCCTCTTCTAATCCGATTTCAGCTTTGACTTTATCTTGGACTTTTTCTTTCTTCGTAAACATAGGCGTAACGTTTATGGTTACGATGAGTAAAAAAAGTGTTATATATATCCAATTTTTCTTAACGAAATTTTTTATCACTAACGTTCCTATCCCGGTATTTTAAATAGTTTTTTAGCGTTATCCGTAGTTACTTTTTCTATTTCCTCTTTTGAAACGTTTAAAATCTCCGATAGTACGTCACGAAGTTCGATTATATACGCGGGTTCGTTTCTTTTCCCCCTATATGCTTGGGGCGCCAAAAACGGCGCGTCTGTTTCCAGAAGAAGCCGGTCAAGTGGGACGCCTTTGGCAACCTCTCTTAAGCGCTTGGCATTTTTAAAGGTCAGGTTGCACGTAAATGAAACATGTAAGCCCATCTCCAAGACTTCGCCGAGAAACTTCTCATCCCCGGAAAAGCAATGCATGACACCCGAAACCGGGTGAGTGCCGTTTTTTTTCAAAATATCTAACGTATCGCGCGCGGCATCGCGGTTGTGGATAATCAAAGGAAGGTTGCGCTTTTTAGAGATCTCTATGAATCTGGTAAATAGCGTTTTTTGCTTATCTGGCGCAGAACGTTTTTTAAAATAATCTAGCCCGATTTCACCGATAGCAACAATTTTTTTATCTCTTAGAAGGCCCTCGATTTCGGTAAAGGTATCTTCGGTTATGTGGTCAGCCTCATGCGGATGAATGCCCACTGATGCAAAAACGCTATCATGCCGGGAAGCAAGTTCTACGCTTTTCCGCGAACCTTCAAGGCTTGAGCCTACGTTTATAAAATATTTGACGCCTGCTTTTTCCGCCCGCTCTATGACAGAGTCTCTGTCAGCGTGGAACTGGTCAAAATCGAGATGGCAGTGTGTATCTATAATCATTCTAAAACAATTCGTGGAAAGAGGGGCTTGCCCTTAGCGGTTTTTGTTCCCGAAGGTATAATACCCCAAAATTTTTCTTTTTCTGTTTCGGGTGTACATATGTTTTTAGAGGCTATATCCGGCTTCATGCCAAGCTGCTTCCACATTTTACGGGCGCTATCCGGCATAGAGGAATATAGCAATACCGCTATAATCCCTATCGCCTGTATCAATTCGTACATGACCGCGGATAATTCTTCTTTATTTTTTTTCGCGAGTTTCCATGGCGCCTTATCTTCTATATGCTTATTGGCCTGTTTTACTAGCTTCCATATCTCTTTAAGCGCGAAGGATGAATCGAATTGCATAAAAGTAGCTCCAAATTTTCCCGGAAGATTCTCTATAGCGCTTTTCATGCCTTCGTCGCAAGAAAGCTTAACCTCCGGAACAATTCCATCAAAATACTTCTCTACCATTGTAAGAGTTCTGTTTAGAAGGTTCCCCAAATCGTTTGCGAGGTCATTGTTGTACCGCTCTATGAAGAGTTTCTCCGAGAAAGTTCCGTCGTAGCCAAAAGGAACCGCAGCCAAAAGATAATACCTGAATGCATCCACGCCGTATTTAGCTATAATCTTCAGGGGGTCGATTATATTTCCTTTAGACTTGGACATTTTCTCACCTTCGGTCATCCACCAGCCATGCGTGCAAATACACTTGGGAGGTTTTTCATCAATGGCCAAAAGCATAATTGGCCAATAAATCGCATGATGACGTAATATATCTTTTCCTATTACGTGGATAGCGTCCGGCCAGAGCGAATCAAAGCGCTTTCTGTCATCCAGGTATCCGATCCCGGATATGTAGTTTAAAAGGGCGTCAAACCATACGTAAGTCACGAAATTTTTGTCAAAAGGAAGCTCGATGCCCCACGAAAGTCGCGTTTTTGGCCGGGATATGCAAAGATCCTGAAGTTCGTTATTTTCGAGAAAGCTTAGTACTTCATTTTTTCGCATATCGGGGAGGATAAAGGCATTGGTTTCTTTTATATGCTTGATTAATGCGTTTTGATATTCGGAAGTTTTAAAAAAGTAGTTTTCTTCGTTAAGTTTATCTAATTTTCTTTTACAGTCCGGGCATATGCCGTCCGGGGCATGTATATGCGACCAAAACATTTCACATGGAGTGCAAAACCACCCCTTATAGAGCTTCTTATATATCTTCCCTTTCTCATATAATATCGATAGCACCCTTTTTACGGTCTCTTCATGCACCATATCTGTGGTGCGTATAAAGTGGTCGTATTTTATATCAAGTTTTTTCCATAGCTCCTTAAAATGCGGCACGATAGTGTCTACAAACTTTTTTTCTTGGCCCTTTTCAAAACCCGCTTCCAAAGTGGCCTTTTCTATCTTTTCGCCGTGCTCATCAGTACCCGTCATGAAAAAAACTTCCTCGCCGCATTGTTTGCGAAAGCGAGCGGCCGTATCGCATATTATCTGGGTATAGGAGTGCCCTATATGCGGTTTTGCGTTTACATAATATAGCGGTGTTGTTATATATGTCTTTCTTTTTTCCATTTTACTTACGGCTTATTTTTATCGAATTTAACCTCTATGCGCTTACCGTCTCCTATCTCCACCATGGCGCTTTTTTTAAGCGGGTTTAGGGCCACGACTTTGCCTTTACCTTTTTCCGTTTTTATTTCCTGGCCTATTTTAGGCAGCCCTTTCATGAATTCCTTATAGGTCTGGTTTTCGTAACTCAGGCAGCACATAAGCCTTCCGCATAGGCCCGATATCTTCGTAGGGTTTAAAGGCAGGTTCTGGTCCTTTGCCATTCTTATAGTTACCGGTTCAAAATCTTTCAAAAATTTCACGCAGCATAACTCTTTTCCGCAAGGACCGTATCCGCCCATAAGTTTCGCTTCATCCCGCACACCGATCTGCTTGAGCTCAATTCTTGCCTTAAAAATATTGGCCAGGTCTCTTACGAGACTCCTGAAATCAACACGTTCTTCCGCGGTAAAATAAAATATGATCTTGGAACGGTCAAAAGAATATTCCGCCTCTACCAGTTTCATGGGAAGCTTACGTTCGGATATTTTTTTGCCGCAAATTTGAATAAGCTCTTTTGTTTTTTTCTTATTCTTTTCTATCTGGCGATGATCCCACGGATTTGTTTTTCGTATGATTTTGCGGAGGGGCCGTTCGATTTCGGTATCGAGAACCGTTTCCGACTCGGACACAATCTGCCCGTATTCCAGGCCCCTGCCCTGTTCGACAATTACGTATTCGCTTACGTTAAATTTCAAGCCGCCTGTTAAAAAATACGAAATTTTACCGGCTTCGCGCAGCCTTACCTGTACTACCTCGTGCATAATAACTCCTTAGTTCATTGGTTAAAACATCGACGATAATTTTCGGATTTACATTATAGTCTATATACGAAGATAGGGTGATCACTTTTTTCATAAGATAATCGAGATCTTCTAATGTAAATTTTTCACATTCGCTTTTTATTTCTGCGATTTTGTCTGCGTGAAAAAGTGCATTTTCGTCACTTATTGTTTTATACAGGAATACGTCTCTAAAAAACGAAAGGATAAACTCCAGATTCTCTTTAAACTCATTTCTCGTATTATAATTTGCAATTTCCTCCGAAAAATCGGACGCATGCCCGTCTATGCTTAATAAGCTATCTATTACCCGATTTTTCCTTTTGATTAAATCTTTGTCTTTCATCCTTATGGCTTCCCCGATCCTGGAGCTTGAGAAATTGTTTAAAATTTTTGCCTCATTTTTTTTAAGGTTAAATTTTTCCGTAAGGACATTCAAGAGTTCTTGGGGAGGCGCTGTAAAAAACTTTATAGCGTGGCATCGCGATACGATAGTGGAAAGTAAAAGTTCTTTTGATCGGCTTATGAGTATAAATATCGTGTCTTTAGGCGCTTCTTCCAGGGTTTTCAAAAAAGCGTTTGACGATGCGTTATTCATGGAATGGGCATTGTCTATAATAAATACTTTTTTCTTCGCTTCATAGGGTTTTAGGTTCGCTTTTGATATAACGCCTCTTATCTCGTCAACGCCGATTGTGGATGATACACCCTTAGGCGCTACGAAGAAGATGTCGGGATGGGTCCTTGAATTTATCCTTTTACACGATGAGCATGTTTCGCAGGCATCCGGTGGATTTTTTTCACTTGAGCAATTTATGGCTTTTGCGAAATTTTTCGCGGTTTCAAATTTACCTATACCGTCCGGCCCCACAAACAGGTAACTTGAAAAAATTCGGTTATTCCGGAGGCTGGCGCGTAGTATCCGAATAGCCCTATCCTGTCCTTTTATATCTTCGAATGACATTCAGAACCTCATGCTTAACTTTTTCAAACGTTTCGTGTTTCGTTTTTTTCGTCCTTACTACTTTTACTCTTTTCTTATCACGCCTAGCTATGCCCAAATAACCCTTTCTTACCTTTTTATGGAAAGAAAGCTTCTTAGATTCCATCCTGTCTCTTTTACTCCTGCGCGTCTTATTTAGGCCTGTTTTTGCGTCTATATCTAAAATAATCGTAAGATCGGGCTTGATGCCTCCGAGACATGCTGTCTCCACCTTATATATATCTTTCAGCGGTATATTGCCGGCGTAGCCCTGATATACATGGGTCGCGTCATTGAATCTATCGCTTATGACAATTTTCTTTTTAAGAAGAGCGGGTTTTATGACTTTCTTTACAAGCGCCGCGCGGCTTGCTTCAAAAAGCAGCATCTCAACAAGAGGCGGAATATCAATCTTTTTCAAATTTAAGAGGGTTTCTCTTATTCTATCCCCGAGCCTGGTCCCACCGGGCTCCCTTGTATAGACAACGTCATATCCCTCTTTTTTCAAGAGGTTAGCCGCTAATTTAGAATGCGTGCTCTTGCCGCAACCCTCTGGCCCCTCGAAAGTAATAAATATTCCTTTTTTTAAAGTTTTTTTCGCCACACCGAGCCTTCTTTCGTATCCTCTACGATAATACCTTTTTCCAAAAGGTCGTCTCTTATTCTGTCGGCTTTTTTGAAATCCTTATTTTTTCGCGCCTGTTCACGGTTGGAAACCATAGAATCTATGGCGGCATTCTTTGCTTGATAGTCAAGGCTGAGGGTAAAAATATTTTTCGCAACGTCTCGAATAAAAAGTCTGATATTCGCTAATATTTCTTTGTCTTTTTCGTTCAGATTATTTTTGTCCACTATTTTATTTCCGTCTGCGACGGATTTGAAGATTACGCCCAACGCAAGCGGCGTATTAAAGTCATCGTCCATAGCTGCGAGAAAAGGCGTTCTGTATGTGTCGTTTTCTGTAATCGTTTTATTATACTTTTGTAAAACATTATCGACTTTTTGTAAAAATGCGAGTATCCTATCTCTGGCATCAGACATTTGCGTAAGTTTCTCTTCTGTATAATCAACAGGGTGCCGATAATGACTGGAGAGAAAAAAGAGTTTTAGCAAGTCTTTGCTTTTAGGAAAATTGCTTATCGAAATAAAATTACCCAAAGACTTTGACATTTTTTCGCCGTTAATCGTAAGAAGCCCGTTATGGATCCAATACTTGGCGCTTTTTTTTCCGGCACAAACGGTCTGCGCGATTTCATTTTCGTGGTGCGGAAAAACTAAATCCAGGCCGCCGCCGTGAATTGAAAAATTATTTTTTAAGAATTTTGTGCTCATAACAGAGCACTCGATATGCCATCCCGGCCTGCCGTTGCCCCAGGGGCTTTTCCAGAAAGGCTCTCCTTCTTTTGAGGCCTTCCAGAGCGCAAAATCAAGCGGGTCTTTTTTGTTTTTGTCGAGCGCTACGCGCGCGCCTTCCTGCATCTGGTCAGTGCTCTGGCCGGATAGCTTTCCGTAGTCTTTGAATTTTCTTACATTGAAGTAAACATTGCCGGCCACCTCATATGCAAAGCCTTTTTTGATTAAACTTTCTACGAACTTAATCATATCCGGAATCACATCCGTGGCCCTGGGCTCTTTGTCGGGCCTTGAAAGCCCTAAAAGCTCCATGTCCTCTTCGTATCTTTTGAGATATTTCTCGGCAACCTGCTTAACCCTGCCTATAAGGTCGCCCTCGCCGGGCTCTTTTGATGCTTTATCAATAATCTTATCATCTATATCCGTTATGTTCCTTATAAATGTAACGCGAAATCCTCTGTATCTCAAATATTTTACAATCACGTCAAATACATATGCGCTTCTTGCGTGCCCGATATGCGGATCGTCATAAACGGTCGGGCCGCAGACATACATGCCGAGCTTTTTCTCTTTAATCTCGTCTTTAGATTTTGTAAGGGTATTATATATTTTCATTCTCTTGGCGTTTTTGCTCGCTATGGTCCTTGATTTCGGCTTCTATATGGTCTATTTCTTTCTGAAGCCTGTCAAGTCTTTGCGCTATGGGGTCAGGTAAAGAGGTGTGGTCAAGACTTACCCCGGGAATCTTTTTTCCTTCTTTTTTTACGATTCTTCCCGGAACGCCTACGACAGTGGAGTTTGGAGGGACATCCTTTATAACTACGGCATTGGCGCCTATCTGAACGTTATCACCTATTTTGACATCTCCTAGAATTTTCGCTCCGGCGCCGACAACAATATTGCTTCCAAGCGTCGGGTGTCTTTTACCGCGTTCCTTACCGGTTCCACCTAATGTCACCCCCTGGAAGAGCGTCACATTCTCTCCTATAATAGATGTTTCACCTATTACAACACCCATGCCGTGGTCTATGAAAAGTCCTCGGTTTATCGATGCGCCGGGGTGAATTTCTATTCCGGTAAACCATTTCGCAATTTGCGAAATAAACCGCGGGAAGAACGGTATTTTTATTTCCCGGAGTTTATGCGTAATTCTATAAGCAATGATTGCGTGAAGCCCCGAATACGTCAGCAAAACTTCGAGAAAGCTTGTGGCGGCCGGGTCACGTTCAAAAGTCGCTTTTATCTCCCCTCTAAACACAAGGCTTATGAACACGAAATACGCGAGAACAACGATTAAAACAAAAAGTATAAACATTAAAAAAGGCATTTTTCCTTTCCCCCTATCATTCTAAAGCTTTTCCAGTGTCGCGACAGCATAGCTCGCAATCGCCTCACCTCTTCCAATTGAACCTACGCCTTCGTTCGTAGTAGCTTTTATGCTTACTTGCGACTCGTCAACATTTAAAATATCTGAAATTTTCTTTCTCATACCGGCAACAAATGGGCTTATTTTGGGCTCTTCGGCTACTAAAACAACATCCGTATTGTTAAGTCGATACCCATTTTTATTGACTAAATTATTTACTTTTTTCAAAAGATCTGCGCTCGAGGCGCCTTTATAGTCCGGATCTGTATCCGGAAAATGCAAGCCGATATCCCCTAAGCTTGCGGCCCCCAACATGGCGTCGGATATTGCATGCAATAATACGTCGGCATCGGAATAGCCTACTAACCCCTTTACGAAAGGGATCTCTATTCCGCCTAACACGAGCTTTTTACCTTCCATTAATCTATGAATGTCGTATCCTATACCCACTCTCATCTTTTACTTACCTTTCTTAATGAGCGCCCTTGCCAGAATCAGGTCTTCGGGTGTCGTAATTTTTATATTCCTGTATGATCCCTTAACAATTTTTACTTTATGCCCTAATTTTTCAACGAGATACGAGTCATCGGTAGCATTTCTGTTTTTTGATTTTTTATACGCTTTTGTAATTAAATCCTTTTTGAAAGCCTGCGGCGTTTGCGCTTCCCATATAAACTTTCGTTCCGGCGTTTCTTTTATAAACAAATTCCCACTTACAGACTTAAGGGTTTGTTTGGATGCCGTAGCGCATAGTGCCGCCCCGTACTTTTTTGCCGCGACGAAAACCTTTTTCATCAATTCTCGGTCTATAAAAGGGCGGGCTCCGTCATGTATTAAAATGAAATTTGCGTTTTGTACTTTAGAAAGTCCATTTTTTACGGAATCAAAGCGCTTTTTCCCGCCGCGCACGATGGCATAAACCTTCCTGAATTTGTATTTTTTAACAAGCTCGGAACACGCCTTAAGCTTATTGCCCGAAACTACGATAATGATGTCGTCTATAAATTTACAACTCTCAAGCGCCTCCAGCGTATTAGCTAATATAGGTTTCCCGCCTAGCGTTACGAAGGGTTTATCCTGGCCCGAGCCGAGTCTCTTACCTTTGCCGGCCGAGGGAACAATGCACACGACTTTCATCTATCTAGATCTTCGCCTGTCATTTTCTTCAACTTTGTTTGCAAAAATCATTCTTCCCGCGGAGGTTTGCAATACACTCGTGACAATAACTTTCGCGGTCTGGCCTATCATGCGTCTGGCGTTATCAATTACGATCATCGTCCCGTCGTCCAGATACGCCACGCCCTGGTTGTATTCTTTTCCCTCTCTGGTAACCCTTACAACCATTTCTTCTCCGGGCAAAACTACGGGCTTTAATGCGTTGGCAAGGTCATTCATGTTTAAGACCTTTACCCCTTGAAGTTCAGCAATTTTATTTAGATTAAAATCATTCGTGAATACTTTCGCGTCTAGGACTTTCGCGAGTTTGATAATTTTACTATCGACATCTTTTATGTCCGGAAAATCTTCCTCGTGGACTTTAACGCTAAGGCGCGAATTCTTTTGAAGGCGGTTTAACACATCGAGCCCGCGCCTTCCGCGATTTCGCTTGAGCGCATCCTGGGAATCGGCTATTTGCTGTAGCTCCCTTAAAACAAAACGCGGAACAAGTAATCTACCCTGGACAAAGTATGTCTGGGCTATGTCGGCAATCCGGCCGTCTATAATGACGCTCGTATCCAGGACAACAATTTCATCACTTTCTGCCTGACGCGTAAATCTGACGTACGGTATTATCAAGTTAAACTCGTCCTTCCCTCTCATTGCTATGACCATGCCTAAATAACAGAAGACAAGAATCAGTATAATGTTCAGAGAAGAATATATTCTCTCATCCATGGGAATGAGCTTTATTACAAGCGTCAAGATCCATGCCATGAAAAATCCGAATATGAGCCCGAATACGGCTGCCGATAAATTCCTGACAGATAATTTTTTGAGCCTTACTTCCAGTAAAATTACAAGCAGTGACCCAAAAAAGGCTATAGCCATGCCTATCAGGCCCTGCGTAACGCTAAAATTGCCCAAAAGAGATCCGACATAGTATCCTACGATAGAACTTAAAAATACAAAAAATAATCTTATAAAAATAACAGTCATTTTCTCACTCCTTACTTACTGTCCCTTGACTTGTGCAGAAGTTTCCACGGGTGCTTTTTGATATCTTCCACAAATGCCTCCAGGTCATCATAAACTTTTTCTTCTACTAATAATTTTCCAATGGTACCCTCGCCGTCCTTAAGGCGTGTCATGATAACGTTGGCGGAATCAGCGAGATTATCTACTTTTTCCGTAATAAGCTCGGTTGGGATAGGATCGTGGCCTATTATCTGGTCTCCGGAAACAAGAAACTGTTCAGTATCCTTGCCGGGGAAAAGTTCAAGGTATTTTTCTCCCAAAAGACCGAGTGTATTAATAAACGCAACGGAATCTTTTGTAATCTTTATTTTTTCGTCCTCTATCCAGGCCTGCAGTCTCACCTTTGTTCTTTTTTCTTCTTCATCGAAAAATATATCAATCTTATTAATTTGGCCCACGTTAACGCCTGCCACCCTCACAGGAGCGCTTTCTGAGATACCGTTTGCAAAATTAAAAATAACGTTTATATTGTACCCCTTCCTCACCAGATACACGTCTCCTATGGAAAAGGCTACTATGAAGAAAATGAGTATTCCTACCGTTATAAAGATCCCAACCTTTAACTCAAGCGCCCTGCTCTCTGATTCAGCCATGATCTTCCCTCCCTTTCGTAATCGGCCCCTTTGCTTCTCCGCTAATAAATTGTTTTACCACGGGGTCGTTTGTATTTTTTATTTCGTCCGGCGTTCCGACTGCAATGATTTTTCCGTCGTAAAGCATCGCTATTTTATCGGCTATTTTATAAGCGCTTGTCATGTCATGCGTGACAGCGACAGCGGTAACTTTCAACTTATCGTGAAGGCTTCTTATGAGGCCATTCACAGCGTCTCCTGTTATCGGATCCACGCCCGTAGTTGGCTCATCGTAAAGAATGATTTCGGGCTTCATGCATATGGCCCTGGCAAGCCCCACTCTTTTGCGCATCCCCCCTGAAAGTTCTGCCGGCTTAAATTCTTCCACGCGTTTTAAATCCACGATACTAAGGCACTCTCTCACTCTATCAATAACATCGCTTTTCTTTTTATTACTGTGTTCCAACATTCCAAAAGCCACGTTTTCCCATACAGAAAGCGAATCAAATAAAGCGGCGCCTTGAAAGAGCATTCCGAATTTCATTCTTATCTGGTTTAGCGCTTTATTACTTAACTTCGTTATGTCTTTTCCATCTATAAAAACCTGGCCTTTGTCCGGTTTTAATATGCCTATTATGTGCTTTAAAAGAACGCTTTTGCCGCATCCGCTTCTTCCGATTATAACAGTTGTCTCACCTGTATTTATAGTGAGGTTCAGGTTACTTAGCACTTTTCGTCCATTGAAATTTTTACATAAATTAATTATTTCTATCATAAAACTATCTCCCGATAAAGTACATAAATGCCGTCAGTAAGCAGTCGCAGGCAATTATAAGTACAAAGCTTCTTACGACGCTCGATGTGGTGGCCTTTCCGACGCCCTCTGCCCCTTCTTTGGCACGCATTCCTTCAAAACAGGCTATGACACATATTACAATGGCAAAAACAAAACTTTTGTACAATCCGTTTCGCATATCGCTCTGTCTTAATGGTTCAAAAGTCATTTTTACATACATGTGATGCGGTATGCGAAGCTTTGTCACCCCTACAATATATCCGCCTACCATTCCGATAAAGTTTGCATAAATAGTTAGTATTATAAGTGAAATTAAAAGTGCCCAAAATCTCGGAACAACAAGATAGTTTATCGGGTTAGTCGCCAGTGTCTCCAGCGCGTCTATCTGTTCGGTTACTTTCATCGTTCCGATTTCCGCGGTTATGGCCGCGCCGCACCTCCCGGCAACAATTAGCGCCGTCAAAACCGGCCCTATTTCTCTTATCACGGAAAGGGCAACAAGAGAAGCTATGTACATTTCCGCCTGTATTTTTTGCATCTGATAGGCACTCTGCAGGGCAAGAACCATACCGATAAAAAGGCTTATCAACGTTATTATAGGAAGGCTGCTGGCGCCGATTCTCGCAGTTTGCTTCATAACTTGTTTAAACCTGAAAGGCGGATGAAAAAGCCAGAAACCTATTTCTCCCAAAAATATCGTAAGGGCACCGACATATTGTATAAATTCCACAGCCTTAGTGCCTACAGCTGTGATTCCTTTTTTAATGTTTAGCATAATGTTTTTCCGGTTATAGTTTTTCTATTAAAATTTTTCGCGTCGAATCCGAGTGTTCGCCGATAGCGCTGGATTCGTTTTGGCCATAGGCGCTTTCATCTACTTCAAGAAAAAGCCCGTCAAAGGCTTTGTTGTCTTTAAGCTTTGTAAGGTCGATTTCGCCGCCGAATATGAAACGGGTGTCTTCCGTACGAATCCTCGAGTCGAATATCGATATTAAAGGGCCTTTTCCTTTTAGGTCGCCCATGGCGGAATCAAAAGTGAAACCGTTAAAATCTCCGTTTTGGACATCCATGTGCGCGAGAAGCGCTGCTTCCCTGGCGGGGCCTTCTAGAACAAAATTTCCGTTTATTTTTCCGGAAATATTATCGTTGTTGTTTTCGGCTGTAAAATAATCTTCCAAACTTAGATCCGTAATTGTCCATTTTAGAAGCATGGCGTATGGGCTGGTTAACCCCACATGTCCATGCCCTTTAATTTCTTTTCCTATTTTAAAATCATCTATGCCTAAAACGCCTTTGATCCTATTATAGCTCGTAGTGACTTCTATGTCCTTACTGAACGGGGCGTAATTTATGATTATGTTTTTAAATGCAACTCGTGTATTAAGAGAACCCTTGTCGCCGGTATCTACGGTAGCGCTGTATTCGCCTATAAAATCCATCCCGTCAATTTTAAGGTGATTGATTTGGCCGTTTATCGTAAATTTATCATTTTCTCTTTCTATTTCCGCGATTATCGAGCCTTTCCCCTGAGCAATATGTAAATGCGCCTTTTCGCTATCGGGTAAGGTCGGCATTTTACCGAAAAGCGGATACCATAACCTGTAATCCACCTCTACTCGTTCTATGTTAAAACCGGGCGCATCCTGCCAGATCTCTTCGGGGGGTAAGATGCTTATATTTTCCGAAACGAGATTACTAAAAATGCCTCCTTCTATATTTCCTATTTTAACCACGGTGCCCCTGGGAAAGAGCCTTTGAAGCTGCCACTGGCTTAGTTCCCTAACAAAAAAGTTTGTCCGCACTTCCTGAAAAAAGAATATAGAAGTGAGAAGAAGAATATTGAAAAGGTAAATCTTTTTTAACTTTGCGGACCTGGACCGTTTCATCTATTATTTTACCTTTTCTTGCTTAGCGTTTTCTTTATCTTTTTTTACAGGCTTCGCGACACGCGTAAATTCGAGGTGATCGCCTTTTACGATAACTTTTATACTTGCGCCGCCTTTGAATCTTCCGGCAATAATTTCTTCGGCCAGGGGATCTTCGAGAAATCGCTGAATAGTTCTTTTCAGCGGCCGCGCGCCGAACATTTTATCAAAGCCCTTTTCGATAAGAAAATCCTTGGCCTGGCTTGTGAGTTCTAATTCTACATCCTGTTCCTTAAGCCGCGATTGCTCTTCTTGGATTTCAATATTCACGATTTTTTGCAGATCATTCTTGGTAAGGCTCCTGAATACAATTATGTCATCAACCCTGTTTAAGAATTCGGGCTTAAAAACCTTTTTAACCGCTTCAAGAAGCCTTGCTTTCATGTCCTTATAGGTTTCTTCTTCTTTCTCTTCGGAACGGAATCCTATGGAGCCCTGTTTTTTCAGCATCTCTGCACCGATATTCGATGTCATGATAAGAATTGTATTTTTAAAATCAACCTTTCTTCCGAACGAATCCGTGAGACGCCCTTCTTCCAGAACCTGTAAAAGTATGTTAAAAACATCCGGGTGGGCTTTTTCTATTTCATCCAGAAGCACAACCGAGTAGGGCTTTCGCCTTACCTTCTCGGTCAGCTGCCCGCCCTCTTCATAACCCACATAGCCGGGAGGCGCCCCTACGAGTCTGGAAACATTGAATTTTTCCATGTACTCGGACATATCGAGCTGGATAACAGCGTCTTCATCGCCGAACATAAATTCGGCGAGCTTTCTGCCGAGTAGTGTTTTGCCGACACCGGTAGGGCCCATGAAGATAAAAGAGCCTATGGGCCTTTTTGGGTCTTTTATGCCTGCGCGTGAGCGCTTTACGGCACTTGCAATGGCAGATATGCCTTCGGGCTGTCCTATAACTCGCGCATTTAGATCTTCCTGCATCTTGAGAAACTTCGTAGACTCTTTTTCTTCAAGCTTAAAAAGAGGTACCCCTGTCCAATTGGATACGATAGTAGCTATATCTTCTTCGCTAACAGTAAGAATTTTCTTTCCCTGGGCTTCTTTCCAGTGTTTTTTTGTTTTCGCCAGGGATTCTTTCGCCTTTCTTTCTTCGTCTCTGAATTTTGCCGCTTTTTCGAAATCCTGATCCCTTACAGCGTCTTCTTTCTGGTTTCTCAAGTCTTTTATCTTGTTTTCCATATCCTTTATGTCGGGCGGTACAGTCATCGTGGAGAGCCGCACACGCGCGCCGGCTTCGTCTATCAAGTCAATGGCTTTATCGGGCAAGAAACGGCCGCTTACATACCTGTCAGAAAGTTTTGCCGCTGCCTCCAATGACTCATCTGAAAACTTTACTTTATGATGGGCTTCGTATCTGTCTCTCAAGCCTTTAAGAATTTCGAATGTTTCTTCCACGCTGTTTGGCTCTACAACAATAGTCTGAAATCTTCTTTCGAGGGCAGCGTCTTTTTCTATGTGTTTCCTGTATTCATTTAAAGTCGTCGCGCCTATGCATTGAATGTCGCCACGCGAAAGTGACGGCTTAAGTATGTTTGCAGCGTCGATTGCGCCTTCGGCTCCGCCGGCTCCGACTAAAGTGTGGAGCTCATCTATAAAAACGATTACATCCGGAGAATTTTTTATCTCGTCCATTACGGCCTTGATGCGTTCCTCAAACTGGCCTCTGTATTTTGTGCCGGCCACCATGAGGGCCAGATCAAGTATTATGAGCCTCTTGTTTTTGAGCAACTCCGGTATGTCATTTGAAATGATTTTCTGGGCGAGGCCTTCTACGATAGCTGTTTTTCCTACGCCCGCTTCTCCCAGTAAAACAGGATTATTTTTTGTGCGGCGCGATAAAATCTGTATAACCCTCTCTATCTCTTTCTGTCTTCCTATAACGGGATCAAGTTTATTTTCCTTAGCAGACTTGGTAAGGTCCCTTCCGAAAGCATCAAGTGCCGGTGTTTTTCCTTTTTTAGTTTTTGGCGTTGGGCCATAACCGGGGATAGAAGACCCGAGAAGGTTCATGACCTCCATCCTGACTTTATCCAGCTCCAAACCTAGATTCATGAGAACCTGGGAGGCAACTCCTTCGCCTTCGCGTATAAGGCCAAGAAGCAGGTGTTCTGTGCCAATATAGTTGTGCCCCAGGCTCCTGGCTTCTTCCATCGCAAGCTCTATAACCTTTTTCGCTTTCGGTGTAAAAGGTATATCGCCGGATACAATGGTAGCCGGCCCGGGTTGAACAAGTTTTTCCACTTCAAATCTTATTTTATCCGCGCTTAAGCCAAGGCTTGCTAAAACCGCGGCAGCAACACCTTCACCCTCACGAACAAGGCCCAGGAGAATGTGCTCGGTACCTATATAATCGTGGTTAAAACGCTTGGCTTCCTCTTTAGCCAGGAGAATGACTTTGCGTGCTCTTTCTGTAAACCTATTGAACATTGCCATGTTTTGTCCCTTTCTATCCTTTTAATTTTTCTCTTATAATGTCAGCTCTTTTGTAGTCCCTCTGGTTCGGGTTAAGAATTTTACCTTCTATTTTCTGCAGGTGCGCCGGTTGTGTTAGCATGAAAAGTTCATTTATTTGAGTTCCATTAATACCGGTCACTACGCCTAAATTTACTCCCAACCGAATAACTGAAAGTAGTTTTATTGTTTCGGAGCTTGTAATGATGCGGGCGCTTTTTAACGTACCGTATGCGCGCCATATTTTGTCGGATATTTCATCTTTATTTTTTGTCATGAGAATATTGCGCGTCGATTCTTCGCGCTGTACAAGCTTATCTACTATACTACCGATTTTCTCGATTAAATCGTTTTCGCTGCGACCCAACGTAACCTGGTTTGAAACCTGAAAAAAATTACCTACGGCCTCTGTGCCTTCTCCGTAAAAACCGCGCATTGTAAGCCCCAGCTTTGATATCGCCTGAAAAACTTTACCAATCTGGTTTGTCATGACAAGAGCCGGCAGGTGCAGCATTATGGACGCCCTGAGCCCTGTGCCCGTGTTTGTAGGGCACGCTGTAAGATATCCCCACCTGTCAGAAAACGCGTAAGGAAGCCTTGTCCCGAGGTCGGTGTCGATTTCGTCAGCCATACGCCATGCTTCTATTATGTTAAAACCGGATTGCAATATCTGAAGCCTCACATGGTCTTCCTCATTAATCATGATACTGGCAATTTCCTGGTCGTCTATCAGAACCGCTTTATATTGCGGATCAATTACGTGTTCCGGGCTGGTAAGATGCCTTTCGACAAGAAATTGCCTGTCGATTTCCGATAAATCCTTCATTTGCAAAAACATGGTTTTCTTCAAAAATTTACTTTTTAAGGCAGCATCCTTTACGAGTGCCAGGATCCCTTCTTTTTGTTTTGGCTGGGCCCAATTGAAAAACGGAAATTTATCGATATTCCGGGCAAGCCTGACTCTGCTTGAAACTACTATATCGGACTTCGGACCTGTCCCTTTTAGCCATTCACTTCTTTTGTGTAGCAGTTCTTCCAGGTTCATTTTTTGCCCTTCTTATTATTGCTTTTCACTTCGTTCTTTTCGGGCTTAGTTTTCTTTTCAATCGACCTTATTTGGTCGCGTAGACGCGCGGCCTCTTCGAATTCTTCATGCTCTATCGCTTTTGTAAGCCTTGCTTTCAAATCTCCAAGTAACACAGTTGCGTCCTTCACAACTTCTTTTTTGTTCGGAATCTTGCCTGTATGCCTATCATAGCCGTGTATTTTTCGGAGGAGCGGGCTAAGCTGGCTTCTGAATGCATCATAACAGTTGGGGCAACCAAGACGCCCTATTTTTCTGAACTTCTGAAATGTAAAACTACAACTAGGGCATTTAATGCCGACATCTATGTCCGCTCCGGTATTAAGAGAGGGGGATTTTCCTTTTTTTGTAGTAACCGGCACGAGATCTGCCAGCCCCGATAATAAATCCGCCAGTCCGAAATGCTCTTCCATTTCAGCGCTTTTTTCTCTGGCGCAATTTTCGCACAGATGAAGCTTCGTCACCTTGTTATTGATAATCTCGGTAAGGTGCACAGTGGCGGCCTCTTTATGGCATATATCGCATTGCATTTCTTTCTTCCTTTCTAATCAATATCGTACGCCGTCTGTTTTTGTTAGCTTGTGAAACGCCGTATGAAGTTCGCATGTCATGCGTCCGGGCTTTCCGTTGCCGATAATCCGGCCGTCAACCTTTGTGACGGGCACGATTTCAGCGGCAGTGCCCGTTAGAAAACACTCGTCTGCGTCATAGACTTTGCCCATCCGTATGTTTTTCTCTCTACCTTTTATCTTTTTTCTCCTGGCGATTTCTATGACCGCTTGTTGCGTTATACCTTTTAATGAGATGTTTCTCGGAGGCGTAAAAAGCGCGCCCCTTTTCACGATAAATATGTTATCCCCTGTGCATTCCGCGACGTAGTTATTATCCGTCAGCATTATCGCTTCGGGCGCTTTTTTCTTTATGCCGTCGAGTTTAGCCAGAATGTTATTCAGGTAATTCAGCGATTTTATATTCGGGTCGATGGCGCCTACGTAATTCTTTCTCGTTTTCGCCGTAACAATGTGAAGTCCTTTTTCATAGTACTTCTTCGGGTATAGCGCTATCTTGTCCGTTATGATGAAAACGCGACCGCCCCTCCTACATTTACGCGGATCAAGCCCTAAGTCTCCGGGCCCGCGAGTAACAACAAGCCTTATGTACGCGTTGTCCAGATCATTTTTATTAAGCGTATCCAAAACCGCTTGAGTCAACGCGGCCTTGCTCATGTGAACCTTAAGCTTTATGGCGGCGGCTGAACTATACAGCCTATCCATATGTTCGCGTAGTTTAAACACGAGCCTGCTATAGGAACGTATTCCTTCGAAAACGCCGTCGCCGTAAAGAAGGCCGTGGTCAAAAACAGAAATCTTCGCCTTATCCCTATCTACAAATTTGCCGTTCAGATAAACTTTGAGTCCCATGCTTTTGCTCCTCTATAATTCCGTCACGCATCATGAATCTCTTATCAAAATCCTCATGCATGCGCTCATCGTGCGTGACAATAATTAAAGCCATGTTTTCTTTTTCCTTCATCTCCCAAAGACAATCTATTATTCCGTGGCCTATTTTTGAATCGAGATTACCCGTGGGTTCGTCGCATAAAAGAACTGCCGGGAAATTTATAAGAGCCCTTGCGATTGCGGCCCGCTGCGATTCCCCGCCCGAGAGTTCTCTGGGCCTGTGCCCTATTCTACGGCCTAAACCAACCAGATTCAATAGTTTTTCGGCCCTTTTTTTAATATCGTGATTACTCCGCCTGGGCCTTTTTTTCATGAGTGCCGGCAGCATTACGTTTTCCAAAATCGTAAATTCCGGCAATAGATGATAAAATTGAAATACAAACCCTATTTTTTCGTTTCTTATTTCAGAGCGGGCTTTATCGGATAACTTGTAAAAATTCGCTCCGTCAAAAAAAAGTGTTCCGCCCGAAGGTTGATCGAGGCCGCCCAGCAAATGCAAAAGGGTTGACTTACCGGCACCCGAAGGGCCCGCAATAAGCACGGACTCTTTCTCAAATATCTCCAGGCTCGCAGTTTTAACCGCTTCTATCTTTGCCTTCCCTTGAAAATACGTTTTGTTTAAACTTACTGCTTTTATCATCTTTATTCGTACCTGATTGCTTCGACCGGATTAAGGCGCGAGGCCTTCCACGCCGGATAAAGTGACGCTAAAACCGCCAGGAAAAGCGCAAAAACCGCTATGAAGGCAATATCACCCGGTACAATCTTTGAGGGAATTTCGCTTAAATAATAAATGTCGCTTGGAAAAAGTGAAAAGCCCGTTATTTTTTCTATCTGATCCGCGATAACGTTTATGTTTCCCGCTATAAAAATTCCGCAACATGAGCCCAGGAAAGCGCCCAGGAGGCCGGTCATAAATCCGAGAAAGATAAATATCATTCTTATGCTGCCGGCTGTTGCGCCTATAGCCCGGAGAATACCTATATCTTTTGTCTTCTCCAGCACCTGCATTATGAGAGAGCTTGCTATGTTAAAACACGCAACTAAAATTATAAGGGCTAAAATAATAAACATCATCTTTTTCTCTATCGCCAGAGCCCTCATGAGATTTTTATCCAAATCCATCCAGCTTTTTATGGTGAACGGGTATCCGAACGTACTCTGCAGTGAATGTTTTATTTTTTTCACGTTAAATTCGTCATCAACCCTTATGCCGATGCCGGAAACAGAATTTTTGCCAAAGAGCGCTTTTGCCGATTCCAGGCTTACGAAAGCGAGGTTCGCATCATAGTCATATCTTCCCGAAACAAATGTGCCGACCATTGTAAACTTGCCCCGGTTCCGGTCATACGGGAACTCTTTATTCGGATAAGGGGAAAAGACCGTAACCTCATCGCCCTTTTTAAGCCTCAGGGCCTTGGCGAGCTCACTTCCGAGAATGATCCCGTTTTCTCCGAAATTAAGCGCACCGCCATCGACATATTCTTTTACATTGCTTACAGTGCTCTCACGCTTTTCATCCAGGCCACGCAAAAGAATCCCAACAACCCCGGTTTCATATTTAATAAAGGCCGGTTCGTCAATAAAAGGCGCGCTTGCTACGACGTGTTTATTTTTACCCAAAACACGCATCGTATCTTCTTCGTTTTCTATGCCGCCTTCCCTCAAGAGGACTATATGCGAATATGTGCCGATAATCTTTTCCTTGATCTCTATGTCAAATCCCGTCATTATCGATATGACGACGATGAGCGCTGCCACTCCTACGATAACGCCGAAAACAGAGATAACGCTTATCATGGAGATAAACCGCTCTTTGCTCGTCTGTGTTAAATATCGTAAGCTTATAAATAATTTCCAGTTCACTATTTTTCCTCTTTAAGTTGCGGAAAAAATATTACTTCACGGATATTAGCCGAATTCGTCAATATCATGACAAGCCTGTCTATGCCTACGCCAAGCCCGCCTGCGGGCGGCATGCCGTATTCGAGCGCGCGCACGAAGTCTTCGTCTATCTGGCCCCCGGCATCCTCGAATCTTTTCTTTTGTTCGATCGGATCGTTAAGCTCCGAATACGCGTTGGCAATTTCAATCCCGCCCATATATAATTCGAATCTATCGGTAAGATTCGGGTTATCTTTTTTTGCCTTCGCAAGAGGGCAAAGCTCTTTGAATATGTCCACCACAAACACCGGATGGTCCGCCGCCTTTGGCTCAACAAGCTCGCCGACAATGTTAATGATCTGCGTGCGCGAAACCTGCTCCTTCTCGAACTTGATGCCTTTTTGCTTCAATTTCTTGACCCAGGTTTTCTCATCGTCGGTAGCCTTTATCCCGAAGCTCTCTTCCATCAATTTCGCGAACGAAACCTTTTCCCACTTCGTAAGGTCGATTGTTTTTCCCTGGTATTCTATTTTTTCCTTACCCAAGATGTCTTTCGCCGCCTTTCGGATAATTTCCTCGACAAGTTTCATCATGCCCTCGCAATCAGAAAAGGCCTCGTAAACTTCCAGCATCGTAAATTCGGGGTTATGCCTGGGGGAAATCCCCTCGTTCCTGAAAGAACGGTTCACTTCGTATATTTTTTCAAATCCCCCTACGAGCAATTTTTTTAGATAAAGCTCAGGCGCTATGCGCAGATATAAATCCCTGTGCAACGCTTCGTGATGTGTTTTAAAAGGCTTACCCGCCGCGCCCCCTGGAATAGGATGCATCATGGGCGTCTCAACTTCCATGAATCCTTTCTTTTCCAAGACTTCTCTTATCTTGCTTATAACCGCGCTTCTTGTTTTAAATATTTTCTTCACATCCTCATTTATGATTAAATCAACGTATCGCTGCCTGTAACGCGTCTCCACGTCTTTTAGCCCGTGCCATTTCTCGGGAAGCGGGCGCAGGGACTTGGATAGGATTTTAATTTCCGCGAGCTTTATTGTCTCTTCGCCGGTCCGCGTCTTAAATAACTCTCCCTTTACGCCGACAATATCTCCCACGTCCAGTTTTTTCAGGAATGAAAATTTTTCCTCGCCGAGTACTTTTTGCCCGGCGTAAAGCTGGATTTTGCCCGTGGAATCCCTAAGGTCCAAAAATGCGGTCTTTCCGTGTTCCCTCGCGGCCATGATACGGCCGGCTACTGAGACGGGTTTACCCTCCTTGAAATCTTTTTTCAGGCTTCCTATCGCGCAATCCACGTCGTACTTTTCGCCAAAGGGATATATGCCGAGCGCTTCTATTTCTTTTAGCTTTTCTCTTTTTTGTTTTTCTATATCGCTTATATTGCTCATAGCGTAAGTCTCCTTTATACTGCTATTACAGCTATATAATTATATATAATGGGGACTATAATGTCAAATGTATTAATCTATTGGAAAGTCTTTTTGTCACATTAAAATTGTATTGACACAACCTCATGTTTTTATTACACTTATGACATGCGAAAGCCAACCGGAAAAGGCGTTATTACCATTGCCTTCGATGATGCGTATCTGGATACATATAGGTATGCGATAAAGTATCTTGATAAGTTAAAAATTAAATCTACTATCGCGGTGCCGGCATTATACGTGGGAAAAAGATTTGAAAATCGTCCCGTTGCCGGGGTAAAGGAACTTAAAAACATTATCAAGTCGGGCCACGAAGTCGCTTCCCATACCCTCGGCCATCCCAACCTTTTTCGCCTGGCCGCAAAAGATAAAAAAGCGGTGGCCACGGAGCTTGGTGGTTCCAAAACAAAACTTGGGCGTCTTTTAAACTACCGCGTGGATTCTTTTGTGTTTCCGTACATAAATAAAAATCAAACAAAGTCGCTCCGATTAAAAACAAGTCTTTACTATAAATCTGCGCGGATAACTTCTAATACGCCAAGTTTCAACAAAATCCCTTTAAAAGATCCTTACGCCGTCGGGGGCTTCGCCATCATGAAAAAACATTCTCTCCCGTTTCTGGAAAAATTAGTTGATTACGCTCGGAAAGAAAATCTCTGGTTAATAGAAGTGTTTCATCTGGTAGGTAAAAAAAATACCCGAAGCGCGCATAGGCCAAAGCCTTACAGATTCTTCACGCACATAGATGATTTCAAAAAACATATCGATTATATCATGTCAAAAGGCATAACGGTTTTAACGCAAAAAGACGCCGTAAAAAAGTTAACCTAGCGCTTATCATGAAATATAAGGATCTCGCAACTTCTTCATTAATCGAAAAATGCGTTGGGCAGGACGGCCTGGCGTGGGCAGAATTTATCAAAAGATTTTCACCCATTATTACATTTTCGATAAAAAAAGCGTTGTCAAAATATTCCGTTGATTTTCGCAGGGCCCAAGAAGACACCAAGGACATATACCAAAGCATAATGACCACTCTTTGGGGTAAAAACAAGCTGGCTGAGGTAACAAATCGGGATAGCATAGACTACTGGCTTGTGGTTACCGCCAGAAACGCGACCATTAATCATTTAAAGGCCTTTCAAAAAGAGGTCCTTGTTACTGACGAGTTGTTTTTTGAGAAGTTACAGGCCCCGGGTTCCGCGCAAAATATTGGCAGTACCCTGGATGCCCGTAAAGAAATAGAACAGTTTTGTAATCGTCTTTCCTCGAAAGAAAAAATTATTTTCGATCTTTTTTTTAAGAAAGGTGTTGGTTTAGAAGGTATCGCTAAAATCATACGCGTCCCCGTCGGTACCGTGTCATCGGCAGTTACACGAATGAGGGCAAAAATAAAATATTTTAAAAAATGATGCAGCAAAATCGCATTTTCCGTTGTCTATATATATGGAGGGGCCTAACATGAAAAATCTCGGTACATGCCTGCGTGATGTTGAAATAAATGACTACTTAAATGGGGCAGTTTCGGAAGAAAAAAAAGCGGGGATAGAAAATCACCTGAAAGACTGCGGTGATTGTCTGGAAAAATTGGCGTTTGCCTATAAAACAGTCGAAGAATTTTCCGGGAAAAAATATAAAGGAGAAAAATCCATGAAATCTATGTGGAAGAAAAATCTCTGGTTATTCGCAAGCATACTAACCTTTACTCTTTCGTTCTTAGTGCCACGTTATTTTATACAACTCCTCGTTGCCACAATCCTTATGGGGACGAAGTGGATATTTGACAGCGTAAACGCGCGTATCCTTATAATGATTTATGATGCGTGGAAACAAGGCGGGGAAAAAGAAGCTTCTAAGGTTTTAGGAGGCTTGGACGACCGTTTCAGCCGCTAAATGCCCCAGCTCTCCTCTATGCGGACATCGGGAAAATTTAAAAGGTCTTTTGGTTCTTCTTCGTTTTCTTCCCAGGGCTCGATTGGCATAGTTTTATCCGTGCCCGGGCTATAAAGACTTAATCCGTAAAAAGTAAGCGGGAAAAGTGTCGGGGTTTTGTTAATATCCGATGAGACGGAGCCTTCCCTTTCCAGCCCCAAAAATACCACGATAAGGCCAAGCGTAACCCAAAACACTATAAGCTGCTTAGATAGCTTCACTTAAAAACAAGCTCCTCTTTTTGTATCTACTTCTTTTTGCCTTTTCTTTTATACGCTAATACCGTAATGACAACAGCGCTGAAAAGCACCATATTAACTATATTAAATGTCCGCCAAACCGGGTCAGGAGAACGGAATCCTTCCGGTGCCATGAGTAAAAAACACGTCCATACGCCCAGCACCCATAATATACTTATGTCGTCGGAGGATTTCCTTTTAATGATCCTGACGATAAGCGGTATATTCCAGAACGGTAATACAATTGCTGCTATAAGCGCGATTTTCTGCGTCATACTTCCTCCCGAATAAGTATATTATAGCACTCCGTATTCCCCGTGTAAACCCCTGATACAGAACTATTACAATTCTTTTATTTAAAAAAAATTCGAAAATACATGCAGTAAAATCCGTCTTTCGATTGTCTATATATATGAAGGGAGGTGAAAAAAATGGTTAGCGAAGTTCTAAATTTGAAAGTTGACCGAATGACCAAGCTCGAAGGTGAAAGCAAGTTAAAGGCTTTCTGTGACCTCGCTTTCGGGGATCTTTTTCTGGTTAAAGGATTCAGGATCGTTGAAGGCGAGAAGGGCATGTTTGTCGGCATGCCGCAGCAGCAAAGCAAACAAGGTAAGTGGTTTAATGTGTTCCTGCCTGCGACAAACGAAATCAAGGAATACATATCTGAAACCGTGCTCCAGGCTTACGAGGCCCGGGGGGAAAGCGAGTAGGCGGTGTAAAAAATGGGTATGAGAAACCGTGCTTTAGGTAAAGTAGGCGAAGATATCGCGGCGCGGTTTCTCTCCCGTAAAGGATATAAGATAATAGGTAAAAACATCAAAACGTTTGTTGGAGAACTTGACCTTATAGCAAAAAAAGATGGTTCTTTTATTTTTGTAGAAGTGAAAACAAGACGCTCTTCTTCATTTGGGCCGCCGCATCAATCCATAACGGAGAAAAAGAAAAGAAAACTTATACAATGTGCTTCGTGTTATTTAAAAATGAAAAATATTTCAAGCGTCAAATGGCAGATTGATGTTGTTTCGATAGAGATGAAACGCATCTTTTGGTTCATCAAAAAAGTGAGAATAGAGCATTTTGAAGATGCAATTGAAGAATACCAGAGGTGAAAAATGATCGGGAAATGTATATCATGCACAATAATAGGATTAGATGCTTACAAGGTTGAGGTAGAAGCTGACATAGCTGATGGGCTACGTGTATTCAACATAATAGGGCTACCGGATACCGCGATAAGAGAGTCCAGGGATCGGATAAAGTTTGCCATAAAAAATTCGGGGCATCTCTTCCCCAAAGGAAAGATAACCGTAAATCTTGCTCCTGCTAACATTAAAAAAACAGGATCGGCCTTCGATTTGCCCATAGCCCTTGCCATACTTTGTGCTCTTGGAATTATAGATCAGGAGAGGCTTCTGGAATTTGCATTTTGCGGGGAATTGTCATTGGAAGGCTATCTTAAGGAGATAAGAGGGGCTTTGCCGATATCTCTCGGGCTAAAGAAAGAAGGTATTAAAAAACTTATTCTACCAAAAAAGAATTTACTAGAAGTGCAAAACGTGAACACCATGGAGATCTATACCTTCGGAATTCTTAATGACGTCGTAAATTTCTTAAACGGCAAGCTGGAAATGGATCCTCAAAATGGACATCCCATTTTAAGAGTGGGATTTAAGCATAAACATAAAAGAGACTTCACCGATGTCAAAGGCCAAGAGCATGTAAAAAGAGGTTTGGAAGTCGCCTCGTCAGGCGGGCACAACATACTGCTTATAGGCCCTCCGGGTTCCGGTAAAAGCATGTTAGCCAAAAGAGTTCCTACTATACTTTCCGAAATGTCTATCGACGAAATCCTTGAAACATCAAAAATCCACAGTGTAGCAGGATTTCTTTCACCGCACAAAGGCCTTATCTTGCACAGGCCCTTCAGGGACCCCCATCATTCAATTTCCGACGCAGCGCTGGTAGGAGGCGGCACAACCCCTGTGCCAGGCGAGATAAGCCTCGCACACAACGGGGTCCTTTTCCTTGACGAGTTACCGGAATTCAAACGAAACGTCCTCGAACTCCTCCGCCAGCCAATCGAAAACGGCACGATACGGATCTCAAGAATCCAGGGAAATAGTGAATACCCCTCACGCTTCATGCTCGTAGCAGCCATGAATCCCTGCCCGTGTGGGAACTTTACCGACCCAAAGCGGGAGTGTCACTGCACACCGTATCAGATACAGCGTTATTTAGGTAAAATTTCCGGGCCGTTGCTCGACAGAATTGATATACATCTTAATGTTCCCCGGCTAAACTATGAAGAACTCTCGCAGAGAAGAAAAGGCGACACATCCGAAGCAATACGCAAGCGCGTCAATAAAACGCGAAAAATTCAGATGAAGCGCTACAGGGCCAATTCGGTCCTTTTTAACGCGCACCTCGAGTCAAGGCACCTTGAGAAATACTGCGTACTCGATAAAGAAGGCGAAGAACTGCTTAAGATGGCGATCCTGGAACTCGGCATATCAGCGAGGGCATACGATAAGATACTGAAAGTAGCCCGAACCATCGCGGATCTCGATGAAAAAGAAACCATCGAGGCAGGCCATATCTCGGAGGCAATATCATACAGGAGTTTGGACAGGGATTTTTGGATTGGGTAACTTGTAACCTGACAAAGCCAACCAGACTAGAATAACATTATGAATTCCGGTTGACCGATAATAGCTTCGGCTTGATAAGCATCTTCTTTTCTATATTATCATCTATATAGAGAGCGGGACAAAGCGATGGTTCAAAAAACCTAAAAATATTTCTCATCATTTTAGCTTCATAACCGTTTCTCAGTAATCAACTAGATTTAAAATATAACTTAAATATATTCTTAATTCCCCGAACAATTATTTCGGAGATTTTATGGTTTTCGCTCTTCCAGGAACACCACCCGTAACTTAGCAGAAACAGGATACTAAATATAAAGTTTGGTTTTATCTTTATAAGCTTTCTTATTATGCCCTCGAGTCTTGGAAATTTTACGGCATAAAAAAATAATTTCTGTAGGTTCTCCAATTCATTTTTATTATCCAATTTTATCACGCTGCTTTTGAAGAAAGATATATGACTCCTGTCGTCGGCCTTATCTGAAATAAGGTTACGCTTAAGGGCATACGTATTAATTTCCGTTCCGGGGTACGGATAAAGCAGCGAACACCAGGGATAATCCGTCCCTATACTAGTGTTGAGATGGACTGTTTTGAACGCGTCCTCTATTGTCTCTTCGGGCAACCCCAAAATATTGTATGTGCGAAAACCTATATTGTATTTCTTAAGAAGGGCGGCGGCGGCCACAATCTGCCTGTCGGTCATACGTCTCTTGAGCAATCTAAATCTTATCTCTTCGGACCCGGTTTCTACGCCAAAAAATACGTTTCTGCAATTTGATTCTTTCAGCATTTTTACAATTTGTTCGTTGATGCTTTCTACCCTCAAAAGGCAAATATACGGAATATTAACTTTATGCCTGTATTTCACCGCGAATTCTTCAAACCATTCCCTGCCAATCAAAAAAACGTCATCCTCGAAATAGACCGTTTCTACCTTGCCTTCTTTTCTCAATAGTTCTATTTCCTCGATAACATTGTCAACGCTCCTTTTTCTAACGTATTGCCCCTTTCCTCGATAGATATTCCTCAGGGTATCATTAAAGCAGTAGGAGCAGCTAAATGGGCATCCCCTGCCCGTAAAGATTCCTTTCTGACTGGTTTTCAGGTAAGGATACTTACCTTCGTATAGTTGTCTATCTGGAAAAGGTAACAGGTCGAGATTCTTTATCAACGGGCGAACGTCGTTTTTTATAATCTTTCCGGATACCGAAACCCAGAGATTCGGCGTTTTCGTATAATCACTCTTACCCTCCATTTTGTTGGCTAAATCTAAAATAGCGCCATCCCCTTCCCCCCTGCATATTATGTCTACAAACTCTGATTCTATTACTTCTGGAAAAAAAGTCGGGTGGGAACCACCGAGAATAACCTTTGCCGGGACTATTTTTTTTAGCTCTCTTGCCACATTCAAACACCACTCATGCAATCCCGTTGTGCAGGAAAAAGCAATTAAATGCGGGTTGTAATCTTTGATTTCACGGAACATCTTTCTGTTTCCGTTGTCTATAAATATTTCAGTTTTGTGGGAGTTTTCTTTCAGTGCCGCGGAAAGATACATAACCCCCATATATTCAACTGCCAAGTTCTGCACGAATGCAATTCGCATTGCTCCACCTAGCCTTTTTACAGCTATTTGTATAATAATATTATTTATAGTATAGCATAAATGGTTTTGGAATAATAGAGTGGTGGGTATTAGTCATTCTGTGCCGCAGAGCTGCCCGCGTTGCACGGAAAGACAACAAAGTGGAACATGTCACGCTTCTCGGAAACAGTGGAATCAGTAAACAATTCCATCTTCAGCTCTTTTTTCTAATGACTTGCAGTTTAGCATTATTACTTTTTCATATTCAAGATATAAATAATTTCCCAAATATATAACAGGATAAAATAGCCTATTACAATCTTTTCTGATAGCCTTAGTTTAAATAAAGATTTCATTTTCCCTTTTTCTAAATATCAAACATAAAATCCAAAAACCACATAACAGCCACAGGGCAGTCATCCACACAACTTCATTAAAGAGAAGAGTTTTTAATGGCAGTTTAACAACATCAAATCTACCAAAAAGTATCTGTGGATGATATAGATAATAAAAACCTATAAGAGCCAGCGAACATATAATCAGATAAAATTTAAGTAAACGATCCTTGGTCAAGAAAATAAATGGCAAGATCCAGAGAAAATATTGAGAAGCTACACTCGCATATATAAAATAAAAAATGAGAAAAACAGCAACAATTAAGTCTATTAATCTCTTTTTTCTAAATCCTAAAATGATTATAAAGTACATTATAAAGAAAAACTTTTTTGTGATACTTGTAAGGATGACCTGAAGGTTGCCAGGCAAACCATATGCCAAAATTCCTACTTTAATAGACAATATCCCCCTTAATATAGCTAGAAAACCATAATCTGCCCAACCGCTGTAAGCGAAGACTTCTTTAAGAACAGATCTATAATCTAATAAAAGAAACGGCACAAAAGATAAAGCGGTGGGAATTGTTGCATATATTAAATACTCCACCCGCTTTTTTAGGGGTAATGGCAACTTGATCAAAAATAGCGGCAATAGTAGAACAGGGAATCCTCTAAAACCGATCGCCAGTCCCAGCAATAAGGCCGACAATCTGTAATTACTCTCTACGCCATAAAGTAAAACCACATAAGAAAGGAACATAAATAGCGTAGGAACTGACATCATATTCCCATGAAAAGAACCTATCAATAGAGAAAGCGGATTTAAAGCATAAAATAATCCCAAAAAATAGCTATTTTTTGGATCTAGCTTTGAGAATATCAAATAGAGTGCTCCAGCTGTGAAAACATCTCCCAACACAGCAGGAATTTTCATAATTATGTAAAACGGGATATTTAGCCAGAAAGATATCTTGGCACATAAAGCCGGAATAAACATTGATACAGGCGAATAGGGAAATATTTTGTGAGTAACGCTATATATATTTAGCCCTTTAAGTATGGGATAGGCTTGTATTTTATAAAGCAAAATATCCGCGGAATCGGCACCTAGCAAAACAGGTATCATATGGACAATAAATGCGACGGTTATAATGACTAGAAAGTTATTTACCGTTTGCCTTGTTCCCTGTTTCTGGTACCCAGCCTTAGCAAAATTGGTTAAATTTTCCTTTTTTGACAAAATTTTCCTTAACTGTTGTTATAGCAATTTCTTTTACTTGTTTGCTTTGCGTATATTACTATATTATCTATCTTTTTGTTTTGATTGACTGGAAAATTATTTATTACGTAAAATATATTTTTTCAAATCCGGCTGATTTGGATTGATTGCCAAAGACTTTTTCCAGTATTTAAGCGCATTCTCTTTATCGCCCAACATTATATAAGCTGAAGCTCGGCAGGTGCGAAACTATTGCCAGTATAATTAAAAGGGTTACTGCAAGGGCATTGTATTTATCGGGCTTTTTCAAGGTCTCTCCGTGGTTAATATTCCCGGTCTAATACCGGAGTTTCTTGCCACTTTTATCAAATCGGGTCACTACGACTGATATAAGGATCCCTTCCACAATATATAGTTTAGATTCTAATATTCCATCCAGACATCCGGCTTACCGTCTGCGTTCGTATCTCTTTCAACATCAGACGGTTGTCCGTTTTTGTAGGTTACCCACTCGTCTATTTTACCATCGCCTGTCCTATCAAATTCTATTTTTACTATTTGTCCGTTATTATCATAAAATTCGATACGGTCAACCACGCCATCATAATTGGAATCCACTTCCACTTTTTTGGGCTTAACTTGCTCTTGTTGGCTTTCCGCCATTTCACAAACGAGCACAACAGGTATACAGATGAAAAGTGCGGCCACTAACAATGCCTTATTCATAAAAACCTCCTTATTTTACTTCAAATATACCATTATCTATTAATCTTTGCAAGGACATGACTTTCTAAAAAGTTGTAGCGGCGGGGAAATCGAATTATAAATAAATATATAATGGGCTTGGATAGGGTTTTTTGGCTGTGTTGGGATTAATAAAATTTATGCGCAACATGCGTTTATCTATGCCGCTTAATATATAATAAGTATTTTGCGGTTTCTTTTTTTAGGGATTCATCGTTTGACATCATTACTTTCTCAAAAGTTTCTTCTGCTTTTTTATATTCGGATAACCTCATATACGTAATTCCTAAATTATAGTATGCGGCTGTTACTTCTGGTGAAGGGTAGGTTTTGTTAACTTCAATTGCTTTCTGCAAATATTTCACAGCGTTATTATAGTCCCCCTTTTTGCCATACAACCCTCCTATAACTCTATAGAATTTCACACTTGGTCTCCATTTTACGCTAGAAAGATAAAATTTTATTTCACTTTGGTAGTCTTCATTCCGCCTTACCGTAGTATATCCATAATATAAAAACATAAAGCAAATTAATATACAAAGAACGTTCCTAAATAATGCACTTTTCTTGCTAAGTAATTGCCAAATATAATTTATTGCTGCGGCAAAAGCTATGTATACCCCAATAGACGAAAAATAGAGCCAGCTATCGGCATGAAAAACCTGGAGGGGAAAGACGTTAAGCAGTGGTATCATGGAAGCAAAAAACCATGAAATACCGAAAAATATAATTCCGCTTTCCGTATTTTTCTCTATTTTCCATTTTTTATACATACGTCTTAAAGCGCATGTAACGAGCACGAGTCCCAGAATAGTAAGAATAGAATAGGGGCTACCAAAAATTGAATATTCAACCTTGGTACTTCTTCCGAAGTGAAGGTCGTAAGGTAAAAACAGTATTCTAATATCAATGAATAATGTTTTTAAAGAAGTCAGTAATCTGGGAAGTAAGTTTATTGTTGAAAGTTCCAAAGTTCGTGAAGTTAAGCCTGTTAAAGCATGCATTCTCATTGGTAAGTAAAGTGCCAGTGGTAAAATATAAAAAATATAAGGCTTAATCTTGAAAATAATTTTTCTATCGGAAATAATATTATACAAAAATAAAATACATGGCACAACCAATATCGCGTATTCTTTGGAATATACGGCAAATGAATATGACAAAACAGAAAATAGTAAAAAATATAATCGCTCATTTTTGACATACTTAATGTAAGATATGATAGACAAAAGCATAAATGCCGTGACTAAGACATCTGCTCTACCTGAAATATAAGACACGCATGCTGTATTTGCAGGGTGTATCCCAAACAATAGAGAGACAAAAAATGGCATGAACCTATTATTAAAAATTTCTTTGACGAGCAAAAAGACTAATAGAACATTAAAAAGATGTACCAAGATATTGGTAAAATGGAATCCTTTAGGGTCATTTCCATATAAGAAAAAATCAATGGCATATGTAACAACTTGTATAGGTCTATATGAATTGCTGATGGGTTTTGCATCGACATTATATGCCCAAATATCTGTTTTAAAAAATTTTGGTATATTTGATAAAGTCCTGATTAAAGTATTGTTTTTTACTAAAGCATTGTCGTCGAACAAAAATGGGCCTCCGAATGAATTCGCATATATAATAGCGACCACACCAATCAATAATATAACAAGAATGATGTGGGTTTTGCGTTGATTGAATCCTGCGATATATTTTTTCTGTTCCGGCTTCATTTTTGCTGATAGCTCCTTTTAGTATAATATCATTTTAATGCCTTACCTTTTAAAGCACTGTTGTAATAAGTTCCCTGGTCTTCTCAGAAAAAGTATCCCAGTTTAAACGGTTTTTATACTCTTCGAAGGAAGAGAGACAAAGCTCTTGATAATGATCGAATCGCGGAAATATTTGAAGAATGTACTGCGTCGCCCCTTCTACCATGTTTTCAACGGGAAAGAGTTTGCCGTTTAGGTTATCCTTAAATATCGTGGGTATTCCTCCGATGTTTGTTGCTATACACGGCATTCCGAAAGAATTGGCTTCACAAAAAACAATCCCGAAACATTCGGCTTGAGATGGAAGAACAAAAAAATGAGATTCCTCAAAAAGCTTGCGAAGCTGCTCTCCTCCGGCCTTGGATTTCTTGTCAATATACCCAAGCTTTTTCACAAAATCGGGAAGTTTCTCCCCGGAAGGTGGATGGCATCCGACAATATATAGCTCTGTTTTTAAACCCCGTCGATTCAACTCTACGGCTATCCTTACCGCTGCGTCCCCTCTTTTGCGCTTCCAATCTACGCCGATAAAAAGTAATTTACAAACATTTTTAGAGCGAGATTCTATAAGTTTCATTATATCGTCCCGGTTCCGATCATTATCAATGTTCGCTCCATAAGGAATCACGTGAACCTTCCGGGGGTCAGTGCCATAATCCTGCCTGGCGCTTTCTGCTGCCCACTCGGAAGGAAAAATCGCCAGTGCGCATTTATCTATAGCTCGTTGGAATAAAAGGTGCCCGTTTCTGACGCTTTCACGGCTTAAATTGCGTAGTGCAGGGTAAAGCCTCAGTAAGCTTGCAAAAGTTGCATCACTAGTAAAAATTACGGGCTTGTCTGTTTGAAAAAACGCGATTGGATCCGGGTGAATACTAAAAATAACATCTATTTTTTTTCCCTGAATTTTTTCAGATACTTGTTTGGAAAAATATTTTAAAGAGGAGATATCATATTGCGGGAAAAACTTACTTTGGAAGAAGCGCTGATAAATCAAATTTTTCTTCTTTAAGATCCATGAATCTTTATAGCGCAAAGGGCCTACGGTATCAAGAGCGGGAAAATACTTCCTTAAACCTTTCGTCATATAAAAAGGAATGCCGGACCAATCTTGCGCATTATTAGTGTCAAAGATGCTAACAACGGCTAATTTTAAGCAATTTTTATCATGCATGTTTTTAAGGATCTTCTTTAATAAACTTTAAACTGCGCCGATCCCTTTTTTAAGCGCGTTCAAAAACTCGCGCCAATTTCGCCTTTCCCGGCAGTATACTTATCCACATAGTAGGGCACTCTTAAGAGTGCCCTACTATTAGCTTGATGAGGCTACAAATTTGAACAAGTTGGAATAAAAAGATTCATTAATTTCTTTCATAGATAATAATATCGTAGAATTTCCTGGACACATGATAATTATTGACAATAAATTCGCTTACTTCAGGCAGAAGTTCTTTTGACCTATTAATACTTTTTGCCATGTTAGAAAGTCTAGTACAATACACTACGACTTTTGGTTTTTTTCTAGCCAACTCATTTAAAAGTTCTGACCTCCATTCTGGAGTAGTCCACGCAAAACCCGCAATGTAAAACCTGCTGAATGCCGGTCTGTCCGCTAAAAAATTATACAAACCATGTTCCGGAAAGGTAAATACTTCTTCATTCTCTTCTGTATTTTCTTCTAAATAGCTTACTACCTTTTCCATTTTGCCTGCCTGCTGTGGAAGAATCATGATATTCCCCGATCTCTCAATACGTGGTCTTACAAGATTCAGACTGCTAATCAGTAAAGGTTTCGTATAGCCCGATGAAATATATTTTTTCAAAGTCTGATGCTGTATCCAGCCGTGAAGCGTGCCATAATATCTTTTTTCTGAAACTAGAAAGTAGAAAAAACATAATAAAATAAGCAAAACGGAAGAAATAGCCTTTAATGGGATTCCTTTGCTTAGAGTCCAAGTTATTTCTTTCTGTTTATAAATTGCAGCGAGAGAGTTGGCCATCCTTTCTAAAAATAGACCAATCAAAATAATTAAAGGCGGCAATGCCACTTGAAACTGTGGCCCTGATATTGCGCGAAAAGATGCCTTGTATACAAGCACTCCATAGACAAGCAGGATCAACATAACCATCTTATCCTTGCCCCATTTCTTCATAAAGAAAGACAAGATTAAATAAATAAAAATAAGTGTGTATAAAAGTACAGGGAGATACATCTTAAAAATCATTGATTTTGCCAACAAAAAGAACTGAGGTAAACTATTAATAGATTCCCATGGGAATTGCACTATTGATTGCCCCCATACCTCCATGTGGTATTTGGGTATTATATAGAAGGTTGTTTTCAAATAAGGACTTAGGGCGCCTCTGTAGTACAAAAATGCAAAAAAGGGAAGCATTATCAATAACACCCCTAGACCATAGTAAGTAATATTTCGGAAGAGATGTTTAATGAAAGCTATGGGATTTTTTATCTTTTGACTTATGGACCAAATCAAAATAAAAAAAGTGGCTGAAATCATTGAAAAAGCGCCTACATCAATACTGTAAAACAGGGCAAAGCAAGAAACGGTTCCTGCAATTAACAGGAATTTCACATTTTCTTTTGCTAAAAACTTAATTAAAAATGTTATTATTAAAAGCCCCAGCCCCATCCTTCCATAATCCCAAGAGGTTGCCCAGAATGGATGGCTTACTTCCACCAAACATATAAGTGGTATAAAATACATAAAAAATCTATTTTTGTATACATTTCTTGCCAAAATATAAATAGCCAGAAAGCTTAAAATGTAACCAATGTAAAAAAATGTTTTCAGAACAGCTATTGTCTTTCCGAACAAAAACATGAAAAACGTAATAGCATAAAGTTGGAATGCACCAAAAAGAGTAAAAAAATCTTTATACGGTGTCTTACCCTCAAAAATACCATTTACCGACGAAAGATACTGTCCCATCTCAAGATGATCTATAAATCCATTTAGAAAATTCGGCTCCCTTAGCAACATGATTATTAAAAGAGGTATTATTACATAGCCGAAAATCTTAAAAACCGTCGACACTAAAGGGCTAATCCATGCAGGGGTCGCGGTACGACTGCCGAGGTTTTTGGCTGTGTTAAAAATTGTAGACTTGCCCCTGCAGCAATTTTTATACTTTTTGCCACTCCCGCAAGGACAAGAAGTATTTCTAGATATTTTTTTAATCATGTAATTTTCTTGCCATAATAAGCATTTCTCCCGTGGGTAGCTGAAAATCAATTGTTGTCAATTTGGTGGGACCTATTTTGCAAATAAAATTCAAAAGATAATACATGGCTCTGTGTCTGCCGTATTTCAATACGCTTTTAGCATATGAAAGTGTGATCGGCTTTGGAAAGGCTTTAACGCTTTCGATTTTAAACCCTATTCTGGATAGTACGGACATAATTGAATATGGGGAATAGTAATAGAGGTGTTCTTCGTTTATGTGGGGCCATTTGTGTTTCATAACTTTTGAAGAGAAACTTAGTGTATTTGGTATGACTATTGCCAGTATTCCTTTTTCTTTAAGAATCGATCTGGCCTTTCTTAAAATTGTCAGGGGATGCATAAGATGTTCAAGAAGGTCGACCATGGTTATCGCATCAAAATAATCGTTTTTGAAATCCACATCTTTTATATCGCCTATTTTGACATTATCTCTGAATTTTTTCCTTGCTATCTTTCCGGCAAACACGGAAACCTCAACCCCGTAAGGTTGCAACCCCCTCTCCTTGGCAACCTCTAAAGAGAATCCCATTGCGCATCCGATGTCGAGGATTTTAGTTGGCTTGGTGTACAATTCAATTTTTTTTAAAACGTTTAGATATAGGCGTTTCTTTATAAGTTTAATTGTCTCTTGATTATCCTGGCCGTATCCCCATCGAGTATAGTAACCGTTTTGATAGATTTTCTCTTGACTCTTTTCGGATGGAAAGGGATAAAGAACCCATGTACCGCAATTTTTGCACTTTAATATTGACTTATCAGCTATCACATTCTTATAACGAATGGAAAAGTTTTTGTTCTTACAAATATCACATGTAATCGGGGTTTCTGTAAAATTTTTATTCATTTTGAAACAAAAATTTATACTTCTGTCTTAACAATCTATAAGCATCGTCTGGCTGTATTGACTTAAGGCAAATATTATTGCCGTTGCAAAAGGAGATTTTCTGACTGTAAACATTAAGGCAAGGGGTACAATATACTTTCTCACAATACAATACTAAGTGCATATCATCTTTGGGACCAAAGCGTCTGGGGCTTTCCGGACCAAAAAATGAAACGGTCGGCTTTCCTAATGACACGGCGATGTGAAGTGGGCCGCTATCATTTGTTATAAACAATTGTGCTTTCATCAACAGGGCTGTCAGTTCCGCTATTGACAGCCTTCCAGTTAAATTTATTATTCTATCTTTATTTATCTCCTTTTGCAAAATATCAAGAAACGAATTTACATATGGCACATCATCTTTCCCGCCAACTAAAGCGACCTTGACTTCTTTCGCATCTGAAAGAAGTTTGATTATTATTTGTGCAAAATTTTCTTTCGGCCATCTTCTTTCTAAGCATAAAGGGCTTGCGTTTACATTTACAGCGATTAATTTTTCTTTCTGTTTTAAATAAGGACTTAAAATCTGGTTGATCGAATTGGAGGCGGCTAAGGGTAGGTGTAATTGCGCATAACTATAATCTTTTGTATCAGCACCTATGGAATTTGCGAGAGCCACAAACACTTCAGTTGCGTGTTTGTGTTGATTAAAATAAACCTGATGCGTAAGCAGATTGCCACGCCACATCATTTTGAGAAGAATGCCAATTTGTATCAAGAAATAACCGACTCGTATCCGGCTTCCTGACAGATAACAAAGAATTGTAGAAAATTTTGTAAAGAATTCTAAATCAATACATATATCAAATCTTTGTTTTCTTAAATATAACATGCCATTCAAAACGCTAGATAATAGAGCTGCAAAAGAATTAGTATTTATGAGCACCACTTCATCAAATAGTTGTGTAAGTTCGCATATTTCTTTATTAGCAGAAAAAGTAAATATTGTAATTTTAGCATCGGTAAATTTGCTTCTTAGGGCTCTTACCATCGGTCCTGTTAATACAATACTTCCCATTCCAAAAAACTTGAGTAAAAGTATTTTATTGACCGGCAATAACTTCGGTTTAATAAATAGTTTCCTTACGCAATTATAAATGTGAAATATAAAACAGATTGACGGACCTAGAAGTTCATCCAGATTTCGCATTAATTTAATATTCATGACTTATTGTCCTTGTGATCGAGTAAATTTCAAGCAAAACCCATACCGATATGCCTTTATTATGTCTAATGTGGTAAGTATATCATTTCCTTGGGAAATAAACAACTTGAGAAGTACTAAGATATATCGGCAAGGCAATAATGATAAAAGCTAGTTCTTATCTCTTATCCATTTTCTGTTACAACTTATTTGTTTATATACCGTTATGAATATTTACTATCTAGAATAACGGGGTGCTATTTTTAGACGAGCTTCCGGATTTTAAAAGAAACCGTCGAAGCAGGGCATATCTCAGAGGCAATACATACAGGAGCTTGGGCAGGGCTTTTTGGATGATGTGAAATTTAAATTATTCAAATTGCCGGAATTTATAAATACCTTTTATGTGTAGAAGATATTTGGTCATAGTCCAGATTATACCCAACCCATAACCTATGCTTGGCAAAAACTTTATTTTAGATGCTTCGTCAAAATACCTTGTCTGTATCGGAATTTCTTCGATTTTAAAATGGTAGATCAGGGTCTGGACTATTATTTCTGCATCAAAAACAAAGTTATTGCTGTTCAGTTCAAAATTTACTGTCCTTAATAAATCTGCGCTATAAGCTCGAAACCCTGAGTGATATTCTGTCAGATATGTTCCTAATACAACATTTTCAAAAGCGGTTAACAAAATATTTGTATTGTGTTTCCAAAGTGGCATACCACCTTCGAGCGCTCCGCCTTTCATCATGCGCGAGCCAAAAACAGCATCCGCCCTCCCAGCCCGTATAGGTTCTATAAGCTTAGGTATTATGGTTGGATCATATTGATAATCCGGATGCACCATTACCACTATATCAGCACCCTGTTCAAGCGCTTTTTTATAACACGTCTTTTGATTGCCGCCATAACCAATATTCTTTTTATGTTGTACAATTTCCAATCCTAAGGCTTTAGCGACTTTTACAGTTTTATCTTTGCTCTTATCGTCAACTAAAATAATTTCGTCAACTATATCCTTGGGTATATCGTCAAAAGTTCTTTTTAACGTTTTCTCGGCATTATATGCCGGTAAAACAACGATAACCTTCATATTTTTTTTGATCACTTTTTTATTTTTTGTAGTAACTGAATTAGCTAAATAATCTAATTTTCTGGCTTTCACCGCTACAGTCTCTATCTGGTCATGAAGATTTACGCCCAAAAGTATCCTTCCAAAATGATCAATTCTGGAAATAAAGTCTAAAATCCGGTACAATGTCACGCTATAAGCCTTTAATCTTTTAGCCCAGTACTTGATCGAAAATATTCTTATATGAGGCTTATATTTCTTCACCTTGAAGCCGCAAGCGTCCAGCATTTTTTCTAATGTACGTTTTGAAAAGTAAAAAAGATGAAACTTGTTTATTCCCCACCATTTTGCTTTCAGGATCCTGCTTAAGAGACTATTTATGTTCGGTGTGCTTATGTATAGAATACCATCGCTTTTTAAAATCCTTCGTATCTCTAACAGGGCGTATTTCGGATTGGTTAAATGCTCCAAAACGTCCAGCATAACTATGGCATCGAAGTATTTATCTGGAAAATCGGTTTTCTTGAGAGGCCCTCTTACTACATTTAGGTCTAGTTTTTCCCTAGCATAGTTCGAGGCCCATTTTGAAATTTCAACGCCGTATACTTCCCAATTTCTCCTTCTTGCCTCATCGAGTAAAAATCCGGTTGCGCATCCTATGTCTAATAGTTTTCCGTTATTTTTATATTTTTTAATGCGCTTCAAAATTTCTACGCTCGCCCTGCGTCTTCCTTGCTCTTCCTCTCTATATTCCTTATCAACCATCTTGGAATATGCGTCGACATAATACCTCAGGTTCCTGTCCTGCAAGGCAAAAACCAGACCACAATTATTGCATTTAACAAGTTTCTCCGGTTGCTGAATATTCCATTCTGATATCGAATAGGCCTTCTTTTCGCCGGATGGATTTTTGGGATCTTTCGTTTTTCCACTATAAAGTATTTCGTAATTAGTAGAGTTGCATAAATTGCATTTTATTTGCTTGGTTACCATTTTTATCTCCGCTTTAAGATTTGTTATAAATTTAGTTAGAACATTCCCTCAATGTTCGGATCGACGTATCTATAGCACTTTTTTTGACAAATATTTTGATGAAATTCTGATAATCCATCGCCGCACTGATAATAAGCGACACAACAACACACGCAACAACAATAGAAAAATAGAAATTATCGAGTTTGCTCCTGATATATGTCATAATATGCCACAACCCCACGCCGCCTACCAGATAGAACGGCGCAAATAATACGCTTACATATCTTACATTTTGGCAGTAAGGCGTTAAAACGGTTATGCTCATAAATGTTATAATAAAAATTATAATTCCAAAAATTATATTCCGATTTTTATCGATTGCTGAAGCAGGGCTGCGAGAATCTGATGAACGGGAGAAAAAAGTACCCAACATTCCTATGAGGAATAGAATTGTGTTTACAGGGCTTACTATCCATGCGCTTCCAACAAATTGATACCATGGCCCTGATTGATATTCAATCGCATATCTATTGGTAGGCATCGCTTCTTTAACGTGTTGCCAGACTTCCAGAATATTCGAGAATCCTCCGGCAGCATGCGATAGATAAACAACGCTAATTACTATGCCCAGACCGCCTAAAGTCATTAAAAGAATCGCTTTTTTAAATGACTTTTCATTTATCAGGAAAGTAAAAAGGAGCCACGCAGCGCATAAACCATAAATAAGCATTCCTGATTCCTTAATTAATGTAGCGTAGCTTCCGATTAATATAAAAACAATAATCCATTTGATTTTGTTAGTAGCGCGAATTATCTCGCAGGAAAGCCAGATAAGCGAAAGTCCAACGGCACCCAGCATAGCATCCTGCCATGTTCTCCGCGCGATCGCCAGGGCAACAGGAGAAACGTTCATAAAGAGAAGGGCGTATAAGGTAATCCATCTGTTAAAAAATCTTAACCCCAGTACCACCAAAAGTATTAAAGAGATTATGCTAAAAAAACAAGAAAGATACGCGCCTACTTCCAAAGTGTTCTTGCTAACCATTTTCATGAAAACGGCAAGGGTCCAAAGATAGCCCACCCTCGTTGGAGGCGGATATATCCATTGTTTTTCGTCGGCGTTATATTCGCGTATCAAACGCCGTATGCCTTCGGTGCCCTGTTGTGTTATTATGCCGGCTTGACGTGTATATACAAGCTCGTCAGGGGTCCTTCTTTGCACATTTGAAAGATTTTGGAGACGTAAGATTGCCCCGGTGAAAAGCAACGAAAATAACAAAAGAAATACTACTGTTGTTTTAAGAGAATTTGGGAATTTGCTTTCAATCGGAAGTGCGGGGGGCTTGTTTTGATGGGGTAATAGCTTCTTTATTTTTTTTAATCTGGCCTTGTGTCCCATATTTTTGATTAGTCTACCATTTAATTCTTTAAAGGTAAAGTATTTTCACAACTGGCGGTAACGTAGGAACTTACCTAAAATTAGCCGCTCATTCAAACCGGAAGGTCGCATTGTGTTCGCAATGTCTTTCTTAACTTTTGATTTTCCTATTACTCCTTCCAGAGGCCCCTATTATTTTCTCTGGCTTCTTTTTGTAGTTTTAAAAATTTGGCGACGTACTTTACGTTGGGCGGGAAAGTATAAACCTGGGCGTAGCCTTCTTTTAGGAGCTCGGCATTAAGCATTCTTCCGTCCGGAAGATACACGTAAGCAAGAAGCCTTCCGTACCTATCTTTTTTCTCGATATCAAACTCAAGCCTTACCCTTTTACCGCCCACAAGAGACCTTGTAAAGACTGTGGCTTTCTTGCCCATTGCGATTATGGTATTGTAATCTTTTTTTGTGCGCTTCGCGTCCCGTTTGAGTTTTGAATTATACCGCGATTCCGGGGTGTCTATGCCTATAAAACGCACCCTTTCCCTGTTTGCAAGCTCTACAGTGTCGCCGTCAATAACTCTTGTTACAAGTATGTCGTCATAATTGTATTTTTTACCGAACGGGAGGGTAAATCGGAATTTTCCCATAGAATACGTTTTGCCCTGGCCGTTAGCGGCAAAAGATAAAGAAATAAGAATTAACGCTAAAATTACGGGAAACAACTGTTTGCCTTTTTTCTTTAACGCTTTCAATTTATCCTTGCGGCCCTGTTTCCTCTCCCGCATTAATCTTGACACGTTTTTTTGTCTCCTTGTAATTTTTTCCCTCGGCATTTCAGGGCCTCCTGCGACGCCAAAGCCCAAGAAGCACATAAGCTATGCATAACCAGCTAAACACGTCCCCGAAGCGCGTATAAATTGTTTTTATAAAAGTAGGCATTATTACCTCTACGGCGTAACCGTCTACGGATATTTCGTCTTCTCCGACTTTGACAGACTTTAAAATTTTCCCCCTATGGTCTATGATGCATGAAAAACCGGTATTTGCGGCGCGGATAACCGGGACACGGTTTTCAACTGCCCTAAAAACAGAGCCCTGCGCATGTTGATAAAGTGCGGGGCTTTTCCCGAACCAGGCATCATTTGTTATGTTCACCAAGAATCTGGCTCCTTTTTTAACGAATTTTCTGCAAAGGTCGGGAAAAATGTCTTCAAAACATACAAGGGTCGAAAAGCTATGAAACTCCATGCTCTTTTGAATTTTGCTCGTTGTGCGCGTAACTTTTTCTAAATTAAATTTAAATACGGTAAATTCATTTCCGCGCGCGAAATTTCCGATGGGTTTATCGATAACCCCGCGCATCCACAAGAATGCTTTCTCAAACGGAATAAATTCGCCGAACGGAACAAGATGAATCTTGTTATAGCTTTTTAGAATTTCGCCTTTATTGGAAATAAGTGTGGCGCTATTAAAGACTTTCGACCCTACCTCTTTAAGCGTACCTACCAGAAGATATGCATTACCGGATTTTGCAAGGTTTGTTATTTGCTTTTCCAAATCCGGTTCGTCCAAATAACCGGGCACGGCCGTCTCGGGCCAAACCACAAGGCCCGGAGATTCTTTTAATGCCACCTGCGTAAGCATTTTATATTTATTCAGGATAAATTCTCTATACCGCGGGTCCCACTTCATCTCTTGCGGGATATTTCCCTGTATGACGGCAACCTTTAGGAGCTTAGCAGGATAAGCGCGTTTGATTCTATTGTCGCCGTAGACTAAAACTAAAGCAAATAAAACAGTTATAAAAAATAAAATGTAAAATCTTTTCGGTTTTCTTCGTAACGCCAAGTATATTCCGACATTTACAAGAACAATTAAAAATGAAACGCCGTATGGGCCTGTTATGTCTGCTATTTGTATCACCGGGAGATTAGGGCTTTGGGAATATCCCAAAAGTGCCCATGGAAAACCGCTAAAAATATACGTGCGCAGGTATTCGGTAAGAACCCACGCGCACGGTAAAAATACAACCGATCCCGGGCGTGATGCAATGGACGGAGAGGCGAGTAAACAAAATATAGCGGGTAGGAAGGCGAGTATAAGCACCGTAGCAATTGTTCCCGGCACGGTTACGTTAGCAAGCCAGTATAAAATACCTGCAAAAAATATAATACCGAAAAGATAACCCGTAAAAAATCGGGTTTTTGATTTTTTATTTTCAATGGCAAAAAATAACGGGATGAGTGCAATCCAGGCTAAAAATCCGAGGTTAAAGTTCGGATAGCACAAAACTAAAAGAAAAGCGGATACAAAAGCTAGTACGAGCTGAGATATGAGATTTGTTTTTAAAGAAGGTGTTATTTTCCGCAACATTTCTTATGCTTACGCCCGCTTCCGCAGGGACAGGGGTCATTTCTTCCGACTTTAGGGGTTTTTCTTCTATGCGTGGTATCCCGGCCGGGCCTTGTATCCGGCATCGCATCGGGCATGGGTGATTTAAGCGTGTCTTTGCCGGGCGGCTGCGGCGGCCTTTCTAAAGCGGAATACTCCTCGTGTATGAATGTTTCTTCTTCTCTTTTGAACACTCTTTGCGTGAATTTTTCCTCTATGGCAAATGTCTTGAAAAGCCTTTCTACGATGTCCTCATCGATTGTGTTTATAAGGTTGCCAAACATCGCAAATGCTTCGTGCTGATATTCCACCAGCGGATCTTTCTGGCCGTAAGAGCGCCACATTATGCCTTCGCGCAGTTGGTCCATGCTGAAAAGATAGTCTTTCCAGTTTGAGTCGATTACGCCGAGCGTAATCATTTTTTCAAGGGTTTGCGTTTTTTCTTCACCCAGTATCTTTTCCTTTTTTGCGTAATGTAACCTTGAAATTTCAATAATTTTTTTGATTATTTCGTCTTTTGAAAGTCCGGAAAAATTCTCCGGATGAAAGTTTAATAAAAATTTAAATCTTAAATTCTTGCAGAAATTTTTTAGATACTCTTCGTTTTCCGAAGGATTGACAAGCCATCCCTCCAGAATTCCTTCGAGTGTTTCAAAAATGTCTTCTTTTAAACTGTCTTCAAGGATCGCGTGCCGCCTTCTGGAATATATAAGCTCCCTCTGCTGGTTCATGACATTATCGTATTTAAGAAGCTGCTTTCTTATTTCGAAGTTCTGCGTCTCAACTCTTTTTTGCGCTGTCCGTATGGCACGGGTAACAAGCGGGTGCTCTATCTCCTGGCCTTCTTCCATGCCGAGACGTTCCATAATCATTTTTATCCTGTCTGAACCGAAAATTCTCATCAGGGTATCCTCGAGCGAAAGGTAAAACCTTGAAGAACCCGGGTCCCCTTGCCTGCCGGCTCTTCCCCTTAACTGATTATCTACCCTTCTTGATTCATGACGCTCTGTTCCTATTACGTGGAGCCCGTCAAGCTCCACAACCTTATCGTGTTCCTGTCGTGTTTTTGCTCTGTATTCTTCCAGATATTTGTTTTTAACGGAGGCGCGCTCTTCGGCTGATTCGATTGAAAGATTGCTTAAGGCGTCTTCTGCGAGATATTCCGGATTGCCTCCCAGGAGAATGTCTGTTCCTCTCCCGGCCATGTTTGTCGCAATCGTGATAGCCTTGAACCTTCCTGCCTGCGCTACTATATGCGCTTCCATTTCATGATATTTCGCATTAAGTACAAAATGCGGAACATTTCTCCTTTTAAGCATTTCGCCTAAGATTTCGGATTTTTCGATAGAAATCGTGCCCACGAGAACTGGTCTTCCTTTTTCGTATAAATCTGTAATCTTGTCGCATATGGCGCCGAACTTTTCTTTTTCGGTTTTGTAAATTACATCGGAAAGGTTTGTTCTTTTTAACGGCTTATTTGTAGGTATTACAACGACATGTAGGCCGTATATTTTTTCAAATTCGTCGGCCTCTGTGGCCGCTGTTCCTGTCATGCCGGCAAGCTTTCCGTACATCCTGAAAAAATTCTGAAGCGTAACGGTAGCCAGGGTCTGCGACTCCCTCTGAACTTCTACCCCTTCTTTTGCCTCTATAGATTCGTGTATACCATCTGAAAATCTTCTGCCCGGCATCATGCGTCCGGTAAATTCATCGACGATTATGATCTTGTTTTCATGGATAACATAATCGACGTCTTTTCTGAATAAGATATAAGCCTTTAAAAGTTGCTTTATGCTGTCAACGCGCTTTTGCTGCGCCACATACTGCGCGGTAATCTCGCTCTCTTTTACGAGCTTCTGCTCCTCGGTAAGGTCTTTGTCACCGGTGATTTTTGAAAGTTTTGTCTCCAGGTCTTCGATTATAAATTCCACGTTGAATTTTTGGCGCATGACATCTTCGCCCTTGGAGGTAAAAGTAACCTCTCTTGTTTTTTCGTCGAATACGAAATATAACCCCTCCAGAAGCGTAACCCTGTCCCCTTCCATCATTTTGCTGTCGTAAGTACTCGTTGCCTTGTCAAAAAGAACCTTGATCTTGGTGTTCTTTAAAACAAGATCAAGGAATTGCCTCTCTTTTGGTGAACCCTTATGCAAAAGATAAAGAAGTTTTTTTGTTTCCTCTTCTTTTTCCTTGTCATTTACTATGCTTTTAAGCTTCAACAGGAGTTCTTCAACGAGGCGGCGTTGTAATCTGGAAATATGGTCAACGACGGGCTTCATTTCCACATAAGCGGTATTCGTCGTATTGGTAGGGCCGGATATGATAAGCGGTGTTCTTGATTCGTCTATCAAAATACTGTCTACTTCGTCAACAATTGCAAAATTGAATTTTCTTTGGACAATATCTTCTTTGCGGATAATCATGTTATCGCGCAGGTAATCGAACCCGAATTCGTTATTTGTTCCGTAGACGATGTCGCAGGCATATGCTTTTTGCCTGGCTTCCGGTGACATATCGTGCTGTATTACACCCACTGAAAGTCCGAGAAATTTATAAATAGGGCCCATCCATTCGCTGTCACGTTTGGCTAAATAATCGTTTACCGTAACAATATGTACCCCTTCCCCGGTAAGAGCATTTAGATAAGCGGGAAGCGTGGCAACAAGGGTTTTGCCTTCTCCGGTTGCCATCTCCGCAATCTTTCCCTCGTGCATAACAACCCCGCCTACAAGTTGTACATCAAAGTGTCTCATGCCGACATTGCGACGAGCTGTTTCCCTTACGACGGCAAATGCCTCCGGCAAGATACCGTCAAAGATCCTATTCTTTAAGGCCCTGAGCTGAAGCTTCAGCTTGTCTTTTTCCTGGGCAAAAGCCGCCGTCTCCATGCGAGATTCAAGCCCTTCTATCGCTTGGGCAAGTTTTTCTTTTTCGGTTTTTATATGTTCTCGGAATTTATCTGTTTTTTGGCGAAGCTGGCTATCGGAGAGTTTGGATACTTCGCTCTCAAGCTTATTTATCTTTTCAACTACAGGTTCGACTTTAGCCAGTTCTTTTTTATTTTGTGAACCAAAGATTTTGTTTAGAATGAATTTCATTTTTTCTTTCCGCCCCCGGCTGACATTCTAAGATAAGCGTCTATAAAAATGTCCAGGTCTCCGTCTAAAATATTTTGCGCCGCAGAAGTTTCGCAGCCCGTCCTGTGATCCTTGACCATAGAATAGGGGTGAAGTACATACGAACGTATTTGGCTTCCCCATTCAATGAGCTTTTTTTCTTCATGTTGTTTTACAAGGTCGGCTTTTTTCTTTTCCAGCTCTTTTTCATAAATCCGGGATTTGAGAACCTTCATCGCGGTTCGTTTATTTTTATGCTGGGAGCGTTCGTTCTGGCACTGGGTAACTATTCCTGTAGGAAGATGCGTTATTCTAACTGCCGAATCGGTTACGTTTACGTGCTGTCCGCCCTTGCCGCCTGCCCGATAGGTATCAATTCTCAGATCAGTTTCCTTTATGTCTATTTTTATGTTTTCGTCTACCTCCGGGATAACGGCCACGGATGCAAAGGATGTATGCCTTCTTTTATTGGAGTCAAAGGGCGATATCCTCACAAGTCTATGTACCCCGCTTTCGGATTTCAAATAACCGTATGCGTGTTCACCCTTTATAATGAACGTTACGTTTTTTACGCCGGCTTCTTCACCCGGCAGATAATCGAATCTCTCTATTGTAAATTTTTTCTTATCGGCCCATTTAGTATACATGCGGTAAAGCATTTCGACCCAATCGCATGATTCCGTCCCGCCGGCACCTGCGTTAATGCTTATTATAGCATTAAGCGTATCGCCTTCGTTATTTAAAAGGCATTTGAATTCAAGGCGGTCTATTTCTTTTTTTGCTTTTTTTAGTACTTCCTCGAGGTGGGATAAAGAGGCACTGTCATCCGAATCCGTAATAGAGAGGAGTTCTTTTGTATCGTCGATCTCGGAAGAGACTCCGATGAAGGGTTCGACAGACTGCTTCAGGCGCTTCAACTCTTTAAGAGTGGTATTTTTTCTTTCCTTGTCTTTCCAGAAATCTTCTTTTGAAATCTCGGATTCTAATTCTTTTATTCTTTTACGGCTCTTCTCCAAGTCAAAGATAACCTCCTAAGGTGTCGAGCCTCTTTTTCAGGTTTTCTAATTTTGTTTTCAGGTCTTCAATCATTTTTCTTAAATTCCTCTCTAAAATCTTTTATGCAATACGGTAATTATACTAAATAGGCTATATAACGTCAAGGCTTTCTCTTTTTAGGAGTCTCATTTTGGTTTTTTTACCTTTTGAAAATCCGCCCAAGGAACCGTCAGTTTTTATAACACGGTGGCAGGGTATGGTCCCCATGTATGGATTTTTATTAAGCGCCTGTCCTACGGCGCGGTATGAGCACGGGGTACCTATTTTTTTCGCGACCCATTTATACGAACGCGTTTGGCCGGATGGAATCGCAAGAACGGCTTTGTAAACACGTCTCTGAAACGAAGTTAATGCTTTATTCTTTTTTAAAATGTTGTAAAATTTTTTCTGCTGTTTTCTCATCCATCCCCTTTACGCTCTTTAGCTGGACGAGGTTCGCCTTTTTCACATCCCCCGCCGAGCCGAAATGGTTTATGAGGGCCTTCTTTCTTTTCTCTCCCACCCCTTCAACCTCATCAAGGGCCGAACGTAAAAGGTCCTTTCCCCTTAAAAGTTTATGATAAGAAATGGCAAACCTATGCGTCTCGTCTCTTATTCTCATGATCAGCTTAAGCGCCGGTGAACTGCGAGCAAGTTTTAGCGGGGCGGATTTGTTTTCCGTATATATGAGCTCTTCAGCTTTTGCAATGCTTATAACAGGCACCCTGGAATGCTTCATTATTTTATTTAGTTCGCTTTTTACCGCATTTAGATGCCCCTTGCCGCCGTCTATTAATATAAGATCCGGAAAGCGTTCTTTTTCTGACCATAGACGGGAATATCTTCTCCTTATCACTTCTTTCATCATGTCATAGTCGTTTATACCGCTTACATTTTTTATCCTGAACCTCCTGTATTCATCCCTCTGAGGTTTCCCGCTAAAAAAACTCACCATAGAACCTACCGCAAGCAAGCCGTGTATGTTAGATATGTCAAACGCCTCGATACGCGCGGGTACGACGCGAAGGCCTAAAACATCACGTAAGTTATTTATTTCTTTATTTAACGGGGGAGGCGCCTTTCGACCCTTCCACATCGCGCTTAGTGCTTCGATTTTATCTCTTAAGGCAAGCGCCTTTTCGTAATCCAGGCTTTTGGATGTCTTTTGCATACTTTCTGAAAGTTTTTTCATTAAATTATCTTTCCTGCCTTCCAGAAAAAGCCTTACCTCGCTTACTATCTTTCTATATTCTGCCTCGCCTATCGTGCCGTCGCAAGGAGCAAGACACTGTTTTATATGCGCCTTGAGGCAGGCTTTTTTCGGTAAATTCGTGCACGGGCGCAAAAGAAAAATACCCCTTATAACAGAAAGCGCTTTTCTCAAAAGCTTGACATTCGTGTAGGGGCCGTAATATACGGAGCCGTCGGGAATCTTTTTTCTTGTTATGAAAAGCCGCGGGAATTTCTCTTTTACCGTCAGCTTAAGAAAAGGGTAGGACTTGTCGTCTTTTAAGTCTACGTTATACTTCGGCTTCTTTTCCTTTATTAGATTCGCTTCGTATATGAGGGCCTCAGCGCTAGAGGCTGTTGTAATGTAATCCAGGTCCTTTATCTGCGAGACCAAGGCGCGCGTTCTCGGCGGCTTGTATTTACTTTGAAAATAACTTGAGACTCTTTTTCGTAAGTTAGTTGCTTTTCCTATGTAAAGCGGTTTTTTACCTTCTCCGAAAAATAGGTAAACACCGGGTGAGGCGGGAAGTTTCTTTATCCTCTTTTTGATATCCATCCGGGAAATCTCTTTATTTCATTAACGCCCAAAATTACGCTTGCTGTAATATAAATTGCGACGCTCACCAGTATGATGATTAAAATACCCGACACATTTATTAAAATTCCACCGTTCATCTTTTCCAGGAAATTACCCGCTGCATAAGAAAAAACGCCCATTATAGCAGCAGCTATCACTATGCGGCCCAGTGAATTCAGTATCTTCTGCGTGCCAATGTCTCCGATCTTTCTCGTAAGCATAATGTAGAGCATTATAAAATTCGACGTTGCCGCAATAGAGGTCGCAAGCGCAAGCCCTCCTATTTTAAGCGGCCACATGAGCGCAAAGTTTAATATGAGGTTTATGAAAAATGATACGCTCGCCACTTTTACGGGTGTTTTTGTGTCCCCCATGGAAAAGAAGGCGTTTACCAGTATTTTTATGCCTCCACAGGCGAAAAGCCCGAAAGAATAGAAAAAAAGCGCGCTATCAGTGATGGCAGTCGAATACGCAGTAAATGCGCCTCTTTCAAAAAGTATTTTTATAATAGGCCTTCCTAAAGTCGCAAGGCCTATACCCGCAGGAATCAGCGCAAGAAAAACGCTTCTCATGGAAAAGCTAATTGTCTCCTTAAAAGAAGTGATATCCTTCCTGGCTACTTCCCTGCTCATCTTAGGAAGGGCTACGGTAGCAAGCGCAATACCAAATATCGCAAGCGGAAGATGAAAAAGTCTATAGGAGTACCAAAGAGCAGCCGGACCGCCTACACCCACGATCCAATAAAACGTGGAAAAGATATTATCCACGACAACGCTTAGTTGATATACTGCCGAACCGAAGAAACGCGGTATAAGGAGTTTCCATATCCTTTTTATAGCCGGGCTGGTAAAAGGATTTGTAAGCCGCCCGAGCCCCGGGGGCCGGATATGTAGCCCCGGGGGTTGAGTTGGCCTTAATCCCTTTTTATAAAGAACGAAGCCTATGAGGGTAACCTGGAGCATGCCACCGACTAAAACTGCCAAAGCAAGGCCCGTGATGCCCAATTTAGGGCATACATACACAAGGAAGCTTATCATTGAAATATTAAGGAGAACGGGCCCGAACGCGGGGGCAGCGAAATGGTTAAGTGAATTCAGAACCCCCATACCGTAAGCCACAAGACCGATTAAGAGGATAAAGGGGAACATGATGCGTGTAAGCTTAACGGTTATGGCAAATTTCCCGGGATCTCCGACAAAGCCGGGTGCGATTATTCTCACTATGGCGGGCGCAAACAAAACCCCGCATAATGAAATAACAAAAAGCGCGGAAGTAAGTACGAATAGAAGGTTTTTTGCCAGGCGCCAGAATTCCTCATTTGAGCGCGTGGCGTGGTATTCGGTTAAAACCGGCACGAATGCCGCGTTTGCGGCCCCCTCGCCGATAAGGTCCCTCAGGAGATTAGGTATTCGGAAAGATATTACAAAAGCTTCGGCGAACATAGTAGTGCCGAAAAAATTTGCTATCAGCATGTCCCTTGCAAAGCCAAAGACCCTGCTAGTCATGGTCGCAATGCTGATTAGTCCCGTAGATTTAATTAATCTTTTATTTGACAAAACACGTCCCTTGTGATAGATTATGCTAACTTAAAGAGGATTTAATATGCCACAAAAAAGAGCAGCTTACAAAGAAATAAGAAAATCTAAAAAAAGGCACCAAAAGAATATCGGTATTACCTCCGAGGTAAAAACGCTGATAAGGAAGTTTAACCTTCTTCTGTCAGAGAAAAAATTCGATCAAGCAAAAGATACCTTGAAAAAAGTAACTTCCAAAATGGGTAAAGCAGCAGCAAAAGGTGTTATCCGCAAAATTACCGCCTCCCGAAAAATTTCGCGCCTTTCAAGGAACCTACACAGAGCCTGTTTAAGTACAAAAAAATAATTATTTGCAGAGGCTCACTAAAGCATATTCTAAGCTACCGCGCGCGTCCATTTTTCCTCTTTTCATAAACAAATCCGCTTCGAGGATAATTTCTAAATTCTTCTTCAGGGCTGCTTGGGTAAAGCGCCCGGCTTTTTCTTGTACACTCTTAGCAAAGTGCCAGCTTATGCCTAATGCGCGGGAAACTTCTTCTATAGATGCGCTTTTCGGTAAATTTTTTATCTTCAAAAAATTCCTGAATTGCCATGCAAGTAAATTCAAGATCTGATGCGGCTTTTCCTTTGTTAACAATGTATCTAAGAACGATAAAGCCTTGTCTATTTTTTTCTCCAGCGTCAAATCTACGAGCTGAAATGCCGTTTTATACGAAGGCTCTCCGAGTAGCATTTCTACATGCTCCCGCGTAACAACGTTCGCGTTTCCAAGAAATGAGCATATTTTTTCTATCTCATTTTTAAGCCGAAATAAATCCGTTCCGGCAATTTCTCTCACGAGGTTTATCACAGGCGGTGAAATTATTTTTTTGTGCGTGTCGAAATCTTTTTTTATCCACAGATTAATATCGTTTGCTTTCAATCTGTCGCATTTTATAACTTTTGTAAATTTGGATATTTTTTGCAAGGCTTTGTCAGATTCGCGCGCCTGGCTAAAAAGTACGAGGGTTGTCGAATCTTTGGGGGATTTTAATATTTTTAAAATTAGATCCTCTTCCTTGGAGGATAATTTTTCGATATCTTTTATGACCGTAAGTTTTTGCTTTGAGATAAACGGTAGGGTGTTAAAGGAATCCAGAAAAACTTTTTTAAATTCTTTGTCAGTGGCCGTGAAAACTTCGAAATCCAGATCATGGCTTTCACTTTTGCCTGAAAGAGATTTTTTCAATTTCTCCAAGAACTGGTATTTTAGGTATTGCTCCGATCCTCTGCAGAGATAATTCATGAGGGTTTATAGGTTTCGCCTCACCAGTTAAGAACAGTGCGCTCAACAATGCGGCGCGCCAAATCTTTGACGGCGTCTGTTATGGCGGCACTTTCTGATTTGGCAAACTGGCCTGTTGTGCGATAGGTGCTCTCGCCTGCGAAGTTATTTTCCCGCCAGACGATGCTTTCCTTTTTGAGGTCGTAAAGTTTGATATCGACAGCTATGTGTAATCTGTATTCTATAACGTTTTCGCTCGCGTCGTAACGAAGCGGCTCTCTCCTGAAATTCACAAGTTCCCCAGTTAGTAGAAAATGCGCACTTTTTTCGTCCTTTATCTCGTAATTCCCGTCAATCATGAATTTATCAATGACCGCGCGCGTGATATCAGTCTCCAGGCCGGGCCTGTAGGCAAAATATACTCTATCATTCGAGATTTCTCTGGTGGTATCGATCTTGTTAACAAAATTACCGACATGTACAGTGGCTTCGCCGGACGGCAGCACAGAATGTGAGGTATAGCCACAACCGTATAAAAACACAAGCGAAAGTATTGTAAAAAATATGTTTCTTTTCATCACACCCTGCCTTATTCGAATGATATCCATGGTTTCTTTGCTTTGCCCACTCCCATAGTGGCATCTAATTCAGATTCTTTCGTCATTGCTTCTTGCTTAAAACGCATCTCGATTTTCCCTAAATTCTCCATGGCGGATTTGCTAGAAGAACTTCTTGGATATCTATTTAATACTTCTTTGTAATAGATAACAGCGCTTTTATAATGTTTCTGTTTTTCGTAAAATTGCGCTGTTTTAAAAAGGCTTTCTGCTTTTTTGTTTTCAAGCAAAGAGACTGCTTCTTTCGCCTCTTCTGTAAGAACGCCGCCTGACCGGCTCATGGCAACTTTTTTGAATTCCTCAATCGCCTCATCGGTGAGCTCCTGATCGTAATCCGATTTTAGGCTGGCTAGATATGTGCATTGCGCTACTTCGTATCTTGCTTTCTCAGCAAGATTGCTTTTTGCGTATTCGTCTACCAGCTGTTGAAAGGCAGTTATAGCCTCATTATATTGTTCGGATTTCTTATGGCACTGGCCCAACATAAATTGAGCCTTATCCGCATAGACCCCGAAAGGCGCATTTTCCCTTACTATTTTGAATATCTCCGCGGCTCTATCGAGATCTGTCATCAACTCCTTGCCCATAAGTTTGCCGCTATGTTTCTTGTAAAGGGTTCTTCCAAGATTATATTCTCTTTCTATAATCTCGTCAATTCTTTTTGTAAACGGGTAAACGTCTATTGTTTTCTGGTAGGCTACGAAGGCGGGATAAGGCTTACCTGCTTCTTCGTATGATCGGCCGGCATAGTACTGGGCTTCGGGAGCCAAGTCAGAGTCTTTGAAATGAGTTGTAAGAAGGCTGAACTCTTCGGCTGCACGGGTGTATTCTTTTTTCTTGAAAAACCGCATAGCCCATTTGTACTGCTCTTCCGGGTTATCTTTGGCGGCGTATTTTGGATTAATAAGTTTTTTGGTCTTTGGCGACCAAACCCAGAAAGCCTCTGCCTGATAGGAAATGCTAAAGGTATATACTATAATTAGGATAAAAAGAGATTTTTTCATAATAACCGTTCGAATTGGATTCAATATATCATAGGAAATTAGTATTGTCAACCTTGTTAGCTACTAGGGGAATGGGTTTGGGAAAATGTAAAATGCGGTATTAAAATGAGGATTTTTTTAGCTGTTCTTCTATGAACTTACGGATAACGCCTTTATCCTGCCTGCTTATCTCCAGGAACTGGTTCCCTATTTCGTAGTCATCTCCTGCGGGCAACTTTTTTATCCATGCTATCTTGGAAACAGCCCTTATGGGCTTGGAGGTAGTGGGCAGATTGACCTCAACAACCAATCGACAGGCCAAAGAGATAAATCTATCGCTTCTAAATCTTATCCCGCCTTCTGATACGTTCTTTGAAACTGTTCCCCTGTATTCTGCGTCTGCTATCTTTAAGTCCCTATATTTCAACGGGAAATGGCTTTCAAACCTCGGGAATTTTCGTTTTTCATTGATTCTGGACATGATTATCCCTTTCTAAACTGCTTGATTCCTATTTATACTGGGCTTATTGTAACATAACCTTGACGAGATGTCAAGTTAAAAATGAAAAAGTTAGTTTTTTGTTTTTCGGGCTTTTAGCGCGCCCAATAATATTAAATAGTATGCTATTATAGCCAATAAGTGCGGTTGATTTACATCAAAATAGCTAAACGGTATGTTTTTTAAGAATTTTACGCTACTTATCAGTATAAAAAGTAAAAACCATGTGCTTTGTGAAAGAATGGCGGCTAAAAAATGCGATAAAAAGCCGAGGGTTACAAATAAAATACCTGAACCCATTACCGCAAAGAGTAGTGGCACAACAATCAAGTTGGCAATTACCACTATCGGGGACACTAGTCCAAAATAATAAGCTATTAACGGCAAAAGTCCCAGCCACGCCGCCAAAGAAACCGAAACAGACCCCAGCATGTACTGTTTGGCCCTCTTCCCCGCGGTGTCAAAGCGTCCCGGAACGCGATTTTTGGAAAATGCGCGATAAAATAGAGGCGCCATCGTAACAATCGACAAAACTGCAGTATACGAGAGTATGAAGCCTAGATCAAAAAGTTGATTGGGGTTTACCATGAGAATGGCGAGAGATGAAAGCCCTATTAAGTTAAAAATACTGATTTTTCTCTTGAAAATCCCACCCAGAGCCAGTATCGAGAACATTGTAGTTGCCCTCAATATGGATGCCCTGGCGCCTGTCAGAATCGCAAAACATATTAAGAATAAAACGGATAGTACAATAGCTGCATTATGCCGGATCCTTAGAATTTTTAAAATAATTATTACGGCAAAATATATAATGCCGACATGCAATCCGCTTATCGCCAGGATGTGAAGTGTTCCTGTTTTGGCGAAAATGTCTTTTAAGGCAGATGGCATTTTTTGTCTCTTTCCCAGCAAAATGGCCGAAAGGATTGAGTCATATGGTGGCCGGAGATATTTTTCGATGCGAGTTTCCAGGCTTGCCCGGATAGAATAGATGGCTCGTATAAATTGCGATGCGCATTCCCTGTCCTCGCCTATTTTTTTTCGGAAAAATGCGCTTTTTACGCTTAATACCGAATAGATCCTTTTATTCGCGAGATATCGCCTGTAATCAAAACTTGACCGTATCTTATAATAGCTTGGCTCTTTTAAAGCCCCTTCCAAAATTACTATGTCGCCGTATTGAAATGGGATTTTATTTTCACCACGTAAGTTTACAAGCGTTAAACCGGTTATGCTCCTCCATTTATCATGCAGCTTAATCGAACGCGCTTCTAATGTGAAAGTTTCTTTTTTCCCGCCGGGTTTTTCTTCCGGGTCACTGCCGACTTTACCCTGGATAAAAACTGTTTCTTGGGGAGTGTAGGTGTAATTCTTAACGTTATTATTGTCTATTATGTTGAAGGTACTATAGCGCGCGAAACCCAAAAGAGACATTAGGAGAAAAAGGAGGGCAAAAAATAAAAGATCCTTTTTTATAAAAATACTAAGGAGCGTAAATAGGATAATAATGGAAATGGTAAAAGTAAGCGGTGATAAATTTTCGAAAATCCCGAAAGACGCCAAAAGTATCCCGCATATAAAAGCGACAGAAAAATATAAGAGGTAGGAATTTTTCATTCTGTTACTATTTGTTTCTTCAGCTGCTCGTAAGTTTTATCACCTATGCCTTTTATTTTTTTAATATCCTCAGGGTCCCTGAACGGTCCGTATTCTTCCCTGTAGTTTATAATGCGCCCGGCGGTGACAGGGCCTATATTTTTTATTTGGATAAGTTCGAGGGCTCCGGCCGTGTTTATATTTACCTTCGTGATTTTGGATTTATTTATTTCTTTTTCATCAAATTCGATATGGGTATAATAGTTGGGACGTAGTTTTTTATGATACAGGATACCTGTGCCTATAAAAAGGCATGCAACGAGGAATATAAGGACTCTTTTTTCTTCTTTCGTGAATTTTGACACTTGTTGATTACTTGTTAGGGGCTACAATATTGACGAGTTTATTCGGAATGATAACCCAGCGCGTGATTTTGGCGCCCTTTAGGTAATTCTGCGTTTTTTCGTCCGCAAGGACTTTTTCTTTTAATGCCTCTTCTGTTATCCCAAAGGGCACGCTTATCTTGGAGCGCATCTTCCCGTTTATCTGGACAGGAATACCTACAACTTCCTCCTGAATCAGGTTTTTATCAAAAGACGGCCAGGCCTCTTTTAAAATACTTTGTTTTCCTCCGGATTTTTGCCAGAGTTCTTCTACCATATACGGAACAAAAGGCGAGAGTAGTATAATAACTTTTTTTATAGCCTCTTTTAAAACCTCTCCCGTAACTTCATTTTTATCTATAGAGGCATATATTTCGTTTACGAGTTCCATTACAGCGCTTATGGCCGTGTTAAAATGAAACCCTTTCTCCAGGCTATCGGTTACTTTTTTTATTGTCTGGTGTATTTTTCTTGTTAAATTTTTATTTATTTCCGAATTTTTATCCGCATCTTTTTTCATCTTCCAATCGCCGGTTGCCATTCTCCATACGCGGCCCAGGAATCTATAAGCGCCTTCCACGCCGCGGTCAGACCACTCCGCGTCCTTCTCGGGCGGCCCTATGAACAGGGTGTAAAGTCTTATCGTATCTGCACCGTATTTTTTTATCAGCTCATCGGGGCTCACGACATTGCCTTTGGATTTGGACATCTTTGCGCCGTCTTTTATGATCATGCCCTGCGTAAATAAATTCTTAAACGGTTCGTCAAAGCTTATAAAATCAGAATCGGATAACACCTTTACTATGAACCTTGAATATAAGAGGTGCAGTATCGCGTGTTCAACGCCGCCTATGTACTGGTCAACAGGAAGCCACTTGTCAACATCCTCTTTATTGAACGCCTTATTCTTTAAGCCGGCTGATATGTATCTTAAAAAATACCAACTAGAATCCACGAAGGTGTCCATTGTATCTATTTCCCGACGGGCTTTGCCTTTACACTTCGGGCAAGTTGCGTTTGCAAACCCCTTGTCGTCTTTAAGAGAGTTTTTGCCATGAGACTTAAATTTTACCTCGGTCGGCAAAAGAACGGGCAAATCCTTCTCGGGCACGGGCATCATGCCGCATTTATCGCAATAAATAACCGGAATCGGCGCGCCCCAGTATCTCTGCCGGGAAATCAGCCAGTCTCTCAGCTTGTACTGAACGCATCTGGTTCCTATTTTATTTTTCTCCATGAAATCGGATATCTTTTCAACGGCTTCTTTGTTGGATAGACTATTAAATTCTCCGGAACTTACCATTACACCGTCGTCTTCGTAAGCACACGTTAGTTTCTCATCTTTTTTTGTTATATCGGGAGTGATCACAGTCTCTATAGGAAGATTGTATTTCTTGGCAAACTCAAAATCCCTCTGGTCATGCGCAGGCACAGCCATTACAGCGCCTGTTCCGTACTCCATAAGAACATAGTTGGCTATCCAGATAGGTATTTTTCGATTGTTCATTGGGTTTATGACATAACGGCCCGTAAAAACGCCGTGTTTTTCGGCGTCAGCCTGGACGCGTTTTATCTTGGATTCATTTCTCATGCTATTTATAGATTTTAGGATCTCTTTGTTATCCGCTGCGTCCTTTATGAGTTCTCCGATATAGGGGTGTTCCGGGGCGAGCACCATGTATGTCGCGCCGAATATAGTGTCGACTCTTGTCGTAAAACACGCTAATACTTTGTCACTATCGGCTACGGGGAAACGTATGTTTACGCCCACCGAGCGACCTATCCAGTTCCTTTGCATTATTTTTACTCTTTCGGGCCAGTTATTGAGCTTGGCCAGGTCATCCAAAAGCCTCTGGGCATAATCTGTTATTTTAAAGAACCATTGTTCGAGGTCTTTTTGTGAGACAACACTGTCGCAACGTTCGCATTTTCCTTCTATAACTTGCTCGTTTGCCAAAACTGTATTACAGGATGGGCACCAGTTGACAAATGCTTTTTTTCTATAAGCGAGCCCTTTTTCGAGGAGCTTTAAGAAGATCCACTGCGTCCATTTATAATAATCCGGATTGCATGATGCAACTTCCCTGGGCCAGTCATAGCACGCGCCCCAGGATTTGAGTTGCCGTTTCATCGTGTCAATATTCTGGAACGTATACTTTTTGGGGTGAGTTTTGTATTTTATGGCGGCGTTTTCCGCGGGAAGGCCGAACGCGTCCCAGCCCATGGGGGTGAGGACATTAAAGCCTCTCATCATTTTATAACGGGCTACGACGTCGCCTATTATGTAGTTTCGGCCGTGGCCGACGTGAAGCGCTGCCGACGGGTAGGGAAACATGACAAGGCAATAGTACTTATTCTTGAAGTTCTTTACGTCGACTTCGAAGAATTTATTATTAACCCAGTGCTTCTGCCATTTTGGTTCTATTTTATCAAACGGGTATGCTTTCTCTGCTTTCGTCATAATATCCTCTTCTGGCATAATATAGCATACTAGCCTTTAATCCTCAAGATATTTCACTATGCGAATAGCAAGGTGGGTATTTTGAAAAAATCCTTCTCTGTTTTCTATTCCTCGTCTTATTATTTTCCTTCTGTTAATGAGAGACTGCCATCTTTTTCGTCAGCCATTTGACCTATAAAGTTAGGGTCATTTGCCCGAGCCTGGAGCAGTAGTGCAATCTCTCTTCTCCGTAGCTCGTCGGTGTCTCCCTGCGTAGATTCGGGTTCTTCGCAACCGGGATCACTCCTATATAAGTCTGCCAGGCTATTCTCTCCGCCCTGCATTTTTCCGACAAATTCTACTATTATCGAACCCGGTTCCTTATAACCTTCCCCGCTTAATCCAGGGATTTCCTTTCCATTTGCGTCATATACATGTGTATATATAATATTTCCATATACGTCAATTTTGTACTCCACGTATAAGAATGTTTCTATGCCAGGATAGCCGGAAGCGTTGGGTATTAGCAAACCTGAATATTGTTCTACTAATATTCCATACTCATTATAACGTGATTCGGTTAAATAAAATCCGATAGCCTCATCCTTTTCTCCTAAAACAACGCCTTCGGTACTCGCCTCTAATACTGTTCCATAGTCGTTGATTGCAGTTGCGGTTGTCGTGTAGCGTTCTTTCACATAGTGATAACCGTTTGCTACACCAAGCTTCTCACCTGTGGTTACTCGAGATGCAAGGATACCGTATGCGTTAAACTGGCACTTTGTTTCATACTTCTCGGTTATCATGT
>JABMQJ010000028.1 GCA_013203315.1 Candidatus Omnitrophota bacterium | reverse complement strand
GATTGCTTCGTCGCGCCTTCGGCGCTCCTCGCAATGACGAGGTTTAAAATATCGCTCTAACTCTTTGACTTTACAAGACATAGAAAAGGCCCAGTTACATTTCTGCAATTGGGCCTTAGTTTCTATCTCGAACTTGTGTTCGAGCTATTAAATTGGCTCCCCGGGTTGGACTCGAACCAACGACCTAATGGTTAACAGCCATCCGCTCTACCAACTGAGCTACCGGGGAATATTTAAAGAACTGTGTGGTAAAGTCTACCATAAGAAGGCGTATTTTTCAACGCATTTTGCGGATTTCGCTTTGGATTTATTGTTTTAAGTGCTATAATTTCAAAAAGGACAAAGCATGCTACCTAAACTACTGTTAATATTAGTCGTCGGAGTAGTGACGGGGTTTATTAACACAAACGCCGGTGGGGGGTCACTTCTTACGCTGCCGATGCTGATCTTCTTGGGCCTGCCTTCGGCTGTCGCTAATGGCACTAACAGGCTCGCTATATTATTCGGGGCAATTTCTGCTACAACAAACTTCAAGAAAAAAGGCATATTCGACTGGAAATTCGGCCTGGAGCTTGCCATACCCGCCCTGATAGGCGCTGCAATCGGGTCAAGCATCGTCATATCTCTGCCGGACAGGACGTTTAAGCTCATCCTATCCTTCGCAATGATGGTTATGCTCGCTGTAATTATTATAAATCCAAGAAGTAAAATAGAGAAGGCTTTCGAGAATGTAGGCCTGAAGAAAAGAATCCTCGCCATGATAGCGTTTTTCTTCATAGGGATTTACGGGGGATTTGTGCAGGCGGGTGTAGGATTTATTATTATCGCGACATTATCTCTCATGACGGGGCTGTCGCTGGTCAGGATCAACGCCTTAAAGGTATTTGTCGTCCTTATTTACATGATTTTTTCACTTACGATTTTTATAGTGAACGGGAAAATCAATCTTCCGATGGGCCTTGCCCTCGCCACCGGTAACGCAATAGGTGCTTATTTTGGAAGTAATTTTGCGATCGCCAAGGGTGACAGGTGGATACGCGCGATACTTGTCGTAGCGATAATCGCCATGGCGATAAAGCTCGCTTTCTTCTAACCTCTTTAAGTACGCAGCTGCTTTTCAGCGTCGATTATGTCGCGGTTTATGAGCTCGAGGGCTTTTTTGATATTGTCCTTAAGTGTCTCGGAAACCCTTACGTCCATTATTTCACGCAGGATTTGGATCGCCATTCTGAAGTAGCGTATTACCCCTCCCTCATCCGCCACGCTGAAACGCAAAATCTTTGAGAACTCTGCGCCGTCCATCCATGCCTCAAGGCACGGTGAAAGATGAAAGTGGTAGGCTTTACTTGGCGGCATTATGCCGTATTTTTTTTCTACTTTCTGGATGTCTTTTACTGTTTTTTCCGTAATATTTTGCAGGCCCTTAGCCGCTTTGCTTAGTTGCGGCTTTTGGCAGCCGGGGCGCGGTTCAAAAACAAGCGCAAGGGCCAGGATGCCGAGCTCTTTCGGGGAAAGGTATTCAAGCGCATTCTTTTCGTAGAGCTCCGAGAGTGAAAGTTCATAACCGTAAATATTGGCAGCGAAACTGCCTTTTCTTGTAAGGCGGTTTTCTTTTATATAATTTAGTTCTTTTAAGATTTCTACTTTTGACCGCATGAGCCCGAGCGCCCTATCGTGGAGCTTTTTCTTCTCCTGGAAGTAATGAAACGAATACGGGTATATGTTGTAAATTTTTTCACTGTATTTTTCATAGAGATTTAATACGGTAGCGTAAGATACGTTAAATCGCGAGCGGACCATTTCGGGCTCGCCGTATATCATTCTTTTCAGTTCGTCATAAGTTACCTCGTGCGGATTCACGCGGCTGTAAACAAAGCCTTCCGTATCTATACCCCTGCGTCCGGCCCTTCCCGCCATCTGATAAAAATCGCGCGTTTTAAGGTTGCTGAAAAACCTGCCGTAGAATTTCCTGAGTTCATCAAAGGCAACCGTTCTCGCCGGCATGTTTATCCCGAGCGCGAAAGTTTCGGTTGTGAATATTACCTTTATGAGCCTTGATGTAAAAAGCCTTTCAACAACCTCTTTTAGTGTGGGAAGCATTCCCGCGTGATGATATGCGATGCCCCTTTCGATAAGGGGTTCCAGCATGAGGGCTCTTTTTTCATTGGTGAGGTCAAACTTCTTGCAGAGCTCATGAAAGTTTGCCTTTATTTTAATTTTCTCCTCGGCATTCAGGAAATCGAAATTGTACATTTCCTCAGCGAGGTATTCGCAACGTCTTCTTCCGAAACAAAAATATATACACGGCAGGCGGTCATTGTCAAGAAGGTGTTTGATTAAAGATGTCGGTTTATTGGGCTTGAGATGTTCCTTTTTAGCAAATCTGCGTCCGCGATGATAATAGAATTTCATTCTGTCATGCCCGAGATTTCCAACTCTAGAGAGGCTATCTACAACTTTTCCCTGGCATTGGTAAAAAAAGTGAAGCGGAACGGGCCTATGATCTTCTTTTACGATTTTTAAAGGCTTTTTATGAATTGAATGTATCCATTCGGCGAATTTATCTATGTTCGGTATTGTAGCTGAAAGCGCTAACATCTTCATGTGTTTTGGTAAAAATATAAGCGACTCCTCCCAGACCGTGCCGCGCTCGTAATCGTCGAGATAATGTATCTCGTCGAATATTATCCAGGAATAGTCTTTCAGGCTTTCACTTTCCTCGAGAATTTTATTGCGGAATATTTCCGTGGTCATGATAAGGATAGGCGCATCCGCGTTTATGCTAACGTCACCTGTTAAGATTCCTATTTTCCCCGGGAATCCTGCCGTGAACTCACGGAATTTCTGGTTTGAGAGGGCTTTTATGGGGGCTGTGTAAACTGCTTTTTTATTATTCTCGAGGCAATCGTTTATGACGTATTCGGCTATGACGGTTTTTCCCGCGCCCGTAGGGGCAGAGACGATGACCGAATGGCCCTCTTTTATGTAGTTTATGGCTTTTTCTTGAAACGGGTCGTATATCATGTATTATGATACTTTCTTTACAAGGTCTGCTATGTTTTTACCGAGACGCTCGCAGCAGTCTAGAGAACGCTTATCAGGCGCACCTATCGCAACGGGCCCGTAGTGGTCGCCTTTTGGCTCACCCTGTATAATCATGCCGTGGATGAGAAGCGCGTTTAGTATATCATTTATAGTGGTTTCGTTGCCGCCGCCTACGTTTGCCGCGGAGGAGAAGGCGCCACCTACCTTACCTTTTAAGCTGCCGTGATGGCATATGCTCTCGTCGAGTAATTTCTTCACCTGCCAGGCCATGGTGCCGTAGTAGGTAGGTGAACCTATAACGATGCCGTCGTAAGATATGAGATTACCCGCATCAACGTCTTCTACTTTTTTTAAGACGGTTTCGACGCCTTCTTTTTTTATTGTCGCTTCTATTTTCTGAGCCATCGCCTTGGTGTTGCCGGAACTTGAATAATATGTAATTAATACCTTTGCCATGAGTTACCTGCCTTTCCCATATGATAATACTGCTTTTTTAATCCCATCGCAAGTAGAAACGCGCGGAACGTATCCGAGTTTTTCTTTAATTCGACCGATACTATAGGTTCTATCTTTTAGGAAAAAAGATGCCCTTCTACCTATTACGGGTAACTTCACAAAAAGCTCTACAAATATCCGAGGAACATGAATAGGGCTCTTGGCCCCTATTGCCCGGGTAATACAATAAAATAGCTCTTTTACGCTCAACATTTCTTTATCAGCGATAAGATACGTTCCCTCGTATGCCTCTTCTCTTGAAAGACAAAGAGCCATTACATCTACCACATTCTCCACGGAAACAAGCTGAAGTTTATTGTCCCCTTCGCCGAAAATAGGAAGCGTTCTCTGTTTTAGCCATTTTATTAAAATATGTAGCGCGTGCGGCTCATCTTCGCCATAAACTATGCACGGCCTTAAAATTGCTATTTTTAGGCCTTTTTTTCTATAGGCAATAGCTACTTTTTCAGCTTCCGCTTTGGACTGGCCGTATGCGTTTGTGGCTTTGTAGGGTAAATCATCTGTTAGAGGAACTTCTTTATTGCCGCTTATTACGGCTACAGAGCTTACGTATATTACTTTCTTTATGCCAAATGCAAGGCAGGCGTCCAGGACATTCTTTGTACCGTCTACATTTACCCGTCGGAGGTTCTCGAGGGAGTTACTTTCGACTAACGCGGCGGCGTGGCAAACGATGTCCGGATGCTCTTTTTTTAATACGCGGGAGATCGTTTCTTTGTGCTCCAGGTATATGCGGACAGGATTATATTCCTTGGGAAGAGAGTTTAGTTTTGCGGGTGATCGTCCGCCGCAGATTACCTCGTGGCCGTTACCGGCCATCCGCCTTGCAAAATGTCCCCCGATAAAACCGGTTGCCCCTGTTATGAAAATTTTCATTTCTCTTAGGCGGCTTTATCCATGTATAACGTTTGAGTAGGATATGCGAATTCGATTTTTTCTTTTTCAAACTCTTCTTTTATGGCAAAATTGATCTGTTGCTGGGTGTCCATGTATTTATTATAATCCGAGCTTAAAACGTAATAAACGACTTCGATCACAAGATTAAAATCGCCGTATGTAGAAAAGTGTGCGCGGTCGAATACGGTATCTTTAACGTTTTTTATTATTTTTTCGATCATGCCGGGAATGGCTTTTAACTTAGCGAGCGGGGTTTGATATGTAACGCCGAGCTTAAAAACAACCCTTCTTTTTTGCATTCTTTTATAGTTACGTACCCTTGAATTTGTAAGGTCCGTGTTGGAAAAGATAAGCTGTTCCCCGCCGAGGCTTCTTATACGTGTTGTTTTTATTCCTATGTGCTCTATGACTCCCAGGTAGTCCCCTATTATTATGAAATCCCCTATTTCAAACGGGCGGTCAAATACTATCGCAAAGTAACTGAATAGGTCCCCCAGGACAGCTTGCGCTGCTAATGCTACTGCCACGCCGCCTATGCCGAGCCCCGCTATAACTGCTGATATTTTAAATCCAAGATTATCCAGAAAGAAAGTAACCGCCAGGCCCCATATGATTATCTTTAATATGCCCGTGATGCCTTTCAAGCTTCTTTCCAGGGATGCAGTCTTTCCTTTTTTCGCCAAATACATGGCAAAGCCTTCGGTTGTCAGGATGATAGCCAGGCGAGCTGAAAACACTGTAAGAAAGGCCGTAGCTATTATATTTACGGCTTTTTCTGCCATGGAATCGAGGGTCAAGGTATTAACGCTTACATATAAAACACCCATATACGCTATCGGAACAATGATCTTCTGGATGATGCGAATTACAAGATCGTCGATAGTGGTAGTGGTTTTTTCCGCCCATTTCTTGAGGCGTTTTATAACAACTAACCGTATGATTTGAATGACTATAAAGCATCCCAGGAATACCCCTAAGCATATTAAATAGTCCAAAACACGATTTCCTAAAAATACGTTCTCTAGCATATCTTGAAACATAGTTTGTTCTCCTTATTTTTGAGCTATACGACTGTTATATTATATATCGCTATCTTGTGGCTTGTAAAGGGTAAGTTTTAGAGCGCGCTTTAGGATGTGACTTGGACGAGCTTTTCGAGATAGGTCCAGTGGGCATCGATGTCTCTTTGGATTTGCTCTAAGACGGGCTTATTCTGCTCTTTGAAGAGGTGTTTGAATCGGCCCTGTGTTTTTAAAAATTCTACGACGGGCTTTCTTTCTTTCGGTTTATAGGTAAAGCGCCACTTTTTGTTTTCATATTCTATTAACGGCCAGAAGCCTGTATCTATTGCTAACTTGGAGATCTTGATCGCATCGGCCGCAGGAGAACGCCAGCCTCTATGGCAGAGTGCCAGGACGTTTAAGAACGCCGGGCCGTCTACGGCAAAGGCCTTTTGTGATTTCGCTACAAGGTCGTTCCAGTTCGAAATACACGCCTGGGCGACGTAAGGTATGTTATGCGCGGCTACGATCGCGGTAAGATCTTTCCTTAACTGCGGTTTTCCGTAGCTTTCTTTACCCGCGGGGGCCGTTGTAGTCGAGGCCCCTGTCGGTGTCGCGCTCGAGCGCTGGATACCGGTGTTCATATAGCCTTCGTTGTCATAGCAGACGTATACAAAGTTATGGCCTCTTTCAAGCGCGCCTGATAGCGATTGAAGCCCGATATCATATGTTCCGCCGTCGCCGCCAAAGGCAACGAATTTAATGTCTTTTTTAATTTTGCCCTGTTTTTTCAAAGCGCGGTAAGCTGTTTCCACGCCGCTTATCGTCGCGGCTACGTTTTCAAACGCGTTATGGATGAAAGGTGTATTCCAGGCAGTATAAGGATATATGGTCGTTGCGACTTCAAGGCAGCCGGTTGATGCGCCCACGACAACAGGCGAGGTTGTCCCCATGAGAACTTGTCTTACCGCAATAGAGGCCCCGCAACCTGAACAAAGCCTGTGCCCGCCTGTTAAGCGCTCCGGGATCTTTGATAATTCTTTTATATTAGCCATTAGTCTCTTACGCCTAAATAATTAACCAGCGATTTAACTTTACCTGCTTTTTTAATCGCCTCTAAGTCGCTATATACCTTTTTTATATTCTCGGGAAAAATATCGCGGCCGCCGAGCCCAAATATATAATTTGTGATCAAGGGTTGTTTTTTCGATTCGTAAAGCGCAGCTTTAATTTCACTGAACCATGGCCCGCCCTGCGCCGAGAACGAGTCGCTTCGATCCAAAACTGCAATTGCTTTTATATTTGAAAGGGATTTTACAAATCTTTCTTTCGGGAATGGCCTGAAGAACCTTGGCTTTAGAAGACCGACTTTCATGCCCTGTTTTCTGAGCTCATCTATCGTTGCTTTTACTGTGCCTGCGGTCGAACTTGTAGCAACTATCGCTATGTCGGCATCGCTAAGCTTGTATTCTTCGAGTAGATCGTGATTTCGGTTGAATGTTTTATTGAATTCCGCTAAAACTTCCGGAATAATCGTTAGCGCGCCCTTCATGGCCTCGGCCTGTTGACGTTTGTGTTCAAAATAAAAGTCCTGCAGGTCTATGGGCCCGTAAGTCACAGGATTATCCATATCAAGCAAACTATGCTCTATTGTATACTCGCCTATGAACTTTTTAACTTTATCGTCCGGGAATAATTCTATACCTTCAACAGCGTGGCTTGTTATAAATCCGTCCTGGCATACCATGCACGGTAAAAGAATCTTTTTGTGTTCAGCTATTCTAATCGCTACAATGGTGTTCTCATAAGCTTCTTGCGCGCTCTCGGAAAAAACCTGCAACCAGCCGGAGTCTCTGGCGCCCATGGTGTCGGAGTGATCGCAGTGTATGTTTATCGGGCCCGAGAGGGCTCTGTTTACAACAGGCATAACTATAGGTAAACGTGTCGAAGCGGCGATGTAGACGATTTCCCACATAAGCGCAAGGCCGTTCGCGGAGGTTGCTGTCATCGTGCGTGCGCCCGCTGCAGCTGAACCGACACAGGCACTCATGGCGCTGTGTTCGGATTCAACGGGTATTAATTCAGTCTGCACTTTGCCGTCTGCTACAAACTGCGAAAAATTCATGACGATTTCTGTCTGCGGCGTAATCGGGTAAGCTGCGACAACGTCCGGCTCGATCTGCCTCATCGCTTCGGCTACGGCCTGGTCCCCTGTTAGCGGTACTAACTTCTGTGTCGCCATTTTTACTTCCGTCTCCACTATTCTCTTTCCATTTTTATGCATTTCACGGGGCAAATGCTCGCACATATGCCGCAACCCTTGCAGTGCTCGTAGTCAAAGCCTTCCATTTTTCCGTCTTTTACGATAACGGACGAATCAGGACAATATATCCAGCACTGAAGGCAGTTTATACATTTTGATTGATCTACAATAGGTTTAAAGGTTCTCCACGAACCTGTATTATATTCTTTGGCAGTGCCACCTTTGTCTATCAGGCCGCCGATCGGTATCTCTTTCCAGCCTTTTTTCTTCGCCATCTTATCCTATTTTCGTTTCTTCAAAGGCGCGCTTTATCGCTTTTACGTTTGCCTCTGTTTTTTCTTCGCCGATCTTTTTAATGAATTTCTTTCGCACGTTGTTTGCCAGCGCCTCAATTGACACGATCTGCTCGACCTTTAGTAACGCGCCCAGCATCGGCGTATTCGGCATCGGGATCCCGAGAATCTCCAGTGAAATTTTTGTCGCGTCGCAAACGGCTACTTTACCCTTTGTAAAATTAGCCTTCCGGCGTATCGCACTTACGTCCTCTGTGGTATTTACAACCAAAACCCCTTTATCGCTCAACCCTTCAGCGGCGTTTACACTTTCTAAGAGTGTCGGGTCTATTACTACGACAAAGTCAGGGGTGGTTACCGGTGAGTGTATGCTTATCGGGTGGTCGCTTATTCTTGTATATGTGCGGATAGGAGCGCCGGCCCTCTCAGGGCCGTATTCGGGGAATGCCTGGATAGATTTTCCGAGCTCTAAGGCCGATTCAGCCAAAAACTGGGACGCCGTCTTAGCGCCCTGGCCGCCCCGGCCATGCCACCTTATTTCTAGCATGTCTTTCATTCTAGTGAATTTCTATACTTTTAGAAGTCTATGCGGGGCCGGTTTGTGAGCCGCCTTGGCCTTTTGATAATCCCAAGTAACAACCCATAAGAGCCAGCATCATGACAATAGGAATATAAGATTGTACCGCACCGTTTACGATGGTTATTATTATCTGAGTTACCGCAAATGGCAACGGGACAGTGATGAGCCCGATTACGAACCCGATTACTAACGAAATAACAACGCTGATAACGACCAGTGCAAGGAAAAGCCCTAATATGTTCCAGAAATTTTCTTTGCCAAGCTTCGTGCCTTTTTTGAATGCCTGCATTACGCTCGCATCATCGGCAACAATTGCATAAATAGGAAATAGAAGTATAACAATCGCTGCAATCGCGACAATCCCTGCTATGGCTCCGACGATAGTTCTCGTAATGAGGTTATTGGCTAGTGCCAGGATCCCGCTTCCGGCTAGTCCGAGAACCAGCACGAGTGCTACTGCTACCAAAACGTAAAGCAGTAAAAGTCCGAGAATTCTTACATAATATTTCTTTCCATAACTTGCGAAACTGGATATGTTGCAGGCGCCTGTTTTGAGGAGGTCTCTTGTGAGCCCCAGGGCACCCCCCTGCAAGAAAATGAAAATAGCAAAAAACACTAAGCTTAAGATAAATGAAATTGCCGCAACACCGGGATTTCCCACGTTTTCCGGACTTGCGAATGGCAGGCTTACAAGGCCCATGACAACGTTAAGAATAAAAAATATGATTACGACGTTGAGCAGCTTTCCGCTCATCGTAAAACCCTTTTTAACAGCTTCTATTATACTCATTATCATCCTCCTTAATGTTACTTGATATATATTAAACTATTATATAAATTTACACTATATTCGACCCAGTGTCAAGTCAAACTTCCTTTTTTCCTTCGAATGCCTTATATAAAGTCGCTTGATCGGTATATTCAAGATTAGCGCCCATAGGTACCCCGTAGGCAATCCTGTATAGTTTGGCCCCCTGGGATTTTAATACTTTTATAAGATAGAGGGCCGTTGCCTCGCCTTCCGTATTGGAGGCAGTTGCGATTATGATTTCCTCGATTTTTTCTCTTCTAACCCTCTTTAATAATTCGTCTATTTTTAAATCCCCGGGCCCAACTCCGTCTAACGGAGAAAGTGAGCCCAATAACACGTGGTACAAACCGTTAAATTCCCCCATTCTCTCTATGGAAATCACGTCGCTCGGCTTCTCTACTACGCAAAGTAGCGTTTTATCCCTTGCTTCATTGCCGCATATACTGCAAATTTCCGCATCACTTAGGTTGTTGCAAATTTTGCAAAACTTTACGCTTTCTTTAAGCTTTATTATCGCCTCTGAAAGCTTTTTGGCATCTTCGGCCGGCCGTGTCAGGATAGAAAAAGCAAGCCGCTGGGCTGATTTGGGGCCGATTCCCGGCATCTTACTAAATTCGCCTATCACTGCCTTCATTGAATCCGGCAAACCCTTCATCCTGTACCCTCTTTTTTGGCTCTTCTTATATCTATGATTCTTCCGTCAAATATGCCGATGGCTGATTCTACTATCGGATCTATTTTATTTGTCCGGCCGCTTGTAGCCTCTTCCTGCGAAGCGTTTTTTTCGTTACCCGGTATTTCATTTCCCTGCCCGGGTTCGTCTTCCACGCTTTCAACGCTTAAAGATACGTCCTCGCCCACAACGCTACGGATAGCCTCTTCTACAAACTTTTTATTTGTGTTTGCCTCGATCTGTTCTTTGTGGAGTGAGCTATTTTTTCCGAAGCCTATCGCGAGGGTCCTGTCTTTTACGTTAAGCAGCCTCCCGTCGGAAAGAAAAGTCGCTACGGACATTTTCTTTTGTTTTATGAAATTAATAATATTAATCCAGGAGGTTTTTATTTTCTGCAAAAGTAGTATATCTTTTTCCGCGGCAAGTTCGGGCTCCGGCACTGCTTTTGACACTACGGGAGGAGTTTCTTTTTCTATTATCATCTCAGGTGACGCAGCTTGAACTCTTATCCCTTGCGGAATTTCTTCGCCGCTTCCTATCTTTTTTTCGAAGGACGAGAGCCTTTCTAAAATTTCTTTTATCGAGGTAAGTTTTTTTCTTTCGGTTAATTTTATGAGCGAAATCTCAAGCGGTATGCGCCCCAGGCTTGTTTTCTTTATGAATTCTATCGTGGCGGATAACGTGTACGTAATGTATAAAATCTCGTCGAGTGAAAACTTCTTACCTTGCGTTTTTAGCTTGTTATTATCCTCTTCGGAAAGCGTCATGTAGGCTTTTGTATCATCCTTTGCTACGTTTGCCACCAAAAGATTCCTGAAATGCTCTATGATGCTTGAGGCTATGAAAACAGGATCTTTTCCGCTGTTTATGAGTTCGTTTAGAAGATTTAAAATCTTTTCTTTTTCGTTTTTTAAAATAGCTTCTGCTATGTCAAGGAGTATCTCTCCTTCTAATAAACCCAGGGCATTTGTGACGTCGTTTGCTTCAATTTTTCCTTTTGTAAACGAAAGAAGCTGGTCGAGAATTACTTCTGCGTCACGCATGCTTCCGTCGGCTGCCTTTGTAATCAGGAATGTCGCGTCATCGTTTAATTTTAAATCTTCTTTTTTTCTGATCTCTTTTATTTTTTTTGTAATGTCTTCTGCTGAAATTTTCCTGAAGTCGAAACGCTGGCACCTGGAAATGATCGTAGGCAATACCTTGTGGGGCTGTGTTGTCGCGAAAATAAACTTTACGTGAGGCGGGGGCTCTTCTAAGGTTTTTAAAAGCGCGTTAAACGCCTCCTGCGTCAGCATGTGAACTTCGTCGATAATATATATCCTGAATTTTCCGTGGATGGAGGCGAATTTTATGTTTTCTTTTAAGTTTCTTATTTCATCGATTCCCCTGTTCGAGGCGCCGTCTATTTCTATAACGTCCATGCTTATGCTTTTGGCGATCTCAGTGCATGATGTGCACTTGCCGCAGGGCGCCGGGGTCGGGCCTTTTTCGCAGTTTAAGCTTTTTGCCAAGATTCGCGCCGTTGAGGTCTTGCCGACTCCTCTTGGCCCAGCAAAGAGATAGGCGTGCGCAACCCTTTCCAGGGTAACGGCGTTTTTAAGCGTGGTGGCGATGTGGTCCTGGCCTACGATTTCATCAAACTTCTGGGGTCTGTATTTTCTGGCTAGTGATAGGTATGACATAATTTGTTTACGTTGGCGGATTCGGCTGCAACCAATTTGAACATTAGCCGAAATTACCACACATATTAAGATATTACTTGTTCAATATATACATTTATATCAAAGATTAGCCCAAAAAGCAACAGAATTGCGACTACTTGGAATGCGCTATGAAAAGATAGCCAAAAGCTTGAACATAAACACAAAAACGGCCAAAAAGGCTTGCAAATACGGAATGGACAAATTCGAACAAGAGTACTGATATTTTGCCTGCACTTCGAAGCCAAACGCGTAAGTATTTGGCGAAGAAGTGTCCATTTTGTCCACTACTTTTGTAACTCTCTCAGATATGGATAGTTGCAAAATGTCCACCATTTAAGGGTAGACATTTTGGGTGAAGATTATTTGGCCGTGTATTAGTCTACTTTTTTTCGTCCGCTTTTTTCAAAATATTAGATATTAAATCAATAGGGACCGGAAAAATTATGGTTGAGCTCTTGTCGACAGAAATCTCCGAAAGCGTTTGAAGATAACGTAATTGCACCGTGATCGGCTCTTTGCTCATTATTTCTGCTGCCTGGCGTAATTTTTCCGCGGCCTGGTATTCGCCTTCGGCGTTTATAATCTTTGCTCTTCTTTCTCTCTCAGACTCTGCCTGCCTTGCCATGGCACGCTTCATCTCTTCCGGTAAAGCTAATTCTTTTATCTCCACCGTAATTACCTTTATCCCCCAGGGAGTGGTATGTTTGTCGATAATTTCTCTCAAATTTTTATTGATTTCGTCTCTTTGCGATAGAAGCCCATCGAGCTCTGTCTGACCTATTACGCTTCTCAAGGTCGTCTGTGCTATAAGAAATGTGGCCTCGATGGAATTCTTGACTTCTATTATGGCCTTTTCCGGATTCTCTACTTTGTAGTATACTACGGCATCGACAATAACCGACACATTATCTTTTGTTATAGTTTCCTGTCTTGGCACGTCTATAGAATTTACTCGTATGTCTACTTTTAGGGCCCTATCTATGATAGGTATTATAAAGATTAAACCCGGACCTTTTGTACAGATAAACTTTCCGAGCCTAAAAACAATTGCTCTTTCATACTGCTTTACTATCCTTATGGCGGCTGCGATAATAAATACAATAAATATTAAAATGCCGAATCCCAAGAAATTTAATGATTTCATGAACTCCATAATACCCTCCCTCTTTATCTAAAAAACGGTAACACAAAATTTACGATAAACGGTCTTGCCAAATTATATATAAACCATATCAAGCCGAATGCAGCTAATATAGAAAAGATTAAAGATATAACTCCGTACAGGGAAAAGAAGTTTATTTTACCCCTTTTTAATTCTTCAATACCTTTCCTTTCCATATTTACGGCACCCAGCAGGTCTGACAATATCCAATATCCGTCGCCCTTAAAAACAGGGTTAATTAAAATAGAAATCCTTATATACTGGGTCAACAAAAATGGCGTAACGAAATATTCCAAAGAGCCTTTTCCCAATACTAATATTACCACAATCGTATTTATAATCAAATCAAAAAACACACCGCTTAAACTTACAAGAAGCCTTTCGTTCTTCGGAAGCCGCCACGCGAGGTTTGTGTCGACATAGATTACCGGAAATATTTTTAAAATAGCGAATTTCATTTTAGGTTTTACTTTTGTATATTTCCAAGAGACTAAATAATGGCCGAGTTCGTGAAAAAAAATAGCTGCTATGGCAATAGCGCCGACTACTATGCCTTCGATTGTTTTATTCATCAGGACTGTCTTTGCCATATGAGTGAAGTAAAAAAGTTGTCCGATTATCAATGCTAAAAAAATCAAAATATACGGGGCGATATCTATGTCTTCTTTTGGGTTTGAACGTTTTATTTTTCCGAAGTTTGCTGCTACTACAAATCCGTTTTGCTCAAGTCTATTATAAATATCCGTTACTTCTTTTAACTCTACATTATATTTTTTTGCCGCCTCGCACATAGATTTTCCAGTGTTCAAATCCAGTAATATATTCAATGTGAATTTATCAATTCTCAAGAGGGTGTTATTGCCGGGTGATATCCAGAAAGTGCTATCGTCCAGAAGGCCGTATTCGAAATGGAAGATATTGTGGAATTTCCTATCTGCAAAATCCTGGCATTCCGCGTTACTCATATCCTGCTTTTCGCTAATTTAATAAGGTAATCGGCAAAATATTCGTCTATCGGGTCGCCTGCCGCCTCAACCATCCCCAAAAACATCGGGGATGGATTGCATTCTAAAAATACGTACTCGCCTGAAGATTTTCTTCTCAAATCTATACCGCTGTATTTCATTTTACATATCTTTACCGCTTTAATACACCTCTTTTTTACTTTATCGGGTAAAGAAATTGGAAATATCTCTTTCTCTGATCCCCTATAATCCAAAGCATCCGATTTAATCACATTGCTTGATACTATTTTATTGTTTATAACATATACTCTTATATTATCCCCCTCTATCAGCTCTTGAAACAAAACAGGTGAGTTTCGAAGTCGCTCCAATCTTTCTCTGGTTAGGTCCTTTTTAAATAACTCTTTACATTTCGCACCCCCTGCTACCGGTTTATATATTAATCTTTTTGTTTTTTTTACAAATTCTATTAGTTTTTCTTCGTCATTAGTTACTAACGTTTTTGGTATCGGAATACCATTTTTTCTCAGCAGATATATTTGATAGGGCTTAAGATAATGGGTATCGAAAGAATCGACAGGGTTTATGATATGCTTTCCTTTTCCGGCCTCAATCCATAACCACGAGGTAAGATGGGACTGCCTTTCCCTTTCTGCCATATATTCTACATACCAATTGTCAAGGTCAACCTCTGTCTCACGCCTCCTCTGTTCCAGGTCATAAGGCGGTAAACTATAGAATAGGGACCTGATATAAAAGACATTTATATTGCGTAGGGACTTTCCGTTGTATATTACATCATTGTCTGTAATGCTTAATGTTACGCTTTCGGGATACTTGAGTGTATCGATAATTAGTGTATCTATTCCTTTTTCCTGAAGGATGTTTTTCATATGGGCAGAGTGCGCTTCATTTTCCGCGCCGACAATGCCTATGGTAATTTTCCCCATTATTACCTCCTATGGGTGATACTGTCCGGCACCGGTCGTTCTATTCCCCAGCATCTTTTTCATCGACGGTGCTTTTTTGCCGCGCATGACTCTAAAAACGCAGTAACAATTATTATAGAGAGAACCCGTAAATGCATATGCCGTATTCTTGCATCCGCCGCGGCATTTCAGCCGGTAGGGGCACTCCTTGCAAAATCCTTCCATGCATTCCTCTTTAAAATTTCTATTATAGGAGAAAAGGTTAGGGTCATACCAGATATCTTTTAATTTTCGCTTGCGGATATTGCCTTCGATAAACTGCGGTTCCTGCAGCGACAGACAGCCGGTTACATTACCATTGCTTGTTAAGCCAAGCGCCCTTAACCCGGCGTGACATCCGCCCCATTCTTTCTGAGGCCTTATTTGTTGTTCTAATTCTGTATAGTATCCGATGTCGTCAGCGCCTACAATTTTCTCTCCGAATATTTTCCGTTGTTCTGCTATAAATTTTACTAATTTTAGGTAATTCTTTGGTGTCAAGAGAAGTTTGGGATTTTTGGCTAACCTTCCCCATGGCGTTGCCAACTGAATCTGCCAAACATAAATTCCACGTTTAAATACATGGTCTCTTATCTTCGGCAATAACTTGAAATTAAGCATATTCACCTGCGTTATGGCTGAAGCAAAGATTCCCTTCTCTTTCAGTATTTCGAGTGCGCTGGTCGCTTTTTTAAAAGAGCCTTTGGTCTGTCTTATATAATCGTGGGTTTTCTCGTCTCCGTCAACGCTCACGCCCACATGGGCATCCGGTCTGTTCAAAGCCTTTATTTTTTCTGCTTTTTTTTCATCTAACAAAAAACCATTACTAATAAAAGACGGTATCATATCTAACGCGGCTACTTCCTTCGCCAAAACTTCCCAATCTTTTCTTAAGAAAGGTTCTCCTCCTGACAGGACAATTCTTTCGGTTCCTATTTCTTTTAATTGTCTGATAAGGCCTATAGCTTCTTTCGTGCTTAATTCATCCGGCCGTTTTCTTAAAGGGCCTGCGCTTGAACCGCAATGTATACATTTCATATTGCAGGCTAAGGTTATTTCCCACACTATGGTTTCTGGTTTTAATGTTTTCACCCATTTTCTTCTTTCCGCTTCTCTTGGATCCATTTTAGTTCCTCCATTTATGCTTTGAGTTAAGTATACATTATTTATTTAAAATAGGCAAAGATTAAAAGAAAAGGGTATCTCCTTATTTGAAGAAGATACCCTTTAATTACGTTATTTATCCCTTTTTTACTTGGGATTGCTAATGTCTTCGCCTACCATTAACGTTACTTTTTTTAATTCCGGGCCTTTACTCACTGATACATTTATGTTTCTTCCCATTTTTTCCGTTGGTCCGTTAAAGGCTTCGCGTATTTTGTTTCGTAATTCTGCTATTTTCCGCAGTACAAGCTTATTCACGGTTTCGTCATTGGTTTTTGTCACTTTCATTGTAACGCTTACCGTGTTCCCCGGTATTGGGCCTGGGGCGTATTTCAGGGCAATCGGTGGTTTTATCGGCTTCGGTATTGGGCCTGGGGCGTATTTCAGTACCATTGGTGGATCTATCGGCTTCGGTATTGGACCTGGGGCGTATTTTAAGACTACCGGGTCTATTGGCCTTGGCTTTGGTCTCGGATGCCTTCCTCCCTCGCCTATGCCAGGGGTTATCGGATGTCTTCCTCCCTCGCCTATGCCAGGGGTTATGGGCCTTGGGCCTG
>JABMQJ010000027.1 GCA_013203315.1 Candidatus Omnitrophota bacterium | reverse complement strand
TGCCGAATACCATCGGAACGATGGGATGAGGTACTTTTGACTATGGCACATTTTATGAGGCGCTGCGCCAGGACTACCCTGTCTCCCGGTTACCATTCTTAATACGAAGCAAAAATTTTCGTGGGGAAAGGAATTGCATCGCTTACTTATTATAATTCTTTTTTGATTTTTTCGTAGAAACTGACCGGGAGTTGGGCTTCGATGTGGACCTGGTCGCCCTGGTACTCGCGTTTTGTGACATGTCCGGTTTTGTATATCGCGCTTATGAGGGAAGCTTTGCTTTGGGGTAGTATGATTTGGTAGGTTTTGACCGTATTATTAAGGTATATAATAATCCTATCGATAAGGGCCTGAAAGTTTTCTTTCTTTAAGGCCGATATGGGTACTGCGTTATCGAATGTTCTTTCGAATCTTTTTATTTCGTTCTCGGTGAGTTTGTCTATTTTATTTAAGGCCGTAATCATGGGCTTATCGGTAACGTTAAGTTCTTTGAGAACGGTAAAAACCGCGTCTTCCATTTCCTTTGCCTTTGGATGGCTTATGTCAACGAGGTGTAATAGGACATCCGCATTTACTACTTCTTCCAGGGTGCCCTTGAACGATTCTATAAGATGGTGAGGAAGCTCGTTTAAAAATCCGACCGTGTCAATAAAAAGCGCCTTTTGATTGTTCGGTAAGAGAAAGCTTCTTATGGTAGGGTCGAGGGTACTGAAGAGTTTATTTTGCACATAAACATTCGACTCGGTAAGCGCGTTTAAAAAGGTGGATTTTCCCGAATTCGTATATCCTATGATGGCAATGGTTAAAATTGAAAATTTTGTTCTTTGCTTCCTGCGCGTCGCCCTCTGCAGGCTCAAGGCTTTCAGATCCTTTTTTAATTTGGCAATTCTATCGTTTATTCTTCTTCGGTCAACCTCCAGCTTTTGTTCGCCGGGGCCCCTTGTCCCTATCCCGCCTCCGAGTCTTGAGAGCGCGATCCCCTCTTCTTCCCCAAGCCGCGGCATAAGATAGAGAAGCTGCGCTAATTCCACTTGAATCTTGCCTTCGTTAGATTTGGCGCGGCGCGCGAAAATATCCAAGATTAACTGCGTGCGATCTATGGTTTTTACGTTTATGATTTCTTCTAAATTCTTTTGCTGCGAGCCCGTTAAGTCGTTATTGAACATAACGACGCTGATGTTTTTCTCCATGCAGAGCGAGGCTATCTCCTCTGCCTTACCCTTACCTATAAAAAGCCTGGTTGACGGCCTGTCGCGAGCTACAATCATCTCTGCCACGACTTCCGCCGTGCTTGAAGCGGCAAGTTCCGCGAGCTCACGAGCCTTCTCCTCCGGGCTCCACGACTCTTTGCCCTTCTTCAGCTTTAGCGTTACAAGCAATGCTCTTTCCATACGTCCCCATGTATAATGCGCGTTGCGGGCGCTTCTCTTGTTTTATCGATATCCAACCACACAATTCGTTTATCGGCGCGGAACCATGTAAGCTGGCGTTTTGCGAATCTGCGCGTATTTTTCTTTAAAGCGTCTTTTGCTTCGGTTTCATCGTAGGCTTTGTTGAAATACCCCTCTATTTCCTTGATGCCAAGGGCCTGTTTTGAGGTTACGCTCAAGGTTTTACGTAAAAGCTTCTTAACCTCATTAACTATCCCTTTTTTAAACATTAAGTCTACGCGCTTATTAATTCTTTCGTATAATTTTCCCCTATTCATGTTTAAACCAAAAATGCGGACGTCATATATGTCCTTAAGCCCTGTGGTTTTCGGCTTTAAACTTGTCTTAGTCTTTTTTTCAAGCTCATATATTTCCAGCGCGCGTATTACTCTCTTTAAGTCATTGGGGTGTATTCCTTGCGCCGCCAGAGGGTCTACCCTTTTAAGCTTATTGTGTAAAAAAATAGAGCCGTTGCGATCGGCGATTTGCCTTAAGTTTTGCCTTATCTTTTCATCCTTGCCCTTGGAAGGAAAAATTCCGTCAATAAGCGTTTTTATATAAAGGCCACTGCCCCCTACGACGATGGGTATTTTACCTTTCTTGATTATGCCCTCGATTTTCTTTTCGGCCATTTTAGCGAAAATAGCGGCGCTATATTCATCCGAGGCTTTTAAAAAGCTTATTAGGTGGTGCGGTGCGGCGGACCTTTCACGCTTCGTGGGTTTCTGGCTTAATATATCCATGCCCTTGTAGACTTGCATGGAATCTGCGGAAATTATCTCACCTTTTATTTTTTTTGCAAGTTTTATAGCAAGGCTAGTTTTACCGACTGCGGTGGGGCCGACAATAAATATTACTTTTTCTTTCAATTCTTCTTATTTCTTCCTATTCAACGATAATCTTCGCGGAAAATCCGTCTCTTCTTAATTTTCTTTGAAGCCGTGTCGCATAATACTTGTTAGAGAATTTACCCGCACGAACGCGATATAAAGTAACTCTGCCCTTTTTAATTTTCTGGATATAAGAATCGTACTTTTTTCTCGCCAGCCGACGGACCAGTTTTTTCGCTTTTTTCAGGCTCTTAAGCGCTACAAGCTGAACGATGTAATGGCGCACGCCGTTTTTCGCGGCCTGTAAATACACTACCTTTTCGGCTTCAAAGCTTTTCCCATATCGGCTCTTAACTTGTTTGAAATAGTAATTTGCTTTGTCGAAATCTTTTTTTGCTTTATACGAAAGACCGAGGTTATAATATACTCCGCTTAGCCTGTCACTCTGTGGATATTTATTCAATACGTCTTTGTATGCCTTGATTGCTTTGGTAAAATTTTTTCCATAAAAATACGAATCGGCGATACCTATATGTGCGTCTTGTTTTAGGGCATTGCCCCTGGTCTTTAAAATATTGTTGAAAGAGTCTCTCGCCTTGCTGAAATTACTCAACTTTATATAAGATAATCCTGTCAGATATAAAACTTCACTTTTTTCGTTTCTATCAAGTTTATAACGCGATAGATTACTTTCGGCGTTTTTGATTAAACCGCTGTAATCTTCTTTTAGAAATAAAACATTTATTTTTTTAATAAAGCTCACCGCAGAAAGATTATTTGCCTGGGCTAGCGAATTAGCGGCTAAGAGAATGGCTAGCGTGACAGCGGTCAGCTTTTTCATGTTTTTTCCTTTTTGAAATCTCTCTTTGCAGATCAAGCAAGGTCCTGTGCCTTCTTTTTTTCGTATCTTCCGACACTTCGTCTTTCATCCCGGCAGCACCCGTTCCGGCGCGCGGGGAGTACTTGAAAATATAGGCGCCATCAAACCTCACCTTTTTAACTAGATCAAGCGTATCGTTAAAATCTTTGTCACTCTCCGACGGAAAACCGACTATCATATCCGTACCGAGAAAAAGCCCCGGGATTATGTGCTTTGCCCGAGTAACGAGGTCTAAATACTTTTCCCTAGTGTAGCCCCTATTCATTAATTTCAAAATTCTATTAGAGCCTGACTGCAGCGGAAGGTGCAGATGCTTACGAACCTTATCCAGATCCCTTATTGCCTCGAATAATTTGACCGTGGCATCCTTGGGATGGCTCGTGAAAAAAGTTATCTTTTCGATACCCTTTACGTCGTTAACGAGTTTTAACAATTCTACGAAATTGCATGTTTTATCTTTATAAGAATTTACGTTTTGCCCTAAAAGCATAATATCTTTAATGCCGCGCCTGACTAAATCTTTTATTTCGCTCGTAATATCCTCTGCTTTTCTTGAACGTTCCCTACCACGCACATAGGGAACAACGCAATAGCTGCAGAAATTATCGCAGCCTCGCATTATGGATACATGTGTGCTTTTTTTACCCTGCCTGTATGTGGATTTGAGCTCCGGCAAGGGCCTGTTAATGTTTCCAACGGCAATAATTTTTTCTTGAAACGCTTTTACAATAAGTTCGGGTAGCTTCGCAATTTCCCCTGTCCCGCATATAAGATCGAGGTCCGGCAGTCTCTCGAACAAGCCTTTCTTCAGCGCCTGGGCGCTACATCCTATAATTCCGTAAATCTTTAAATGGCGCCTTTTCTTTTTCAAAAACGCCCCCATATTACTTATGGCCCTATCTTCGGCATGCTTCCTCACCGAGCAGGTATTGAAAAGAACGACATCCGCCTCTTCGGGGGATTCTGCTTTGAGGTAGCCTTTTTCCAACAAAAGCCCCATGACAAACTCCGAATCCCTATCGTTCATCTGACAGCCGAATGTGCGAAGAAATATCTTCTTACTCATATCTTAGCGCCTCTATAGGATTTAGTTCGGATGCTTTTTTCGCCGGCCAGAGGCCGAAGAACATGCCTACGGCTATTGAAAAGGCCGCGGCGAGAACGATGTTTGAAATTGTAACCTTAGTAGCCCATCCTGCAAAAAATGCCATCGACACCGACGCTATTATGCCAAGCAACACACCCATCAGGCCGCCGTTTAAAGTCATGATTATCGACTCGATAAGGAATTGAGTCATGATATCTTTAGCCCGGGCCCCAACTGCCTTGCGCAAACCTATTTCTCGCGTACGTTCTGTGACCGAAACAAGCATGATATTCATAATCCCTATACCGCCCACTAAAAGGGATATTCCGGCTATGCAGCCTAGAAGAATACTCATTGTGCGTGTCGTGCTTGTCAACATCTCCTGCATCTCGTTCATATCGTGTATATGAAAATACTCTTCCTCGTTCTTATATACACGATGACGTTTCAATATCAGCTGTTTGATCCTTTTCAGCGCCTCCGCCATAGATTCCACATCGATCGCCTCGACATATATACGATCAAAATAATCTTTACCCAAGGTCCTATACATAGCTGTTGTGACCGGGATATAAACAATTTCATTTTGATCCCGCCATCCACCCGAACTTTTTTCCGGGGCAATGCCTATTACCTTAAAATTAACACGGTTTATCTTTATCATTTCGCCTATTGGATTTTTGTTACCAAAAATTTTATCGACGATAGTTGTTCCCAATATTGCCACTTTATCACGGCGCGAAATCTCTACTTTAGTAAACCACCTGCCGATTTCCGGTATCGTAGCGCGCATTTCGCCGTAATCGAAATCGACGCCTTCTATCCTTGTGTTCCAGTTTTCATTCTTGTAGACGACCTGTCCGCTTCCGCTCGCGGTGCCGCTGACCCTTTTCACCAAAGGCCTTAATTCCCCAATGGCCTCCGCATCTCTTGCGGTAAGCCGCGCCACGGAACCTGACGCTCCTGACACACCCCTTACTCTCGTAGAGCCAATTTGTATTGATAGAAGATTAGAGCCCATGGTCTTAATTCTCTCCTCCATGGACTCCTTGGCCCCCTGGCCAAGCGCAAGCATCGCTATAACCGCGGCAACGCCAAAGAGGATTCCGAGCATCGAAAGCAAGGATCTTACCTTGTTCGATAAAATAGCGCGGAACGACTGACGAATATGCTCCGCTAATTCGACCTTGCCAAAATGCGAATGGGTCTCGAAAAGGATCTCTTGAATCGATATGCTACCTTTATTTGAAATATTTTTACCATCTTTGCGCTCGTCCGAAACAATCTCGCCGTCCCGCATGGTTATGATCCTCTTTGCATGCTCGGCGATCTCTCTTTCGTGGGTAACCATTATTATGGTCTTACCCTGGTTATTTAACTCTCTAATAATTTTCATAACCTCTTCTTCGCTCTTGGTATCTAGATTACCGGTAGGTTCATCAGCGAGTATGATCATCGGGTCATTGACTAAGGCACGGGCTATTGCTACCCTCTGCTGTTCCCCTCCCGACAATTCACTGGGTATGTGTGTCGCGCGCCCTGTCAATCCTACAGAATTCAAATGTTTAGCGGCACTTTTAGCGATATTTTTCCTTCCGGAATATATAAGAGGTAATTCCACATTTTCCAGCGCCTTCGTCCTGCGCAACAGATGGAATTGTTGAAACACAAAACCGACTAATTTACTCCTTAAATGCGCCAGCTGATCATCCGGCAATGTTGAAATGTCGGTCCCGGAGATCTTGTACGAACCTTTGTCGGGCCTGTCTAAAAATCCCAATACGTGCAGAAGCGTAGACTTGCCGGAGCCGGATGCTCCCATTATCGCTACAAATTCGCCCTGAGCAATATTAAGGGAAACGTTCTTTAAGGCACCGATAGCGATATCGCCCTTGCCGTAAGTCTTATATATGTTCTTTAGTTCTATCATCTTTTTCTGGAAGGCATAAACGGGTTTGTTCCCGAACTTTTTCTCTTTGGCAGATACTTAGCATCTTGAATAACAACACTATCCTCTATTGTCAGGCCTGAGATTATTTCAGCGTCCTTATCGTCATTTAATCCTACAGCAATATCCCGTTCGATAGTCTTTCCGCGCTTGTCTTTCACTAATACAAATCGCCTCTCTTTATCATAATGAATCGCAATTGAAGGTATCGTTATGACACCGGTTCTCTTTTTTTCTATGATTTCAACGGTAACACTCATACCCGAACGAAAAATTTCAGGCATATTTTTCGGGAGTATGTCCACGTTATATATGGTAACGTTGTTAACGATTTCCGATTCATACGCTATATGGTCAACGGTGCCCTCTATCTTAAGATCGGGGTATGCGTCGAGTGTTATAAATGCTTCCTGCCCTATTTTAACTCTGCCAACATCCGTTTCATCAAACTGGGCGCTTACCACCAGCCGGTTTGATAAGACCAAAACGGCATCTGCTGTCGTAACGGTCTGTCCGGGTTCGACAGCCCGAACTATCACCTCTCCATCGATCGGCGAAATAATGGGCGTCTTTTTGTAAGCGTCTTCCCAGTAACGTAAAACCTCATCCCCTTGTGGACGCGCGGCATCTATGAGCGCAGCTCTTTCTGTTGAGCTCATCCATGCCATAATCTTGCCCTCTTTAACATGATCCCCTTCCTTGACTATGATTTCATCAATCCTTCCCCCTATAGAGGGTTTTATCTCAAGTCTGTTTTGGGGCTCAACTACCCCTGTAGTGGTAACCATTATGGCGACATCTCCGATAATGGGTTTTATTATCCCTGTTTTAATATTGCTTTCGGGGTCTCCGCGCTTCCATCGGATAAACAATACAGTAACAATTATTAGAAACGCTACAATTGCTATTGTTTTTATTCTATTCTTAATCATATTCTAAGGTTCCTCCTATTGCCTGAATCCAGTAGGCTTCAGCAATTAACATATCGCTCTCTGTGTTTAAATATGCTTTTTGAGATTTGACAAGATTATCTTCTATAATTATCCAATCGTTAAATGAAGCCAGCCCGGTTGAATACTGGACTCTGGTTATTTTTGCGCGTTCTTCATTAGCCTTAAGAAATTTTTTCTGCACGGAAACATTCGTTGTCGCATCTTGAAGATCTTTCCATGCCCTCTCTAGCGTAACTAACACACTGTCTCTTCCGCTTCGTTCATCAGCTTCTGCTTCATTAAGTTGGGATTTGGCCTTAGAGACTTCCGCTATGCGGCTTCCGCCTTCAAATAGCGGTAACGATATCGACGCACCGGCAGACCATTCCTCGTTTCGCGGTAAAAAACTATTGCCTGTTTTCCCTAAAGATGCGTTCATGTAAACTTTCGGAAAAAAATCAGCTACTTCAGACTGAAAATCATAACGCGTAGCTTCTTTTTTTACTATTAGTTCCTGGAGAAACGGGGTAGTGTTCGCAAGGAAATCCAGATCCGGCTTAGTGCTATAATCTCTCTTAAGGATAAATTCTCCTAGTGCTTTTACTGACTTCACTCTAGTAAGGCCGAGTTCTTTGAATAATTCTCTTTGTGCTAATGAAATACTTCTTTTGGCTTGTGCAATTTCAAATTTTGCCTGCGCCATGTCCGCTTCGGCAGTTAAGAGCGCCCCTTTATGTTCTCTTCCGCCTTCGTATCGTAATTTAATAAGTTCAAGATTTTGATGCCTGCGACGGGCGATTTCCTTTGCAATATTTACAAGCTCTTCGGCTCTCAAAAGGCTCACAAAAGCCATTCTCAAATTCAACCTTATGTCAGAAGATTTAACGGTGTAATTATACTCTTCGGCCTGAATGGTTTTGTACGCGCTGGACACTTCGCTGGATGTCTTAAATCCGTCAAAAACTAATTGCTTACCGGTTACACCGTAGGAATGAGTATTTGCTGTACTTCTGCCCGAAGCTTTTCCTCTTTTACTACTTGCTTCACTGTCTACCTGAGGAAGTATTGAGCTTAAATCAATATCCATCTCGCTTTTTGCCTGTTTAACCCTTTCGGAAGCTGCTATCAATTCCGGGTTATTTCCGATAGCTATGCGCACGCACTCCTCCCAAGCAATTCCTTCTTCGGAATAAGAGAGCTTCGCACTTAATAATATCAGTAGAAAACTTAATATATATATCTTTTTCAACACGTTCTTCATGCTATATTAGACAGTACCATGGAGCAAAAAGTTCCTTTCCAACCTTTATTTAGCCATATCCCAAAAACCGGCACTCCTGAATTCCAATTATCAACATTCTGAATGGCTTTTTTTATCTGCGTCTGATGCGTTTTTTCATTTACAGGGTTTCCCGCACAATCATGATGCCCTACAATAACAATAACCTTTGATTCATGTTTTTCTATGGAGATCGTCACGCGATCTTTAATTGATTTAACAATTCCGGATTTTTTATTTTCACTTAAAATCTTGTCAGGACCGGGCTCTGTTATCATGTCCACATAATCGACTGAGAATTTTCTTCTCACAAAATCAATTACAGGCTTTTGAGTTCTCCCATCTATGCAATTTATTGCGGTTGCAAATTTATATTTCATGACTTGAGTTTTATCGCCTACGTTCGATGAAAATTATGTCCGGATTGATGGCGTTTCCTTCGTCTTCTTTGCTTATCCCTTCTCGCGTGAAACTGGGAACGTTGCGGCCGAATCGAAGAATAGTGAGTAAATCTTTCTTGCGGGAACTCGGGGTGCAAAGCTATAGGCAGCGCGGTTTTGATAAGTCTTTCAATACTGCGAACGTCGCCGCCTTGCTCAGGCGTAGCAAAAGATACGGCCCGTCCCTCGTGGCCGGCGCGTCCCGTGCGTCCGATGCGATGTACGTAATTTTCCGTATCTTCCGGGATATCATAGTTAAGAACAAGCTCTATACCAACAACGTCTATGCCCCTGGCCGCTATATCAGTAGCGACAAGTATCCTGTATCTGCCGGACTTAAAGCCTTCGAGCGCCTCTTTGCGCTGGCTCTGCGAACGATCCGAATGAATCTCAGCGGCTTTATGGCCCGCGCCTCTCAGAAGCCGGTTAATTTTCCGAGCGCCCATTTTCGTTCGGGAAAAGATAAGTACCGCTCCGCGATACTGTTCGAGCAATTTTAACAAGAGCTGCTTTTTCGCGTCTTTTTTAACAATAAATAATTCTTGAACTACGCCTTCTGCCGCGGTTCCGGACGGCGCGACTTCGACATGAACGGGAAGCTTCATGTAAGCAGCTGCTATCTTCACAACTTCCCCGGGGATTGTCGCCGAGAAGAGCATCGTCTGTCTATTTCTTGGGATAACCTTCAAGATACGTTCTATCTGCGGCATAAACCCCATATCAAGCATGCGATCAGCTTCATCAAGCACTAAAACACTTACGTCCGCTAACAGGACCGTGCGTCGGCTTATGTGGTCGACAAGGCGTCCCGGCGTCGCGATTATAACGCGTGGGTTCCTTCGGAGTGCCGATATTTGCATATGCATGGACGCTCCGCCTATAATAACGGCCGTCCTCACGCCAAATGTCGGAGCTATCTTCCCAAATGTCTCATTAATCTGGAGAGCAAGCTCCCTGGTAGGCGCAAGAATCAAAGAGCGCCCTTTTCTCTGGGAAAGGTGCTGGATGATGGGAATAGCGAAGGCGAGCGTCTTACCGGTCCCGGTCTGAGCAACGCCGATAACATCCTTCCCTTCTATTCCGATAGGAATAGCCTTGTGTTGAATCGGCGTAGGATGAATAAACTTCATATGGTCCAATATTTCTAGCATCTTGGGAGCGATGCCCAGCCCGTCAAACGAAACTTTTGTTTGCTGCGGTGATTGTGACATTATACCTCCTTTGGTCGAACCATTACATTTTACAATCTCTTAAACCCGCTTAGTTTAAACCACCAACTGTCTAAATCACGCTTTTTTGCCAGTTCCCAGAGGCGTTTTGCACTTTTCGTTTTAAGGAACTTCGGCGCTTTTTTCATAAACTTCGACGCACTACGATAGCCGTGATCCCGGTACTCTTTTGCCTGGATAAGACACTCCAGGATATCGGCATCCCGGGAAATAATGCTCTCTTTGGTACGCTGCTTTTTATATTCCTTACGTGATTCTATTAATTCTTTTTTAATATCAACTGGTAAAGATTTCATTTGCTCATCAAATGAGGCATCTTCAACTTTCTCGGCATCAATATAGCGTTGGGCCATTTTATGTAAATCGGTGATGCGGGTTTCGTGGATATCGTTAAATAGTGTCATAAGAAGTACTTCATGCGCGCGGGCTTTTTCCATGCGCGCTAAGAAAAACCCGATTACGGCGCACCTGAAACTATGGTCAGCAACTGACTCTGCATTTTTTATTCCCAAAACCGACCAGCCTGAACGGTTGGTCCTTTTAAGAAGCCCCACTTCGGCAATGAAATCGACTATGGTTTCCGGAGATGAACTTTTGGTTTTGCGCATCACTCCAATCCTTTTCTTTGCTTAGATATTTCATAACAAAAAATAGCGCAGGCTATGCCGACGTTAAAAGACAGCTCGGCCCCCTTCATGGGAATCTGCACCTTTGAATCCAGGTGTTTTTGTATGCCATAACGGATCCCTTCGCCTTCAGAGCCTAAGACAAGCCCTAAGGGGAACGAAAAAGAAGTTGCGTCTACGCTGGTAGCGTCAGTACTCGCTTCGGCTCCCACAATCTGGCAGTCGATCTTTTTTACCTTCATTATAGCAGCCGAAAGATTGGGCACCATTGATATGGGAACATAATTCTCGCCACCGGAAGCCACATGCAACACTGCCTCTGTTACTCCACAAGCATTAAATTGAGGTATAACAACGGCAAACCCGCCAAAACAAGCCAGGGTTCGCACGATAGCGCCGAAGTTTTGCGGGTCATTAATTCTATCTAAAAAAATGAGGGATACTTTTTTATTTTGTACCTGATCAAGCAAGCCTTCGAAGGAAGCGTATCTGAATTTATCAATCCTTGCGACTATCCCCTGAAGGTCCTTAGCGGGTTTGAGCTTTTTAAGATCGTGAGATTTCAGGCGCTCAAAAGGGATATTGTTTTCTCTTATCAACTTTTCTGTATTTGGAAGAGAAATATTGTCCTGTAAAAATACTTTTTTTATACTTGCGGGGTTGGCTTCCAATCGCTCAAAGACTGAAATTCTTCCGTATAAAAGCATGGTTTTTATTGGTTTAGCCATTTGTCCTCCCCTGCCCGGCAAATATATGCTTGGTTTTCAAGCACACCCTTACTAACATGAGCATAACCGGTACCTCGATCAGTACCCCTACGACAGTGGCCAGGGATGCCCCGGATGACAGCCCAAAAAGCATCGCAGAAGTAGCAATGGCAACTTCAAAATGATTGCTTGCGCCGATAAGCGCAGACGGAGCAGCGTCCCTGTATGGCAATTTTAACCATTTCGCCGCGACATACGCTACGACAAAAATAAGACAGGTCTGTATGAAAAGTGGTACGGCGATTAGAAAAATTATCTGCGGTTGCTTAACAATTAATTCTCCTTTAAATGAAAAAAGGAGGACAAGCGTAATTAAAAGCGCTCCTATAGACACAGGCGTCAGGCGATGTACGAATTTTCTTTCAAACCATTCAAAGCCTTTTTTTGCAATTATAAGTTTACGTGAATGATAACCGAGAAAAAGCGGCAAACCGACGTAAATCACAACGGATAGAACGATTGTCTGCCACGGTATGGGCATTTTATTCACTCCGAGTAACCATCCGCCCAGGGGAGCGTAAAGAAATAGCATTGTTAGAGAATTTATCGCTACCATGACCAGCGTATGCCCATTATTGCCCCCGGATAAATGCCCCCAAACAAGAACCATCGCCGTGCAAGGCGCAATACCTAATAAAATGCATCCGGAAATATAAGACCTGTATAATTCTACTTCCTGGCCCCCTTTAACGATTTCGACTCCGGGAAGCCAACCCTTAAAAATTACTCCCAAAAAGAGAGTCGCAATAGCGAGCATGGTGAAAGGCTTAATGCACCAGTTCACGAATAAGGTAAGAAGAACGGGTTTAGGTGTTTTTCCCGCTTTAATAACCTCCGCAAAATCGATCTTTACCATGATAGGATACATCATGAAGAAGAGACATATCGCTATCGGCATTGACACTTGATAAATGGAAATTTTGTCTAGCGAGATGGCTATCATCGGAAATATTTTTCCAAGCAGAATACCCAAACCGATACAGCCTATAACCCAAAGTGTCAGGTATTTTTCAAAAAAATTTAGTTTTTGTTCTTCGCGAATATTTTTTTCTTTTTTCACTTACGTATGGTTCTCCATCTGGTAAAGAGGCGGAAGAATTATGCCCACTACGCACCCTTCATGTGTCTGTATTTAGATTTAGCTCTATTGACTGGCTTCTATTAAAACTGCGTCATAATAGTTGCCGGTAAGCTTCTGGTCTGCCTTAGTGGGTTCGGCATAAGATACCAAATCAAGCAAAGTTACTATTTTAACGCGCCCTGCTTTATTGCCGTCGCGGTCGTAAATATCAAGGTTATCGCCGATGTGAATACCGTCAGAGCTGCCCAGGTTTAACATGTACCTTGATGACTTTTTGTCAATCCACAAGATACCCGTCTTATCTCGGGTTTTCCGGGGGAGAGCGCGGGGTTCGGGGCTGGGGAGAGCGCGGGGTTCGGGGCTGAGTCTAGGATGAACTTCTTCAATTTTTTTTATTTGTGTTTTTTCCGCAGCACCGGCGACTATTTCATTTTTGAATATAAGATATGAGGCTAAGCCAAAACAGAAAAAAGAAAGGCCTATCAGCAATGTCCCAAATAGTACCTCAAATAATATTTTGAATCTTCTGCTCATTTTGATTCGGCATTTTCCGCGATATCTCCGGCTGCCTCCTGGAGACGCGGAATACCTTCTGTGATTTCTGCGATTTGTAGTTTTATATCTTGTGATATTTTCCTGTGTCCGACAAGTCTATTTTTTATATCTGACAATTCAGCCTTTGCGCTTTCTGTCTCATCTTCCCATAAAGCAGTATTTTCTTTCGTAATGATCTCGGGCTTTTTACGCAAATTGTCCATGGTTGATTCGTTCTCACCCGGTCTATTTTCAGATTTTTTATCCTCTGATAAAATAAGTGTCGCTTCACTCTTTATCGCGTCTTTAGGCGGATCACTTAAGACAGGATACCGGCTTTTCCCTTTAAAAAGCGCTTTAAACACCAAGCTGATGCCCGCCACAAGTAATATTATTCCCGTTACGATTAAGCCGACATATATTACGATCGGATTCTCTTCCATTATTTTTGTCAAATTTGAATACAACATGGTTTATCAGTAAGAAATACCTTTTATCACTCAGATTTTTTACTTTTTAAAGATTCAATTTGTGTCTCTAGCTTTTTTATTTTTTCTTTAAGTATCTCACTGGTTTTTTGTTCACTCTCCAGCGACGAACGCAACCATACGATCATAAGACGCTCCTGTTCCGGGTCCCATGCGGCTTGGGGCTGGGAGGTTTTTATTATTTCATCTTTATCTTTAATTTCTTTCTCCAGAGAAACAATCTTCTTTTTTAATTCAGACTCTGGTTGTTTTATCGTGCCGCGCTGGTTTTCTAGCGCGTTATATTTATCTTTATATTCGCGTAATTCTTTATTTTCTTCGCTTAGCCCTTTCATCTTTTCACAATATCCGTCTATTATTTTTTTTATGCTGTCTAATTGCGCTTTATTTTCTTCATTCTCCTTGGCAAGCGCGCTTTCTGTATTCTTTACTTCCTCAATCTCGTTTTTGAGCATAGAAATCTTTTTCTGCACTACGGAATCGTTTCCTGCCTTTTCATCTTTTTTATTTTTTCCAAAGTCCCTATATTGGTCGTAAATTTTACTCATGATTACCGCAATAATTCTTTTTTACGTTTTTGTGAATTTTTGTTGGTTATGATATTTTACGGATTACTCGCGCGCTCTTAATTTTTCCTCCAAGATCTTATTCCGCTCTTTCAGAGCTGCGATTTCATCATTTAGGAGAAATTCTATTTTTGATTTTCCAGCGCTTACTGAGGCAAGCTTATTGTTTAGAGCAGCTATAGCTGCTTTTTTGGATTCCTTAAGATCCGCGAGTTCATCGTTAAGAGAGCGTTCTAGTTCTTGCAAAAATAAAATTTCTGCTTCTAGCTTAGATTCGTTACTTGCTTTTTCTTCACGCAACGCATTAAGTTCTCTGCTTGGTTCGGCTATAATGATTTTGGATTTCTTAAAATCTGCGAGTTCTGCTTTAATGGCACGCTCTTTTTCTTTCCATAGTGAAAGCTCTGTTTTTAACTTAGATTCGGCATTTGCATTTATTTTATGTGCCTCAACAAGTTCTTGGTTCAGTTCGGCGATTTCTGCATTCTTTGACTGTTCCAGGGAAGTCAATTTATCTTTTAGCCTGGTTACCTGGGTTTCTTTAGATTCCTTAAGGCTTGTTAGGCTTTTTTCGAGCCTTGCCATTGCGTTTTCCTTGAATTTTTTAAGGTCCGCGAGTTCGTCTGTAAGAGCCCTTTCTTTTTTCCTAAGAAGTGCGAGTTCGGTGTCGTGTGCGGTTTTAGTTTTTGCCCTTTCTTTCTGTAGCGCGGCAAGTTTTTGGTTTAATTCGGTAATTTTCTCTTTTTTGGACTGATCCAGCGCAATCACTTTATTCTTAAATTCTGTTGAGGTATTTTCTTTTGATTTTGTCAGGTTTGCCAGGCTTGATTTCAAGGATATCACGGTATCTTCAAGAGATGCGATATCGCCGTTAAGCAGCGCCTCCATTTCTGCTTTTTCTTTCGAAAGATTTTGGAGGGCGCTTTTAAGTTTTTCTATTTGTTTTTTTTCGGGTCGCCCCAAGTTTTTGAGCTTGGCTGCAGCATCCTTTTTTGATTTTTCAAGCCTCTCAACCTGGCGCTTTAATTCTGTCAGCTCGTCTTTTTTGGATTCCCTGAGCGTTTCAATTTGGTCATTCAACTTCGCAATTTCATCTTTCTTGGATTTTTCTAAGTTTGCGAGTTCGAGTTCGAGAGATTTTACGGTTTCCCTGCTTCGTTTATACTCTTTTACGCGTCTGGTCGACTCCTGAAACGTGGCTTCCTGGGACGCCTTGGATTCCTCAAGCTCTCTAATATTTTGCTTAAGGATATTCTCCCTACCTTTGGCAGAAGCCATTTCCGCTTTTAAAGTGGCCGCGACCTCTTCTTTTTTGGACTGCTCAAGCAAACTTAGTTTGCTTTTAAGACTTGCTATTGTGTCATCTTTGGATTCTCTGAGTGTTTCAATTTGGTCATTTAACTTTACAAT
>JABMQJ010000026.1 GCA_013203315.1 Candidatus Omnitrophota bacterium | reverse complement strand
GCTATTAAGCCTACTGCTCTTATTATGCCTTGTATTAGGGGTACTTTTTCGTGTTCTTTCAGGAACCGTACGGGGTCACGGAATATGTCTTTACGTTCTTTTCTTGCGGCGTATTGGCCGATCAGGAGTTCTTTTTCTTTATTACTCTTTGCATCCCACCAAGCTTGGGTGAATCTTTCGATGTAGTAAGATATAGCACTTTGGCGGGTTGCGGGGGTAGTGAGGGTTGAGGGGCCGGTTTCTTGCGCCATCTGGTTCTCTAACCAATCAATAGCCCTTCTTGCAAACTCCCTAATCCAGCCAGATGCCTTTTCAGATTCGCTAAACTTCTCCAACATTTTGATGGATGATTCCGTAGGTATTGTTCCCAGAATCTTTATTGACCTGTCGGCAATGCCCGGGAATTCTACAACAAGCGACGCTTTTCTTAGTTTTTTCAAAGCAGCATCATAATTTCCATAGGCCACCAGTGCTTTTGCCGTTTCAAAATTTATTAAATGGTATAGCTGGATTGTATTGATCGTTCCTAGTTTGATAAAGAATTTTTTTACTTTAGCTTGAATATCGCTGTTGTGGCTTGCAAGGCCTACCCCTCTTAAGAAATATTGAAGCTGCGGTGAACAAGCCGGATCATGGAAATTGACACTGATACCGCCGTCTTCTTCAAATAAATCAATTATCCTTTGTACCTGATCTAACGTCACCTGATCTATAGCCTCGCCATTATCTGCCATAGACGCCAAGCACCGCGCTGAAACTAACCTCTCCGCATAGCGCGCCGGATCTTTCCCGAGCTCATGAGAAGTTTCATCCGGGTAGAGGTGCGTTAATAAGGTTTCGAAATCCAGATTATGCTGGGCCTGTTTGATGGCGAAAAGTTCGCTCTCGTCAATTTCCGCAAGTAGGTCTAATATTGCATCGTCTATCATTTTTTCTGCGGGAAGCTTTTCCGTCTTCGCAGGCCTTGTTTGCACAAACCATATATTGCCTTCGGTGTCGTAACACCACTCTATGTCCTGGGGCCTAAAGTCATAAAGGGCTTCTACTCTTTCCCCTTCTTCTTTCAGGCGATTGACCAATTCTTCTGTAAATATTTCTCCTTGCCTTTCTTCCGTAGTAACGTATACAACTTCGATTTTTCCATCAGCAACATGGTGTTCAATGTCTTTCCATGACTCTCTTTGCCTTATTGTAATTCTTCGTGTTATTTTGTCGACGATTACTTCGGCAGGCCTTCCCTCTTCACCCACAACCGCCGCACCCTGCCCATGACTTGCCATAATAGCCATTTCATTACGGCTATAAGAATATGGGCTTGCCGTATACATCGTTCCTGCAAAACGCGCTTTTACCGGTACTTGTATAATAACGCCTGGCAGAACGTCGCTATCCTTGATTCCGCTTCCTACTTTTGCCCTGAACGCTTTTTCGTTCCATGCCGAAGCAAATACCATTTTGACTGCTTCAAGGATGTTTTCATCGGAACTTGTGTCCAGAAAATTTTCGTCAGGGTAAGAATCATAGTGTCCGGCTGTAGTTTTTTCAGTAAGGTCTTCAAAATTAAAACTTGATCTTATATAGAATAATGTGTTAGCGCCGTATGTTTGGCGCATTTCATTAATATATGGAAATAATTGATCTTTTAACTCTTCAGGAAATTCTCCGCTTATGATTAAATCTTTTATTTCCTGAAGCACCGCTTGCAGCTCTTCCTCCTCTGTTATAATTTCCTTGCCCTCGGTTTTTATTTTATCTCTTATCTCGGCTATTCTTTCGTCTAAATTATTATGCCGCTTAAACGCATCCCAGAAAGAGTACGCAAGCGCTATGCCTTCGGGGACTTTTACGTCACCACTGATCATTTTTCCAAGATTTGCAGCCTTTGAGCCCACGAATGTGACAAAATTTTCATCGATATCGTTTAACCTATATATAGGCCTACCATCTACCCTTGCCTTCGGAACTTTGACATCTATACGTGACCTTGTCCTGGGCGCACCTTCTTCTCCTTCAAAAGCATTTCTGAATCTTACAGCCCTATCTCTATCCACGCGAAGCATGCCCATATGATCATTGAAGTCCCGCAGCAACTTAGTGGCATTTGGTATAACTGCAAGGGGTATACATTGTTCCTTTGCTGTATCTATAGCGTGCCTATTTCCTGCTATGCTAATAATGCAACCTATCCCCGGAATTTCTGGTATCCTGACGGGAGGATACGGGATAACCCATATCTCATCGCCTTCTGCGTTTGCAAATTCTTCATCAATTTTGGAAAGATCATCAACCACTCTTACCCGCCCGACAGCTATACCGTACTCTTCTCCTTCCCGGTTATATATTCCGTGATCCATGATATATCTACCGAATCGTTCGTTTATATCAGCGGCTACTTCCAGTAAACGCTGCGCGGCGGATAGTGAAAGTATTTTTTTGGATTCTTCCATGTCTTCCAATGTCAGTTCCCTTAATTCAAACGTGATCAACCCCCACCATAGTATTGCACTGTCATAATCATGTTGTTCTAGCGCCTCTTTAAACCTAAGTCCTCTTTGGTAATTTGTAATAGCCGGAGCGAATTCGCCCATCTTAGTTTTTATAAGTTGCAGCAGCTCAACTACTTCATTGTATTTTTTCGGCCCGATGGCGTATTTTTTATCAAGCGCCATGTCGTATTGATGCACTTTTTTTAATTCCGCTTTAATCATGTCATCCGCTCTTACCCGGTCTAGGATAGCCCTTACTTTTGTACTATTTGGATTACCGGGTAGAAATTCAACGCCGCTGCGCCATGTACTATAACGCGCTATAGCAAGCGTCATTTGGTTGATCAAAATATCGGCAAGCAGTTCCACATCTAAATCGTTGAAGGCCGCTCTTGTCATATAAACAGCTTGTTCCTTCCCACCGCTTGTCCCTGCGCCGGCAATGTCAAATTGTTTACCCACTACGGTAAGAAAATGCGGGTGTAATGCGGTCCTTTCTTCTGCGGGTTCTAGAAGATATATTCTTACATCACCCAGCTCTTCGGTGTGTTGCTGCATAAACTTTTGTAGCCGCGCATTATCCGTAATCTCTATTATCCTATTCATAAACGCTTTATCCGCATTTGTTGCATTCTGGCCCTTTTCAGCTATTGTAAATTCATTACCTGTATATGTAAGCGCTGTGAATCTTCCCACATTCTTCGCATAGGTAGTCCTAGGCCTTGTATACTGATTTTGATAGTCTAAGGCGTGTGTACCAGGTGTTCCGATATCTGTGATGTCGAGTTTCGGTTGCCCGGGTTCCCCAATATCTTTAGATTTTGCCAGCATCCCCCATCCAAATCTTACAGCAAGGTCGTTATAGAGACGGTGGAAGTTCGTATTTAATGTTAGTGAGTAGCGGAGGAAGGTTCTTTTATTTATGAGTGGACGTATTAATATAGGAGACCATGTAGCAAGGAGTATTGCTATTAAGCCTAGTGCTCTTATTATGCCTTGTATTAGGGGTACTTTTTCGTGTTCTTTCAGGAACTTTATGGGGTCACGGAATATGTCTTTACGTTCTTTCTTTGCGGCGTATTGGCCGATTAGTTGTTCCTGTTGGGTTTTACTTAAGTTATTCCACGCATCTTCTCCGAGCCTTTCCTTGTAGTAGGCTATGGCTTTTTGGCGGTTTGCGGGGGTGGTGAGGGTTGGCCCTTCTGGTCCTATGCCTTCTTCTTCTAACACTTCCGCTAGCTTAGCTACATCCTGCCTTGAAAGATCATCTTCTGTTTCGAAGTTCACTACCAACTCTCTGCCTGTATTGGTAGCCTTGCGTAGTCCAACTATGTATTGCAAAAGCCTCTTAACTTCCTGCGATCCGGGTGTATCCTGTGAGAAGGAACCATAAGGTGTGCCGTACCAACCGCCATGCACAAAATCTTGCGTTCCTTCGCGATAGGCAGGAATGGATATGTGCACTTCTACTACTAATCCTATCGTCTCTGGGTTTACTAGCTCTCGCAGATATTCGATAGGTTCCTGTACGAAGTGCTGAGCATTGATTATGACATGCCCAAGGTCTACCAATAGACCACATCCGGCTGCCTCAGCTACCTTTAGAATGAAATCAGGTCTTACTACAGTTTCGGTGCCTTCGAAGTAAGCAATATTTTCTAAAAGAATTTCCTTGTCGCCAAATTCATTTTCTTCTAATTTTTGTCTCAGCAATTCCACATTCTGCACGACCCTTCGCATAATTTCTTCTTCTGATAACGCCGGAGATGTTGCACTAGGCACGCCTGCCGCTTCTGTGAAGCTTTCTATTCCAAACCCAAGATGTAATGTTATAGGGCCTTTTATATCAAGCCTGCGTAATGTATCATAAATTATGGGATTTTCGAGTAATGCCCTAACTTCATTGTCCGGAGCACATAAATTGAGCTGAACTTTCGGAGAATCAGCATCCGGCTGTACGGACATTAAATGAACGGTTGTGTATCGGTCTTGTAGGCCAAGGTCAGCAAGTTTATCATAGAGGTCAGGGGTTATGCTTTGGATCTGCAATCTAAGCGGCAAAGGAACACCAGCCGTTCTTTCTCCTTCAGGCATAAAAAGCCAAGGACTAAACGATGGCACAATGTTATTTGCGGCAAAAACTGGATCAAGGTACTCCGGATGCACTTGTGTTGAGGATGTCCAGCGGCGAATTATTATATGGATAAGAAATTCGAATACGCTTGATACCCCTTTCGCCAACTCTACACCGTAACCTCTTTTAAGAAAGTCGGCGAGCGTGTTTAAGCCTGCGTGGAACGTGTAATCTAGAACTATGAAAGTAATAAGTGCTGTTAGGCCCGGGCCGAGAAGAAGTCCTAAAGTAAGAGCGAGTGCAAGCCGGAATCCTGCGATTGATGCTGGTATGATTGCGTCTTTCAAAGAGTATGGGGCTATCTCGGAAACATCGGTTTGATACACATGGGCATAGTCTCCTGCCATTCCAACGCGTTTAAATCCTAACCTTTCGTATAACCTTTGGACCTCAAAATTCTGAGTACCTGCCTGCAAAGACATTAACGGATGGCCATCATAATCCTGTTCAAGTTCTGTAAAACCTGTGTTTTGTAAATGCCCAGCTGCCGTTTTCATCAACTTTGTGCCTATGCCTTCGTTCTGATGATCCGGATTCACAACCAAAGCATGGATGAATAAAGATATATTATCTAATCCTTCCCTTTCTCCGGCAGGGCGTTCATATGCTACTAGCATCCCTATTGGTTGGCCTGATTTATCTAAGACCACAAGACTATGTTCCCACTTTGCGTAAAACTCTCGATCTTGGGCTTGGTCGTTTTCACCGGCTTCCCACGCATCAGCAAACATCATCTCCGGATTTTCAGGTGGATGTGGGAGCGTATTAACCAGCGCGTGAAGCGCGTCTTTATATTGCGGGTCTTGAGTAAACTCTTTGGTAAGAGGTTGGATATCATACGACGGCGCACGGGCCGTAAGCTTTTCGATTATAGCGCCCACTGCTTTAGGGTGACTTCCGACAAAAAGAACGCCCACTACTATGAGCGCGATAACTACCGGCCAGGAAAATAGAGCAAGGCTTGCTACCCCAACAAAACCTGTTCGCTGTATAAGCGATAAGGCCGTGAGACCAAGGAGCGGATATGCTAATTCGAGAGCCGGAACAATTAAATTTTCATATCTTTCTTTAGAAATGAATTTACCAAAGAAACCTTTCACCTTATCCCACGCTAAAACTCCAATTACACCCTTTACCGGGACTTCTTCGAATATTTTTTCGGGAAGCGCTCCTGTTTGCTCTACGGGCACCGTTACTGGTTTTTCGGTTACTTCTATTGTAGTTTTGGGGAGCGATACCCTGGCTTCTTCCGGAACCGTTGTCTTTGCAACCTCAATAGCCTTAGCAATCGGTTTAGCTAATAGCGGCGCTTCTGATACCGGCGCCCTTGCGATCTTTGCTTGTATCATTGGGAGGATAGATTGTGTGAATCCTTCTTCATCAATCTTTCCTAAGTTGTAACCTTTTCTGTTTGCTATCTGGGTGAAAGCGCGGTGGGCTCTTCGTATATCGCTTTTTGACTCTATGGGTTTATTGAATCTGTCAGCAGTTTGTGCAACAAACTCTTCTCTTGCTCCCTCATCTACTTGGGCAAGGCCCTCTCCCAAGAGCAACTTAATTTTTTTTATCTCTCTTGGTGTGCTAAGATCAATTTCTTCAAGCACGATGGGTGCTACTTCGGGTGCTTCAATTCCTTCAAGGCCAATTCTCCTCTTTCCCTTTCTCTTGCCCAGGAGTTCTTTAGCATCTCTCGCTTTATTGCCGCGGAGGAGGTTTATATTACCCTTTTTGTCTACTGTGAAGCAGCCGGTATATCTTCTGCTACCTAGCTGGTAAGTTACAACGAAAACCTCTGTGCCATTTACGGTTACCTGTTCAACCGATGGCTGCTTTTCCAGTTGAACTTTAATCTCGCCGGTTTCATCCAGCTCAGGATTACCTTCCGCATCCGCCTCTATTCCGTATATGGCGTAAAAGTCCTTTTTTGTAACAGGCGTTTTAGGCATTCTTCCGGGATCCAGGCGCGCTCTTTCTTCCATTTCTGCTATCCACTGCGCTCTGGCCTCTTCGTACTGATCAAAAAGCGGTAAAAATCCCTTACAGTGGTTTCTTACAAACTCTATCTTTTTCTCATCTGTCAGGCCCCTTTTGTACATATCTACGGCGTTTCTCATTATTACATCCGCCATTTTGTCTGTGTCGCTATCCCAGCAGAATGCCTTAACCGCGAGCATGTATTCGCCGGTTTCGAGAAGTTCATCATAGGGCTTAGTCTTTTGTGTAAGAACGGCTATGTATGGCCTCTCGTGCCCGCCTTCGTATTTCGGCATTATGATTAAATATGAAAGCTTCTTTTCGCGTATAAGCTCTGCTAAGCCTTTTGAGTGGAAACCACCGGTTATGAGTGCTGCAGCACCTTCGTTATTAAGCTGCATGGCTTTTACTGTGTTTGAAACCATGGCATCGTTACGCATTTGGGCTACATTGTAAAGCTCAGCGCCATCATCAAGCTTATTGAATACGAGATCTATGTTGTAATTTCCTGCATGCTTAAGGCCGTACTTTTGATAGGCGTTGCTTATGAATTCGCCTAACTTGTCATTTTGGAAGTATTCTTTCTTGTTCAGGATGAAGTCATAGTCATCGTTGCCTATCGCGATGTCAAATAGCTTCTTTGTGGTGCGTACTGCTTTTGTATAATTATAAAGGGCTATTTCTTCATCATTTCGGAATAGGCTTTCTCTTAGATGCGTCTCAATTTGTTCTACCTCGCGGAAAAGCAGCATGAAATCTATATTTTCATAAGATAGGATGTAATCGGTAAAGGCTGTAAGATTCGGATATTTGCTTAAGTCGAAATTCTTCTTCCCCGCAAGCTCCATGGCATACTTATGAAAATCATTTTGGGAGATCTTGCCTGTTTTGTAAGCGAGGGACTTCTTTACGAGGATTTCGAGTTCGGGTTTTGCGAGAATGCCAGCAAGCTCATCAAGGAGCTCTTTTCTTTCCTTGTTGAGTTCCTTGTTGTTTATTGTTTTTTCGATTTCAATTGCCCTTAATAGCGTGGGTAGGTTCTTATATATGTCTATATTAATATTATATTTGCGTATAAGTGATGAAATAACAGCCCAATATGCAACAAACGTGATCTTATTCTGTCCATGTAGCGTGGCTGTCTCTACTAGCTTCTCAAGGTCCTTGGAATAAACCTTTGGGGTAAGCGTATCCAGGACCGTGAGTGCGCCTTCGATGTGCGGTAGGCAGCCTTGCCTTGATTCCATGAACTTCGTGAGGACTTTGACGTTTTTAAGATAAAGCTTGCTATCTTCTATGCCATAAAGCTTTATCGGTTTTTGCGATACGATGGCGTAGAATTCACCCGCTGACATCCGGCCTTCGCGCATCAAGTATTCAGCCGCGTGGCGTTTGATTTCAGGGTCAGGGAAGGTTCGTAAAAATGATACGTCAATTGGGCCCTCGGCGCCTTCAAGCGCGATCAGGTTTAAGTCATAGTTTGCAGTCAGGGATTCGAGAATCTTTACGATTGAATGCTGCGCCGCGAGGCTCGCGTGCGGGTCCTGTATGTTAAATATGAATTCGTCGCTTCCTGTAAAGTGCGAATCGTGCGCCCAGCCTGCGTCGTTCGGGATTACAATTCCATCGGGATGTACTTTGCCGTTTACTTTTACAGCGTTTGCGCCACTGCCGAGAGGGGTTCCGCCTTGTGCCCATGTAATATCAAACAATATAAATGCAAATATTATTATACAAGCGATTACTTTAATAAAAAAGGCATGGCGTTTCTTCCAATCCGCCATACCTTCAATGGATTGCTCTGGAAATATTAAATCTTCTTTTCGTGAAGACCGCCAAGTGTTCACTTAAAAACTCCCAAGTTCTACTTTTTAAATAGTCTTAAAATCCTCCCAAAAAAAATGCATAGAGTATTGTCTGTAGCCTGAGTTTCTGTACTTCTACTACATATAATCCCCAAAACCCCAAAATATTTCAAAAATATGAAGCCGATGGGGACGTTTCACTTTGTCGTAACACCTTACCACACAACATGTTATGACAACTACTGGTACATTTTTGAAACTATTTTAAAAAAATTTGAAGAAACATGCAGCAAAACACCCCTTTCAGTTGTCTATATATATGAGGGGTGCTTATGTTTTTCCACATTTGGTTTGTGACGAAGTACAGGAAAGCGATATTAGAGGGGCGATTAGATAAATTTGTCAAAGATATATTTACAGAATGTATCGAAAGACATAAGTACAAAGTATTAGAATTACAAACTGATAAAAATCATGTACACATGCTAGTAGAGGCTGTCGACAAAAAAGAACTGTCTGCAATAGTCAGAACACTAAAATCCGTATCGGCAAAGATAATACACGAAACCTCATGCTTCCGCATGGGGAATCCACGTTTCATAAAGTTTCGTTCCGACGAAGAATTCCACAGGCAGAAACCTGTGGATGAACGAAAGAGTTTCTGGGCGAGACGATATGGATATAATGAAATCAGTAAATATGAAATAGAAAATATGCGCACATATATCAGAGCGCAGAAAGGCAGAGGTGAAATGTGTAAAAAAACATAAAATAAAAAGGTTGATTTTATAAAAAAAAGTGCTATAGTAAAAATTCAAGCCTTGGAGGAGGAGCGCATGAAGAAAAAGCCAATCAAAAGATCTACAAGAAGATACGATTCCGAACGAGAAACAAGGGTATTATTAGAACAGTTAGGCTCCGATATAAAAATCGTTGCCGAAGGACACGGATCTATCAATCGACGATTAGACACAATTGAAATGGCTGTGCTTGATAATAGTCGACAAATCAAACATAATTTCGACAATCTCGATATTAAAATAAATAGAATCGAAAATAAGCTTGATACTGTTACGGTTAATCACGAAAACCGCATACAAAAACTCGAATCATTTCATCGCTAATCATTCCGTCAATTGTCATAACTCATTATACAGCAAGCGGTTATGACAAATAAAAACACCCAATGATCTATGTTAACTTTACATATGTTGGTTAACATATGCTAACCTGTCATGCCTTAGTTAACATGATTAAAGGTGAGCAATATCCCCATAAAAAAACCGATCCGAGACTCGGGTTCAGGATGCATCCTGGACCCGAGATCCGGACCGGTAAATGATGCTTATACCTACTAGCTGCTTGGCAGAGCCCGCAAGCATAAACACCCTCTCGCCCCCTCTACGTTTAGGAGCAAGATCTACGTTTCTTTCTCGCCCCCTCTACGTTTAGGAGCAAGATCTACGTTTTTTATTTCGTTTCTTCAAAGAGCAAAGAGCGTTAGAAGTCTTTTACAACGCTCATCATCGTATTGTGATAATTTTCAAGTTCATAGTGGAACTCTTTTGTACCTGCTTCAGGTAGTTCTTCTATGATATATCTCAGATATCCCTTGCTATCATTTCTTGAAACGCCCGGCAAGAATCCTGGGTCATCCGGTTTCGCGAGAACGCCTAATGCGAGCCTGCAGATTCTTCCGTCGATAGATTCGCTCATAATGTTTTCGTCGAATTCCATTAGAACCGCATCTTCAAATCTTCCGACATCTGTGCTCGGCACGTTTAAGCGTTTTCCTATTATAGCAACATGTTTTTCGCTCACGCCGTATTCGCTTAATTGATCATCATAAATCTCACCTAAAGACATATCGGATGCTTCGCTTTCGTGCATGATTGCAAGGTCTCCCTCGCTTAATATGTCGTTGATTCCCAACTCTTTAAGGAGTCTTGTCTTATCTATGTCCAAGAGACCCTTGTCCTCATCGCTTACAGTAAGCCTTACGTGTAACTTCACAGGGTAGTCTTTCGGATTACGCCAGCCCATTTCAGCCATTCTTCCCTGGAACGTTTCGACAACGTCTTTTAAAGCGCCTCCGGATGTTACTTCAATGCTCATGACGCGTTTCTCGCCGGACTCTTTAAGATTATGCAGTGCAGCTACTGTTTCTCTTTCTAGCGGAGTTGCCTTTACTATATTCTGTGCCCTCTGTTCGGCCATCATGTTATTTAAGCTCATATTTATCAGGTTGAGAACGTGGCCGGGTAGATTATTGGTTAATCTTGCTTGCACCGCTCTTAACTCTGGCAGGCCCATTGCTTTGAGCGTTTCGTCCGTTATTAGTGACTCAATATCTCCTACATTGTTTATCTGCATGAGCAGGGGGTTCTCAAGAGCGAATTTGTGTAAATCTACGAGCCTTAAGTAATCATCCAATCTCTCGTTAGCAATGAGGGCCTCTAATACGCTTTCATCTAAAGGAACTGCCATGGCTATGTCTTCTCTTGCTTCGGCAGACCTTGTTACGCTTCTTAAGTTTTCAGGGTCCCCTTTCTCGATCACTACTTCAGAGGATATGCCTGCATTTCTAATAATAATTCTAACAGCATCTGCGTCCGCTGAATCAGGAATCGCAACAAGGATTTTCTTTGCAGGGGCTTCTTTTGCGGCTGGTTTTGTCTGATCTATAGGTAAGCGTATGATAAATTCTGCGCCTTCTCCGGAAACAGAGCGAACTGCGACTTCCCCGTCGTGAGCTTCAACGATGAGCTGCACTTCTGCCAGGCCAAGGCCCCTACCGCCAAAAGATTCTGCTTCCTTGCTGCTTACGCCTAACTCAAATATGCGTCCCAAGACCTCTTCAGGTATGCCTTTACCGTTATCCTTTACGCGGATTTCCACGAGGGCTTTATCTTTTAGTTCCTGCACTGTAACCTGCACAAACGGAGGCTGGATCTCGGAAGTTCTCCATTTTGCATCTCTGGCTTGTTCCCCTTCTTCTCCTGCCCGCGCTATTGCTGCTTCCCTTGCGTTTTCTACTAAATTCCCGATAATATTTTGTAATGCTATCGGCGCACCGGATATCGCGGGTCTATCTATAATATTTAGTTCAAAATTCCTATCTTCGCCAGTAAGCCTAAGGCCTTGCACCATCCCACACGCCTCGTCTGTTAATTGACCCACATCAGCGATAGGTTCTCTTAAAATTTCATTGCGGGCTACGCGGATCCTATCATCCAGAATATCAACTATCTGGTTCAAATATTGATTAGTAGCTTGAGGATTTGGTAGACGCAATTGGGACAATGTATCTCTCACATTGTTTGCCTGGCTCCTGATTTCTTCCAGCTCCTCAATTAACTCGGATATTTCATTCGGTCCCGGTAATCGATTCTGATTCACCGATATCTCGACCGTCCTTACGTGTAAATCGCTCACCCTTTGGTGCAGCTGTCTGAGAATCGCGACTGCAGACTGGCTATGCCGACTGGTAGTAAGAGGGGTATCCATGGGCATGGTGGCAAAGGTCAATAGATGTAAGACTGCTGTTGCAACGCCATGACTAAGGCTCCTTATAGCGATAACAGGCCTTTCTGCTCTTTCACGCATTTCGTTAGCTTCGCTTGCTATCTCCTCGGCCTCTTCATTATTGGAGATCTCATTTACGATTGCTAGCGCTTCGCTATACCTGCCGTTTTCAATATGCTCTCTTGCCTGGCTTAGTAAGGCGGAGACCCTCCTCTTCCTTATAATTACAACGCCAATAATAACAACAACAATAACTGCAGCAATCGCTGCCACATATGGTAATGCAGCGGTTATGCTGATTCCGCCGACTATTCCGGGTAAAGCTTCTCGGCCGAGTTCACCGGCAGTTTCTGTTGCTACAGGCGCAGCGTCCGCAAGACTGGCAGCTCCGATGACGGATAAGAAAGCGGCGCCTATCGTGAAAAACCTGCCTATGCCAGGAACGCTTCGTAAGAAACGTCCAACCGGGCCCCGTTTAGGTTCTGTCGCCGGAAGAATTGGTGTTATTGAAGCTATTAAACCATCTGTATGTTCTTTTGCTAATTCTAATCGTTCAGTAAGTGCAGCATGAGCCTCTTCTGCACGTTCAAAATCCTCTGGCGAAAGAACAGCTTTGCAAGCTTTTAGCGAGGTTCCAGACCATCGCCTTACGCCTTCTATAAGTTCGTGTGCTATATTAAATGATCTATTCAAAAATAAAGCATAGCTAACATGGGCTCTATCCTGAGGCGAGAGTACACTAACTACTCTCGATGATTCTTCAAGGTCTTTTAAGGTTTCACCAAAAACGTCCCTGCCGTTAGTTATGAAGTCACGGTGCATTCTACGCGCGTCTTGTACCATTTCATGAAGACGACCCTGAACCTCTGGATCCCCTGTTTCTACGCTCGTTAATGGCTCAACGATGCCAGCCAATGAATCAATGATGTTGTCCATATCACCGGTGAATTCTCTATATCTTGTCGTCAATTCTTCCAAGTGAACCGTGGGCCCTATCTCGCGGCGTCCTCGCACTCGTTTCATAACAAAGACTGTAACCGCTACCGTAATAAGAGCGGCAACCGCTACCAAGCCAATCGTCCCCATGCTCATACCGAAGAGCGTACTCGCTGCTACTCCTGTAGCAGCTGGCAATGCATCGATTACGACGCCGGGTTCCGCTACTCCTGTAGCAGCTGGCAATGCATCGATTAAGACGCCGGGTTCCGCAACTCCGGCGATGCTGGCAATGGCTAGTATACCTAATATTATAAGGCCGCCCATACCCACAAGAAGTTCGAGAGTGACAAATCCACCATCCTTCCTTTTGGGTCTTTTCTTCGCAGCAAGAGTCTTTGGCGCCTTCTCCGCTTCGGCGGGGCCTTCCGGTGCCTCTACAAACTCGGTATAACGAACCATAGGAACATTAGCTTCGTTGAATTGCTGCAAATATCTATGTTCCTCGGGCACGTAGTTAGCTTCGTCTAAATTTCCGACCACACTTGGAGGACCTACTTTTTCTCCCGGAGTGCCTTCGCAAACTACTTTAACGCTTTCGGTTATCTCTTCGTCATCAAAATCGGAGCGTACGATTCCTTGCCCAGAGATTCCTGCTTCTTTCGGAATCTCATGAGGCGCCATAGACAGATTAACTAATATCAAAGCAGGACCATCGATATCGTTTACCCCAATCGGCCATATCGGACCCTCATTATTATACCTGTCGTGTGAACCCCGCCATTCTCTTCCTTCGCGACCCGATGGTAATGGTAATCCCAAAGGATTCCAATGTGCGATTTCATAATTTTCTCCATCCGTTATTTCGTTCTCACCGGCGGCGATTCGCACCTTCTCTGCAAGCTTGTTGAATGACTTTCTAGTTAGCAAAGTTCGGATATAGTCATAAGACCGCAAATTTGCGAAAGAAGGGTAGTAGTTTTCAATCGAGCCCTGGGCAGTAACATTAGCTATTGCAATAAATGTATCTATATATACGCGCATTAGCGCTGCGGGTAGGCGCACAAACTTGCCGGGGACGTTCCTACTGGAAAATTCTCTTGTGCCGTCAAGCACGACTACTATAGGCCTTTTTCCGTCTATACCCAACAGTCTTCTGAAAAAACGCATGCTGAACGTTTGAGTCTTAACATGGAATCGGTTATCATAACTCCAAGCATCATCAGCGCGTTCGGAACTGACTCCCGCGTCACGTATTTCTATGCCGGCTTTGCGTAATTCGTCTTTTATCGAACCGGTCAAAAAATGACCATAAACTATATTTGGTACAATCACGAGATCCCTGCCTAATGAATCTGCTCTCCTTTTTAGCGCCATGGCCCATTCCAAAAATTGTCTTTGTTCATAACGGGCTACTTTTAAAGCATTACTCTCTCTGGCAGACATGCTTCCTATGGGTCCAAATACATTAGCGCTGCCGTTAGCGACTGCTTGTTTGTAATCATTGTATAAATGACATAGCACTAAACTACCTTCAGGGGAATCGGTATCGTCTTTTTTGACAAGAGTTGCCCAGCTTTTTTCTAACGCATAACGCCTTAGGTGGGCATATGTCGAGAATCCCAGCATAAAATAAAATCTATTTTGTGAATCAAAACTAGATTCCTGTGTGTAAAAATTCTTCTGTATTCTGGCCCATGAATCAAGCATTTCATCTAAACGCGAAGAATCCAATACACCTTGGTTTACCGATGCGTCATAAGCGCTGCGAAGTAAAGTGTTGGTGGGATAAATGCTTTTTTTACTCATTTCTGAAAATATTATCATCCTGTTAATCAACTCTTCATCAGCAAGGTCATAAGCAAATAAGTTCATCAAAGCAACTTCATCCCATGCCTCACCAGACATTTTCTTGCCAAGCAAGGTGGTCTCCCAGGCATAAAATGTTTTTAGTGTTTCTTTAAAATCGTGCATGGAAATCCTTCTCATATCCAGGCTTTCGATAAGCAAATCTATGTTTTCGCCAAGACATCTATTAAGAACAAAGCCTGCTATCTTGTGTTCTCTGCGTTCCTTTGGTGTCGCTAGTGCTTTATCGTCGAAGTTTATTTTGTTAAGTCTATTTAGGGCATTTACCAAAACATTCATTGCCTGTGGACTATCAACTTCGATAATCGCATCGATTACATGCAAGTATGAATGCAGGTCTACCTGTGGATCATAGCGGTCAAGTTCATCGAAGAGCAAGGGCAGCACATTTATGTTGGTAGAATTCCCCAACGCCTTAACTATAGAGGCTCTAAGCCTATCGCTTATATTGAAGCTTGGGTGTAACATTTTCCTAAATTCATCTAAAACCGTATCTGGCATTACTCCTATAGAGGCGATGGCTATAATGCATACATCTCTTTCTTCATCTACGTTGGTTTTATGCTGCAAAAACCCTAACGCCTTTTCAACAACAAAAGGCGTCTTCATCGCTCCAAGGCTTCCAATGATAAGTAACTGAACTTCCGGATCGTAGCTATCAAAATCTTTTAATATAGGTTCTACGCATACCAGATCTAAATTCAATATCGCGTAATTCATATCTTTGGATAACTTACTCTTGTGTTCGCCTGCCTGATTCAGCGTAATACCTTTTACTATTTGCGTCAATGCGTCTGCTGCCTTAGCTGTGCCTATAAGGCCTAACATGACTATTGCCCGTCCTTTTATGGGCCAAGAATCACTTTCTTCATAAACGCGTGTGGCTTTTTCAACATCATTGTCTCCTAAGCTTAAGTGCGGTATAGCTGCCGCTGCTCTGTACTTCAACCTGTCAGGCACTTGTCCTTGTTCGATCTCTGATCTTAATTCACTCAGCGCCTCACGACTTCCTACGCTAGATTCCGCTAAAAAGTAAACGAGTATTCCCGCATCACCTCTATTCCTGCGCATTTTCAGATATTCTGTGATCCTAGGATTGCATCTCGGTTTGGCTGTTTCATTTATCCATTTTGCCGCGTCCGGGTCTTCCGGAAAATCCCAGCCATCCATTTCTCGAGCCATGGCACTCCAATTCACCCTTTCCCCGGCAATTAAACTTGCAAATATCTCCTGTCGAATATTGTTAGCCAAATTGGGATTAAGGCCTTTTTGCATCTCTGCATCATCTTCTTCAGTAAATACCCCATCTACAATATCTAAAGCCGGTAATACTACTTCTTGCATCTCTTGTACCGCTTCGGCGCTTACATCATTCATGGTAATTCCAAATAAAGCATCTTTCATATTTTCAGATGATAGCTTATTTAAAGCATATATGCATGAATTTCTGATATTCTTTATTGTATCTATTTCATGATACCTGTGTTCTCGATGAATTTTTACTGCTTCTCTTTGTACGGCGAAAAATAATCTCAAGACATCCCAGAGGTGCTCAGTAAGGTCTAAATCTCCTATTCTCTCTAACGCCATACAGGTTTTATAGGGGTCGGCCATGAAATTTCTAGGAACCTTTGTTTTCGGACCGTAAATAGCCTTTTCTGCTGCAACCAAAGTAGAATGCCATTTGGCTTTGTCTTCATGAGAGCCGGTATTGGTTCTTAACAGATAATCCGCTATTCGCGCCCTTTCTTTAGCGGAGATACTAGTATCATCCAGCCTTTCTTTCAGAGCTTCAATGCCTTGTTTTCCGGTATTCATTAAATCTCCCATAGAGTGCGGCCCCTGGCCTATCGTCGCAGTAGCCCTTCTTGCTTTTAGCGCTTCGATATTGATGTTGATGTGTGACATTATGGTAAGAATAGTTGCAACAGCTGCGATGCTACAAAAGACAAAGATATTCTGAGTTGCAAGTGTTATCAGTCCAACGGGTATTGCAAACCAAAGAGTTGTACGCGCTGCCTCTATGGCGGATGTATATTTATCTTCCTCTTTATTAAAGGCGTGCGAAAGCACAAACAATATCAAGGAAATTGCAAGCACTGCCGCAAAGATACCAAGATTGAGAAGTGGGTTGTTAGGGTTGGAGTACGTAAGCGCTCCCAAGGTGCCAAACGCCGGTCCTAACTTCATAAATATTGTCTCGACTATCGGCGCTTCTTTGGTAGACCTATAAGGTAGGCCAAAGAGCGCAAATATTCTTTCTACAATAAAGCTCGTGGCCGGGCTTGGTTTTTCTTCGGAAGCAGCCTCTCTTAAGTCAGCAATCTGCCAATCCTGCAGGCGTAGTTCAGCTTCCCTGTCGACTTCAATATCGCTTGCTACGTCTTTTTCGCCGAGAGCCGTCATGAGTTCGGTAATGCGGCCACCTGTTAACATGTCGATAGCGCCCTGCGAGGTAACTTCGGCGCAACTGCCATCATCCTTTGCTAGGTCCTCGAGTGTTGCGGGGGTTAGTTGTATGTTTACGTGGTCTTCTAATCTTTGTTCCCGTGCAACGATTAACGTATTAGTGCCGTCTCTTAGAGCGTTAGTAAGCCTTGCGAGAAGTGGGTGGTATTTTTTCTCGCGGAAGAGCTTTCTAGCGTAGCCGAACATGATGCGGTTTCTGGCGTGTTCAAAGTCATAGCTGGCATCATCGGTGACAAGGCCCGCCTTTTTCTTCTCCGGTATTGATGCCCTGGCCAGGTCAAAGATTTCCCTGTAAAGATCCGGATAGTACGCATAGAGAACCTTCCATACGATCGCCTGCCAGTCTGTGTTTATGTTTACCTTCGCTATGCCTGTATTTACAAAGCCTTCGGCAAATTCAATGGGCGTACCTGAGAAGCCGTGTAATGCTACACCTACATCAAGATCCATTTTTCTAAATGCCTCGTGGACTTCTTTTGCGCGTTCGACGTTTATTCTACCCGGCGTGTAAGGTTCTAAATGATCGTTTTCATTAAACGTATATCCGTGGGCAGTGCCAATGTTTAGTGCTATGATGTCTATAAGAGGCTCTTTCGTGAAGTCTTTACCCATTCTCTTTGAGAGAGCGCCTAACTTCTTAACAAGTTCCTGATAATAATGCACGGCGTCTTCAACTGTGCTTATTGAAGTGCCTATGTCGCCGACCTCACCTTCGTTACCTACTTCTACTCCAAGAGCCTTTGCTTCATCATATATAGCTGAAAGAATCCTTGTGGCCGTATTAACTACAGGGAGCAACTGATCTTTAACCGTGTCTTTGTCGATGTCGGTTAATGTAGATGTATCAGTCGCAAAAGATGTAAATCCTACGGCAAGGGCACTCTTTGCGCGGTCAACGGCTTCCCGGACAGCTTTTCTTCTTTCGCCTCTTGTATTATATTTCTTTCTGTTTATCTGGTTGTGGTCAAGGTGAACAGCGTATGTAACGGATTTTCCTGTTTCTTTGTATAATTTGTATGCCTCGCGCGCGCAGTATTCAGGAAGCTGGGGTTTGCCATCAGCATAAGTGAGTAGCGCAGCAGGTCCTACTTCAAACATGATGAATGCGTTCATGTCGAGCGCTGCCTGCATCATTGAACGTATCTGAAGCGATGATAGTTCGCCGTTATCAATGTTACATGCAAGGACAGGCCTACCTGTTTCTTTTGCTCTGTCTAATATTGTCTTACCCGATATAGGAAGTGCTCCAAGGTGCGCATCTATTTCTTCTGTAAGAAGCGGGTGGTCTTCTTTTAAATCAGCTACAGCTTGTTTTCTTTTGGCCGGGTTTCGGGCGCGTAATCTTGTGAATGTGTCCTTCTTCTCTAAGTCATAACCTTCCTCAGCAAGCGTAGCCCACATATTGCGCACTATAAAGCCTTTATCTTCACCGTCTGCGTATTCCGGCTCTGTTTCATTTGATATATGGAAACCTTCTATCTGAATATTTCTTCCGGAAAGTGCGCGAGCAACTTCACGTTGTCTTCCGGCTACTTCATTTTTAGTTGCATGAATTAGATTTATGTCTACAAAGTCGTTTTCGAATGAAACTGTAACCGGTTCATCAAATTGTGGTAATTGCTCGAGGCCAAATACAATTTCCACATTCAGGCTTTTTGCCAAATTCATAGCTGTTGCGTTAAGCGAATGAACAGTGCCCCACATTGTAGGCACAACAGCATATATTTTTCCGACTTTCATATTTGTATTCCTGATAGTAGCTATCCAGCCGTCATTTCCCGATGAGAAGGCAAAAACATCCAAGTGAGAATCAAAAACGATAAGGTCTCTGTTTTCACCTATTGCTCCGCTTGCTATCCCCTCTTCCAGCCATGGTAAAATACCATCGTGCTTAGCCGTAACAGACGTTGTCTTTATTTCTGCTCTTTCGGGAGACACTGCATATACGCCCGGTGTCGGAGGCATGGCGACTGCGGGTTCGGCTGGTTTCTCAAGAGAAACATGTATTTCGTTTTTCCCCGCATCCCATTCGATGTGATATCCGGTTAGATTAATCGCAGCGATAAGTCCTTTGCTTGTGGTAAGACGGCAATTATGGGTGTCATCGCTTACAAAAATTGCATCGCCGGTTTTAGTATTTTCGTGTTCATCTTGTTCGTGGGCTTCACCGCAGGTCGCGGGCGGATTTTCGCCCGTTGCATAGGGAAGCAACCTGTGATAGTGTGAACTTTGCTTAGTTATTTCTTTTACGACTTCGCCTGCTCTTGCAGAATCATCTCTTGGCAATACAAGTAGTGAATTACATCCTCTCTCGTAAGCAACTATTAAATCTTTTACTCCGCTATGTAAAACGACTTTTGTTCCGTCATCTGTTGCATAAACAGTATTGCCTTCAGTGTCTTCTTCAAATGTTATGTTTTCTTCATTACCTTGCGCAATGAAATTGTCTTCCGACGGAATTTTGGCCATTCTGCGAGATTCTGCGAGATTACCTACGTCATCCCAGTTGTCCTTCTCAAGGCCCGTTGTTACTACGACACCAAATCTTAGGTATTCCCCTTCAACGGCATCTTTTGAAAAGAAAGTGTCGTACGGCAACTTTGCACCCTTTTCTTCAAGTTCATCATATAATTCTTCAAGGGCGCTTGGTTCCCCTAATCGATCCTTGTATTTCTGAAATACCTCTTCTACCTCGGGGTGCATTGTCTGTATCATGTCTGTCAGAACACCTGCTCTGACTACTACGCAACCGCTATTCCATGTAGCACCACTCTCAACTAAACCCTTGTAATAATCATGCGTTGCCTGGGGGGTTTCCTTTACCTCTTTCTCAACTCTCTTAAGAAGATAATTAGCGTCTCCGCCTATGTCTTTTCCTAGTTGCTGATGTCCTAATTTTGGATTCACTACAAGACTTCCATCTAGTTCTCTTCCGGGCGTTACACCTACTTCAACATAAACATTAGTAAACTTTGCAACATCAGCGGAATTGGCTAGTACCTTGTTGAAAGATACATGATCAGGAATAACAGCGTCAGCATACAGGGCTCGTATAATAGCATCGGGTCCACCCTCGGTTTTTTGTTCAATAAATAACGCGCCTAGCCTTAGTGCAGGCCCCGTATTCAACCCCTTAGGTTCACCTAGAATATTTTCCCTTGGAATTCCTACACCATTTACTTTTATGTCCTTTACCTGCTCCCAAACCTCGTCTACGATATTAGCATTTGTAACAATCACGACATGATCCGGACTTATACAGTTGGGGTTATCGGGATTCACCTGACGCAGTACTGCTGATTGAAGAAGTGAAGGTTCGCCCGGTTCAAACGACAAAAGCTGTTTGGGTTTTTTCTCATATCCAACAGGCCAGAATCGGCTTCCTACGCCGCCGGCGTTTATAACTGCCCACTGTTCGTTCTGAGCAGCTCTTACGCTTTCTCTTGCTCTTGTAAATAGTGCGTCAACGCGGTTTCTTTCGCTCCCGGAAAGGCTATCTCTTGCTTCGTCAATTCTTTGGCCGAGATAGGCTGACCAAATTGAATACCTTCGTGATAATTGCCTTATTGCTTCTTCTAATGCGCTTATTTCATCCGGGTTTGTTGTAGCAGCGATATTCCTTAATACTTCTGTTATTGGATCAAGATCATTACCGCTTAATGCCGTAATGGCTGTCTCAAGAGTTGGGTTAATTGCTGCGACTATCTCATCGTGTGTGGCTATATCCGGAGACCATACGCGTGCATATTCGCTCGGTGTCAGAGGCATTGCGACTGCGGGTTCGACTGTTTCGGGTGTTGCGACCAGCACTTGGCTTGCTACTCTTTGGTTTTGGCGTCTCTTTTTGCGCGCTAGCTGCTCTATTTTTCTGCTTACCGCTACTGCATTGCACCCCGGGAGGTTATTAACAAATGTCTCTTGCGCTCGACCTTCACGCTTTCCTGCTTCGACCCATGCTTCCCAAGTTTTATAGGCATCTGTGCCTTCAATCGCTTGTCTTTCCTGTTCGGACATACGTTCTACATTGAAAATGTCAAGGTGGGCTAATTCGTGTCTTGCTAGAGTTTTAAGCTCTTCATCTGATAAATTCTCATATATATAGCTATCTATGTGAGCCTGGAGGCCGCCATGGCCCAGTGTTTCCCCTCCACGACCCGGATGTATATTAACAGGTAAGCCACGGACATCCAGGCTTTCCATAAGTTCGTCGTGTGTCACAAACTGGAACCCTTCTCTTATCTCGCTCCAGTTAATTCCACGACCTTCGTCCACCGGAATCTCAGTAGCCCTTCCGGTTTTGAAACTGGACCTTAATATGCTATCAAATAGCCTGGCCAACTTGTTCGTTAACACCCTACCCGTGGCCTGTACGCCAGGAGTTGTGTCCACTACTCTATCGCTTACTAATTCTTTTAATTCTTCCAAGGCAGCAAGTAACTGGGGATCCCTTTCGCCGGACAGACGCCTAGCATGTGGATCAATACGCGAAACAAAAACATTTATAGGCGTATCCTGATTTGCGACTTTGAATTCGAGCGTCAGCAGGCCTTCAATAGGCATGTTACTGTTATCCATGGTTGTTACTATAAAGCTATCCAGGTCGGGTCTTTTTTCACAGGCAATCAAAAACTCGAGTTGCCCCATTCCTGCTGATAAATGCACAGGAACAACGGGAAGATGCGCCTCGTCACGGCCTTCCGATGTGTTTCCTACAGCATCGTAAGTAATGTTTGCCAGGTATTTCATATACTCTTTATCATTAACCGCTAGGCCAACGGCTACGCATTGATTCAGGAAAGATTGAGTGAAAAGCTCGTAATTTTCAATCGCCCCTCCAAAACTGATCTGGAGATGTGTATCCAGTAAATGCTGCATATCTCTTAGATCTCCATCCGCTATCACTGCTCCTGCATCCTGTATCTGGATAGGTCCTGCTTCTAATCTTGCCATCAATGCTGAAGCAATGGGTAGCCTAGTTGACGTCCTTTGGAATCTTGTAACGTATTCGATGACGCTTCTTATTACATTGTTAAATCCTCTGGGCCCGGTACCCCGTAGCTGCAGAAATTCTTTTCCTTTATGTGTTGATTTTGCAACACGCGCGCCGACATTGATGCCCTTTTCGGCAAATCTAAGCGCAGGGGTATCATTGTCTCTTAGACCAAATGCATCACCTATAAATATTATGCTATCGAGGGTTAAATTACAGAGCTTTGAGATAGTTTCTATGGCCCAGCCTTTATCTATTCCTGCAGGGTTTATGTCTATTGAGCTTAACCCCGAAACCTTTGCTCTAACATCTATACCAAGTCTTTCAAATTCACTATTTATATAATCTGCGTATGCGTTTCGTAGCACTTCGCCGCCTTTTGCTTGGAATTCTTCTTTTTGTTCATGGGTAGCATTCCTGCTTAGCACCATCAATGTTATTTGACTGACACCCCCCTCTATCTTTCTCCTTACAGTACAAGTTGCTCTGAATTTCTCCCATTCCTCATCGTTAAATTGCCAGCCCATTTTCTCCTGCAGCATCGTACGCATGTCAAACAGGCGAATACATGAATTGACAATTTTAAAGATTTGGTTGTATTTTCCGGTTGGTAAATACTTCCTCATATTAATATTAAATACACACCTTATATTATTCAGTTCTTCATCATATATGTAGATCTGTGTACCGTTGTCGCTTGCAAAAATACAATTCATCAAAACGCTTTTATCGACATCTATCCGTTCATTAAGGCGTCCTATGAGTGGGTCAAATAATTGTTTGCGGGCAGTTGCAGCGCTGATACCGGTTAACATCATAAACGGCACGCCAAGTCGCGCCTGTTCAATAATCACGTCTAAGCTTTCATCGGAAACCGGCATGTTTGATTCTGTTATCGTGCCATCAATGTCTGCTACTATTACCGGTAACTCGCCTTTGGCAATTATGTCTACTATCATTCGATCGATCCGGCGCATGACTATTTCTATTCTTAGTCGTTCAAATATGTCACGGACAGAATCTACTATTGCTCTAATTACCCTGCGCAGACGAGGCATAATTCGGCGGCTGGCTGTGATAAATTCCGAATCAGCGGGCGTAAGGGCTTCGTCGATTGACGCCGCTTCCCGCGCTTCTCTTACGACTCCTAGTATTTCGGGGTCCCTATTAACTATTAATTTTCTTAGCACATCTTGCGGCCTTGTATCTTTTATGCCCCAATCCCTACACATTCTGACTACGAACCCATCTTTGCCATGCACCTCAACAGTTCCCAGTGAATCGGTAAATGACTCGGGCTCGCTTCCTCTATATTGTGCTTGTTTAAATTTATTATTTCCGCTTTCAAATGAATCCACCGTAACAATTATCGATAACAGAAGTTCTAATCTGGCCAGCGGAATAGATATTTCATTGCGCCTCGTTGCTATATCTGACAAGAATGTTTGATGATTAAAATGACCCCTAACTAATATTTCAACTTCTGCTGGTAACTGATACCTTTCGTTCAGGAAGTCAGCAAAGTTTGCGCCGTGCCTGCATACGTCATCGAGAACGATTCTTTCCTCTTCTGTTAATTCAGCGCCTTCTTCGGTAGCGCTCTTTATACCAGCCGCGTACTGCATAAAGGCTTCATACTCCATCGTTTTAGCTCTTGCAAAATCTACTCCCATCTCGCGTAAACTTTTATCGACTTCCGGTACCGTGTAAATACCTACGTCGTGGCCATACACCGCACACCTTAAAATATTTATTTCCTGGTCGCTCAAGTTCATGGCCTGTCCGACGCGGAGCACCATTCGGGCTACCCTTCCTACATGATCCCTTATATAACCACGTGAGTGATTTAGTATTTCGCCGGAGGAAACTTCGAGAATAGATTTTTTCGGCGCTTCCTGGCGTAGTGTCTGTATGTATTGGCGGTCTTCCGGCATGAGCTCGGTAGTCCCCCTTGCCTGAAGCAGCAATCTAACCAAGCCCGGATGTTCTCTTGCTATAAGCGCTCTTAAACGAACCAGTGCTCTCTCCAGAGGGGCGCTTTCCTGTATGCGCTCGTCAGCGATTAAACGTGTCTCTATAAAATCAATTGTTGCCGGCAAGCTTTCAATGTCTCTGCCTCTTTGTTCGCGCTGCACATACCGATTATTTCCCATCTCCAGGACATCAGCAAGGAACATTATGGCTATGAGAAGCCTCATGTCTTCAACCGGCATGGTAAGCTCATTTTCAAACTGCGGTAGGTCTCTTTCAAATCCTATGTAGTCGTCGTTGTATCTTAGCAAAATTTCTAGATCCCGGGATTCCTGAGATAGATCTATGCCCCTTTCACCGAACATTCTGAGTCTATTCTCCGCGGCATTGCACAATGAATGCGATAGTTCCGTTTCTACATTGGTTAACTCTTCTTTATTCAAAATCTTTAATAAGCCTGCTCTGAATAATCGATATCTGGTATCTGCGTCTAGCGATACAAGTTCCTGATCTTGAGTTTCAGGATCCTGGGACATCTCACGCGAAATAAGAAGATCGACTGCCCTCCTTATGGAAACTCCCGGCTTTCCATCTTCTTTAAACTCGTTACGCACTTGACTGGACAAATCAAAAAATTCTGCTTCGTACGCGCCCCTTACATCTTCACCAAGATTATGAAGCCGTGAGGCCTGCTCCAACAGCGCCTGTTGTGCCTCAGTAAGATTAAGCTCCCGGCCTAATATACCGGCAATACCTGTAAATCTCCTGACATGGCCTATGAAGAATCCACGATACATGCCAAGGATTGCATCAGGATGTATACTCAATACATTTCCTTCTGTTTGGAGTGTGGGCTGCGTAAATTCTGCGAGGGTACCGCTATCAGTTGTGCTGACAATACCGAGCCCTCTTTCTTGTAAAGTGGCTATTTCGTTCTCGAACCCGGCAGGGACCCCTTCTCTAAAATACAGATCAGAGGAAAGGCCGCTTGCGTGCACCTTGTCGATAGCTTCATCAAGCTCACCTTCACCTGTAAAATCATCGGTTGCTATTGAAAAATATACTGCGCCAAGTTCGCGGGCGTTTTGGATATCTTGATCCATTGTGCTTGGAGTCGGCGTAGGGTGCTCTCTTTCACTATCACCGAAGTAATTTATTCTAACCGCAGGGAGCCTTGCCCGTATTCTTCGTAAAATATCTATATTGAAGGAACCTATATTTACATGGTTAGTGATTTGACGATCTCGAATTAATTCCACTACTTGGTTCACGAAATCGTTTATTTGGTCGCCTTCCAAGTTGAAATCCTTCATGTCTATAAATAAAATTTTTCCGGATGGAATCAGGATAGTATCGAGTGCGTCTCTAAGTATCGGAATGCTTGGGTCAATAGCGTGGATTTCTTCTGGCGAGAGATCAGCAATATTTCTGGTGTTGCCATCAGCATCTTGGATAGCGCCGCCTCTGTGAGCAATCACGAGTTCTCCGGTTCTTGAGCGCTGCACATCGAACTCTATCGCATTTGTTCTTGGGTCGTTTGCAGCTTGTTGTAGTGCAAGAGCCGTATTTTCCTCGGCGCTCGTGCCTTCTATCAGCCCACGGTGGGCCTCGAGCAGCACGTGTGGTATTGCCGGTAGCGGCGGTGCGCGAAGCGGTGGTTGCTCTGCAAGTTGTCGCGCTTTGAAGTCGGCAGCGCTTGTAAGCGTAACCGGCTGGCCGGGTTTGAAACCTCTCATGATAAATACATGCCCAAGGGGTGCTAGATTTTGGCGTTCGATTTGGGATAAGATATTAAGACAATTTTCATCTGTTCCGGCAAGTATAATAGAATGTGGCCTTGATGGGTCATAAGTTTGTTCTGTCCATAGTATTTGATTTTTTACATTTCTTTCTGCGTAAACTTCTTCTAATCCCAGAGAGTTATCAAAGGAATTTGCGTTAATCGTAACTATTTGCGGTAATCTATCTCTATCAAGCTGCAAACTGTCTCTTAAAATGTGCGCTACTAGTCTATCGAACTCATATATATCATGTCTATCGTTGTGGGTATCAACTGTCTGATTATCGAGTGACTGCCTCGCCAATGCTTTTAAGTCTTCCACACCTGTTGATTTCCATAGTGAAATCGGTTGATCATTAACTTGCATAGCTTCTTCAACTGAAATAGCAAGTTCTCCTTCTCTTCCTAATACATGCATTCTTTCAGTAAAATGTTCCAAAGCGTCTCTTTGAACCGGTTTAGATGCGATAACTACTTCTATGCCTGCCAATAATAGTGCGCGAGCGCCCTCTCCTAATATCCATTGGCTCGGCTCCAATGTCGCTATTACTACTTTTTTGATACCGCTATTAATTATTGCCTTTGCGCACCCGTCGCATGGTTCAAGGGAAACAAGTAAGGTGCAATCGGATAAATCTGTGCCGGCGTTACGGCTTGCGATAAGTGTATTGATTTCAGCATGATCAAATCGTTTTGAGGGAAGTGCTGACTCTGACTGGGCCCCTATAACTACTTCGTTCCCGTCTGCATCAACAATCATCGCAGCCACACCAACAAGAGCTGCATCTTCTTCCGCGTTCTGCTTAGCCTTCTCCATAACTGTACTCATATGCGCCAAAAGTGCAGGATCTGTTTCTTCCGCCAGTTCAACCTTCGACAGGGTCTTGTATAGGAGTAAATGCATATATGTGAGAACGGCTACTACAAATAATACACTAATTACAGCAGCTATTGAAGCAAAAGCGAGCATAGAGCCTAGCCCGATAAGCATAGCTAGAGGTATGCTACCTACGCCGGTTATTTCCATAATATAAGGAGCTGATGAGAAAAGTGCCCCTGCGAAAGCTATTATAGGTATCATCAATGTGAGGGCGATACCCCTTCTTCTTGCTCTAGCTCTTGCGCTATAAGCTCTTGCTTTTCTTGCTGCTGCGATGTCCTGTCCTTTTGCTATTTTTCGCTCTGCCGCTTTTTTCGCTCTCGGGCTTAATACCTCCGGGGCTACTCGTGGTTGCGTAGCCGTCACGGCCTCATCTACAGGTCGCTGCACTACTGCGGTTGGAATAAATGGCTCAAGCATCAGAATTTTCCTCATCATCTCCGCAACATGCCTATCTACTGCGCGAATAACCTGTTCTCTTTGCGGTAAAGCGTTTTTCATCATCATGTCTATTAATAACCTTACATCTATATCCTTGGCATCCTTTACAGTAGCTGCCGAAGGGGTTGTCTGGATTCTTGAGTGTTTCAATTCTATTGTTCCTGAAAAATCTCTCGCGAGGTTCCCGCCTATTTCAATCACAATACCTGTGACATTTGTCGGATCAAAAAACTGCCCTTCAGTCCCGGTATTCTTTGCCTGTTCTCGTTGCATTTTTAGTAACGGAGCTATCCTCACACTTGCGCTGTTTGCGTAAAGATCACGAATAAGAGGATTGGAATATTCGTTACCATTTCCATCGATAAGTTTGACCGTAATGTTTCGGGTCCACTTTGAGCCGTCATCGGTCTCTACGCCATAGCTCAGTACATATTCCAGATCGCTCATATCGACGGCCTGCGGTAGCTCTGTTCTTACAGTAATTGAACCTGCACCGGCGCCTCTATTTCCCTCGATTTCACATTTTAATTTAAGCGCTTCTCCGTTTTTGTCGTTAATCACTTTTGCCTTTGCTTTATTTGAATCATCTACCTTCCAATCTGTGTTGGGTAGCGCCCTATGAGTCATAGGCAATACCTTGTAATAAAGTTCCATGCAATTGTTGCGATAACAAAATTCAAAGAACCACTGGGAAAGCTTCTCAAAATTTTCTTTTGCCCCCAAATCTATTGTTTCGTCTGCTTTAGTCATAGAGTCATTCTGCACTCTCATGCCTTCTATTACCCACATAAGGCATATCTCGGCGCGTTCTTTTTCGCCTGCTGCAATATATTTTTCCAGCTCAGTAATTTTTCCGAGAATCCATCCGTACTGAAGATGCTTATATTTATCGCTGTTAAGAATTTCGTATATTTCTTTTGGAGATGGGGCCCGCCCCACACGGCGTATATGCCTCTGGTATTCCGCTTCAAGACCCATAACAATGGACTGTGTGAGCACTATTGGATCCAGGTGCATTTTCTCAGCAGGGTTTTGTATAATGATCAATATCGGACCGACTATCAATGTAACTGAAAGGAAAAATGTTCTTATAACATCGAGTACTCTCCTACGAAAACCTGTAAAAGTCCTTCTTTCACCAAGTCTAGGCGGAGCAAGCCCCTGCCTTCCTCTCGGCCAGAAAGACTGATTTTGGTATCTATCACCCGTAAAACCTGACATGAAAAGGCCTATGGCCATTGCAGGAAGAAGATTCATGAAATAGACCAGCATAAGAGGCTGCCTTATAAAATAGTGATAGCCCTGGTAGGGGCGTCTTCCTATTGAGGACAGACGTGGCCTAGTGCCGAGCGGGGCATCGGGGGAACTGCGCCCTCTGCTGGGCCTCGAGCTTAGAACCTGCGTTGCAACGGTACCAAGCACTAAAAGCAAGCCGACTGTTATAGATATAGCACCAAAAAATGGATAAAAGAATCCTGTACTCACCAAGAAGGCGCTACATAAGGCTAAGGCACCGCCAAAAATACCGACCCCCCATGAAAATCTTATGTCTCCCCTTACTTTTGCCTGGAGCCCCCTAGCGTGGCTTATGGCCCCTCTTAGGGCCCTTCTGTAAGTTTCTATATCGTCTGCATTTGCTAGGTTTAACAGATGCCTCCCCCTTTCAGTCCAGTTAGCATCAAGATCGACCCAGCCAAAAGAATCAGGATTAACATTACCTGGCGTTGCAACCCGAAGTGCGTCTCCGGCATTTGCTATATACATTTCCAAGCAATTCAGAACAAATTCATCATCCGAAAAGCGACTATAATGTTCTGCTATCGTGCGGTTGGTGCCAATCACACTTGCAGGGGCAACGTTAGCAAAATCCAAACTTGGTATTCCAATAAGCGGGTTAGGACTGTTTCCAGTATAGTTGCGTTCTGTTAGAAAAATACGCGCCGCTGCAGTGGTAGATTCTTCATCCTGCACGCCATGCTGAGCGGTTGCTATCCAGCCCATAAATACCTGTATAACTTGAGGAGTGAGAAATACGATCGCGCCGACCCACCAAAAAGGTAACCATCCGTTTATAAAAGGAATGTAAACCCCTAAGAACCTTATGGCTTCAACAAGAAATGCTCCTACCCCCGAACCTGACAGCTCTAATCCGGGAACATTTACTAAGGCTATTCCGTAAAGAAGTGATATGCTAAGCGCTATAGCGGTTGCGATGGCAGCGGGGGCCGCTGCGGCCAAATGCGAAATATGCTGAAATCTCCAGTATCCTAATGCCTTAACGGGGTCTACTTGCCACTGGGCGTTCCTCTTGTAGCCTGTCCATATAAGAATGTTATTAACAAGGTGCCCTAAGTAATAAAATACAAATCCCCCGACAAGAAACCCTATAGCAGCTCCTGCCAGCCCGGGCAGTATTGCCCCTGCGCTTCCGAGTAACATCCACCCAAGTCCCATACTTACATACTGGCCGAAAAACATAAAGAATGCGGCAGGGTGTGACAGAACAACGGCAAATGTCTGCATTATAATCCAGCGTGCCCTCTGTTGCCACCACGGCTTTCCCATAACCGGCAATAAATCTTCGAGAACCTTGGTAAAGGGACCTGTGAGCCTCGTTGCGCCGAGTCCATAGAGGGCGAGGCGTCGACCTAACTCTGAGTCTTCGATTATGTTATAAGAATCCCACGTTCCGCCGATAGAATAGGTATTAAGATTCCTTTTTAGAAGTCCTGAAGAAATGCGTGTTGATCTTACACTCGGATCAAAAAGCGCGCGTAAAGGATGTATGACTAAATGGATTATAATCCTTAAAGGAAGCGGGAATCTCGCGTAAGATTCCGCGACCCTCGACTCATCTCTTTCAATGCTTCTTCTTAAAGGCATTAAAAGGTCTTGAAGTTCGGCTCTATGATTTAAATACTCGCAATGCGTTCCATCAGGATTAAACGATTCGCCGGCAAGCATATCCCATCGGAAATTATTTCCTGTTCCGCCTAAGAATAGAAATTTATTGACAGTCTGACCAACCTGAATCTGCGTATGCCACATGAGATAATCGGAATGGGACAGATAGTCATGTGTCTGGTCTTTATTAGGAACAAGGCGAAGTTCGGACTGAATAATGTAGGGATGACTTCTTGCCTGAAATTCAGACTCTGCAAATTCATGCCAGTTGCCATACACTTCCTTGAACTTCTCAAGCATAAATGCTATCCTGTGTCTAGCGCTGCCGTCTTCGTTAGGCGTTGCGCCTAAGGATCTCACTGTTAAGTTGAGAAGCGTCCAATAATATGTAATGAAAAACTTGGTCCTTTGGCCAAACAAGCCGGCGTACCCTATTCCCCACCTGTCATAGTCTCTTCTATTTCTTCTTCCGGCTATTTCATCGTCTATTGTTCTGTCATACATTTTTCTCAAAAATGCTTTGGAATTTAGAAGAAGTGCTCCTAGCTTATCTTCCTGGTCAACTAACTCTACAAAAGCGGGTAGCGCTACTCCCCGTTCGCCAAAAACCTTCTTAAGATATTGGATTGTTTCGACATCAAGAGCGGGTTTCATGCGAATCTTGCCCTGGGATCTCCTTAAATTGTCTCCCCAGTTTGAACCTGTGTAAATTATTATGTTATCGGCATATTGTGCCAGGGCCCCTCCCGGTTCCATAGCTGCGCTAATAGCTGCGGGGCCGCCCATTGGGTCGTCGTCATCCATGGCGAGAGCAATGTATACGCGGCCTCTATAACTTTTCCTGGCGCTTTCCAACGTTTGGCGGACGCCATCTATGTCATCACCAAAAACAGTATCCGCAAGAACAACAGGCTCGAATATCTCCTCCGCTATAGCAGGCGTGTTGAAAATATGTTCTATCTCGTCGTACGATAATCGTTCGATTATGTCCCTGTTAGTCGTGCGGCCATCATCGCCTACAGGTGCTGCGGCGGGTAAATCGGCCATTTGCGCTGCATAACCGTTTGCTCTTAAGGTATCGATAATATGCTGCCTTCTACGAACATCATTTACGACAGTTCCTATATCAACAACGCTAACAGTACTCCTTCCGGCAGACGAAACTTCATGCGGTATTCTCATACGGTAAATAAGCCAATCTGATAGAGCTTCGTTCGCCCGAAGCCTTGCGGCCTTTCTTAATCCTCTATATGACGCGCAAACCTGGTTGTAAATATCCTGCACGTTGTCAGTTTCCAGAATCAGCGGGGTCCCGGCCGGCCTGCCTCTTCTTAGGTCTCTTATCACTTCGGGTAAGTTAGCTTGCTTGTTTTCGGTAATCACATCCTCTATTGCCCTATTCAGCGCTTCTCTTAAGATGCGATCCGGAACATAATCTGAAATATCCTCATCCTGTATCTCATTGGCGTGCGAGCGAAAGGCTGAAGAGAAATAACGGAATATGAAGACAAGCGCGACTACACCCAAAATAACCAAAGTAACACAAAGCCCCCAAAAGAGCACGTTCGGACTCAATATGCTACCTAAAGCCATTATGCCTTTTACTATAACGCTGTCCTGTGTAAATAAAGTGGAGAGAAAGTCCGGTATGTATGGAGCCCAAAATTCCGCAATTTTTGCCAGTCCGTCCCGGCCAAATGCATAAATAACGCCACCAAGTCCTGCAACCACAGAAACACCTAATATGCGCCGCGTTCTTTGGGTATATCCCGATCCAAAAAGATGAGTTTTAAGTAAACCGACTACTGTAAGGAATCCTATGATACCCGCAATAATCGCAGCAACACTAAATGAGCCCATAGACATGGTTTGCAAATCTTCAGCGATTCCCATGGCAACGAGATCAAGCCTGAACTGAAAGGCTAGCATCACTAACGGAACTACCATGCCTGCGAATAGAATAGTGTGCCAGAGGTGCCTGTCCCATAAAACACCCGGATAGCTGGTGTGCTCCGACCCCGGACCAAACCTTCCCGCAATTGTTCCTACCGTATTATGCGCTACAACCTCTTCCCGCTCTGTAACAAGCGCAAGATTACCTCCTGCATTCCGCACTTCGCGCGCCCTATTTCTGATATGCGACAAATATTTATACATGTTATCAAATGGCACAAAGGGGTGTATTGGATCCGCGTAAGGATTTCTTATACGCCCAACACCCGGAACTCGTCTCGTAAACGGAATACCTGTAGTATTTGTATATCTCCGATGGCCGTTACGAGGCTGGTCTTGGCCTATTATGTCATATTCGGGACTATCGTTTTCATTACCAGGCATAAGAGTTGTAATAGAGTTAGTACCGGGAGTATGCGCCATATAGTACTCGGGGCCTTGCGTATAAAACCTCGGCATTACGTCACGCCTCTGCTGGTCCGGTGGATATGCTAGTCTGGCAAATATTCTGTAATTTTTATTTTTCTTTAAAAAATCTACCCAGGCCCGGCAATATTCAATGTATTCCATAAATGAAATAGTTTCTTCATAGGTTTCAATGGCTTCATCGACACCGCCAAACGGAACATGGACAGGGAATTTCAGAATTTCTTGCCACTGGGCCGCGCTAAAACCGTAACCACCTTGTGTACTGAGCTGGTTGTAGTACTCCCTCAAAGCGCTTAACTCATTCTCCATTACTTCAAGCGCTAACCGACGGCGCCTTGCGAAAGCACCAATACGAGGAATCCCGTCAAGTATGCGCATGACTACATCCCATATGAACCTATATCCGTTTATAGCGGCAACAAGAAGTAGGAGACCTCCTGCTATCCACATGCCCGGGCCGTAACCCATGGACCAACCTGTGGCGCCTGCTTTCAAAAAATTCGCAAGCAAAAGACCGCTGCCTGCAAGAAATGCTAAAAACGTAGAGATTGAAAATCTATATACAGGAACATACCTATTCTTGCCAGTAGTCCCGGTTCTAGAAGGCTCGAGGGTTCTGTGTATATCCCACATAGCTCCTTGCATGTGGCTTATAGAAGTCCCTACCTCTCTCCACATGACTTCATTAAGCAAGGTTTGTTTCGCTCCCACGCCATCATTGTTATTTATATTTTCAAGAATACCTTCACCTTGCAATATATCTGCGGTTTCTCTATCAAAAATACGGTTGAATTCATCATTAAAGTCTTGATCACTCATGGCATCTTCTATTGCTGCCAGGAATTCTACTTTTGTCATACCCGTTGCGTCAATGTCAGAAATCGACTGGTGAAGAGAACCTAGTGTTAGAGACTCTCTGCTAGCTGTCGCAGGCCTTACAAAGTGGCGAGTGCCTCGATCTACATAACTTCTATCTGAAATAATAGCCCTATATAACCCTCTACCTATAGTAAATGCGCAATAGGCATAAAAAACACCCCACCATGAGATTAGACTTGGAACAGCGGCCCAAAGGCTTGAAAAAAAACTTGGACCGCCATCGACAAGAGTTAAAACTTGATCCGCACCAACGGGGGCGCCGAATGATTCGCCTGCTACTAAGAGTACCAGAACCAAGGGAAGCCCTATCCATTTACCGGCACGACGTAGTCCCCTGAATGATAGACTTAGTAACGAGCGTCCTAGACTCAGTAACGCGCGCGGCCTAAGCTGCGACATTAACGAACCCGGCCTAAATCTCGGTGGGAGACGTCTCCTAATAATAATTGCAATTAATGCTGCTATTAAAGCACTCATAAGACCCATTACATATGGAACAAAGCTCCAAATTGTCTTTAAACCGTCTAATAGCGGAGTCCCGATACCCGGGCTTAGCTTTTCTTCTAATTCCTCCTGCACCTCAGCATAGGGTACGCCTTGAAGCCTTTTTTCTTCTGCTTCAATGAATAATTTCATAATGCGCGGCGGAAGTGTTTCTCCCGGTTCCAGTCCAAGTTCGTCTAAACCCAACCCTTCTATAAACCTTTCCCCAGACAAACGTCCTTCTTCTAATGCAACCTTTTGATTAGCAAAAGATGACATGACATCCACGAAGATGCCAAATCTTTTAGCCTCTGACAATTCGTCGACTTTGACCTTGTTCTCCGCTGCTGCCAAGTTAAGTCTTGTATCGAAATATGATAGTAGCGCGTCTTTCAAGCCCTGCTTGTCTTTGTCCCCTTCTGGATATGTGCACAGTTCATTAAATGCATCGTAGAATTCGTCAAAATTAAACTTCTCATCGCGATTGCTTGCCCAATAAATAAGTACACCGAGGGCCATTGCGTTCTCGTTAGTACTCAAGTTTATGTAATCATCCTTTGTTAGTCCTTCGATGCTTTGAATATCTAAATTCTTAAATCCTGTTACGGCGAGATCGGTTAAAGGTATCAGTTTCTCATCGATGAGACGTCGTAACTCTTCTTGATTTAAGTTATTTTTCCTTGCGATTGTGTAAAGAAGATCTAATATATCGCTTCCTGCATTTTTATTAAATACTGGGTCGGAATTTTCTAAATTTCCGAGCGCTCCCAAAACGAGATCCTTAGCTGCTTTGTTTGTACCTATTCCGAAAGCTGTTTTATTCCTTAGGAAGTTGTCATCTTTATCAAAATACTTTTTCACGATGATATCTGTATCTTTATCTGTCAGTTTCATTCCCGGCTGAGGTGTTATTTCTTTTGCACCGATCGGCCCTTCTGCGCCTGGTAGGCCTAACTTACCCGGTTCTCCTATTTCTTCAGATAGAGATTCCCGGTTCTCGGGTGTTACCGACACTTTTTTCCAATGGACCTGCTCCTCTACCCGGCATTTAATAGTACCCGTAAATTTCGAAGCAGGCGTGCCGCCAATGGTTTTAATCTTACGCATCGAAGGGGGTACTTTATCGAGATTAGTATCCAGATCTAATATCTTTTCGGAGCCTTTCCTCACGACAAATCTCGTGCCGCGCGCTTCATCGATTTCACCTGTTTTTTCGTTCAGAATCGGAACCATGTTTATTTCCTGGCCTTCTCCGATGGCTTTTCCGATATTCATGATTGAAAATACAACAGTAAGTCCTGTACCACGATATGTTACGCCTTCAGAGGAAGCGTAAACGGCATCTAACACCGCATCTCTCGGATCTATTGTAGTCAACTCGGCGTCTGCTTTATCAGAGACCGAGGTCTGTGCGTTTCGAAGTAAGTCATCAAATGTTTTGCCGCGTCGTAGTCTTAATCTTAGAAGCGGTATGCTTTTTCCTTTTAGTTTCTTATTCAGGTAGAAATATCCATTTTCGAAATCAGGGCCTTTTAAAGGTATGGTGTAAGAGAAATCGGGATTTGCCGAATCGCTTAAGAACATGTTTTTTTCGAGCAATCTTATGTCCTTCGGATTTTCGGTATCCAGTGCTTTACCAGTTTCCGGATTCGTGAGAATTACCACGCCTGTTTCTTCAGACACTTCGCATCTGCCTGTTTCGGAGTTTACAGTTACGCACCTTCGGTCAAGCTCTGTATATTCCTTTATTCTTCTATTTCCATAAACGCTGTAGAATTCGGAAACAGGTTTACCTTTAAATACGTTTCGTACCGTATATTCTCCTGTTTCAGGGTTTCTTGTTAAGTGAACCGTGAGATAAAACTCGTCGTTTGCGGACACCCTGTAAGTGAGAAGGTCGCCTTGTGAAGTGTCAATCCATAGCGTTCCGTCCGGACGCTCTACAATCTTTGTATTCCACTCTTCTGTTTCGAATTCTTCCCCTATTGCAAACGGGGTAACAAGGCCCGTCACTGCCTGACCCGCTGCCAACGGCGTTTCGTGATCTATGAGGTTTCCGTTGTCGTCTCTCCTGTCACGCATATCTACAATCAGGCGCTGCCCTGTCGGCCCATAGTAAAGAAATGCCATGTGCTCTGTCAATTCGCCGCGCGAACCGTCTTTGTTTAGTTTCCATTTTTTACTCGTGAGGGGTTGCATGCCGCCAAAAGCGCCGCTAAGGGCCCTTTGCATATCATATGTGTATTCCCTTACAAATCCTTTTAGATATGATTCTTCGTATAATAGTAACCACTGATCGATCAGTTCGGAGTTGCGATAGCGCAGGAGTTGTGAAACTTTTTTCAGCATGAGTGTTTCTTTATCCTGCCAATTTTTTCTGTAGGTGGCGTATTCTGCCATCGTGCTATCAGTGGGGTTATAAACCAAAACCTGGTGGACTATTCCGTTATCACCGTATTTAGTAGCTATATCCTGATATAAAGGTTTCCCATGGGCGTCGTAGAGGCCAAATACCACTTGTTTCTTTGTAATCTCTTTCCCTGTTTTTTCATCCCTTATTACATCTTCCTTAGTCTCTGTAACCCATCTTGCGCCTTCGGGCACCACAACTTGGGTGTAACCGAAGCGTTTATCGGTTTTTTTGAAATTTAGAACTAATTTACCTTTAGAATCGCGTCCTGTAGTCGCGAGCACATATTCCTTTTGCACACCCTTATTATCCGTAATTAACCCCGGCAACTCCTGCCCCGGTTTCGTAACCGGCACAAATTTATACGTTTGCGGGGTAAAGCGGGATTCTGTCTTTTTTCCGACATCCTTAACACCCTGAGTAGTAAGCCCGTCGCGTATGCCAAATTTATCCGGTTCCCCATCAACCTGTTTGATCCTGCCATATTTATCCTTTTTTACAATGAGCTCCTCTCGAACCCTGCCATCGGGTTTATAATTTTCATCTACGGATACTTTTACCTTTCTCACGACCTGCGAACCATCTTCTTTGAACTCTATCGTTTCTGTTATGCTATAAAGCACGGTGATTTCCCTGTTGTTCTCGACATCACGCACCTTCTCTTCGACTATTTTTCCTCTTTCCTGCAGGAAACGCCATTTGTCTTTATCCCTGTACCTGGGGTCAAAAACCATTCTGTGATATACTTTTCCCTTTTCTCTACCCTTTTCGTCGTAAAATGTCCCTTCCGAAACATCTTTATGTGTCTGGTCATGATGTTCGCCCGGTTTTGCTTCAAGTTCCAATTCGGTTATTTCCATCTTCATCTCGGGATGAAGTTCATAAACTTCTGTCTCGCCCGTTATCAAATTCTTTGTAACCTTGTAGATCAGCTTTTCCGCCTCATCCCTTACTACCCACTCTACTTGGGTAGTTAACACTTTATTCTTCTCGCTGTCGTATTCCCTCTTTACATGGAATTTATATATCGCCCTATCGCCAGGTAGTTTAGCAGGGAGTTTGTAAGTTCGCGCGGCATCGGGGATTTTAAAGTCTTTGCCATCAACGGTAATCTCCTCAGGTAATGTAAGTGTATTATTTTTGTGGTCAAACTTTGCGTTGTTCTCTATCTCGGTGTCGGCTTCATATAATACATGTTTTTTGCCTTCTATATCTATGGCTTCGGTATAACCGATTTTTATAGGGTCGAACGGCTTATCTCTCTTCTGGCCTTTCTTAATTTCGGCCGCAGCGGAAACGCCGTCTTCCATGCTAACCCACCTACCGCCATCTGCATAGTAAATGCGGCTTTTTCCTCCCTTGCCATCATAATACGCGCCCTTTTTATTTTTACCTTTCTCAATTTCTATTTTCTGCCCTTTAACCTTTTTGCGTAATGTCTCTAACCACGCACCGGTGCCAAAGTCTCTGCGTCTTTGCCTTTCCCATACCAAGAAGCCCGTTTTATCTATGTGAGAGGCGTAGACAGTCATCGATGACTTCTGCAGTTCTTGGCCCTGCCACTGTATCCATTCCCTTTCTGTTATTTCGCCGGTTTTTTCATTCCTGTCAATCTGCGTAATTACCGTAGCTTTTTCTACGAGGCTTTTGTCATAGACAGTCTTCGAAACCATTATGTTTATTTTGCCATCCTCGAATTTTACTTTTTTAAATACGTATTCCTCTATGTAGTTTTCTTCGCCTCCCAGAACATCGCGCCTTGCGAGGCGCATCGTTACTGTCTTGTCAGGATTGTATTCGAATTCCGCGTACTCTACGAGCATGGGCTCAAGGTCTCCTTCAGGTAAGTAGCTTATTACCTTCCCTTTGTCTTCTACCTTTAACTTCCCGCGCCATAACTCCATGCGTACTATTTCTGTTGTTAAAGGGTCAAACTGTATTATATAAATAAGGTCGACGCCTGCTCTGGGAATTTCCGTTCTTTCTACTTCTCCAACGCCGATATCAAGAATTTTGCTGTGTTTGCGCTTTCTGGGGTCTTCGTGATCTCTCGTTCGTTTTTCATATCTATAGGATTCGCTAATTTTTCCGTCTTCGTCTTTTTTCTTGCGCACGCGGACCCGGTTAATGTCTTTTTTGGACGGGCGCACAATCTTGGGTGCTGTTAGAGGGGAAACAGGTTCGTTCGGCGCTTTTCCGGGGTCTAATTCGCTAACCGCCTTCGTCATTTCTACGGTATGCATGGGCGGTGTCACAGTAGGCGGCACAGGTAGTTCTTTTCTAAGCTGTTGCAGTTTGTTAAGTAAGGGACCGCGCGTTGCCGGGTTAAGGCTTCTCTTGTCACTATCATTCCATCCCCAAATTCCGATTATCTTTCCGTTATACTTATTAATGATTTCCAGAACCCGAGGGATATCTTCTTCTCTTATCTGGGATTCTTCGATTGCCCATGCCACTCTTTGTGCCTCAGGCACGCTAAGTGCCTTTACGAAGCGTTCTAATGTCGCGAAATTATCTTTCTCGAATGTGCCGTCGGCTTTTTTCCTTCTGAACCTATCCTCATAGTGGTGAATGGCTACGTAGTCCAGCACGCCTTCGCGAACTAATGCGGCCATTTCTCCGGTATACTCGGTATTAACACCGACTGTTATGGTTTTACCCGGAGCCCATTTCCTTATGGCTTTCGAACATATTCTTATAAATTGTTTTACCTTGTCCTTTGTAACGGGGGTATTAATCCAGATCCATTCCGGTTCGTTTATAATGTCGATTCCTTTTATCGCCTTATGTTTCCCGAATTTCTGAAGGAATGGTGTCAGGAAGTCTTTAACAAATCCTGCAGCGTCTTTTATTACTTCATCCCTACCAAAAATTGGGACGCCGTTATCTATTCTGCCCTTATACGCTATAAGATGGTCGATAAGGGAAAATTCTATTTCTATTTGGATTTCTTGTTCCTCTGCAATTTTAAGTAAAGCCTCTACGTCCTCCATGAACTTATTAAGTTTTTGGGGGTCAACCTTTCCATTTTCGTCCATTAGTGAGCGGCCATCGGCTACTAATCCCATTCTCACGGAGTCGATGCCCAGCTTTTTCATGTGTCGAAAAGCTTTTCTTGTTTTTTCTGCCTGTATAGGATCGCTTATGCCAACATGTCCCCAGAAATTTTCTCCGGCATTACGGCCGTATGAATCTTTTCCATCTGGCCCACTGTAGTTCATGAGTAGATTAGCTTTTTCAGCAGGTTTCAGTTTCGCTGCGGGTTGTGTTTGTGCCTTCTGCGTTGTCGGCTTTTTCGCTTGCGCCGGCGGCGTCGCCGCCTTTTTCGCCGGTTGCGCCGACTTCGCCGGTGCCACTTGCGCCACTTGCGCTGGGGGCTCTTGTGCTTGTTGAGAGTCGGTTACAACGCCTATCGCACTCATACCTACGATCATCACAAAATTCGTCAAAGGTGAACCGGTGCCTGCAACTGCGCTCTTTGCGCCTTGAGTTGCACGTCCAAGTACCTGTTCACTTATTCCGGGCGCAGGCGTGGGCGTGGGCACCGCAGGCTCTTCTAGTTTTATACCTTTTTCCACATCTTCTGGCTTACCTAATTCCTCTAAAAGCTGGCCTTTTTCGCCGTCTATTGTAATGCAATCTTTTAAAGCCTTTCCTTGTAACCACGCATTCTTATTAAATTTGCCCTTCCAAACTTGCGAAGCCGCCTCATCATTGCCGTATATTATCCTAACAGTTCCGTCTTTTCTTAGAGAAAATGTTATTATCTTTGTCTCTCCTTCCGCATCTTTATATAAGGTATATTCCTCCGGGGTCCTGTAGCCGCTTTCGTAGGTCGTGCTCAGGTAATATTTTCCTCCCGGTAGTTTTCCGGGGAGGTCTTTTCTTGTCACCGTTTCGGCTTGTGGCGGTGTCTTGCGTGTATTCGCGCAATCAATTGATTTATGCATGTCCGGGGTAAGGCCGTTCTTCTTTTGAATATTAATTACCCTGGCAAGAAATCCCGTGTAGCCTTTCTTCCCGAGCGTCTGTTTTAGAATCTCTTGTATCTCTTTTCCTGATAAATCCTTTATCCTTTTTCCCCCGCTGTGATATTCTACTATTAGCCGTGCTGCCTCAAAGAGACGGTCAAGTTCAAGGCCTCTAAGCATTTGCTTATGCACCTCGCCGCCCCAAAGCTTCTTTAAGTCCTCACCCAGAGTTTTCCACACTTGTATAACCCCGTCAAGATCGAAGCCACGCGGCGTTTTTAGCAACTTACCTAATTCCATGTCTTTGTATTCGCCGAAGGAATCATTAAGAAAAGGTTTCAGCGCCTGCAATAAAGGCATAAGCTCATCGATCTTACCGGATGAAAGGTCCTGGGTTACCATAAACATGTAAAATGAAAACAATATATGAGAGTCGTGAAAACCCTTCTGGCTCACTCCATACTTTAGTTTCCACTCCGGGAAAAGTTTTGAGATTTTTTCAAGCGCAGCGGTCTCACCAGTTAGCTGCTCCCCGGTATTATGCCGTAATGCGAGATCAACAATCACTGCGTTTCTATCATCTATTTCCCTTCTAAATCTTAAAATGGCACTCTTGTCATGCTTCCCTTTCTGATGGTCCTTTAGTATCTTGAAGAAACGAACGAAAACCTCCCGAAGATCTTTCCTGACTGTTGCGTCGGCTAGCTTCAGAACCGGGGCATCAAATAACAACCTATGCTTTTCCAATGATGCCATAAAATCGACATAGGTCAATTTTCGCAGTAACCCGGGAAGCGCCTTCTCTATGGGCCATACCTCATTTTTTAGCGGCCGAATGGCGTAAAGAAGCGAGTACATATCCTCCGGAATGTCAATTTTTACACCATTATTTTCTTCCCATTTAAGAATTTCATTCAACCAATAATTTACGCGCTCTAAATGCTCCTTGGCCCCTCTAGGGGTTAGCCTATGAACTTCGCAAACTTCTGCCCACATTTCGTTCCACTGTTTCGGCGTAATAACTTCGGAAAGCGCTTTCATTTCTTCCGGGTAATATTTTTCAAGCGTTGCAGCGATAGATTCCGTTTTTCCGCTTACTTCCTCGCTTATCGTTTCCGGGTTTATATCACTGCGAGGTTCGGGTGGCGCATTTTTCCTGTCCGCCCATGCTTGCGTCTTTCCTCTAGACATCTCAAGATGATTCGGGTCTCCTTTCGCCACTAGCCATACACTGCCATCCGGACGCTGGACGAACTTTTTTGTTCCATCCGGCGTTGTTGCCAATACTTTTTCTGCCGGTTTAGTTGCGCCCAAGGCACCTATTGGCCCGCGTTCGCCGACTGCGGGTCCAGGAACTTCTGGAGCGGGAAGCGCCGGCACACCCTCTTCTCCTAGTTCTTCGATGACCTCTGCCTCTTCTAATGTCTCTAAAAGCTTGCCGGGTTTCCCGTCTATTGTAATGCATTCTTCCAGCTCAGATCCTACAAGCCATTCATTCACATCGAATACGCCTTCCCAAACCTGGCTGGGATCGCTTTCGCCACCCTTAAAAAGCTCTACTATCGGGTGGCCCTCTGCATCCTTCTTTATAATAAACTTCATCATCTCCTGCTTCCCATCTGCATCTTCGGATACGGTATAGGCTTTTACGTTGGATTCTTTTATTTCAGAGCCTGGTATATAGGTTATGCTCAGATAGTGTGTGTCACTTTTTGTAGGTACATCTTCTCTTATTCGTGCTATCTTTGCGGGTGGCCTCTGAGACGCACTTGCATAATAAGCTGACTTAAACACATCGGGCATCGTGTCATTTTTTATCTGAACATCGATTGCCATATTAAAGTATTCTATCCATCTATCATTGTTGATTGTTTTATTCATCATATCTTCGATTTCTTCCGTGGTAAGGTCTGCGATTTCCGTGTCAGTGGTATTCTCTACCAGTGCTATCAACGCCCAGAAGAGGCGGTCAATTTCGTAAGCCCTCGCGATACCTCTATTAGTTGTGTGGCGTCCGGATATCCTGAAAGACGCTATGTTTAATAATGTTGGCATATAAGATTCATCATATTTCAACAATGACTCATTGAGGCGTGCTTGTAACTTGGCCCGGAAGAGGCGGTCAGCTTCGTAAGTCTTCGGTCCGGATATCCTGAAAGACGCTATGTATAATAATATTTCCACAAAAGATTCATCATATTCCAACAATGACTCATTGAGGCGTGCTTTTAACTTGGAAAGTAGCGGCATAAGTTGTTCGACTTTTTTCGGCGAGAGGTCCAGCATTACCATAAACCAGTAGAGCATATTCGCGGATGCTTCATACACGTTGATCTCTTCATCCAATCTTTCCTGTCCCGGATAAAGTTTTTTCAGCAGTGGTTTGATAGCTCTTATTCCCTGGCGTTGTTCATCTCTATTATGCCGGACTGCGTACTCGTGAATTGTGTTGTTCACGATTTTTAGTTCGTATTCAAAATCTCTCTTGGTCATTTTTCCGTTTTTATAGTCTGTAAGAAATTTTAGGAAAATGCGAAGCCTTGCTGTGACTATTCCTTCTTTGGTTTCGGCGCCAAGCGCCTTCATCTCCCACTCACTCATATAAAGTATTGAATCTTCGCGGCTTTTTAGGTTATCTGCAATTTTTAAAACATTTATCAAAATATCCAATCCCTCGCCTAACGCTGGGTCAGTTCCTCTTGTTCCTGCTGCAAGTACTCCCCGAAGCTTTCTATCCTTAAATGTAATCGTTGCCAATTCGAGGTCACTGAAAAGAAGAGTTACGTCTCCTCCTTCTTCTTCGATTTCAGTTAAAAGAAGATCGAGATAGTGCGCAACGCCTTCAAGGTGGACCCTGGCAGGCCATACGTTTAATCGGTGTATCTCGCATATATCAGCCCAGAATTCGTTCCAATTTTCTTGCGACAAATGTTGATTAAGCCTTTTCATGAGATTGGGATGGTGCTTTTCGATCACCTTATTTATCTCGTAGACCTCTCCTGCAATACTATTCGGAGTTATTGCGGTGCGGGGTTGCGGCGGTAATTTAGTCATATCTTTCCAATTATCGTCATGGGGGGCAGCTTGTTGAGCACTTCCCATCGGTGCGGTGGAATGTCCGGCATCCTGCATTTCAACGTCAAACTCTGACTGCCATGCCTCCCACCCTCTGTCGGTTTGGGATAATGGCTCTGTTAACTTTATTATCCCACTTCCAAAACTTGCCTGGGTTTTCCACCATGCATTTTTCCACCTTACTTGAGCAAGCGTGACAACCGATACGCCTTTCATGCGAGTTGCCGGGGCCACAACGGCTTCTACTCCACGCTGGAAGATTTTGTTCTTCCACCACTCTTTTCCTTTTCCGTATGTCCATCGGGTATTGACACGCGTTCCGTCTTCTCTGTATTCGCATTCCATTGATCGTATTGTTTTAGCCTTGCGCGTTGACACGCCATCATGGAATTTGCCGTCTGATAATCGTAGTTCCACGTACTGCGGCCTTCCTTCTTCATTGCAATTGAAAAAGTGTATTGTCCCGTAAACAACATAAGCTTGTTTTCCATCGCGTATCACCAGTGGCACATTTTCTTCACGGATAGGTAGGCCTGTTTCCATGTCCTGGACCAATACGATAGATTCTCTGGCCGAATCATGACGTGGATGTTTCGAGGTACTTGTAAATCTTATTTCTACACGTTCTTTTTCGAATTCTTTGATTTTGTATAATTTCGCAGTATATTTTCCGTCAAAACCATGAACTTCGCCCTTACGAAGATTGTAATATTCTCCATTTGCATAAAGGTGGCCTACTGCCCCAAGTTCACCTGTAAACGGCACCCGGGCTGTCCTCATAATTATGACATCATCGCTTAACGTGGCTGTTCCGTCTTCGTTGAAGCTGATCTTACCGCTTTCAGCGTATCCTATCGGCTGGTTTTCGTCATATCCGGAATACACAAGCACTACATCCTTCATGTCTCCAGGAAGGTATGCTAGGCTTTCCGGTATATCATTTCCATCTTCAACTCTTGCAATTACGTATTCGCGTGAGCCAATTGTAGCGGTTCTTCTTCTATCAACAATATCTCCGCCTATGACTTCTCCTTTTTCATTTATCTTTGGATTTTTTACAGTTCCTATTCGTTCGCCGCGTACACCCGTTTCTTTGTCATGTTGGTATACTGCCAGGAAGCCCTCCATACCTTCTATGGACAGGGGCACATACTCGCGTATTCCGGTTTCACTTAGCGATTTCTTCTCAACAATATCCCCACCTATGACTTCTCCTTTTTCATTTAGCTTTAGATTTTTTACGGTTCCTATCCGCATACCGCGTACGCCCGTTTTTTCGTCACGCTGGTATACCGCCAGGAGACCCTTCATTCCGGCTGCGGACAACGGCACATACTCGCGTCTTCCGGTTTCACTTAGCAACTTTTTCTCGACTTCGTCAGCCTCGCCCAAGAGACCTATCGCCCCGCGTGGGCCGATTCCGGGTTCGGGTTCGGGAACCGCCTCTATGCCTTTTTCTACTTCTATAGCGGGACCTAATTCTATGACGGGCTTTGTTGGCTTGTTCCCTTCCAAGTCCAGAATAGGCAACGCGTCTCCCTTTAACCATGCTTCTTTGTCAAAGTGGCCTATATAGATTTTGTGCGGTTCTTGCTCGCCAGCGTAGATAATTTTTACAACCGGCTGTAATTTTCCTTTTCCATCGATTTTCATCCTTTCCACAAAATAAGTTACGCGTTTTCCTTTTGCGTCCTTGCCCGGGTAGGCTTTTCCGCGACTATCGGAAAAGTTAAGTGCGTCAAATAAAGGATTTTCGTAATCGCTTAGGAACTTGCCGTCTTCACCTTTCATTCGTGGAATTATATTATCTTGCAGGGAGTCACGCCACGCCTTGCTTCTAATCGTGGTCTTGAGAATTGCCTGTATGTCCTTCTTCGACATATTCTTCAGCACCTTGCCGCTCTGCTCTAATATTGCCCTGGCGGCGCTGAAGAGACGGTCGAGTTCTAATTCTTCTATGAGCGCATTTCTTGCCCTTTCTACGAGCATCTCAACATGTTTATATTCCGGCGTTCCGGGAGTAAGCGTCTTCAATCTTTCACTGTTCAATCTCAGCCTGTAGGAACCCTGCTGTTTTGATAATTCGTCATTCGTCATGTCCCCATAATTATCGAATATACTGTTAAGGAACGACCGTAGTTCCCGCATAACATCTACCATAGCATCAAGTTGCCCCGGATTTAAGTGTTGCAAAAGGCCGAAATTGTAGAACCTGCCCGCAATACCCATGTCATGAAGGTTCGTGTGAACGTTAAGGTCTCTGCCGACAGCTCTACCGGCTATACCGGAAAGGGCAACCCTGCCTGCATGCATCTCCTCTTCTGTTTTTCCAAGGCCAAGTTCCGCTAATCTTTTCTGTATCCCTATCTCCCATCCTTCATCCCTTGGACCTTTAATTTTAGCTATAACCTCATTAAAATGGGCCGTGGCTTTCTCTTTACCAAATCTATCTTCGTAGCATTGCATATAATGTGCCAGGCCAAGCAGGTTGAACAGGCCCGGATAAATGCCTGTCTTTGGGTCGTTAACTTGTCCCGATTCCTCCATTGTAGTAGATAAATCATAGATGCTTCTGAAGCCGAGGTGATCAGGAATTTTGAAGCCCGGATCTTCTGCCATTTTCCGTGCTATTTTTCTGGCGTATTCTGACATCCCTATAAAGTGTAATTTAGACGTCCATGGCTCACGGCCCTGCACGTTAACTATATTACGGTTCATCTCGACAAATCGTTTAGCAGATATTACCGCAAATACGGCCGCTCGTTCACTCATGCCGGATGCCTCTATAAGAATCCCTATCTCGTCTTTTATGTCCTTATCTTGCACCTTTTGGGTGGGAACTTTGTATTCACTCACCGCCGGCGCAACGCTCGGCCTAGTAGTCGTCGGCTGCGCAGGTTCTATGGCCGGTTTTGATAATTTTTTTGGCTTTTTAAGATATTTTGCGGGATCAACACCTATTACTTCTAAAGAAACGATAAAATTTTCTACGGCGGCTAAACTTTCAAAAGCGGCTTCGGCATTTTCGCTTACCGCGTCCTGCGACTCTCGGAAAATTCTTCTAACTTCATCCAAATTCGTATTCTGATTGTCCAACGATTCTATGACATCTGTCAATAAACCCGGAACGAACTTACCGTTCTCATCCATGTAACCGAGATAGCGCATTCTAGCCGTTGCAGCCTTCTTTAAACGCAAAGTCTTCTTCTCAAGTTGATCCAGGGCTAAAATAAGACTGTTGTACTTTTTGTTTTCTTCCACTTTAATTAATAGGTCCTGCCTTACTAATTTTATCCACGCCAGTAACCTATTGGCCTCGTTAAGCCCGGAATCGAAAAGAGTCCATGTAAGGTCAAGCTGGGCGCCTGTTATAGGTATGCCAGACATGCCCTTTAAATCAATAACGGGTAGAAAACCCAGTTGGGGCTCTGTGGCCTCGTGCATTTTTTGGGCTTGTGCGCGAAGGGCTTTCAACCGCCTCAGTTCAGGGTCCCGGTCTTCTATCTCTTTCAATACGGCGGCGCGATCTTTTTCACTTATTTTCTTCAGCTCTCTTATTGCTTCTTTCCCGTTGGGCTTGGTTTCTACTATTATGGCAATCTTGTCGCCCACGTATACCACGCCAATCGCATCGCCCGCGTAGGGAATCTGTTTTTCCGTTTCTTCCAATTTTCCGTCAATATTAGCAATTTTGGCATCTAATTCCGATACAAATTTTGTAAATCTCCTCATTCTACTGGTCTCTTCATTGTCAAACGGCTTTAACGCCGGAAGGTCGCCTTTGAATTGATTTAACTGTTTTACCGCTATTGCCCTAAGATAATTCAGCCACGCCAGCTCTACACCATATCGTGCGGCTTGAACTTTAAGAGTTTTATAATTTTTTAATCCTTCTTCGACTTTTTCTCTGGATTCTTCTCTAAGGGCTTCGATATCATATTCAGACGTATCCGGCTTCCTTGGGTCGAGGAGGACAATTCTAAAATTAACAGCACCGCTGACCCTAGCTTCTCTTTCCCTTGCCTCTTGTGGCTCCACCCTTCCAGTTTCTTCATCTATGACATCCGCCTTTCGCTTTGCTTCTGCCAACCTTAGCCTTAATTTTTCCGCCTCTTTTACTGAAATCCCTTCCTCTCTCGGCACACGCTGGACACCTTTATATGCCTGCGCTTGGAGTTCTTCCAGTTCGAGATCAGTTTGCGCGCTTTGTAAGTTACTTTTCGCTTTTTCGAGTTCGGCTAGCCTAAGGGCTTTTTTCTTCGCCTCTTTTTCTTCTGTAAGAGCCTTTTTAGCACTATCGACAGCTTGCCTAGCTATGGTTACCCGGACTTCCAGGCTGTCAATTTTTTCATCGCTCGCCTTAGCTTCGGCCTGTATTTTGGCTCGCTTTTCCTGGTAGAGTTTTTCCGCTAGTTCTAAATCTATTTTTTCCGGGTTACCGATAATAAGGGGTAAGAACGGACCGAATATATTCGATTCCATTTGTATGTTAAATCCGATCGTCTGCAGCGTGGAACCACCATCTGATTGAACCGCGTAGGCAAGGCCTAAAGCCAGGGAGAACGAATCTCCTTTGGCTATTATTGTGGCCATGGCCTCTATAATTTTCTTCTGCAGGTCTAATATCTCAAGTTCTCTTTTATAACGATTCACCTTTAGTTCGGCTATAATACCGGATAATACAGTGGGGTCATCTATATCCGTAACATTCGCAAAATCTCCGCCTCTTAACGTGATTGCCTCTCTCATTGCGGATGTCAGCCATCGCTCGGCTCCTCTCAAATTAAGAACCGCGTCAGCCAGATATCCTTCGGCTTCGGCTTTTTCTTCTCGTGTGCCGGCGCCTTTTTTATAGTCCTCGTAATGCTTCTTCCCTGCGGTCGCGTATTCTGTCTGTTTCTTTATACCCCTATAACTAATGAGTGCGTTTAAGGCATTAATGGCCGCGTCTTCTTCCGTTGCTTCTTTTCTTAATTCAGATATAAGAAGGGTATCTGCCAATATATCTAATTTCTGTTCCCGCGAGGTATCGATTTTAAGGGTTGTTGATGCCCCCGCGCCCAAGGAAATACCTTTTCCGTCCGAGCCGGTGCTTACAAAGCCACCAACGCCTTCAATTGTAACTACGCCTTTATCCTTCCCTTCCTTCAAGCGCCGGGTATGTTCCAGCACATCTACATCTGCCATTTTGCCGGCGCCAATCTCGCGGGATGTTTTGAGCACATCTTCCATGAACTTACTTGCGGTTATTGCGCCTTTTTCTCTCTTGAGCTTAACGGCGTCTCCCAGCTGTCTGTCAAGGCCGTCATGAAGCATCCATAAATCGTATTGTATTGCGCTTCCCTGCGTTACTATAGCGGAGTGTTCCTTTTCTGCTTCCCTCAGTTTTATAAGCGCCTCGTCGTATTGTCCAAAGGTTAAAAGTCCTTTTTTGTATTTCTTCTCCGCATCGGCTTTGCGCTCTGCCAGATTCTTGATTTTCCTATTCGAGGCATCTATAACTTCGTCTATCGCCTTAGAAATGACTTCGAGTTTTTTCTTTTTCTGCTGCGAATTGTATGCCGTCCAATTGGCATTTACATCCTGCCGTAGTTTTATTACATCAGCCACTGCCGGGGTCAGTTCCTTATCTACGAATTTGGCATCCATGCTCGCGAATATGCCGCCATAAAAACCGGCGGCGCTGGCAGAACCGCTTACGATGGATTTAGAGGTATATACAGGTGTTTTTCCTGCTTCTGCTTCTTTTTGTTTGGCCTCAGCCCATTTTTTGAGATAGTATGCGCGCATAACAGGATAAACCGTGCCCGCGTCTACCCCATATTGAGCAAGAATCCGGTTAATCTGCCATTTCCTCAGACGTCTATTAGGATCGATTACTATCTCATCTATCTTAAGCTTTTCGCCCATTTCAGTAAGAACGCCTTCGCTTAACTCGCTGTCGCGGGCCTGGAGCCCTGCTATTTCTGCGCCGATAGAAGCCAGCCTGGCCCTTATTGCCCTTTGAGATTTTTTGTCCCTTTCTTTCTTCAGGAGATTTTTATAATTCGTTTCATCGCCTTTGAGGCGTGTCAATTCGGCCCTTACTTCTCCCAGTTCAGTCAGGTCCGCGAGGGCCCTGCTTACCCGCTTAACCTGTCTATTCTTAACCTCTTGAATCTTAACATAATATTTCCAGAAACCCTGGCTGACATAAGCATCTCTTCTTTTATCTATGATCCTGGTAATACCGGCCCACACCGACACAAATGGAAGCGACTTTGTATAGGCCCCTATTGATATGCCCAGTTCAACCTTTGTGCCCTCGGACATTGTGCGAAGCATTTCCGCCCACGCTTCTTCAATCTCAAGATTTTCCGCATGGGCCTGCCAGGAATCGAGTATCAGTCTTACCACATGCTCCTCTGAGTTCTCTTTCGCCTGGCGTATGCCTTCGTGTCTCTGTCTCGATAAATCTATATTCCATTGTATCGCAGCCGCATCGTAGTCGTTGTCCTTGGCGAGTTTTACTACGGCTTCTGAGAACAGCGGATTTCCATTTTCATCATTAAGTGTATACCCTGTGCCTACAAGCTTCATCAAATCAATTGTATCGTTCGCTACCCTTATAGTTTTTTTGCCTTTTTCTATCTTTTCCAATACCATGTAAACAGGGCCATATACCGAGTACTCTTTTCCGTCTACCGAAACATGGGTCGCTTTGGGATCGCCGGACTTAAGGGGAATTTTTTCTTTCCTGAGGAAACTTATTTTATAACGATACCATTCCACATTCTTACCCTTAAGATGATCGGGTACCGGTGTATCACTTACAATAACATCGCCTTCGTCAAATCTTCCGTGCCTCGGTTTGTTTCTGTTAAAAAATCGCGCGAGGCTGGGGCTGCCGTTGCCATGCAGAAATACGTGCACCATTCCCCGGGCAAGGGGAAGTCCCTGAAGTCGCGGGGCGTTGGTTATTTTTTCCTTTATCGCCTCGTACTTACGCTTTGCTTCTTCCCTTTGGGCATCGAATTTTGCTTGATCCTGTTTTGCTTTCTTGAATAATAAAAATGCCCTGGCAAAACTATCGGCGAGCCGGGACTCCACTTTTAAGGCATCTATTTCTTGTTTTTTATACTCCAATTCCCCGGTGGAAAATTCTTTCTTTAAAGAAGCGAATATGCCGTCAATTATATCTTTCGCGCGTTTATAGTCCGTTTCATTTTCAAATTTATTCGCGTTTCTACGTATGTTTTCTATGGTTATTGAGATTCTAGATAACCTTTTTTCAAGCTTTTGTACTCTCTTATATATCCGGCTTTCCTTCCGCTGAGTCTCGGCTTCGGATATCCTGTTTTTTAGCGCCTTAAGGTCCCCGGGCTTTACCGGCTCATTCCGGAAGGAATATCTTACAAGTCTATCGTATAAAGCCTTTGCTTTTTCTATTTCGTCGTCCGCTTTTTCGAGGTTATCCGCGTTAAGGGCCTCAGTTGCCCCATCCAGTGCCTTATTTGCTAGGTCAAAGTTAGTTGCAATCTCTCCCTTCACCTTTTCCAGACGGGCTTCTTCCGCTTTTTCAGCTTCGGTTTGCACTTTGGGTTGTGTCGCGGGCTGTAAGAGATCTTCACCAGTCACGCCCAAGTCGCCTATACCCCCGGGTAAGCCGATTACGGGTTCGGGAATTCCCTCTATGCCTTCTTCTATTTCCATAGCGGGACCTAATTTTTCAAGAAGCTTACCGGGCTTGGTTGGATCGTTAATATCCCTGGTAGGGTTGGGGTCACGTTCACCTTTTACCGACGCCTCTATATTTCGCCATTCTCTTTCATCAAATTCGCAGTCTACATAGGTCCTGCGCGGTTCCGGCTCATTGTCATAAATAACTTTTATGATCGGGCGCTGGCCGTCTTTTTCCACAAAATAAGCCAGTTTTTTTCTAGCACCATTTTCATCAACATATGTGCCCGGAAAAGCCTTCCCGTTCTGGGAGGCAAAGTAAAGTGCGCTTGCTAGCGGGTTCTCGTATTGGTCAGCGACTCTTGAAATGACCTCGTACATAGTTGCAAAATTTGCTCTTACCGCATAAGCTTCACGTCCGAGCCTAGCGAGTTGCGCCGTATCTCCCTCGGCAAGTATATCGCTCAAGCTCTCGCCCGGACGGAGATTCTCGAACGTCGCCTTTATTATGCTAAGGAAATTATTTAAATGTTCGTTTAACAATATTATGCTGTTGCTTGCGGCTATGGTTCCATCGATTTCTTGCCTGATGTCCCCAGGTGATGTTGTACTCTCTTTTATTTCCCTCTCGAAGTAATACTTGGAATTATCTGCTTCTATCCAATAACCTAAGAGAGTTTGCTGAGCATCTATTTGGCTTTGTAAGTCTGCTAATTGTCTCTGCACGTATTCTGTTCGTGGGCCTGTAAGACCTTGAGATTCAAGAGTACTCATTCTTCTCTGGAATCTTTGGTTGGCCTTATCTAGCCTTGCTATATGTTTTTGGCGAGCTCGGCTAAGCGCTATTGCATTATGGCGGGCATGTGTTCTGCTGATCTCTTCTTGGGTCATATTGGCTTGGATTCTTTGTTGTTCTGATATTGTAGCCGAACTATGAAATAGTGGTACAAGCTGTCCTAATGGCATACCGGCTTTTATAAGCAAGGTCATGTCCTCTGCTTTAATTCCGTTAAGTTTTGCAAAGGAAGCGAGGGTCTGCAGTAGGTTTCTATCAACTTTACTCCTAAGGTTCACCGGTCGTCCAAGTATAATATCAAGCGCCGGGGATAACTTTTCCTGTTCACTTCTTAAGTCCTTTGAATCGGAAAGAGTCATAGTTGCGGCATCTATCGATCCAAGGCTATTAGTCACAAATTTATTCCACCCAAGTTCAAGCCTTCGGCGTGATTCGGGGATATTTTCAAAGCGTGCGGCACGCGAACCCGGCTTCGCAATAATGTTTCCGCCTGCTATATAATTTTTCAGGTCGCGTAATATTTCGCTTCTTTTTTGCGCCAAAAGCGCTCTTCCTCCGCGTTCCTCAATATTTGCGGGGCTTGCAATATCGTTTGCGTAAAAGCTCATTGCAAGGCCCAATACTTCCAAAAATCCGGGGCTTAATTGGTCTATCGTATGCGCTTGGTCGCCTGTAAGCATTGTGCGCGGAATGCGGCTCCAGAGCATAGGAATTTGTTCAGGTTTTATGTTGTTATCACGAAGCCATCTTAAAACTCCGTTCATATGTATTGTTGTTTGACTAAGCGCACCTTCCCACGACTGATTATGTCCGACACTTCCGCTAAGCCTTGAAAAGATATTCTTCAAATCATCGCGTGTTAAATGAGTGTCTTTAAGTCCGTCGGCTTGATCCCGTGGGAAACCATACAGGCTCTCATGGAAGTCTCGCACGGACAGCTCTACCATCTCTGGCACTCTTGCTCTAGGTATCGCTGCTCCCGGTTCTACCTCTGGCACTAATTTATCTAGCCATTCGCCTTCTCCCGGTACCTGTGGCAATAATACATCTAATGCATCTAATCCTTCCGATACCTTGGGTTTCTCTACCTCGGGTTCCTCTGCTACTTCGGCTTTGGGTGTCTTTGCTTTAGGTTTTGTAACACGCTTTTCCGGTTGTTTCGCAGGGGTAGGTACGGTTGCTTTTGTTGGCTCTGCCGGCGGCAAGGCTGGTTCTTGCGGTACTTCTGCAACTTGCTGCGCAGCTTGCTGCGCTGCTTGTTCAACGGCAGGCTGGTTGAGTACTGGCGATGCACCACATCCCCCGGTCGCTGCAATGATGCCCCCAACAAGGGAAATACCGGCAATGGTAGCAGCTACCCTGCCGAGATCTCTCCAGGGTATGCTCGGCGCTTCCATTTGTATTATCATTTCCTTATCTGTAACTAACAAATTCTTTTCGAAAAGATCGATTATGGCTTCATTGCGCGCCTCGAGGCTCTTCATTAGTTCTTCACTTTTTGCAGAGAGCGTAGCTACTATATTGGGTTGCCGTTCTCCGGCCCATGGTATAAGAAAATCGTGTATGGCTAATTTTACCAGGTCATCTTCTGCGCCGCGGCATATCTCGGCAAGTTCGCTATCGAATGCTTGTTTTTCTTCACCGGTAAGCGCTTCATACCTTTTACTAAGATTCACTTCTTTGACATTTCCATCTTTATCTTTTATTCTGAATTTTCCGGATTTAACAGCGGTAAGAAAAACGAAGTCTCTCAGGAATGATGGCTGCTGTGCGCCGGGTTTTAAATTCAGGTTTCTTCCGAAAAATAATGCAATTTCGCTTTGTATTTTGCCATTCCCATCTATTTTTATTTCGTCATCGGTGATTTCAATGCCTAATTGTTCTCTTACTCTTTCATCTATTTTGTCTTCAAGTTCTTTTCTTTCCTCCGGTGTAAGGGGTTTTTGCCGCTCCCTTGAAACAAGACGAACTGCCATGTCTGCTATCACCGGAATACCTCCCTTGACAAGCGTGTTAATATCCGCAAGACCTCCTAAAAATCCGTTGAATCTGGACCATTCATTGGTTTGGAATGCAAGGTGTCTCCTTGCAGCCTCGGAAAGCCTGGCAATAATCGCTTCCGGGGTTGACTGTGCCTCTAATCTGTTGAGCTGCAATTTATGAAATAATTTTCTAACACGTGTTAACAAAGTCAAAATTCCAAAGCGACGACCTCTAAGGATTCTCCTGAATCCTTTCACGGTTCTTCCGGATTCTATTTTTGCGTCAAGCGCATCTATCTTGGCCTTAAGCTCGGCTATCTCAGAGCGCCTTACCTCTATATAGTCCCTTACAGACTGCGGGCAATACATGTAGAATCGTTCCTCGTGGGCAACCTGATTTTCTCGATCCGATTCAAATTTGTCTAGCTCGTTATCTATATCGTTTAATACCCTTGTTTTTGTCAGATATTCTCTTACTAGCTTTTTGAAGTCTTTGGCGTCATTTCGAGAAAGGGCATTCTCGATTTCATTTCGCAACATGCCTATATCCTGCGGCTCGGCCTGAAGCAATCCTGCTTCATAAAGATCTATCTTTTGAATCATGAGCGCGGCTTGCGGAATTCGTTCGTTTAGTTCAAATTCCAGCCGAGCTATCCTACGGACACGCCTTCCTATTATCATTCGGGTTACGAGATTAAGTATTCTCGAAATACCTTTTCTTTCTCTTCTTCTCTTATCAAGTTCTATTACCCTTGTTTTGAGCTCTTCCAGTTCTTGCTTTATTGCTGTTATTGCATCGTCCTCCGGAATATTCTGTGCAAGTTCCTCTTTAAGCGAGGAAAGTTTGCCGAAAATTTCTTTTCCTAGCGCGTCCCTGCGAAACGCAATATCCTCGTATGTACCTTCGATCGGGTTCTGGCCTTCTGCCTTCATGCGCGTATTGTGCTTTTTTTGACGCGCAGATATTAAGTTCCTCACAAGTGCCTCACGCTCACGATCCACTCGGTCTATTTTTGCTTGAACGGCCTCGTGCCGCGCGGTTGCTTGCGCCCCTGCATTTTCTTCGTCAGCACCTAAGCTCGCTATGTGTCTTACATCTTCCTCGCGCTCTGTTCTTAACGTATCTTGAAAGTTATGAACGTGATCTGCGGTTATATCTTCCGGTTTTATGTCATGCCCAATTATAATAGGTATATTGGTTTCCAATAACTTTTCGCTGCATAAAAGAAGATCTGCGGTAACCGTAACGCCGAACCTTCCTAATATGCCTATTCTTCCTTCCAAGTCGATTGTATTTGTGGTTACTAATAGCTGGGCATTACTTTCCGCTATGTCTATGCCGTGTTCTACAAGAAGCTGTTCGCGTCTGGCCCTATCTCTCCTTGTAAAGGCATTATTTATTTTACCCTGCAGCGCTTTGGCTGTTATTTTTTCGACACCGGGGGCAGCGATATTTTCCTTCCCGTAGTATGCTATAATCTGCGCCACCATTCCTAATGCAACGCGTCTGGCAGCAGCCCTGTCGCTTTCTTTTTCTCTCTTACCATCTACAAAACGCTTTTCAGCTACCTGCAAGACTAAATCATAACCGTCTCCTTTATAATCTTCTCCGGCTTTTTCCATCATCTTCTGTTTTCTCTCGTTATCTTCCAGGATCCATGCCATGACTAATTCTTTGCCTTCTTCTTTCATTAAAAGATAATCTCTTATGCCAAGTAGCGTGCCGGCAAGGTCTACTACCTCGGCTTTTATACCGGTTTTTTGGCTCAATATTTCTGGGCTTAATGTGGGGAGTACTCTTGCTAAATACGGAGATACTTTCTTGGCTTCATCCAGCTCGATTTGAGGCTGGATTTGGGTTGTATCTACAACAGACGTAGCTGCAGGCGGGGTAACGTCTACTACAGACGTGGCTGCAGGCAGGGTAACGTCTTCTACATGCACTTCGGCTCCCGGCACAGCTAGTACGCTCTGCGCTTCCATTACATCAATGGCCAATGCAGCAACTGAGGCCAATGCACCAACTGGTTTCCCGAGATCACCTGGCATTGGTAGTTCCAACTGCTTTTTTCCATAGCTGATTTGGACTCTCACAGTTCTTCCGTTTATACTAAGTGACTCTAGCGCATTATTGGTTCTTCCTTTACCATTTATCTGGAATTCGGCAGCCTCCCTCCAAATAGGATTGTCTGCCCTGTCCGTAACGATGGCTTTTATCGCTAAATTTCCTTCTTCATCTACGCTCAATATAAGTTCCCTGATAGCCAAGGCACCTATAAAGTGCTTGAATGCCTCGTTATCCATTTTGCCAATCATTTCTTCAATTCTCTTAAACTCCTGTTCAGAGCCTGGCTTAGTTAGTTGTTCCAATAATTGCATTATCATTTCTTGATCTGTCTGCGGATCAATCTGAAACTCATTACAGAACTCTTCCATGGCTTCCGTATCACCACTTTCCCGCACTCTTTGGGCAAGTTTTTTTCTTTTTTTCAGCTTTTTAAGCTCCTCTGCCCTTAGATATTTCAATCTTTCATTGATTAAGTTTTCGCGTTGGTCTTTTGTCAGGTCCTTTCTTTCTGAAATATCCTGCAGAACCTGATCGTTCGCCATGTGATAAAGTATTCTCATAAACCACGGATTCTTCTGCCAACCTCTCAGCCTATCCCTGGAGACATCCAGATTATCTGCTAACCTCACCAGCATGAGGAGAGGGTTATTAGTTTCGCTTGCCGGTGTATGCTTATGCTCGCCGGAACCTTCAGGACCTTCTTCTTCTACACTTCGTTTATCCGCGCCGTGCAGCAATATCGCATCTATGAAATCGTCTAACGCGCTTTTGTCTTCCCGAGACCCATCTCTTTCCATGCCAAAAAGTTCCCGCAAAATAGCGGATAAGTCATCCCTTGCCATAGCCGCACCTAAGTCAGCATGATAACCTTTTTCGACTTTATCTTTTCCAAATTGTTTCTTAGCGCCTTCCAATCCGGCATATCCTATGTCATGAAGAAGTCCAAGCAAAAAAACTATTTCTTTATAATTCTCGCCGTAGAGATCTTCCAGCCTTTCTTTAAGACCGGGGGTATTTTCTACCAGGCTTTCCATATAATTAGCAACGTCAAGCGAGTGTTTTGCGCCGTGAGGAGTATACGGGAGCTTCAGATCATCTACGTCTTGATCTAAAAGCTTGTCAAATGTATATTCAATTAATGCCGCTAGTTTCTCCTGTTTCTCCGGGTTACCTAATATATCTTTAGAAGACGAAATCTTTTTGTATAATTCCAGCAGCTTTTGTTTTAAACTTGCTAGGGATTCCGGATTTCTCTGTTCGGGGTGCTCCTTTAAGGATCTTTCTATCTTTTCGCTAAGCCTGTTATCTAAATCCGGTATGACTGCAGCTTCCGGTGTTAATTTCTTTTTTATTTCTGCTGCAATAACATTCTGAAGGTCTTCTCCGATCTTCTTTCGGTCTATCCTATATCCTGCTGCACCTGCTGCGCCTGCAAAGGCTCGAACAGCCCTATTAACGGTTACCTCTTGGCCATTAAGCCGACTGGCTGCTGCTCCAATAAGTTCAAGCGCCTTATCACGCTCTGCTATTTGGTCTGTATTAAGTGCGCTTTCCTCTATATATAGCGATCCTAGCCCTTCTAATATGCCTTCAGCCCCGTCAATTGAAACGTCTCGCGCTACTGCGGCGGTAATTTCTTTTCTTTCCGAAGCTAATCTCCTGGTTTTTCGTGTCGCGCTCCTTATTGCTTTTTTAGCCATTGAGCTATCCAGGCTGAGGTACTCAAAATTTCCGTCTTTTTCAGCGAAGCAGCCAACAAAACTCTCACCGTTTATTTTGAGGCGCACGACAAAAACTGGTGTGTTCGCTACCGATGTTCTAACTACAACCGGTTTTGTTTTTATCTGAATTTTGCCATCTTCGCCCCTAATCGGTTTACCGCTTGCATCCGCCTCTGCTCCGTATATAGCGCAGAAGTCTTTTTCCGCAACCGGCGTTCTCAAGCCATCGCCACCCCACTGTTCTCTTGCCTTCTGATAGTATTCAAAAACAGGTAAAAATTGTTCATAGTGTTGCGTAACAAGATCTTCAAATGATAGAGGCCCGCGTTCTGCCAATATTGCGATCGGCATTATGACCCTTGCCATGTTCCGCGGATCGCTGTCCCAACAGAAAGCCCTTACTGCTAGCATGTATTCGCCGGTTTCAAGAAGTTCCTCGTAAGGTTGGCGTTTCTGTGTAAGAACGGCTATATACGGCCTTTTGTTTTCGCCTTCGTATTTCGGCATTACAATCAGGTATGAAAGCTCTTTTTTTCTTATGAGTTCTGCTAAGCCTTTTGAGTGGAAACCACCGGTTATGAGAGCGGCAGCGTATTCCTTGTTAATCCTCATGGCTCTTAGGGTGTTTGAAATCATGGCATTATTACGCTTTTGGGCTACGTTATAAAGCTCGGTGCCATCACTTAGTTTTTCGAATACGCGATTTACGTCATACTCATCTTCATTGATCAGGGCATATTTTTTGTAGGTTTTGTTAATAAATTCGCGCAGGTTATCTGTATTGAAGTATTTCTTGCTTTCCAGGATAAATTCGTAGTCGCTATTGCCTACTGCGATATCGAATAGCTTTTTTGTGGTGCGGACTGCTTTTGTGAAGTTATAGAGCTCCCTTTCTTCATCGCTCAGGAATAAGATCTCCCTGAGACGGGCTTCAACTTGCTCTATCTCGAGGAAAAGCTGCATGAAGTTTATGTCTTCGTAAGCGGCGATGTATCGGCTAAACGTTGCCAGGTTGGAGTATTGCTGAAGGAAAAGGCCTTTATCCAGCGCAAGGCGCATCACGTACTTGTGAAACTGGCTTTGGGATACTTTGCCGGTTTTGTAATCGAGAGATGTTTTTACGAGGTCTTCGAGCTCTGGCTTTGTGAGCGTATTTGTAAGCTCGTCAAGAAGCTGCTTTCTTTCCTTGTTGAGCTCTTTTGTATCGATTTCCTTCTCGATTTCAATTGCTGCCAGTAGTTGCGGAAGGCCCGCAAAATCCCCAAGTTCAACATTGCGTTCTTCTGCGATTTTCGTAATAACTTCCCAGTACTTAACGAATGCGAGCTTGTCTTCCTCGTGGAGCCTGGACGCTTTCAATAACTTTTGAAGGTCTTTTGAGTAAACTTTTGGCGCGAATTTCTCTAGGGCTTTTAAAGCGCCTTTTACGTGGTCTATGCAGCCTTGCCTCGATTCCATGAATTTCGTAAATACTTCCACGTTTTCGAGATACAGGCGACTATTTTCTATGCCGTAGAGCTTTATCGGTTTTTCGGATACAATTGCGAAGAATTCACCCGCTGACATGCGGCCTTCGCGCATTAGATATTCGGCCGCGTGCTTCCGTATCTCAGCGTCCGGGAAGGTCCGTAAAAACGATATGTCTATCGGGCCTTCGGCGCCTTCTAACGCGATTAGGTTCAGGTCGTAGTTTGAGCTTAGTGACTCGAGGATTCTTACGATTGAGTGCTGTGCATCGAGGCTTGCGTGCGGGTCTTGTATGTTAAATATAAATTCGTCGCTGCCGTTGATATGCGATTCGTGAGCCCAGCCGGCGTCGCGCGGTATCCTGATGCCTTCTTCGTGAACTCTGCCGTTTACTTTTACGGCGCTCGCCTTAGCGCCAAGGCTAAGCGGCTCGCCGCCCTGCGCCCATGTTATGTCATAAACTATAAAAGCAAAAACTAAAACCCATGCTAAAGTTTTAATTAAAAGGGCATGGCGTTTTGTCCAAACTGCCATGCCTTCCATAGAATCGTCCGAAGACACACCGCCTCCGGATAGACCATTAGCATCTATATTATTATAATTACTTTCGCGTTTATTTAGTTTGCGTTCTTGCCAAACTCGCCAAGACTGCCAAGGACGCCAAGCATTCATCACGTAGATCTCCTTATTTATCCCTTTTTAAATGTCCTAAGTTTCAGGACATAAAAAAAGACGTAGATACGAAACTCAAAACACGTAGATTTTTGCCAAGCTTTTTTAAGCTTCTATTATGTATAATCCCCTAAATCCCGGAATATTTCACTTTATTTCAAAAAAAATCATCTTTATGGGGACGCCCCCATATACAGGGTATAGACACCTTGTTTTAGAATTCATAACCATATCTTCGCAGTGTATTGTATAGCATGATTCGTGCCCTTCTTACTCTGGTGCCGATTGTTATCGGATTGCACTTCAAAATCTTGGCTGCCTCTTCATAAGATAAACCTTCGACATCGCAAAATAGCAAAACGTCTTTATACTTTTTATCCAGCTTTGATATCGCGCTGTAAATCAGCTCTTTAAGTTCGGTTTGCCTGGCGTTGTAATCGGGACGTGTTTTTTCATCGGCTATCAAGTCGCCTAAGTTTATATCTTCCTTCGCCCCTACGCCCAAAGGCTTTTCAAGCGAAACCTCCTTGGAGCGGGCCCTTTTTTGTAACTCTTTCCGTGCACAGTTTGTCGCTATCATGTAAAGCCACGAACTGAATTTGCCCATTTCCGTGTAGGTTTTCAGCCTTTTATACGCGTTGAAAAATGTTTCAACCGTCAGGTCTTCGGCTTTCTGATAGTCACCCACGTATCGATAGAGATACCCGAGCATCTTATCGCTATACCTATCAATGACCTCGCTAAAAGCGCTCTTATCTTTACGCTTCGCTTTCTTTATCAATTGCTCGTCCGTGAAATGTTTCATTCTGGGTTCCTCCAGTACTTGCGTAAAACTTGCATCATACATATAGGTAATACTTTTTTAAAGCTTTTAGTTAGTTGACAAAAAAAATGCCTGTCGAAAATCTTACGTTTTGCTCGTTGTCTTCATTCAAGCACTTTATTTAACTCTACATAGAGTATAGCACAGAATGGGGGGAAAAAGAAGGGTAAGAATGTGGCTTTTTTATAACCTAACAACGTTTAAGCTTGTTTTTAGCCCCTGTCAAGATCTATAACGCAATTCTCAGCATATTCTTCCTCTATCTCCCAATGATCATAGAGTTCTGGACTTAACTCCTCTAAAAACAATGACTTACGTGAAATAACTGTCCCCATCTGGTAATCATACCTCGTGATCGGGTGCAACAGGAATAAGTCGCTCTTTGTTCTTGTCGCCGCGACATAAAACAGCCTTCTTTCTTCTTCCAGCTGTAGCGGATCCTCCTTGGCCTTTGGGTGTGGAAATTGCCCTTCGCAAAGCCCTACCATAAAAACAGCCTTCCACTCCAGCCCTTTTGCCTGGTGGATCGTAGAAAGCACGATATATTCATCGTGTGAAGGTGATCCGGTGATGGTTTCACCCTTGAACGGCTCCCGCAGCGTAATATCATGCAAAAGCGTTTTTATATTCTTGTAATCGTGCGCGAAGTTTACAAGCTCATGCAAATCGTCTACCCTGTCTTTGGCATTGTCGAAATGCGTCATTACGTAGTCGGCGTAGCCTGAATCAATAATTCGCCTGATTACTTCGTCAGGCCTTTTTTCCAATCCCTCATTTACTATGGAATTCATTATTTTCTTGAAATTCTTAAGGCCCTTTCGGGATCTTTCCGGAAGGAACCTTCCGAATTCTTTGCCTGTCATTTTATTCAAGTCACCTAAGCTTAAAAACTCATTAAAAACGCGGCCCGCGTAAGCGGTGCCGATACCGGATTGGATGGAAAGCGCCCTAATCCACGAGATCTCATCAAAAGGATTTGTCAAAATCTTGGCATGCGCTAAAACGTCTTTAATATGCGCCTGTTCAAAAAAACGGATTCCGCCGCGGACAATAAAAGGAATACCTCTTTTTGTGAACTCCATTTCCAGCTCCGCCGCCTGGTAGTGCGCCCTGAAAAGAACGGCCATATCTTTTAGCTCCACCCCTTCGTCACGCAATTCCAGTATGCGCTGGGCTACAAAATTTGATTGGGCGCGCATATCCCTTACCTCTATAAGGGCGGGTTTCGAGCCGTTTTCGTTAACAGTCCTTAGGTGCTTTTCAAATTGATTCCTGTTATACGATATGGAGTCGTTTGCGAGATCCAGGATCTCAGGAGACGAGCGGTAATTGCTTTCCAGTTTAAATATTTTCGCATCGGGGTATTCTTTGGGAAAATGCAGTATATTTGACACGTCCGCCCCCCTGAAAGAATATATGGCCTGGGCGTCATCTCCGACCGCCAGAACGTTTCCATGTAATCCGGAAAGCTCCTTTATAATAGCCGATTGAAGCCTGTTAGTATCCTGATATTCATCTACGAGAATATAGTGAAATTGTTTCGAAAATCTCTCCCTGGCCCTTTCTACGTTCTTGAGGAGCCATAACCATTTTACGAGAAGATCATCGTAATCCATGTTGCTGGATGAGAGTTTCTTAGCATCATATTCTGCTTTAATTTTTTGTATCGTATCGTGAAAACGCAGGAAATAGGGGTGCTGCCTTTCCAGGGTCTCCTCTATAGTTTTGTCGGAATTTACGGAATAACTTATTATGGAACGCAGGACCTTCGGGCGTGGAAAACGCTCTTCGTGAACTTTGATATTCAGGTTTTTTATACAAACCTTGAGCAAATCAACGGAATCTTCTTGGTCAAGAATATTGTAGTTTTGCCTGTATCCCAGGTCTTTCGTAAAAAGGCGCAAGGACCGGTTGCCGATGTGATGGAAGGTACCACTCCACAGTCGCTTGGGCTTGGCTTCCAAAAGCCCCTCAATTCTCTCCTCCATGTTTTTTGCGGCTTTATTCGTAAATGTAACGAGTAAAATATTCTGCGGTGAGATGCCTTTTTCGAGGAGATAGGCTACGCGGTAAATAAGGGTCCTTGTTTTTCCGCTGCCCGCCCCGGCGAGCACAAGGCTCGGACCCTCGGCTCCTGTAACAACTTTGAGTTGTTCCGGATTTAATGCTTTTTTATAGTCAATATTTTTAAACTTACGCGGTATGTCTTTTTTAATTATGTATTTCATAACCTCATTTATTTTTACCACGGCCCAACTTGTAAGTCAAGGCCTGTTTTGTTTGTATTTTTGTCTATTTTATGGTATATTTGAATGGTCTATAAAACTAGCCAAAAAAATATAAAGCTTGCCTACCGGCAGGCAGGGAGGCCTAAATGAAGATTACAAAAATCCTTGTATTAATTCTCGCGCTCTCTATCGCGTTTTCTCCTATATATACTTACGCAAAACCCTTAAACGTCAATACGATATTAAAAGACCTCACCAACACAAAGCTGACCTCTATTCAGAGAAGAGACGCCGTTCGTCAATATAACGGGCAAGTTGCGGTTGGAAAAGGAAGAGTGAAAGACGTTTTGCAGGTAGCCGGTACCAAAAATGACGCTGTAGTGTATCTCACGAAACGCTTCAAAGGTGAGACATACGAACTAGTGCTTACGATAGGCCTCGAAACCGCCAAAAGCATCAGAAAAGGAAAAACAATCCAATTTGAAGGCATGTTTGACGGCACGTCTTTTAACGCGCTTCGCTTCAAAAATGTCGAGATAATACGCGGGAAGATCCTGGGGATATTTTAGCCTGCCGAAACTCTAATCGAAAGTCTTTTCTTTGTGCGGTAAGTTTATATAACTATCGAAATCCGCATAACCTTTAATTTCTTTCCTCGCAGCGGCAATTCGCTCCGACAAATAGGGGTGGCTCCTGTAGTCTATGTATCTCCGATCAGGCCCCTTTTTTCTTAATTCCTTTAGCCTTTGAAGACTTTCTAAAACGCCCTCCGGATCGAACCCTGCTCTCTTAACGTATTCTACGGATAATCTGTCCGCCTCAAATTCATCTTCCCTCGAATACGACATCATAAGCTGAGTTATGGCCTCATTTGTGTGCGCTACTGTCCGGCCATCGCGCGCAGCAACAACGGCTAAAATCATGAGAAGGTTAACGCCAAGGGATGACTGTAGCCTTTTTACAACATGTCGGCCGCAAATGTGCCCGATCTCGTGAGCCGTAACAGCGGCGATTTTATCATCGGTTTCGAGCGCTTCTAATAAAGGCTCGAACATATAAATATACCCTCCGGGAAGCGTAAAGGCGTTGTAATACCTCTCCTTGGGGCCCTCTTTTGCCTTCAGAACCTTAAAGTGGTATACGAATTCGTGCCTGTCGCAAACCTTGGCGAGCTTTGCCCCTATTTCCTCGAAGCGCTTTTGGACAAGCGGATCGTCAACTTCATCGAATTGTTTTTCTACCTGCTTAGATATAGCGGCTCCCATTTTCTTTTCTTTCTCGGCTGAAATCGGGACAATATCATCCATGTCTACTGCCAGGACAGGGGCTTGACTGAAAATACTTGAAAACAATAAGAGCAGAATAAGAATAATTTTCATTTTATTTTTTAATCTTTTTCAGGAAATTTTCCAGGCCATGCGCATTTAAAACATCTTTCTTTTCTAGCCATCCGCGGCGGGCAACACTTACGCCAAAACGCATATTTTCAAATTGGTCTTCAACGTGGGCATCAGTAGCTATACCAATCATAACGCCAAATTCTTTCGCGCGGCCGACGCCTGCGTCATTTAAGTCCAGCCTTTCGGGATAGGCGTTTATCTCAAGCGCTGTATTTGTCGCCTTGGCTTGCTTTAGGATTCTCTCCAGATCTATTTCATAGCCTTCCCTTACGCCCATCAAGCGACCTGTGGGGTGCGCTATCATATTAACGTATTTATTGTCCATCGCTTTCAATATGCGTTTTGTCTGGACCGCTTTCGACTGCTTGAACCCTGAGTGGATTGCAGCGATTACAAAATCCAGTTCCTTTAAGATATCGTTTTCGTAATCCATTTCGCCGTCGCTAGTAATGTCCACTTCCGAACCTATCAAAAGGCGTATTTTCTTAAATCTCTTATTGAGTTTTTGTACCTTTTTAATGTTTGCAAACAGGTCCTTTTCGCTTAGCCCACCCGCAACGCGTAAGGTCTTGGAGTGGTCGCTTATGACAACATATTCATATCCGCGTTTTTGGCATATGGCAGCTATTTTTTCGAAGCTAAGCACGCCGTCTGAACTATCCGAGTGCGCGTGAAGATCGCCTTTTATATCTTTCAATTCCAGAAGACGCGGCAACTTATTCTTCATGGCCGCTTCTATCTCGCCCCTATCCTCCCGTATCTCAGGCGGTATCCACGGAAGATCAAGTGTTTTGTAAACGTCTTTTTCTTCTGCGCCTGCTACTCTTTTGTTTGTTTTTATATTAAAAACGCCGTATTCGTTTATTTTAAGGCCTTTTTGCGCCGCCATTTTTCGTAGCCTGATATTATGACTTTTCGAGCCGGTAAGATAGCAAAGCGCCGAGCCGAAGCTGGACGGCTTAACAACCCTTACATCCACCTGAACTTCGCCCTTTGTAATTATACTCGACTTGGTGGGGCCGTCGGCCAGGACGTCTCTTACTTCCGGCAGGCGCGTAAAAACATCCATTACCTTGCGCGGGTTGCCGGAGGTTATGAGAATATCTATGTCTCTTACCGTGTCTCTCTTTCTCCTTAAGCTGCCTGCGGGTTCGATTCTCTTTACTTCCGGTAATTTCCTGAGGCGGGCAATAATCTCTTCTGATATCTTAATAGCCTGCCCCAAAAGTGTCCTTCCCTCTGACTTTCTTAAGAAATCTATACCCCGCAATATATTCGTGATCGTTTTTTCTTTAATGCCGGGAATGCCTTTTATCTCTCCCTCGCAGGCCTTCTTTTTTAGATCCCTAATGCTTTTTACCTTTAACTTATCGCATAAAACCATGGCCGTCTTAGGGCCTACGCCGGGTATGTCCATAAGTTCCAGGACCGGTTTCGAGACGTTTTTCTTCAATTTTTCATAAGCCTCAATTTTGCTTGTAGCAATATACTCTTCCATCTTTCCGGCAAGGTCCTTACCTATCCCCGGCAGGTCCTCCAGCTTCTTTTCACGGGCGATCTTCGCAATATCTTCACTCAAACCCTCAATATTCTGGGCAGCTTTCCTGTACGCCCTTATGCGAAAAGGGTTCTCGCCCTTTATCTCGAGTATATCGGCCATGTTATTAAATATTTCCGCGATCTCTAGATTCTTCATACTATCAATTATAATGACCCAGCCGCATTATTCAACCCCTTTTTCGCTTTCCCCAAACCTTACGGAATGAGAGGGTATTGGCGAGTGCGGCTTGGCGCTAACGACGGAGCTCTTTCTTCTTCAACAAATTGTAGTAAGCTATATAAGCCTTGGACCGTGTCCATATAGCAATAACTAGATGGACACGGTCCAAGGCGATTATGGAAAGAAAGGATCTCCTACAAGACCGCAAAAAAGCCGCTTTCGCCAATACCCTCTCATTCCGATAAAAGAGGCTCCTTCTATTTGAATAAGTAAGCATCAAGCTCTTAGTTTATTAGTAAAGAAGGAGCCCCTTAATGGGTAACCGGGAGACAAGGCAGTCCCGGCGCAGTTTCAGTCAAAAGTGCCGAATACCATCGGAACGATGGGATGAGGTACTTTTGACTATGGCACATCTTATGAGGCGCTGCGCCGGGACTGCCTTGTCTCCCGGTTACCCCTTTTATGTGAAGTAAAAATTTTCGTGGGGAAAGGAATTGCGTCTCTTGCTTCTTATAAAAGCTTTTCGGCGGCGGAGAGGACTTCGACCGAGGTAATAGCTTCGAGGCATTTGAAGTTGATTTTGCAGTTGTGGGCAAGGCATGGGTCGCAGCCGACGTTTTTGTGGAATGTTGCGCTTTTTTCGGCTGTCGGGCCCCACCTTTTGGGTGAAAGACCCGGGTCTTTTCGGCCAAAAATGGAGATAACCGGCGTTTCGACAGCGCAGGCGATGTGAACCGGGCCGGAATCGTTAGATATGAAGAGTTTGCACTTTGAAAGTAAGGCTGCCAACTCGCCTACAGTGGTCCTGCCCGCCAAGTTGACCGGTTCGTACTTCATGCCGCTTACCACTTTGTCCGCAAACTCTTTGCTTGCCTGGTCAGATACGATCAGTATCCTTGCTTTGTATTTACTTGCTAAATTATCGCAAACTTCGGAGAAATTTTCAGGCTTCCACCTCTTGGACGGACAGCTGGCGCCCGGGTTCACGGCAATTAATGGAATATCGCTACCGACATGGTGTTCAGTTAAAAGTTTTTCAACCTTTTCGATATCATTTTCGTGTACCGGTACGAAAAGTTCTTTATCTTTAGCCTCTATACCTATAGATGCCAGAAGGTCGAGGGTATATTCTAACTCGTGCTTTTTACCTTCCTGCTTTATGTGCGGAACTTTTTTCGTAAGAAGAAAAGGCATTTTCCTATCAAAGCCTATTCTCTCCGGGATGCCGGCAAGGTAGGCAACTAAGTGAACGCGGTTTGTCGGGTGCAGCATAAAGGCTTTATCGAACTTCTTTTTCTTAAGCCGAAGCGCGAACAAAATCGTGCTCAAAATGCTTTTATGCTTACCGTATTTATCGTAGATTATTACTTCGTCAAGGTATGGGTTACCGTCGACAATATCTTTCGCGTATGGCCTTACCATAAACGCGATATGCGCTTCGGGATATTTATCGCGCACCGCTTTAATTGCCGGCGTTGATAAAACTACATCGCCTATTCTGTCTGTTCTTGTCAGCAGTATGCGCATATTATCCTAACAACTCCCTGACTGCGGCGAATGCTTCGTCTGCCGAGATAGTTTTTAAGCATTCGTATTTATTTGCCGCATTTATGCACTGAGGGACTTCGCATGGCGCGCATTTTATATTTTTTCTTAACACCTTACTTTTTGTTTTTGTCACTGGGCCGTATTTTTTTTCGTCTGTCGGCCCGAAAAAGGCAAGGACGGGCGTATCTACGGCGCTTGCTATGTGCATCGGCGCGCTATCATTTGTTATTAAAAGCTTCGCTTTTTTAATTAAATACGCAAGTTGGCGGACGTTTGTTTTTTCTATAAAATTGAACGGCTTGGTTTTCATGTAGAATAAAATTCTTTCGATAATAATCTTGTCAAATTCGTTACCTACGAGTATTACTTCAATCCCGAGATCATTTTTTACCATATCAGCGAGTTTTGCGAAGTTTTTAAGCGCCCATCTTTTGACATGGCTTTTTGCGCCCGGACTTATCGTAATAAATGGTTTTCCGCCTAATTTAGATAATAAGCTATCTACGTATTTTTCGTCGGCATTCTCTATGGGAATATGAAAAGAAGCGCTTGACGCGTCAATGCCTATAGCCTGCAGCCAGGATAGGTGCACGTCTTTCTTGTGCATATCGTTTTTTAGCCCGCGCTTGAAAGGGCCGGTGTTGTATTTGGCTCCGAGAAGAAGCGTAAGAATCGTATTTCGTAAATCTACTACAAGATTGTATTTTTTTTTGCGTAACGTTAAAAAAAGTTTGAATTTTTGAAGGGGTGTCGCCTTCTTGTCGTATATTATGCATTCGGACACTCTCCGGTGGGATTTAAAAATGTCCTCTCCCACGGGGCTTACCATAACATCCAGGCTTGCCTTCGGAAATTCTTTTGAAAGCACTTCGACAACGGGCGTTGTCAGGATAATGTCGCCAAGGTTGGATAACGTTATAACTAATATTCGTTTTATGTCGGATTTATCTAGCATACATTTCCTCAAATACGCGCAAAACGTCACTTACGGTTATCGCGTCCATGCACCTATAATCATTACAGGTAAGGTCGTAACAGGGAATCTCGCAATCGGTGTCGTTCTGTATCACGCGATAGTTCCCGCTGCCATATGGCCCTGTAAGTGCAGGAGAGGTCGGCCCAAAAAGCGCTATCACGCCCGACTTCATCGCGCAGGCAATGTGCATGGGACCGGAATCGCCTGATATGACAAAATCCGCTCTTTCGGTAAGCGCGCCGAGCTCCAAAAGGCTTGTTTTTCCCGAAAATATTATAAGTTTTTCTTTCATTTTATTTTTTATGCGCGTTGCGATTTTCGCATCTTTCTCGGCACCGATCGCGATCACTTTCGCGTTGTACTTTTTTATGAGGGTATCTGAAAGACGCGCAAAATTATCCTCGCTCCACCTTTTCGGAATCCAGTTGGCGCCCGGGTGTATGACAACTACGAAGTCCTCCATGTGGACATCGTTTTCTGAAAGCAATTTTTCCACATATTTTCTTTCTTTGTCCGTTACGAAAAATTCGTAATCTTTTCTTGAGATATCGCATCCCAGGGATTCGGCAATTTTTAAAAAATATTCCACCTTGTGAAGGTCCGTTTCGGAGGGCTCGACCGGATGCGTAAGAATTGTGCGCCTTTTTTTAGTGATATAACCGGCGCGCTCTTTTATTCCGGCCAAAAATGTTATAAAGGCCCTCGTAAACGACCTGTGTAAAAGGACAGCGAGGTCAAACCGCTTTTTTCGAAGAAGCCAGATAAGTTTTATTTTTCCGAAAAGCCCTTTGTGCGCACGCTTTTCGTCATAAATTATTATCTCGTTTATGTGAGGGTTATATTGTAATATTTCTTTGGCGCGCGGGACAACCATGCACGCAATATGGGCGTCTTTGAATTTACCCCTAAGCGCTCTTATAAACGGCGTGGAAAACAGGACATCCCCCAGCCAGTTTACTTCTACTATGAGTATGCGTCTTGGATTTTCAGTCTTCATCTCTTACTTCTTTTATAAAGGTATAATAGCCGCTTGTCTCTATCCAGAAAACAGCCAGGTTATCAGAGCTCATTGATATCCGGATTCTCTTAAGGGCGTAAATATCGTCGCTTGGCTTGGGCCTGCCCGGGCTTGTCGCTACGGCCCCTATATACCCTGCGTCTTTGACTATTTCTTTGGTCTTATCGCTAAATCGACCGAGGGGGTAAGAAAAAAGATCGATTCTTTGTCCCGTTATTTTTTTTAATATTTTTTTTGACTCGACGAGTTCTTTCTGGACATCACGATCAGCCATCCAGGGAAGGAACGAATGCGCCATGGTGTGGCTTCCTATGGTTATATTATTTTTTTGCATGATTTTCATGTCTTCGGGTGTAAGAAAATTCTTTTTCCCCATGAAATCGGTTACGATAAATATTGTAGCCAGAAAATTGTATTTTTTTAAAACAGGGTAGGCATTGGTAAAGTTATTTTTAAGGCCGTCGTCAAAGGTTATCGTAAGAGTTTTGTGCGGAATGCGCTCATTTCTCTTTATGCGCTTTACGAATTCGGCAAGGGGAATTACGTTATAATCGTGGTCGGAGAGAAACTTCATCTGTTTTTCAAAAGTGCGGGTAGTCACGTTAAGTTTCCCGCCGTAATTGGCGGGCGCGATGTTTTCCGGGCCTACAGAGTGATACATAATAATAACCGGCACGTATACAGCGTTCAGGAAGAGTTTTCCGGCTAAAAGGAAAATTACAGTTGCCGTGATAGCGAGAATAAAAAAAAGCTTATTTCCGGGTTTTATCATACGCATTGATAACTTCCTTTGTCATTTTATCGAGTGAAAATTTTTCATTAACTAAATCCCTGCCCCTTCTCGCCAACGAAACCCTTAAGTGTTCGTCGTTAAGGACTTTGATTATCGCTTCTTTCAGCGCATGCGCGTCTTTTGGGGGAACAAGGATACCCGTTACGCCGTCTTCTATTATGGACGAAACACCTCCCACGTCAGAGGCCACGCAGGATTTTCCGGAGGCAAGTGCCTCCAAAAGAGAAAGGCCCAGACCTTCTTCTAGCGAAGAAAATACAAAAACATCCATTATGGACAAAAATCTCTGTATTTGAACGGTGCTTTCGGCGAAAAATACATTATTTTCAATGCCAAGTTTTTTGGCAAGTCCTGTCAGGAAAACCTTGGAAGGCCCTTCGCCGACCAAAAGAAGTTGCGCCTCCGGCACAGTTTTCAGTAAGTCCTTCATGGCAAAAAGCAGGTATTTAAGACCCTTGACCGGCGAAAGCCTCGAAATAGACCCGATCACCGGGCATTTGGCAAATCCTAAATTGCGCTTTAAACGCATTTCTTCATCACTACTTATCTCGGCAGAAAACGCTTCCGTGTCCACGCCGCTATATATAAGGAAGACCTTGTCATGGTTTATGCGAAAATCTTTTATCAAATGATCACGGACAGCGTCACTAATGGCAATGACGGAATCACCCCAAGCGCCAAAAAGCCTTCTTGAGATTCGTTTGCTCTTGAAAAATCCGTGACAAGTGCTGATAAACTTGGCCCCGGTAGCTTTCGAAAGCGCATACGCCACTATCTGTGCAGTTCTTGTCTGAGCATGAATGATATCGATTTTATTTTCTCTTACGAATTTAAGTAGTTTAAAAAATGCAAAGCATAGTTTGGGATGAAATTCACATTTTGTTTTCACGCTTACCTTAAGATGGGGAATATCGTGCTCTCCCAGCACCTTCTCCAGGTCTCCTCCGTTTGAAGCAACCCAGACCGGTATGTTTCTTTTTTTTAGCCCCTTTGCCAGGTTAACGGTGTAACTGGCAACCCCGCCTATGTTTAAGTGTGTGGTTAAAATTAGTATTTTCACATTACCTCTTCTTAATGCCTAATAGCTTCAAGATCGCTTCATATACTTCTTCGGGTTTGATAGATAGCATGCACGCATATCCTTGATTACAGCGCGCGCGATAACAGGGGCTGCATTTTAAGTTCTTGTTGAAAACTACGGCGTTTTTTGATGATGCCAGATGCCGCTTAGGGTCCGTCGGGCCGAAAAGCGCGATAAAAGGCGTACCCATGGCGCATGCCACATGTATCGGTGCGCTGTCAGGGCTCAATAAAAGGTCGCATTTTTTGACTAAAGATGCCAGGCGCGATATATTGGTCTTTCCCAGGGCTACAATAGGTTTGCATTTGGCGTGTTTCAAAAACTCTTCTATTCTGGGGGTGTTTCTTTCCCGGCCGATTAATACGGCACGGATACCGAAATTCTTCGCAAGCTTGTTAAATACTTCCGTGAAATACTCTATGGGCCACAGCTTGGTAACCCATTTAGGGCTGGAATCGATATTAAGTGCGATGAGTTTCGTGCTACCCTTTACCCAATGCGATGATAGGAAATTATCCGCCCATATTCTATCTTCTTTTGCGGGCCATAATTCAATACGCTTGTCCATATTGTGTATTCCCAAAAGGCCTAAAACTTTCGACTGGTGTTCTATTGGGCCGGTGGGGATTTTCGTGTCCTTAATCTTTCTATTTAATAAGAAGCCGAGCTTACCGTTATCATAACCGAATCTCCTGGGTGCATATGATAAAAAGGATAAGAGATGGCTTTTTTTGTTATTTTGCAAGTCGACGACTATGTCAAAGTTTGCGGTCCGCAATTTTTTGCCGACACGCAAAAGGCCCCTTACACCTTTATCTCTTCGTTTAAAATCGCAAACTATAAGTTCGTCGATGTAAGGTGAGTTCATAAAAACCTCTCTTTGCTCGAGTCCCGTGAGAAGTTTTATGGTAGCTTTTTGAAATTTTTCTCTTAAAGCCCTTACCGACGGGGTTGCCAATATAGAGTCTCCGAGAGCGCCTATTTTTATAATTAACATATTAGTGCCGGAAAGCGCGTCTTCATAAAGGGCAAGAGTGGATTCCATTATATTTTCGGCCTTAAAATTTTCCTTTAAGTGTGTTTTTGCCGCGCTTGTTATCCGACTTTGCAATTCCTTGTTTTTATATAGATCGTTTATTCCTGAAGCTATTTCTTGCGCCGCAGGCGACTGGCATATAATAGCAGTTTTTTTATCTTCGACATAATCGCTTATCCAATCAGCGCAAGTAGTAATAATCGGTATACCGTAGGCTTGCGCGAGTAAAAGGCGTTTTGCGGAAGGATTTTTGTCCACATTAATCTGAACAAAGAGATCTATGCCCAAGATCGGCATTATGTCCTCGCCTTGCGGCAAAAGCGTAACGAGATTCGCAAGCGAATGTCTTTTTATTAAAAGTTTTAGTTTTTGGGCGGCATCCTTTTCGCGGCGGGGGCTACTATCAGTAATAAAAACTTTTAACTTGCTAATTGTGCGGGATAATATCGAAATAGCTCTTATAAAATTTTGCCTTGCTTCCAGGGAAAATAGAGGGACTGCCGCTCCTATAACGAAGCTTCCGTCTTTCTTGGCCAGAGGCGCCGAATCAGTTACCTTCAATTTTATGAAAGGCGGTATAACGCGTACCTTGTTCTCCGAAAGAAAACCGCGCTTTACGAGATTACGCGCATCGCTTTCACTGGAACAAATTACGCGTTTTGCCCAAAATTGCGATTTTTCAAAAAGGCTTTTTTTGTGATGTTCGTATACCGTTGTTATGAACGGGCGTTCGGTAAATCTAGAAGCAAAAAGTGCCGCAAATGAAGAAGAGGCGTCTCTTGCGTGCACAATATCGATATTTTCTCTTGTGATTATTTGTGATAATTTAAAAATAGCGAGGGGCATTAAAAATATATTCGGCCTTAAGGATAGCGCGTAATACCGCGCACCAACTTCGTCTATTTCTTTTGTGCGCGCGCTTTTTTCCGAAACCACAACGGCCTTATGGCCGTTTAGCGTAAAAAACCTTGTGGTCTGGATTACATCGTCTGCACTATCACTCGCGTCTAATCTAGTAACAGTTTGTAGTATGTTCATAGTAGTCGCCACATATACTTGTACACGTTATATTGGTCGCGCAGGAGAGGTTTTGGCTCTGAATCGCGTAAGCCCCCATATATCGCATCGGAAAGCCCACGAACGCTTGTCGTGGTTATATGCCCTTTTTTTTCAAGGCGGCGGAGCATTCTGTCGAATTTTCCGTTTTTTCTCTTTTTGTTTTTTAAATTAAATACAACTACTGCCTTTCCGCTGGAAACAGCCTCTGAAACCATGGAAACGCTTTCGCCTGATACAACTACTATATCGGAAAGCCCTAAAATTCCGCCCACAGCTTCTGGGGTATTTTTTTCGTTGGCTATCACCAGAAATTTACAGCGTTTTTCGGAATGCAATCTATGTTTTACTACTTCTTCTATATTTCTTGGGGTTCTGCGAGAAGTTGTCAAAAGGATGTCGGCGTCTAGTTTTCGCGAGGCATTTATGACATTATTTAAAAGGCTTTCCGTTATTTCTTCTGTTAATTCAAAATCCGAATTGTTGCCGCCGAGGAGAATTCCGATTTTTACAGGAGCGTCCAATTTCACAGTTTCGCTAACTTTCCGAGAGCATTTCTCCATGTATTCTTCGTCTATCAGATTCGGCACTGTGTCCGTCACGATTATGCTACCCTCTTTGCCGTTTACGCGATCATGCTGGGGCAGGACCACCATGTCAAACTTATTTAGCCTTAAGATGGAGGGCTTCATCACGCAAGCACTCTTCGCGTTATTTTCTACGGAGAAAAATCTGTTTACGCCCGCAACGCCTGAACCGCAGCTTATAATTATATCGGCGTGAAGTTTCATTAAATTCTCATACGACTCGCTTGTAAGGCAGTGTCTCATGCAAGACATGCAGCCCTGGCATCTATGCGTAGAGAAGAGGCTACATAAGTTAAGTAGCATTTTTGCAAATTTATTTTTGTATTTTATTTCCGCAATTTTTACCACGGTGTCCGGAACATCATAGCCCGAATCCTTCCTGTATCTTATCAGTTGCTTACAAAGCGCTTTTGCCTGATTAAGATGTCCTGCTTTTCCGTCACTTAAGATAACGACTCTTTTAAGCGGCGAAGATTTCCATCTTTTATGAAGCCACAGGTACTGTTCGGGATGTTTCCTCACATATTTCTCAAGCAACTTATTGTATTTTGCCAAATAGGGCGTTATATCTTCTTTTTTTTCGATTTTTATCGCTTCTTCGAGTATCGCCTTATGGTAAGGCCCTTTGACCCTGGCCATAAAAGCAGGTATTATGTAGGCTCCTGTTTTCTGGGCGATTCTGGCTGACCCCGGTGCTGTGGAAGCCGGCCTTCCGAAAAATTCTACGAGTGTTCCGGTTTTTCCCGCGTCCTGGTCACCGACCATGCCGATTGTCTTACCTTGATGGAGTGCTTTTACTATGTATCTGGTTGTAATGCCTTTTGTAACAACCTGCAAGCCCTTTGATTCCCGAAGCCTATTTAGGAGTCCGTTTAGCTTTTTCATACTTTGCTCCCTGGCCAAGACGACCAGCGGAAAACCTTTAATGGCACTTGTCATTCCGGATAACTCCCAGTTTCCGAAATGCGCGGTTAAAAGTATTACGCCGTTTGGGTGATCGGTTAATTTATATTTATCCTCCGCATTAACGACGTCAATATATTTATCTATATATTTTTTATTTACTTTCGTGAGTGACAGTATTTCAAAAAAAATCTGGCCTATATTTCTGTAGACCCTTTCGGTGAGTTTTTTTAGTTCGCGCGGGGTTTTCTCACGAGAGTAAGCGGCTCGCAGGTTAGCATAGGCTATGATCCTTCTTTCATTATTAAAAAAGCACGCGATTAATCCCAGCCGTCCGCCTAACCACAACGTGAAGCTTATAGGGAGTAAATGGAATATTAAATTAAGCGCCCTTACTAGAAGTGCGCATATATAATCGATCAATTTTTTCATTTAATTCTTTTTCGCCCTGCACAATCTTAAGTTCTATACCCAATACAAGCGTGTCCGGAAAAGCCTTCTGAATATTTTTCTCCGTCAACATTATTTTTTTAAGCTTAACAGCGTCTTTTTCCGTAGTAACGATTATATTTATTTCCTTTTTTTTGCATTCTTCAAAGATATGATCTAAGTCGCCTTTTATATACGCGTAATGATCTGAAAAAACAAATTCGAGCCCGACCTTGGCCCCCGTTCCCTGAACCGTGTGTTTAAAATAGGATGAGTCACAGATCGCGGAAACAACACATACCGTCTTTCCGTTTATGTAAGATATTTCGGTAGGACTACCGGTTTTCATGTCGCAAAGATTTTGCGGTTTATGCTCGGCTTTTACGATATTTTTATCCGGTGCTATTTTTTTTATTTTCTCTTCTGTTGCCAAAATCCCGGAACAACCCTTATCAGTTTTGGTTAAAACAATGATGTCGGCCCTTTTTAAGCTACCTGGGGGCTCTCTTAAAATACCTCGCGGAAAAAGAAATCCGTTTCCGAAAGGATTCGTGGAATCAATAAGCACTATATCCAAATCCCTTTTGAGACGGCGGTGCTGAAAACCGTCATCGAGAATCACGGTATCCGCGCCCTGCCCAAGCGCTTCTTGGGCAAATTTCACCCTGTCTCTTCCCACAAAAACTTTTATGCCCATTTTTTCCAGCCTATTCTGCGTCATTATCCATTCGTCTTCGCCGTAGCCTCTTATGAGAATGGCGGGCTTTTTGTTTTTGCTTGCCAAGCGCTCGGCGAGCATTATCGTAAAAGGGGTTTTTCCCGTACCGCCCAAAGTTATGTTGCCGACGCTTAAGACGGCAATAGGCGCTTTATAACTTTTCAATAAGTTAATTTTATAAAAAAAATGATGGCAGGCTATTAGGATAGTGTAAGCATAAGAAAAAACCAAAAGGCAAAGCTTTATGCCCTGCGACAATGGATCGCTTTTTCTGTCATTCATTAAATCCTGTATGTACTCTCTTAAAAAAGGCATCTATATGATCCCTATTAAAAGGGTTACAAGAATTAACGTAATCACCGTAACAACTGTTGCCGTTTTAAACCATATCTTGAAATCTATCGGGGTGCTTGTTTTTTCGCTCATGGCCAAGCCCACTACGCCAACAACAGAGCCTATGGGAGTTCCGCTTCCACCGAACCCGACACCTAGGGCAAGAACCCACCACAGGGAATCAATGTTAAACCCGAGCACACCCACTTGTTTTATTATGGGTATCATCGCGGTGGTGAAAGGAACGCGATCCACGAGCGAGGCGAAACACGCCGAAACCCAAAGAATCGAAATCTTTGCAAGATTATAATTTGCATTGGCTATCCTGCTTATCTGTTCGGCTATTAAGTTCAGTAAGCCGGTCTTCTCGAGTCCGCCTATTAAGACAAACAAAGACGCAAAGAAAGCCAGTATCGGCCAGTGTATATCCTTCATTATTTCTTCGATATTCGGCCGTACCAGAATGAGAACAATGCCGGCGCCTAAAAGCGCTATGAAAGAATGGTGAAGGTGTAATTGCTTCTGCAGTATGAAAAGCGCAAATACGATAATAAGCGAAAAAACTGTTTTGCGTAAACTTTTTTCGTCACGTATGGCGGCCCGTTCGTTTATCTGTGAAATCGGGCTAAAGTCTACTGACGGATGTATCATTTGTTTTCTGAATATGAAAGCAAGCGCAACAAGGCTTATGACCATAGCAAGAAGAGTAATGGGTAAAAGATGAACTAAGAAATCCGTAAAAGAAAAATTAGCGCTTGAGGCGATCATCATGTTCGGCGGATCCCCGATCATGGTACCGGTGCCGCCTATGTTTGAGAGGATTATTTCGGACATAATTATAGGAAGCGGGCTTATGCCGAGAATGTCGCATATAAGTATGGTAATTGGGATAACGAGAATTATCGTCGTTACGTTGTCTAGGGCCATCGAAAGAAAGGCTGTGATACAACCCATCATTATCATAAGGCGAAGCGGTGAGCCGCCGGATGCCTTAGCTGCTTTTATCGCTACATATGAAAAAAAGCCTGTTTTTTTGCATACGCTTACGATAATCATCATTCCTAAGAGAAGGCCCATCATATTGAAATCTATCGCGTGAAACGCCTCTTCTTGCGAATAAAATCCAAGGGTTATTCCGGCGCCGATCATGGCCAGGGCGCCTGCAAAGCTGGCGATGGTTCTATCAAGTTTTCCGGAAATAATAAAATAAAAAGTAACCGCAAATATCGATATTGCAACGATGTAGTTAGCCATTAGTGCCGCCCCTTCCCGTTGAATAACGCGTCGCAGACATCCATTCTCGTGACAATGCCTACGAGCCTATTGTCAGCGTCCACAACGGGCAATCTTCTTATGTTATATTTATTCATCAAAACTGGCGCCTTCATTAACGAGGCATTTTCTTTTATGCTGATAAGGCCGCTTATCATAAGGTCTTCGGCTATAAAAAGCTCTAAAGACGGCAGGGATTCGAGTTTTTCTTCAAGTGCTCCGAAATCATCGATAAAAAGAAAATCGGTCACCATGCCGAAGTAATCGGGAATCAGGACATCAAGAAGCTCTGTCTTCGTGATGAGGCCAAGCAGTTTGTTATCGTTATCTACAACCGGTACTCCGCCTACATTTTTTTCGCGAAAAATATTGTAGATCTCGCGTATACCGATTGAAGGGCTGATTTTTATAACATCCTTCGTCATTATATCTTTTACCTTCATATAATAACCGCCTTCCTAAAATTATCGTTTTTCTAAAAGGAGCGCAACCTCATCTATGTTTCTTTCCGTAGCGCCCCTACTTTTGTCTATTAAACCTTTCGCGTTACGTCCTAACGCGATTCTCCTATTCTCGTCTTTTAGTAATAATTGCAATGTTTCTTTTAACGCCCTTTTATTTTTAACTTCTAAGGCAGCGTTATTTTCAAGAAAAGATCTTGCCATATCCTTAAAATTAAACATGTAAGGCCCGAACACGATGGGTTTTCCCGATATTGCCGGTTCTATTATATTATGCCCGCCTCTTTTTATGAGGCTTCCCCCCATAAAAACAATCGTTGCCAGGCTATAAAGATGTTTTAATTCCCCGAGCGTATCCAGAATAAGAATTGTTTTTTTTGAAAGAGCCTTGCGTGCGCCCTTTTCAATCTGCGACATTAATATACCCTCGAATCCATATTGTTCCAGCTTTTTCTTTATTGCTTCGGCTCTATCTATGTGCCGCGGCGCTATGAGAAGCTGGAGGCTGTCTGAAGCTTCTAAAAGCTCTTTATATACCTCTAATACGATTTCTTCCTCACCTGCATGCGTGCTACCGGCAATAATAAGCTTGCCGGATAATTCAAGATTTGGCATGAGTTTCTCCTGCTGTGAAAGCTCGCGTACGTCAAACTTCATATTTCCCGTTGTCCTGACGCCTGATGGGGCCGCGCCCAGGGCTTTTATTCTTTCGGCGCTTTCGGTTGTTTGCATGCAAAATAAATTTATTTTTTTGAGTATTTTTCCGAAGAAAAATTTTATTTTTCGATACCCCTTAAACGACTTATCTGAAATCCTTCCGTTTATCAGAACGATGGGAAGCCTTCTTTTGGATAGCTCCAAAATGAGATTCGGCCAAATCTCGGTTTCCATAATAATCAAAATAGACGGGTTAATGAAATCCACCACCCGCTTAACAACGAAACTAAAATCCAGTGGAAAATAGAATTTTAAAACATCCCTATTCAATACTTTTCCGGCTACAGCGTTTCCCGTTCTTGTGGTTGTGGAAAGAATTATTTTTTGTTTCGGAAATCTTTTTTGAAAATTCTCCACGAAATTTTTAACAGCCAGGACTTCGCCTACGCTTACAGCGTGTATCCACACAGGTTTCAGTAAACTCGTCCTTTTAAAATCCGGGGATAATTTGCCGAATCTTTGCATAAAATCTTTATGCGCCTTGCCTTTTACGACAAGGTACGGCAGGTATATTATGGAAAACATGAAGAAAGATATATCGTATATGGTCATGCGTCCTGTCCGTTATGCCCGGGGATGCGCCTTATCGTACACTGATTTAAGGCGCTCCATCGTTACGTGCGTATAGATCTGCGTGGTCGAAAGGTTCTTGTGCCCCAAAAGTTCCTGTACGCTACGAAGATCCGCTCCCCTATTTAAAAGATGTGTCGCAAAAGAATGGCGCAATGTATGCGGCGAAATATGTTCTTTAGTTCCGACATCTTTTATATATTTATCAACGATACGCCTTACGCTTCTGTCTGATAAGCGTTTCCCTGATTTATTTAAAAAGAGCGCTTTTTTATCCTGGCTTATTTTTACGTTTCTATACTTTAAATATTCGCGGATAATGCTTATTGCTTTATCCCCGCAAGGCGCAATACGCTCTTTTCGGCCTTTTCCCAACACTTTGACTACACCGCTTATAATATCCACGTCATCGATATCGATGCCTACCAGTTCGCCCACCCTTATGCCTGTACTATAAAGCGTTTCGAGTATGGCCCTGTCCCTTGCGCTCTGGAAGGTATTCTTGTTAGGCGCCGTTACGAGCTTTAAGGCGCTTTTCTCATCAAGAAAGACAGGTAATTTTTTGTCCAATTTAGGCGTTGATACGCTTGCAACGGGATTATTCTTCGTATATCCGTCTCTTTGTAGGAATTTAAAAAATGTCCTGAGACTGGATAGTTTTCTTGCTACCGAACGCTTGGAAATTTGCCTCTGTCGGAGATGCGCAAGAAACTTCCTTACCGTAAGATAATCAACATCCTGCACGCTTCTTTCGGACAGAAACTCGGAGAACTCGTTTAAATCGATAAAATAGTTTTTTATCGTGTGCGGGGAATAGTTTTTCTCAACAGTCAGATAGTTTTTAAATTTATCTATATACCGCTTCATAATCTCTTATGGGGTATCTTCTTTTGGTTCTTCTTTCTTCGTTTCTTCGGGGTTTTCTTCCTGCTTCGGCAGGCCCCTTGAGGTATACTTGCAATTCGGGTACTTCGTGCAGCCGTAGAAAGGGCCCCTCTTTGAACGCCTCTCTATGAGTTCTCCCTCACAGTCCGGGGCCGGGCATTTTATACCTGTTGTTATGGATTTAGCGAATTTACATCTCGGGAAATCCGAACAGCTTAAGAATTTTCCGCGCCGTCCCCATTTGATAATCATGTGCTTACCGCAAAGATCACAAATTTCGTCGGTTTTTACGCCCTCTTTCTTTATGCTCTTCATATTTTCCTTCGCTGCGTCGATTCTGCTCATAAAGGGTGCGTAGAAATTTTTCAGGACCATGCGCCATTCGATTTTTCCTTCTTCTATATCATCGAGCTCGTTTTCCATTTCTGCGGTAAAATTCGATTCCATTATCTTAGGAAAATGTTTTACGAGTAGCTCTATTATGATATCGCCGAGTTCGGTGGGGTGCAGATAACCCCTTATCCGCTTTACGTAATGGCGAATAATAATTGTCGAGATAATAGGGGCGTAAGTAGACGGTCTTCCGATACCTTTTTCCTCCAATGCCTTGACTAGCGTAGCGTCAGAGTACCGGGCAGGTGGCTTCGTAAAATGCTGCGAGGGAATCAATTTCATCAGATTTAAGCGTTCCCCGATTTCCAGCATGGGTATCTTCCATGGCATTTGTCGCTTTTCGTCTTCTGCTTCGGGCGCGGTTATAACCGGATATAGGACCATAAAACCGTCAAAGACGACTTTTGTGCCGGAGGTTCTAAAAAGATAGATACCGGCTTCTATCTCTACGGTATTTACAGAATGCAGCGCCGGGGTCATCTGGCTTGATATGAATCTTTTCCAGACAAGTTCGTACAATTTAAACTGATCCGGCTCCAGGAATTCTCTCACGCTCTCCGGGGTCCTCAGGGGAAGTGTGGGCCTTATACATTCGTGCGCTTCCTGCGCTCTTTTTTTTGATTTGTAGACGTTTGGTTTCTGTGGATAATATTTTTTGCCGTAAACTTTCAGTATATGCTTTGCAGCGGCCTCCTGCGCGTCGTGCGATACCTTGACAGAGTCAGTTCGCATGTACGTGATAAGACCCACGCTCTCTTTGCCCTCCAATTCCACGCCTTCATACAGCTGCTGAGCCACGCGCATGGTTTTATTTACGGGAAAATGCAGCTTGTTAAAAGAGTCCTGCTGCATTTTTGATGTTGTAAACGGCGCCTGGGGAGATCTTTTCTTCTTAGCCTCTTTTATTTTCGATACAACAAACTCGTTCTTTTTTATATCCTCTACCGTACTTTCGATATCCTTTTCGTTTTTGATCTCGAAATCTTTTTTATTTATTTTCTCGAGTTTTGCCGAGAAAAAGCGGCGTTCCTCTTTGTTTTTCTTCTTTAAATGCGCTTCTATGTCCCAGTATTCGTCCGGAACAAACTTTTTTATCTTCGCCTCCCTATCCACAACGAGCCTCACGGCTACGGACTGCACCCTGCCTGCTGAAAGGCCTCGCGTAACCTTTTTCCAGAGAAGTGGGCTTAAACTATAACCGACGATCCTGTCTAAGATGCGGCGCGCCTGTTGGGCGTTGACAAGATTTATGTCGATAGGGTGCGGGTTTTTGAAAGCCTTTTTTACCGCGGTTTCGGTAATCTCGTCAAAGGTAACCCTGAAGACCTTCTTTCCCTTGCCAAGCTGTTTCTTGAGATGCCAGCTTATCGCTTCGCCCTCTCTGTCCGGGTCAGCTGCGAGGTAGATTGTGTCAACCTTCTTAACTTCCTTCTTTAATTGCGCCATGTATTTTCTTCTGGCCTGGATTACGATGTATTCAGGTTTAAAGTCATTTTCAACGTCAATCCCCATTTTATTTTTCGGCAGGTCCACAATGTGCCCCATGCTGGAGAGCACAACATAATCCGGGCCGAGGATTTTATTGATCGTTTTGGACTTAGCGGGTGATTCTACTATAACAATTGCTTTTTTTGACATTTTCTACACCTTTGTAAAATTTTCTCCCGGAAGGGCTTTAATAAGCTTTTTCAACTCCAGCCCAAGCAATGCTTTCGAAAGCTCCTGTACGGGGAGATCTATGGTTTCTAAAATTTCATCTCTTGATTTTGGCTTGTAATCTAAAATACCGAATATTGTCTTCTCGTCGGAAGACAAGTTCTTAAGAGACAATTCTTTATCATGGTTACGATCCGGGGCGGGTTCGGCCGAAACGGGCATAACGTATTTCAATTCTTCGAGTATATCGTTAGCACTAGCTAAGAGCTTCGCACCTTCTTTTATTAGGGCGTTGGTACCGTCTGATCTTGTCGAATTTATATTACCCGGCATCGCAAATACTTCCTTGCCCTGTTCGAGGGCAAAATTCGCCGTTATCAGGGCGCCGCTTTTTTGCGGGGCCTCAACTACGACTACGCCTTTTGACAAGCCACTTATAATTCTGTTTCTTCTGGGAAAATTCTGCGGGAACGGGCGGGTATTTCCGGGGTGCTCCGTCACTACGGCGCCATTTCTTGTGATTTCATCGTATAATTTTTTATTTTCAAGCGGATAAATATAATCGTGACCACTTCCCAAAACAGCTATCGTCCTTCCGCCTGCGGCAAGCGCCCCTTTGTGCGCGGCAGTATCAATACCACTCGCCATGCCGCTAACAATTGTTATCCCTTTTAAAGCCAAATCGTAAGAAAGCTTTTTCGCCTCTTCCAACCCGTAGCGAGTAGCCCGCCTTGTACCGACAATAGCTATGGCATTATCATCCCGGGGTAAAATCTCGCCGTTAACAAAAAGCTCCTCAGGCGGTATAAATATGTTCCGCAAGCCGGCCGGGTATTCGTTATCGCTTATGCTTATTCTATTTATTTGCATTTAAGCCCTATGCCTTCTCCTTTTACTTCTTTGCCTCGGATTGCAGACAATCCAAAAATATGTCTACCAGCTTAGGATCAAATCTCTTTCCACGCTCACTTTTCATAATTCCTACTGCTTCCGGGTAGGAATACGCCTTTCGATAGGCCCGATTACTTCTTAGGGCATCATACGTGTCAGCTATGGCCAGGATGCGGGCACCTAAAGGAATCTTTGTGCCCCTTAAGCCTGTGGGATAACCGCCCCCGCCATAATTTTCGTGGTGATATTTCACGATTTTTGATATCTGCTTATCGACAACCGGTATGCGTCTTATCATCTTTGTGCTTAAGAGCGGATGTTTTTTTACTTTACTGTATTCTGCTTTAGTCAAAGCGCCGGGTTTGGTAAGTACATCCTGATCTATTCCGATTTTTCCTATATCATGAAGCATTGAAGCAAGTTTTAAACTTTCTATATTTTTCTCGGAAAATTCCACGCGCCGCGCCAGAAGTTCTACGTATTTTTTTACCTTTACGGAATGTTTCATTGTATAGGGGTCTCTTGCTTCAGCAATCTCTATCAAAAGATGAAGAGAGCCGATGCCTTCTTTATTCATATTTTTTACCTGTTTAGAGAATTTATCGCTATTTGGCTTTGTGGTACTTCTTCTCTTTTTTGCTTTCCATAATTTTGCGTGGGGCGCGATCTCTCTTACCATGCCTATGACAAAAGTGATATTTTTAAATTTAAATTTATCCCCCGTGATTTTTACGTTTATCGCTTTTCCGTTTTTTTTCTGCATTTGAGATCCGAATTCAACCTCTCTTTTTGTCTCCTCTATTAGCCGAAGCTTCCTGATAGAGGTATTTAGTTCTTTTTTTGTGTGCAATTGCATTACATTCATGTTTAGCAATTCTTTTCTGGGATACCCTGTCAGCTTTTCGGCCCTCTTATTTACTTCAAAAATGTTGCCTCTCGTGTCATGTATGAAAACAGCGTAGCCTGCTTTTCCTGATATTGTTTCATATCCTTCCAACATGTTGACTATTTCTTTGCTAATCTTTTTTTGCATCCTTTATAATCCTTTCGATTTCGTTGATTACACCGTCCAAAGATAACTTCGAGGTAACTATGTGGTGATCGGCTCTTTCGTAAAAAGGTTTTCGCTTTTCGAGGAGTTCCTTTATCTTCGCCAGGGGATCGCTTACGTTTAATAATGGCCTGTGCGCATATTTTTTCGTTCTTTCCAAAATAACTTCCGGTTCCGCCCACAGGCATATGATAATGCCTTTTTCCTTTAGATTTTGCACGTTCTCGGGGTCTATCGAAACACCGCCGCCGGCGTCAATAACGACATTCTCCATCTCCGAGATGTCTTTAATAACTTTTTTTTCTACTTTTCTAAAGTAATCCTCTCCTTTTCCAGAGAAAATATTTGATATCTTGATTTTCTCTATCTCTTCGATAATATCGTCTGTAGATATGTATTTCATTCCGAGTTTTCTGGATAGCTCTTTGGCAACGGCTGTTTTGCCCGTTCCCATGAAGCCGACTAGTACTATATTTTTCATAACTTTTTAATCTGCTTCAAGTATCCTTCGTAGTTTCGTTTCATTTCGATGAGCGAATCACCGCCGAATTTTTCTGTCATGGCGCACGCTATCTCAATAGCCGAGACGCCCTCGGCTATAACGCCCGAAGACGGCACAACGCAAACGTCGGCCCTTTCCACCTGAGCCTTCGTGGCTTTTTTGGTATTTATGTTTACCGACCTTAAGGGCTTTACAAGCGTAGCTATCGGTTTCATCGCTGCGCGCAAAATGAGATCCTCTCCGTTTGTAATGCCGCCCTCTATGCCACCTGCTGCATTCTGATTTCTTTTGAATTTTTTTGAGCTTTTCTCAAAAAATATTTCGTCATGCACCTCGGAGCCGCGTTTTATGGCAACGTTGAAACCTGCGCCAATTTCCACGGCCTTGATGCCGGGAATCGCCATGACGGCCCTTGCCAGGTTTCCATCGAGCCTTCTATCCCACTGCGTGTAACTACCTAAACCGCACGGAATGCCTTCTGCAACCACTTCAAAGGTACCGCCTAAAGTGTCACCCGCATCTTTGGCATCCTGTATTTCGTTTTTCATTAATTCGGAGGCGTCTTTATCCACGCACCTCACGGCTGATTTTTCCGCGAGAAGCTTCATCTTGCCGAATGAAAACCTCTTTTCGGCTTTAATGCCGCCGATCATTACAACATGGCTTAAAAATTTTATGCCGAATTCGCTTAAAAGAATTTTACAAAGCGCGCCGGTTGCTACCCTCGAAGCGGTTTCACGTGCCGATGCTCTTTCCAGAATATTTCTTATGTCCCGTTCTCCGAATTTAAGCGCGCCTGCCAGATCAGCATGTCCCGGCCTCGGACAGCTTATGGATGGGAGAGATTCTATCTTGAAATCCTTATTTTCAATAAGAAGGGTGACAGGGCTTCCAAGCGTCTTCCCCTTCCTTGTTCCGGATAAAATTTGCACCTTGTCTTTTTCTATAAGCATTCTTTTCCCTCGGCCGTAGCCTTTCATGCGCCTTGCGAGCTCATCGTTAATGAACCCAACGTCAAGCTTCATGCCGCTTGGAATTCCCTCTATAATCGAGACAAGCGCCTTACCGTGCGATTCGCCTGCGGTTAAATATCGTATTCGCATTGTTTCCTCCTTTAAAAAAACAGACCTCTTAAAAGCCTCTCTCCATAAAACAACGCTATTACAGCCGCCAGAGAGAGGTGCGGTCCGTAGGGGATTATTTCTTCGCCCTTTTTTATTTTAAGTGTAATACCCACTATAGATCCGGAAAGCGGCGCCAGGAAAAAAGTAAAGATGGCTAATTTCCATCCTAAAAAAGCGCCTATCATCGCCAGGAGTTTAACGTCTCCGCCTCCCATTGCTTCTTTTTTAAAAATAAATTCTCCGATAAAACCTAGTAGATAAATGCTTCCCCCTCCTACTATAACCCCGAGAAACGAATCAAGCAAAGATGAAAGATGCCCTACCTTACCCAAGAGCGGGGGGTACAAAGCTGCCGCAACCATCCCGAGCGCTATTCCTGAAAGCGTAATTTCATCCGGTATTTCATGAATCCGTAGATCGATGAATGAAACTACAACCAGGGCGCTTAAAAAATACCATAGTATGAAAAATTTAACTGTTAACCCAAAAGTTAAAAAAAGTAAAACACATATCAACCCCGAAAGGATTTCAACAATCGGATAAACCACGGAAATTCTTTTTTTACAAAATCTGCATTTTCCGGCCAACATCAAAAAACTTAAAATCGGGACGTTATCGTACCACGGTATCGCCCTGGCGCATGACGGGCAATGAGAACGCGGCCTTACTACTGATTCCTTGCGCGGCAACCTGTAAATACACACGTTCATAAAACTGCCCGAGATAGCGCCTATAATAAAGGAAAGAACAATAATCATTTATCGATTCCTTCCCGAAGTGCTTTTTGCATCACCTCAAGCGGTGCCGGCATGCCTGTCCAAAGCGTAAACGCTTCGGTTGCCTGATACAAAAGCATATTTAATCCGTTAATTGATTTTCCGCTACGCGGCCGGGCTTCCTTTACGAGCCGGGTTTCTTTGGTATAAATCAAATCAAAAACATGTAATTTTTCATGAATATACCTATAATCAAAGAGTGTGGGATCTTTTTCTTCCACACCGCACGGTGTCGCATTGATCAAAAGATCGGATTTTGATATAAATTCTTCATATTTAGTCCTGTCTTTTACGACCGTTATCAAAGAATTTCCCACGTGGGTTTTTATAACAGACGAGGCGAGTTCTTCGGCTTTTGCTTCATCGATGTCGACTATAGCGATCTTTTTTGCTCCCAAAGTTACAAGGCCAAAAATAACGGCTCTTGAGGCGCCACCTGCGCCGAATACAAAAATTTCTTTACCCTTAGGGTTAAAATCAAGGTCGTTCTCGTTTTTCCCCGTCAGCGCTTTCACGAAACCTTGATAGTCAGTGTTATACCCATGAAGTTTGGCGGCTTTAGTAACAACAGTGTTTACAGCCCCTATGTCTTTTGCGAGATTGTGACATTCGTCAACAAACTCAAGCGTTTTTTCCTTATGCGGAATCGTTACGTTGCAACCCGAGATTTTACCTTGTTTCAAATCCGAAAAGAAACCGCTGATACCGCTTTCCGGAATATCGAAAATTTTATACTCCGCATCCAGTCCTAGCGCCCTAAACGCTGCGTTATGCATAGCGGGCGAAAGCGAGTAATTTATGTTCCTTCCCAGAAGGCCGTATGTTTTCATAATTTTGACTTTCATTCGCATCTTACGGATAGCGCATAGCGGATAACGCATAGTTTCTGTAAGAATTTTCACTTTTTACCAGCTATACGCTATCCGCTATCCGTTAAATTTCAAAAGTTATTTCGCGTTTAATACCTTAAATTTGTTCAGGGCATTAAGGTACGCTTTTAGGCTCGCTTCGACAACGTCTGTCGATGCGCCCCTGCCGTTCACCTCGTGCTTTTTTATCTTAATTCTGATTGAAACTTCGCCGAGGGCGTCCTCACCCGCAGTTACCGCGCTCAGATTGTAAGACAAAAGTTTCGGTTTTATAAACGCGATCTTTTCAACGGCTTTATAGCATGCGTCGACAGGGCCGTCTCCGGTGGAGCTGGCTATAAGATTCCTGCCCTCGTGTTTCAACGTAACTGTTGCGCTCGGGGTAACCTTGTTGCCGCTCAAAATATAAAAACTCACCAGTTTATAAACCTCGGGGGTAGTGCCGATTTCATCCTCTACGATCGCTGCCAGGTCTTCATCGAAAATCTGCTTTTTCTTATCAGCCAGCTTCTTGAATCTAACAAAGGCTTTTCCCACCTCTTTATCGGTCAGGGTATAGCCCATTTTTTTCAACCTTGCTTTAAGGGCATGCCTACCCGAATGTTTTCCCAGGACAAGCTTTGTCTCCTCGAAACCAACGTGCTGTGGCTTCATGATTTCGTACGTGGTACGTTCCTTTAAAAGTCCGTCCTGGTGAATACCTGCTTCGTGCGCAAAAGCATTGGCGCCTACTATAGCCTTATTGGGCTGCACGGGAATTCCGGTAAGTTTGCTGACAAGGCGTGACGTCTTATAGATTTCTTTTGTTTTTATCTTCGTTTTGAAATTAAGTATATCGCCTCTTGTGGCAATAGCCATGACTATCTCCTCCAAAGACGCGTTACCGGCCCTTTCACCGAGGCCGTTAATGGTGCACTCGGCCTGCCTTGCGCCGTTTAGAATAGCGGCAAGAGAGTTACTTACGCCAAGCCCTAAGTCGTTATGACAATGAATGCTGATCACGGCTTTGTGCATATTGGGCACGTTCATCTTTATACCCTTTATGAGTTCTCCGAATTCGTAAGGTGTTGCGTACCCCACTGTATCGGGAATATTGACCGTCGTAGCCCCTGCGTCAATTACAGCTTCCACGACTTCGTAAAGAAATCTCTTATCCGTGCGCGAGGCGTCTTCCGGTGAAAACTCTACATCCTTTACTTTCCGCTTCGCGTATTTAACGGCCCATACCGCAGTTTTCAAAATTTCGCTTTTTGCTTTCTTCAACTTATATTTCATGTGTATCTTAGACGTAGCCAGGAACACATGTATGCGCGGATTTTTAGCAGGCCTAACCGCCCTGTAAGCGGCGTCGATGTCGCTTTTGACGGCACGCGCCAGGCCACAAACGATTGCCTTTTTAATAGTCTTTGCGATTGCTTTTACTGACTCGAAGTCCCCGGGACTTGAGGCAGGAAACCCCGCTTCTATGACATCAACACCGAGAGTCTCAAGCTGCTTCGCAATTTCAAGTTTTTCTTTGTTGTTTAAGCTTGCTCCGGGCGATTGCTCGCCGTCTCTTAGCGTAGTGTCAAATATTATTATCTTCTCCATCTTCTTCTACCTTCTAGTTACTTCGACTCCTCCATCCAGGGCATCATCTTACGAAGCTTTCTTCCGACTTCTTCAATCGGGTGCTTGCTTTCTTCGGCGGATATTTTATTAAAAACTGGTCTTTTGTTTTTATTTTCATCAATCCATTCTTTAGCAAATTTACCTGTTTGTATTTCGCTTAACATGTCTTTCATAATTTTCCGCGTCTCGGCTGTTATAATCCTTTTTCCCCTCGTAAGATCTCCGTACTCCGCGGTATCGGATACTTTCTTTCTCATTCCCTGTATGCCTACTTTGTAAATCAAATCGGTTATCAGCTTAAGTTCATGCAAGCATTCGAAATATGCTATCTCCGGTTGGTAACCGGCTTCCGTTAACGTGTCGAAACCTGCTTTTATGAGCTCCGTTACTCCTCCGCAAAGAACCGCCTGCTCTCCGAAGAGATCTGTCTCGGTTTCTTCTTCGAAAGTTGTCTCGATAACGCCTGCCCTTGTCCCGCCTATGGCTTTGGCATAAGCGAGTGCGAGTTTAAGAGCGTTACCGGTAGAGTCCTGGAAGATAGCGACAAGGCACGGAACGCCTTTCCCTTCCTCGTATTGTTCTCTTACAAGCGCGCCGGGGCCCTTAGGTGCTACCATGAACACATCTACGTTTTTCGGCGGCACGATCTGTTTGAAATGAATGTTGAACCCGTGTGAAAAAACAAGCGCCTTACCGGCTGCTAAATTCGGCTCTATAGCACCCTTATAAACCATTGCCTGGACATGGTCCTGTGTAAGAACCTGTATGATGTCGGCGCTTTTTACCGCCTCATCTGCCGGCATGGGTTTAAAGCCGTCGGCTTCGGCAGTTTTGTAATTCGGCGTTCCTTCGAGTTCGCTTACGATAACGTCGATACCTGAATCCTTTAGATTCAGGGCCTGGCCGCGGCCTTGTATGCCGTATCCGATAATCGCAACTTTTTTGTTTTTGATAACGTCAAGATTCGCATCCTTGTCATGATACACTTTCGCCATTTTTTTAACCTCCGATTTTTCGCCAGAAAAATCGTCCCGAGAATGCGCCCTATGGAAGCATTTGAGGGGCCAATTTTTCTGTTTTTCCTTACTCTTTACTATCAGCCTGTATTGCTATTCTTCCCGTGCGAACAATTTCTGATATGCCAAATGGACCCAAAAGTTCCAATGTCGCATTTATTTTTTTGGTATCGCCTACCTCTTCAATCGTTATAGAACCCTTGCCCATGTCAACGACTTTGGCATCCAGGCTGTCTACGGCCTGGATTACTTTATCCCTGGTTTTTGTGTCAACTTTTACCTTAACCAGCACAAGTTCTCTGTCTATATAATCTTTCTCGGTAAGGTCTATGACCTTAACTACGTCTATCAGCTTATTTAGTTGCTTTTTTATCTGTTCCAGTATTTTCTCATTGGCATCCACAACCATGATTATTCTTGAAACACTTGGGTCTTCGGTTTCGGCAACAGCAAGCGAATTTATATTAAATCCCCTTGCGCTGAAAAGCCCGGCAACTCTGGCTAAGACACCGAATTTATTTTCAACCAAAACAGAAAGCGTAAATTTTTCCATACTCAAGCCATTCCTCCGATCATTCTGTTAATCGCCTGGCCCGCAGGAACCATCGGCATAACGTTTTCTTCTTCTTCAACAGTAAAGTCGATAATAACGGTATTTTCTATCTTGATGGCCTTTTCGATTGCTTTTCTCACATCCTTCTTTTTGGTAACGCGTATCCCTACGGCCCCGTAACTCTCCGCGAGTTTGACCAAATCCGGGCAGCTGCACGTGGAGAGATAAGTATACGAATATCTTTTCTTGTAAAATAGCTCCTGCCATTGCCTGACCATGCCAAGATAGCAATTATTTAAAACAGCGATTTTTACGTGAACTTTCTCCAAAACAGCCGTGGCAAGTTCCTGGATATTCATCTGAATCGAGCCGTCTCCGGCAATGTCGAAAACGGTTTTTTCCGGCTTTCCTACTTTCGCGCCGATAGCAGCGGGAAAACCGTATCCCATCGTGCCCAGGCCGCCGCTTGAAAGAAAAGTTCTGGGCTTTGTGTACTTATAGTACTGCGCCGCCCACATTTGGTTCTGGCCGACTTCTGTCGTAATGATAGCGTCGCCTTTGGTCGCTCTATAAATTTCTTCCAGGACATACTGCGGCCTTAGCTTATTGTCATCCTTATATTTCATAGGCGCTTTTTTCTTCCATTCGTTTATTTTTTTCAACCACTTCTCGGTATCGGGTTTTTTCTTAAGCGCCCTGATTAATCCATGTAAAGCGTGTTTGGCGTCTCCTATACAGGGAATATCTACTGTAACATTTTTACTAACGCTTGAAGGATCAATGTCGATATGGGCTATTTTCGCGTGAGGCGCAAATTCATCAAGTTTTCCGGTAACCCTGTCGTCAAATCTGGCGCCCACGGCAATTATTAAATCCGATTCCTGTATAGCGTGGTTTGCATAAACAGTGCCATGCATTCCGAGCATACCGAGGCTTAATTCATCAGTATCCGGAAAAGCGCCCATGCCCAAAAGTGTTGTGGTAACGGGGATGTGGTATTTTTTAGCAAGCTCAGTCAATTCGTGGCTTGCGCCGGAAATTATAACGCCCCCGCCGACATACAAAACAGGTTTCTCGCTTTTTTCTATTGCCTTTGCGATCCTTTTTATCTGCCCTTTATGGCTTTCGAGAGTAGGCTTGTAGCTTCGTATATTCGCTTCCTTCGGATAATGGAAATCACATGATGCCATTTGAACATCCACGGGCAAATCGATAACGACAGGCCCCGGACGCCCTGTTCTTGCTATGTGAAATGCCTCCTTTATTGTCTGGGCAAGTTCTTTAACATCCTTAACGAGAAAGTTGTGTTTTGTGATCGGCCGCGTAATGCCGGTAACATCGGCTTCCTGAAAAGCGTCGTTACCGATAAGAAATGTTTTAACCTGGCCTGTAATAGCCACCATTGGAACAGAGTCCATGTGCGCGGTTGCGATTCCCGTAACAAGGTTAGTTGCGCCCGGCCCTGATGTAGCAACGCAAACGCCCACCTTTCCGGTTGCCCGGGCATAACCGTCCGCAGCGTGAGCTGCGCCCTGCTCGTGCCTGGTCAGTATGAAACGCGGCTCTTTCATTTCATACATCGCGTCGAAAAACGGCAAAACCGAACCACCCGGATAGCCGAATATGACTTTTACACCTTCACGCCTTAGTGATTCTAATGCTATTTGTGCACCATTTTTTTTCATATTAAACTCCGCTACTGAAGCACTGCGCCTTTACTCGCAGAGCTCACCATTTTTGCATACCGCGCCAGATACCCGGACTTAACATTAGGTTCGGGTTCTTTCCACGAAGCAAATCTTTCTCTTATAACGCCATTGCTCAACTTCAAATCGATGCTTCTCTTGTTAATGTCAATCACGATCTCATCGCCGTCTTTCACGATAGCCAGAGGCCCGCCAAAAGCCGCTTCCGGCGCAATATGCCCGACGCTTATGCCACGCGTTCCCCCGGAAAATCTTCCGTCAGTAATAAGCGCTACATCCTCGCCGAGGCCCATCCCCGCGATAGCTGCTGTCGGGCTAAGCATCTCCCTCATACCCGGGCCGCCCCTGGGGCCTTCGTATCTGATAACAACGCAGTCGCCTTTTTTAATACGTTTACCCATGATCGCGGCCATCGCCTGTTCTTCGGAGTTGAAGACCTTGGCCTTTCCCTTGAAACGAACGTTTCTTTTGCTTATCGCAGATTGCTTTACCACAGCGCCGTCCGGGGCAATGTTCCCCTTCAGGATAAAGATACCGCCCTCTTTGTGATAAGGATTCTTGGTGCTCCTTATTACATCTTCGTTGGTAATTTTGGCATCAGCGGCAATTTGATTTATAGACTTGTCGCTGACAGTCTGAACGCTATTCAACACCTGTCTTAAGCGTTTCATGACAGCAGGAATACCTCCGGCATACTCTAAGTCTTCCATGAAGTACTCGCCGCCGGGACGAAGACTCGTAATGTGCGGGGTGGTCCTGCTGATCTTATCGAAAAGTTCGAGTTTCAGATCCTCCCCTGCTTCATGGGCAATAGCCATAAGGTGCAAAACCGTGTTTGTGGACCCGCCGATTGCCATGTCCACCTTGATAGCGTTTTCAAACGCTTTCGGAATCAGAATCGTTTTCGGCAGAATATTTCTTCTGACAAGATTAACAATTTTAACGCCCGACTCATAAGCGATTCTTTCTTTTTTGGCAGACCCCGCCATTGCCGTCCCACACCCGGGAAGGCTCATGCCTAACACCTCTGTAAGACAGGCCATAGAGTTTGCGGTATATAAACCCTGGCAGGAACCCTGCGCGGGGCAGGCGCAAACTTCCAAAGCCTCCAATTCCTCTTTATTGATCTTTCCGTTTTTAAATCTTCCTATGGCCTCGAATGTATCCCTGACAAGGCTGCGCTTCTGGAAATTGTAATTTCCGGAAATCATGGGCCCCGCAGTAACAACGATAGTCGGAATATTAAGCCGCGCCGCGGCCATAAGCATGCCGGGTGTAATCTTGTCGCAGTTTGTAAGACACAGGAGCCCGTCCAGCTGGTGCGCCCTGCAAACTGTTTCGATCATGTCCGCGATCAATTCCCGCGAGGCAAGCGAATATTTCATGCCGCTATGCCCCATGGCAATACCGTCACAGATACCGGGTATTCCGAAAATAAACGGAACCCCGCCGCCCGCTGAAACACCCCGTTCAATAAAACGCTCCAGTCGCCTCATGCCGACGTGCCCCGGGATCAAATCCGTAAAACTTGACGCGACGCCGATAAAGGGCTTACCCATTTGTGAAGGCGACATGCCTGTCGCGTACAAAAGGGACCTATTTGGCATCCTTTCTAAACCTTTTTTTGCTCTATCACTTTTCATAAGTTCTCCTTATATAATATGTTAGATACTAATATCTTGCTATATGAGCTATATAGTATACATTATGTGGCAAAAGGTTGTCAAGAAAAAGAGGGGTTGGCGGGTATATGCTTTAAAATCCGGACGTGCGATTTACCGCTTATGCAGTCTTATGCGCCTTTTCGAGAAAAAATAAAAAGCTACTGTGAAACTTCCTTTGTACCCTTCAGATACGATAGGTATTCGCTGTCCGTAGTAAGAATAACTGTGGTGCCTTCATCAATGGTGTTCTTATATGTATCAAGCGTCTTTAAGAATGAGTAAAAGTTGGGGTCCTTGTTATACGCATCCGCATAGATGTCAGTGGCTTCGGCATCGGCTTTTCCCTTGTTTTCTTCGGCTACCTTATAGGCCTCGGATTGTATCTGCTTCAGCTCTTTTCCCGTCTGGCCTTCGATTTCAGCCTTTTTCCCCTGGCCCTCAGAACGGTACTGCTCAGCTGCGCGCTTTCTTTCGGATATCATCCTGTCAAACACTTTTTGCTGGACCTCGGAGACATAGTTTATTCTTTTTATCCTAACGTCAACGATTTCTATTCCGTATTGCGGCACGATTTTAGCAGCTTCCTGGAGTATGCCGCGGGTAAGGGCGTCCCTGCCGAAAGCTATCTTCTCGAGTTCACCGGCAAGCTGGTCTGATGGTTCGTCCAGTTGTTCAGCCGCGCGCTCCTCTATAATCCTATTTGTATTCCTTACGACCTCGACAAGGTTGTGGCTTGTCACAAAATCCCTTGTTGCCGAATCAATGACGTCATCGAGCCTTGCCTGCGCGCCTGTTTCATTCGTCACTGACTGCAGAAACTTTAAGGCATCGACTATCTTCCACCTGGCAGTCGTATCGACCCAGATATATTTTTTATCTTTCGTAGGGACCTGGTTCGGATTGCCGTCCCATTCCAGTATCCTTTTCTCAAAGTAGTTCGCCTGTTGGATGAAGGGCATTTTGAAATGAAGTCCGGCATCCGTAATGGGCGCACCTATCGGCTCGCCGAACTGGGTTATCACAACCTGTTGCGTTTCATCAATCGTATACACAGCGCCGCTTACCATTAGTATGGCGACGAGTATCGCCGCAATCGTTATAAAAGATAATAGTGTCTTCATTAGTTGCCTCCCTTTTCGCCTAAGTGAAGGAGCGGTAAAATGCTTTTTTCTTTAGAGTCTACGATAAATTTCTTTCCTGCTTTTGGCAGGATTTCGTTTAACGCTTCCAGGTAAAGCCTTTTTCTCGTAACATCCTTGGCGTTTTTATAAGCTTCCCACGTCGCGATGAATTTCGCGGCGTCACCTTTTGCCATATTGATTCTGTTAAGCGCGTATCCTTCCGACTCCCTTATTGTTTTTTCCGCTTCGCCACGGGCTTTTGGTATAATCTTGTTGTACTTTTCCCATGACTGGTTTATAACCTTCTCTTTTTCCTGCTTTGCTTCGTTTACTTCGTTAAACGAGGGCTTTACCTCATCAGGCGGGTTCACGTCCTGCAACTTTACCGTTACGATCTGTACACCGGAATCATAAGAGTCGAGGATTTCCTGCAGCTTGTCCTGCACTTCGCGGTTTATCTCTACTCTTCTTCTTGTGAGAACCTCGTTTACCGTGTTGTCACCCACCACCTGGCGCATGACAGCCTCTGAAATATTGCGTATGGTTCTTCGCGGGTTTCTTATGTTAAAGAGAAGTTTTACCGGATTCTTTACTTTAAACTGGACTATCCACTCAACCACTAAAACGTTTAGGTCCCCTGTAAGCATCAGTGATTCGTCGAAATATTCTCTCGCCGAGTACTGGCTTACGATACCGGGGCGCGTGGTGCGGAAACCGAACTCTTCTTTGAATATGTACTTAACCTTAACCTTGTTTACCTTCTCTACAAACGGCACCTTAAGATGAAGCCCCGGGTTAGTCGATCTTACGTATTTTCCGAACCGTCTTATCACGCCGACTTCATCGGGCCCTACCGAATAGAAGCTTGAAAAAAGCGCCGCAATTATCACCACACCCGCCACGGCAAGGGGTATTATACCTTTAAACTTTTGTAATTTTTTCCCCGCGTCTTTAAGAAAATCTTCGGGGTTTCCGAATAGATCTTCCGGTTTTTCAAAATCCGCCATGCTCAGCCTCACTTCCCAATTGTTGGGTTACTAGCCCTATGAATAGAGCCAGTCCCGAATTTTTCTTTTATCTTATCAACGGCGCTGTGGACGTTTTCTTTTTTTCTATCTCCGGCTTCATTAAAAAGCGTGTCGCGAAAATCTGCCGGAGAAAGCTTGGAAACCTTAACGCCAACGAGGCGCACTTTTTTACCCTTTGAATCAAACCTATTATAAAGGTTTTTAATCTCTTTGTAAAGCACATCCGTAAAATTGTTTGGGACGCCCATCGTAACGGCTCTGGTGTAAGTTTTAAATCCCTCCAGGCGTATTTTTAAAGTAATTGTTTTGCCTTTAACGCCGTCGTATCTGAGCCGATCCGACACTTTTTCACAAAGAAGCATTAAGGTGTTTTCTATTTTTTCCCTGCTAAGGGTATCCTTGTCAAACGTGATCTCGTTGCCTATTGATTTTGCCTCTTCGGCGGATTCAACGCCTCTTTCGTCTATGCCGTTAGCCAAATTCCAAAAGTGTGCGCCGTTTTTGCCTAACATGTCTATTAATTCTTTTACGTCTTTTTTTGCGAGCTCACCGATAGTATTAATGTTCATTTTGCGCAAAATAATTTCTGTTTTTCCCCCAAGGCCCCAGAGTTTTCTTATATCAAGCGGCCACAGGAAACCAAGCAACCCCTCGGGGCTTACTTCGACAAGCCCATCGGGTTTTTTCAGATCAGAGGCGATTTTTGCTACCATTTTAACCGGCGCAAGGCCTACGGAGGCAGTTAGTCCCGTATCTCTTTTTACGCGGGATTTTATTAAAAGGCATGTTTTGCGCGGTGTACCAAAAAGGTGAAAACTTCCGGTTATATCCATGAAGGCTTCGTCAATACTTATGGGTTCGACTTCCGGGGTAAAATCATAAAAGATTTTATAGATTTGACGTGAAATTTTTGCATATTTTTCCATGTTCACCGGCAGGAAGATAGCGTGCGGGCACTTTCTATAAGTCATGGATATGGGAAGGCCTGAGTGAACGCCAAACTTTCTGGCTTCGTAAGAGCATGTTGATACAACGCCCCGGCCGCGGCCTTTCTTTGGGTCTGCGCCGACTACGACCGGCTTTCCGCGAAACTTCGGGTTATCGCGTTGTTCAATCGCGGCGAAAAAGGCGTCCATGTCCACATGAACGATAAACTTTCTCTTAGCCATTAACATAACATATTAGGTTGCAAGCGATTCGGGCATTTTTTACTTAGGCCTGTCAATGCCAAATTCTTTCCGGCAATATCTCATCATTCTCGTCCGATTTGTCCAGTGTTTTGGTCTTTTTTTGATCGAATGAGGGTTCGGCAATTCTTCGATTTCTCTAAAGAGCCTGTGTGTTTTATTTTTTCTTCCCGTTTCTGACATTACAAAATAGCTGAAGCATATGTCTTCCATACCTTTTTTGATTAATTCAAGCATGTCTTCTTTGAATGTTGCTATTCTTTTAAAAAAACTACGGACATATTTTTTATGAAATATTACCGATCTCGTCATTACCATTTCCGCTTCCGGATAGGCGCTTGTAATGGCCCAGTATCTGTTGAACTTGCAAGACCTGCCCCATATGCCGTGGACAACCTCGGGGTCTTTCTTCCATTCGCTATGCAGGTTTTTTATGGCGCTATTTGACACTATCAAATCGTCGTCCTGCATATAAATCGTGTCGTGTTTTGTGAGTAAGCTAGCGTACCATCTTGCGTTCATGCCGAGGTCCGCAGCCGGGGTTATGACGGTTACCCTTTCGATAGACTTTAAAAATGAGAGCTTCTCATCAGGATTATTGTTCCATACTATTATGTCGTCTATTGCTTCGTTTTTTCTCAGCTCCGGGACTATTTTATAAACATTCTCGGGCCGTTTCCAGCTTAACATAACCGCGCTAATCACTTCTTACCCCTTTTTAATCATGTTTTATTACGTAATAAGAGAAATCGTAAAAAACTTCGCATGCCGGGAATTGCTGTTGGCAGGACCCAACGTAAATGCCGATATCGATAACCGAATACTCGTAGCACGGCGTCTCGGGTCATGACATGGGTTGAGTCTAGAATTGTATAGATATAGCCCCATCCGCCGGCGAGACTCATGTTCTCCCGCGCGGCTTTGCTTTTTTGAACCGATGCGCATCCACCGCAATGGTTTTGGTGGATGACATTAACAACTTTGCTGGCGTCAATTACTGGCATCTTAAGAGAGCGCGCTTTCCAAATAATCCAATTGTCGTATCTTGGGTGTCCGATTACAAAAGGCGGCATTTCCCAACGGGTTTCTCGTGGGAAAACAAAGTAATCGCTACCGTAAGGCCGATGGGGTTTTCCCGCGCTTTTAGCATATTCGCGTAGCTTACTTTCCCAATCCGGCGCCATGAAGTCCCATGGCTTATTGATGTCGATATCCCGGCGTCTTCCTATCATCAAAAATTTATGAAACGATACGCGTTTTACGGCATCCAGAAAGTTATTTTGAAGAATTATGTCCGGATTGACGTAGCACATCAGGCTATTGTTAGCTGTGTTTTGTGCTTTTTTAAAAATGGAATTAACTAGCGGTATGCCGCATTTACTGCGTTCTATATCCGGTATATGCTTTGTTCCGAATTCACGGGCGGCCTCGGCTACCCCGTCTTCGTCGCCAAGCAGTATAATTTCACACTTGGGTCTTAGTAATGTCCAGCTTTTTATGGCATTACGCTGTATAACTGCTATTTGACCACGGAATGATTTTAGAGAAGTAAAAAAAGTTAGCATGGCACCTTAATCACACGGTTGAGCAGCTTACGGCATTCTAATTCTGTCTTTTAAGAACCTGTTTTTAAGTACTAATACGCCCCATATGCCGAGCATGCCGTACCATGCCCTCTTGAGGATATTGTTGAATTTTGTCTTCCCGTATTTACGCTCTTCGTGTTCTATCTCCACCTCTTTTACGGAAAAGCCTTTCGCCCTTGCCAGGAGCGAAAAATATAGGAAAAAATTTCTGAAATAAGGGAAAAAGCCCAAAATATCTTTTCTAAAAATGAACAACCCGCACCCTGCGTCCCTGGTGATATCTCCGAGTATCACTAAGCGGAAAAATCTTGCCAAAAACGATGCGAACTTTCTCGAGAAATTATCCTTCCTATTTTTTCTTATTCCTATGATAAAGTCGAAGTCTTCTCTAAAGCGCAGGAGTTTGGGTATTTCTTCGGGGGGATTTTGTAAATCTCCATCCAGGGTAATTATCCAATCGCCGTCGGCCTTCGTAAAACCGGCAGCCAAAGCATCACTCTTACCTTTATGTTTATCTAGCGACACAACGGTTACATTAGGATAATCGCTGTAAAGCTTCTCCATTGTTTCGCGAAAGCGGTCTGTGCTACCGTCATTTACGTAAATAATTTCATACCGTGAGGAAAGTTTCTCCATTACCCTATGAAGCCTCTCTTGAAGCTCGGATAATGATTCGTATTCGTTAAAAACCGGAATGATGATTGAAAGCTTAACATCGGTTTGGTTTATGGAATTATTCATTTTTTTTCAAATAGAAATAACTCGATAGAATTGTACCGTCCATAGTACACGATATTATAGGATTCTTTAAATGTTTTCTTGATAACCTTATCTCCGTCAAGGGTATGGGATAATATTATCCAAACTCTATCATGCCCTTTCACGGACTCGAATAATTTTTCAACATTTTCGTACGTTGGCAACATATACGGTGCATTTATTTTACCCGGAAATATCTTTTCCTCCACATCGGTTCTTTTAAAATAATAGTCGTTGAAAATTTCTTTCTTTGAGGCCGGGTCGTTAAACATTAATAAATCGTCCGGTTTGGCATTTTCTGTGATGTAATTGGAAACCTCCCTCCACTGTGGTTTATCAATGCGTTTATATTGCTTTACAATGCTAACCAGTGAGAAAATGACGATTATAGAAACTACGGCATATTTTAATTTGTTGTTTTTTATAATGCTTATGCCTTTTGCTGCTAAGATGTAAAAAGCTAGTGAGGCCGTCATAATGTACTTACTCGTATAAAGGGGAGCCGAAACCTGTGAAATCGCGAATGGCACAACTATCGGCACCGAGAGCCATAAAAGGAGCAGGTAATAGCGACTACCGCCTGATAAATTCATTTTTGGCTTAGTGTTTTTATATGTGATTAGTGAAAATCCTATGAGTAGCAAAAATAATAAAAGAACCGGAAAAGACCCGGAATAATCAGTAAATGTCTTCATCAGCGAAGTGGCCGAAGGTTGTGGTATCCAAAATGGATTTCCCTGTATGTTTAACAAAAAGACTATCCAATACCGCACAAGAGGTATGCATAGAATCGCAATTACAGCTTGCGACAAAACCCATCTTTTAAGGTTAATTTTTAAAGTCTTCTTCTTCCCGAAAAAAAGCACAGTAAGAAAATATATATTTTGAACAAGGATTATAAGCAGGCCGCTGTGATGTGTATATATAAGTAGGGTGTTAGTAACAATATAACTTTTGCCATATTTATCTTCACTAAGGAGTTTTACGAAAAAATACATGGAAATAAGGCCAAAAAGCGGCATTAAGCTATACATCCTGGCTTCCTGGGAATAGTATACATGGAACCTGGATAGGGCCAGAATTAAAGAAGCAAAAATGCCTGTTTCTTTGTCGAAAAGGTAACTTCCGACTTTGTAGGTCATTATTATTGCAAAAAATCCTAATATAACCGAGAGAAATCTTGCAGAAAACTCTGAGCTCCCGAAGATATTAATCCAATTTCGTAAAAGAAGGTAGTAAAAAGGCGGGTGGAAACTTTTATACCGTATGAGAATAACAAGGAATACATTTTTAAGGCTGGCTACCCTAACGGAGATACACTCATCCAGCCAAAAGCTTTCTTTGTTTAATCCATAAATCCTCAGCAATAATCCCAGAGACAGAATTCCAAGGAGTAACAATATGGTTTTATTAAATTTTAGTTTCATGTCTTCTCAAATAAGTAAACCTCTATACCAAAATACTTCTTTACGTGCGATTCCTTAAAGGTCTTGCGAAGCTTTTTTTTAATCAACCCCTTACGGTCACGATCGTGGCACAATATAAGCCAGACCCTATCACGGCTCTTTATGCGTGGCCACGCCTTTTCTATGTCCTTTTCGTTTATCCCTATGACTATTTCTTTCATCTTCATCGGTATTTTTCGCGTCTGTTCGGGGAGCGGTATTTTTATAAGATCCTGCTTTTCGGAATAGTAATCAAAAACATTTTCCTGGAAGTAACCTTTGTGAAACAACAAAACATCCCACGGTTTTGCGTTTTCATCAATGTACCAGGCCACCTCCCTCCATTGGTTTTTAGTTGTTCTTACATAATATGAGCAGGTTGTTATGAGAGAGACTGTTATAACAACGCAGATCGCCGTTATTCTTAAATATCTCATTCTTATATTATTTATACCTTGTGCCACTAATAAATAAAACGCCATTGAACCTAAGGTTAAATAACGGGCGGCTAAAAAAAAGAATTTCCATCTGAAAATTATAAACCACAGAATAATAACCGTAGGAATAAATAACCACAAAGTTAGAAAATAAATCTTCTTAAAGTATGAAAAAGTAATATTGCGGGTATCTCTGGCGCCTGCCGGAATTAATGAAATCGCAGCCACTACAATAAATACGAAAAATGAAGGATGTGAACCGGCAAATATCTTTATCGCGCTAATAACAGAAGGGGCTATCTGGGTTTCCGATATTGCTGTTGGGTTGCTTGCGATATCCATTAATCGCGATATTGGGAAATAAAGCCAAGGCATATATGCAATAAGCAATATAAATTGCATCGTGAACCATTTCTTAAAATTAATATTGTAGCGTCCTTTGGATAATAACAGTACCGTGATAAGAAAGATATGTTGGACCAATATTATAAAAAAACCAAGGTAAAGGGTAGATATCAATAAAAAAGTCGATAGGATATATCCCGCTGAAATTGCAATGTCCCTCTTATCAAAAAGCTTTATGAAAAAATACATGGAAGATAATGTCAAGAGAACCCCCAGACAGTACATCTTTGCATCCTGGGAATTGGCAATGTAAAATACTGATGTGCTCATTAGTAAAGCGCTTAATAGGCCTGCCCTCCTGTTAAAAAGCAAGCTTCCCAGTTTGTAGACAACAATAAGCGCTATAAAGCCGAATAAAACAGACAAAAATCTCACTGAAAATTCTGAATCGCCGAAGATTTTAATCCAATAGTGAAGAATGATATAATATAAAGGTGGGTGGTTATCTTTAGTGCATTGTTTTATGATGTGGAATGGCTCCAAGCTGGCCATTTTGATTGATTGCCCCTCATCTAACCATAAGCTCTCGGTAGTTAAGTCGTGGATTCTTAGCAAGAGTCCCAGGAGTAAAATGGCTATAAGCACTAATATGGTTTTCTTTGCGTCCATACATTAGAATTATATCACATTTTTTAGAAAAATGTAAAAGTGAAACGCCTCCATATATTATATGGAGCTTATACTCTCTTTTATGGACTTGAAGATTATTTTGATTATGGCATTCAGATTTTTCACGAATATGAAGAAACCGCCTGTCGCCATTACGACCGTTTTGACCTCTCCTATAAACATGTCGTCGTTTTCATCGGGGTATCCGATAAACGCTGCGCAATTGCGTTTCCTTGCAACGCTACTAGCCACAACCGCAGTATTTATATCTGCGTTATCTTTTACTTTACGGTTGCCGTTTATAAATGCGAAAGATGGCCTGTTATCGATAGCGTCGATCTTGCTCCTTTTCTCTATGTCCCTTAAGACGGCTGCTTTAAGCTCTTCACTTGGCTCGGTAAGGATAACACCTGTTTTCACAATATGTCTATTCTGCGCGAGATCCTTTCGCACCACGGCTTCAGCCCTTTGCGACAATGTCAAACCTTCTTCGGATTCATCAGGTTCTTCTGAGATGTAGGTTACGTTCTTTAATCTATCGACTTCATCGCCCATCACGACAATCCTGATAAAGTCGTGGTTTGACTCTGCGAGTTTTATTACAGATTCGTCCACGGACCTCGAGTCAACTAAATATACGTAAACCCCGCCGGGTTGCGCCTTTTGCTTGAGATAGCGCATCGTCCCGTGTATTGCCTTATCCGGTGTGGTTGCTTCCTCAATTTCTGCCATCAGCAGCAGGCCGTTTAGCGCACTGTCATCTATGAATTCAGCGGGTTCTGAGCCGGATCTATAGCTAAATCCGTAAGTAACGGCCACGGTCTCCGATATTTCTTTTGTCTTCAATGTTTCTTCTGCTGTCGCAATACGTTCCGGCACGCCAAGCGTCCTTACGGTTCCGTTCGGATCTATAACGAGCGAATGTTCTATGCCAAAGCCTCCGAGTAGCCTTGCATTTACCATGTCTTCCGCAAATCGGCTGTTAGGGTTGAATCTATTGTCAAATTCCGCATCGGTTGAATTTACAGGATGTGAATGCATAATCATCTTGTCTTTCGCCGTATTGACAAGCACCGTAGAACTCATTCTGAAACCTTCGCCGTCTTCGGTGAATTCCATCGCCGTTTCAGTCATCTCTTTGAGCTTTCCGTCTTCACTGACAGCAAAAGCAACCTCGTAACGGAACGCGTTGTCCCAGTGCTCGCTTATGGCATTATCAATAACTCTTTCCATCTTCCCGTCCGGATCATTCTGTCTGATATGCGCTAATACCGCAGCCCCTACATCATCGCCTTTCTTTACGCTTACATACTCTGTTTTACCGTTTCTTCTTAGCGCTATCTTCATGTCTTTAAAGGCTCTGCCATTGTTAGCTTCTCCGACAGCATGAGCAACTTCTTCCGCGAGTTTTCTCGAAATTCCATATTCATTCTCTAGCGCCTTTACTATGTTAGCTAAAACGACTCTATCCATGACTGGCGGTGCTACGATTCCTGTGGATGGTTGTGAGAGCTGGTCTACGATTTCGTCTTCCTGCGAGATACGCTGTGGTGTTATGGCTACAGGTAATTTTGTTTCATTCGCTTCAACATTCTTGTTGGATTCGATTGCTTCTCTTAAGCGATCGATAAATTCAGCATTGCCAAGTGAGTGGGCAATATCAATTATTCCGTTGACTGCTTCAACATTATTGGCTATTTGTGCCCTATGAACAAGTGAGTCCTGGATACCTTCCAACAAATTGTCAAATTCTTCTCTTTCTTCCGATGTGCCCCTGAATTTGTCAAGTACCGTAGCTAAAACCTTTACTGCTACTGAAGAAACCTCGCTATTTACCTCCGGCGCAATCCTTAATATGCTTGTAAGCTGTCTTAAGGCCGCATTGTATTTGTTAACCGTTATCTTTTCGCCGGTTTCCTCATCCTTTCTTTCCACAATAATTTCCGGCATTACATACATCTCGGCTAATCTCAAATAAGCCTCAAGCAATCTGCCATCCAGTTCCAACGCAGCGACATAACGCGCCGAGGACTTGCTGTAATTGCCTTTTCTGAAAGCCACTCTGCCAAGGCGTAACTGAACTTGCGGGTTCTCCGCAACGATCTCATTCGGAATTCCCCGGAGGCCTTCCGAGAGAACGCGGTTTGCATTATCAAGTTGGCCTCTGGCGATATATACATCGGCTAAAAGAATGCTTGATTCAACGATTCTCTTTGCCATCTCGTCCTTAATATCCTTCATCTCCTGTTCCAGTTTTTCAGCTTTTCGTTCAAGCCTCTTTATCTTGCCGGCGTCTTCTTCAGAGGTTATATTCCGTTCAATCCTTGAGATGTCCTCCGATAATCCGGCTACTTGAGCTTCTTTCTTATCGAGCTCTTCTTGTCCAGCCCTGGTAAGTGCTGACCTATCGCCGTAATATATGCCAACAGCTTCCGTTCGAAGACGGATTACCGTTGCCATAAACGCATCATCCTCGGCCAGCGTCGGGTCTAATTCCAGGGCCTGTTGTAAGAACATTTGTTTTTCATCAAGCGTATCGCAAATACCCGCTTTCTTCACTAAGAGTCTCGCCTTTACTTTCTCTTGCGCAGCCTTTGCGTTTTTATCCTCAATGTGCGCAATAGCGTTATCGAGGCTCTTTATAGCATCCTCTACATTACCCTGTTCTTCGTAAAGCCTCGCCAGTGCCAGGTGTGCTTCTACGAGTGAAGGATCTATTTTCACTGCAGCCTTATAGAATTTGATGGCTGCTGCTTGCGAAAGCTTTTCAATATCTTCGCCCTGTTTTCTAATTTCTTCGGCCAGTCTCGATTTCATTGCTTCGGCTGTTTTAGGCCTTATACGAGCAAGTTTTTCGTATTTCCTTACTACCTTGTTAAGGGCCCTCTTAGCCTGGAAGAGGCGTATCCATAGTGTTATTCCGCTCTTTACCCTATCCACGCTTCTTCTGGCTTCTAACAGATCTATTTCCAGTCCTACCCTCAATACCTGATTCTTCAGGCCTTTTTCGTTAGCGGTAATTTCTTTTAATGCTGCGCGCGCTTTTTCAAGTTCTCCGTTTCTGGCATGGACATATGCAAGGCCTACCTTACCTACCCATTTCATTTTGCCTTCCGCATTTTCCAACCCTGCCAGAACGGCAAAGAATTCGTTGTCTATTCCGTCGCCGTCCATCTTATAATCAATAAGCCTGACAACAAGTTCTATCTTCTCTTCCTCTTCAATATCTTTATTCTCCAATATTATATTTAGAAGTTCTACATTGTTCTGCGTTGCAATAATATCTACTATTGCGCTTAAGCGTCCTGCATCGGATAATTCTTCGGCTACCCTTATAAGCCTGTCGCGTATTGCATCACTTAGTTTTCCGGCTTCCAGTTTTCCTGCAAGCGACCTCAAGGCTGATTCATTCATCGGATCCGCCTCGAGCGCCTTCAGGTATTCCTCTGTGGCTTTCTCCTGCTCTTTTTTATCCCGTGATAATTCATGTATTCGCGCAATTATTATATGCGCGCGGCTTAGCTCACTTGCGGTAACTTCTCTGTCTTCATTATCAATAACCCTTAGTGCTTCCCTCATTGCCTTGCCAATTTTTCTTACTTTGAGATAAGCTTCGGCTCTCATAAGAATGGTCGCTGTGTTTTCTGTGGCGGCGAAATGCCCCTGAACTTTTACGAGGCTCGCGAGGTTCTTTCTTGCCTTCCTGAGCTCGCCATTAATTTTGCTTAATTCCGACTGCAGTGATTTATCTTCCGCATCTATGCGGCTCGGGGCTTCTTCAACTGCTTTTTGGGATTTTTCCAGCTTATCAAGTTTTGTCTCTAGACTTTGAACCTCTGAAGCGAGTTTGCTCTTCTCTAATTCTGCGACCTTCCATTCATTTCTTAACTCATCGGTTATTTGATGTTTTTTCGCATTCTCCCTATACAAGTGAACTTCCAGAGCTTTTTCTTCGTATTTGGCCTTTTTGTCTCCCAATTTTGTCTTCGTATCAGCTATTTTCTTCGTTATCTCCCCAGCCTGGTCTTCCTGTCTGTCATGTCTTGCGGCCAAACTCTTGCGTCTTTGTTTAAGTGCTTCCTCGCGGGCTTCCAGCGTCTTTATTTTCTTCTTGAGCTCTATATATGCATCTATCATGCTTCTCAGGACTTTATTGTCTGTAGCGCTTTCTTCTATTTTGATTAAAAGTCTTTCTATGTTGCCGTCTGTGTCGAACGCTTTCTGAGCCAGCTTTTCGACTACCGCTTCCTGTTTTTCAGGGGCGCTATCTTCGTGGCCATACAACTCTATAAGCCTCATGCCGGCATCTATGGCTGCCTGGCCTTTGCCCGCAAGGGCCTTTTCGTACTCGGTTATGGATTTTTCCTGATCTCCGTCCGCTTCAAATTCCCTGGCAAGGCCCAGGTGCGCTGCGCTGCATGATGGGTCTATCTCGAGCGCGAGATCAAACTTACCTTCTTCGGCGAGCGAAGCAGCAGAATCTTTCTCTTCACCTGGTTCCTGATCGAGTTCGAATAATCGTGTTTTTATGTCTTCATTTTCCGGATCAAGTTCTAACAGTTTTTTGTAAACGTCTTTTAATTTTGCCGTTCCTTTCGATTTCGGATTGTAGACAAATCCAGAAAGCGGCAGAACTATAGGAGCCGAAACCGCCTCGTTTATATCCCTTTGTAACTCTTCAGCCTTGTTTTCGAGCAGCCCTTTAAGCGCGCCTTTTATCTCCTCCGCTTCCTTGCCTTCTAATGCGATTACTTTAAATATCTCCCAGGCTTTGTCAACATTACCAAGACCGATATATGCCCTCACCATGCCTGTAAGTGCTTCATTCCTCAAGCTCTCGTCTTTTGCTGCTTTATTGAATAATTTTTTAGCCTCTTTATAGTTTCCAAGCGCCAGAGCAATATGTCCAAGTCCGAGTTGCGCCCTTCTGGAACGTTTATCAAGTTTAAGAGCTTTTTGATAAGCTTCGCGCGCCTTTTTATTATCTCCGATAGCTCTATAAGCATCCCCTTGCAACGCGTGTAACCGCTGCACTTTTGGTTTATCGGATCGGGTAAGCTTCTTCTTCTCCAGATAAGGCTTTAGTTGCCCTTCATAAACTTCAATCATGCGGTCAGATAATTGTTCGGCGTCCTCGCTTGATATTTCGCCTAATAATGCATGGGTTTCTCTTGCCTTATCAAATTCACTGTCTGAGATAAGGCTATCTACTTTCTCCTTCAATGTCTTCACGACTTTATCTTTCAGGCTATAGCCGAATTCTTGTCTGATATCTGCGCCTGAATCCTTTGCCATGCTCAGGTTCTTTACAAATTCGTCTGTCTCGTCTTTCATTAACGCCACTTTGGCAAGACCAACGTAGGCTGTTTGAGAGTCTTTACCAAGTTCTATAGCTTGCTTATAATAGGCTGTTGCTTTGTCAGACTCTCCCATCTGGCAATAGACATCGCCAAGATTAATATTTTGAGCGGCTATCTTCTGATCAATATCTTCGCGCTTCTTCTTATCTTGTCTTACAAGGTGTTTAGCGCGTTTAAGTGCAGTAATTGCACTCTTGCGATTAAGGGCTAATTTTTCTAATGCTTTTCTTATTTCGACATCATCGGCAGCCTCTACAACCTCGGCTGCTATCTTGGGCTTCGCTTTCTCATCTTCTTCCTTGGCAAGCTCTTCTTGACCTGACTTTGCTTCTGCGCTGCGGCCTTTATCTAATCTCCAGTAAGCCCACTTGAACTGTTTCTTGGCTTCTTCTGTGTCACCGCGTAGTCCATATAATGTTCCAAGTCTTAACGCAGCGTTGGCTCTTTCCAATTTACCGGCACTTGTTGAGTAACGTATTGCTTCTGCTTCTTCGATAGCAGAGTCTCTTGCCGCATCGACAAGTTTTTGTCGGGCAGGTTCGAAGGTAAGGCCTTCAGCCGTTGCTTTTTTATGATAATCCACTGCCTGTCTTACGTTACCCTGTTCGAAATAGATAGCGATAAGCGCGGCATATACCTTCGCCCTTTCGCCCTTGTCAGTTTCCAGGGCCAGGAGTTCTGAATAGCGGGATATGAGCTCCTTACCTATATATATAGCTCCATCCCTATCACTTTCCGCTTTCTTACCTTCCAGTCCGCTTATAATAGGATGAATGGCATTTATTCTCTTTTGTCTGGCACTTGTTATTACTTCTAATTTTTGCTCGAGTTCAGCCATTCTACCTTTAGCTACGCTGTCATCCGGGCAAAGTTCCAGAAGCATTTTCTGCAGGGAAATGGCCTTATCTAAGGAATTGTATAATGCATTTTGTGCCTGCCTGGAGCGGTCGTCTTCAAATGCTTCATCTTGGCTTTCAATCAGGCTATCCTGTCCTTTCATCTTCGCTCTAAGCAATCCGGCCATCTTGTCCTTAGCATCATCATCGGAGAGACTTGCTTTTTGATCTGGATTCATCTCTTTATACGTCTCGATCGCTTTCGTAGCGTCTCCTATCTTCGCGCAAGCCTCAAAGAGAGGTACTCTTAAGCCCTCACGAAGCGCTGGGTTAAGCTTGATAGCTTCCTCGTAATGTCCGGTGGCACCTTTGTAATCTTCTTCTCTCATCGCTATTCCGCCCAGTTTGACATGGGCTTTTGCTTTCCAGCTGTCAGAACCAACTTTAAGCACTTCTTCATAATGCTGTTTCGCTTTAGCGTATTCGCCTTTTCTCTCCAGGCCATCACCTATTACCATATGCTGCGTGATTGAACGCGCTTCTGCCTCCAGCTCATAGAGTTTCTCCAGGCTGTCTTCCGAAACCGAAGCCTTCCTCAAATAACCTTTTGCATTTTCAATATGGATAAGCGCTTTCTTCTGGCCATCTTCAAGATGCGCTTCATCGCGCTTCATGTTTATTATTGCAAGGCCCATTTCCAGGGCAGCTTTTATCCTTAGATTCTTCGCCTGGCCTAAAGTATTATCGAATGCTGCTATCAGGCGCCCGACCTCTTCTTCATTTATAATGCCGTCGCGGCCATTTATCCTGTCAACGACTCTTCTTACAAGGACTGCTTTTTGATAGAAATCTAATCCCTCGCTATCCACAATGGCTGATAGGATATCTTCGAATCTCAATACCTTGTCCATGCCTTCCTCGTCTACCAGATCAAGTGCTATATCCAGAGACTTTTGGGCCGGTTTAATGTTATCCGCTTGTTTTATCACTGTCAATAATGCTTCGCAGGCGCCTTTTGCATCTTCGATATCTTCCGGCGCTTCCAGTGATCTTTCTTTTATTGCGTCTTTCACCTTTTCAAGTAGCGGCAATAAGTCTTCGTCTTTTGGCTCTACCTGTAAGGCTTGCGTTACTACTTTTGCTGCATCCGCGACCCTGCCGGATTTGATATAGGCATCCTGCAAGAGACCTAATATTTCTGCATTCGTTATATCTTTCCTGAGGGCGTCTTCTAATAAGGATATAACCTTTTCATTCTCGCCCAGGCCTTGATGGGCCTCTATCATTTTCTTGAATATTTCGGCATTTTGTGGATCCATATTTCTTGCCAACTCAAGCTGCTTTAAGGCCCCGGAATAATCTTTCTTTTCCAGATAGATGTCGGCCAGCGCCATTCTAATAGCTACTTTGCCTTTGTCGTCTTTAACTTTGTTTTTAGCTCTGTCAATGGCAATAAGCAAAGTGTCTATAGCACCGTCAGTCTCGCCGGCTTTGTGATATAACTTCGCAAGTTCAATAAGTGCTCCTAACGCTTCTTCCTTTTCACTATCAATCGCTTTCTGCGTTGCAGCGTCAGGGCTATCAGGCTGTATGAGCATATTCTGCAATGCTTGTTCCATGCCTTCATCTTCCATCTCGGTAATGAGCTCATCGCGCCTTGCTTCATCCAGCATGGCGAGTGCTGCATATCTATTTGCTTTTTCTACTGTGCTTATGCCTTCTTCATTAAAGTTTTTCTCAAGTTGCGCAATTGCTTTCTTGTCAAGGTTTCTCTCCGAATTCCACTTCCTCGTTGCTCTATACCAACTCGGTATATTGGTATTTATTGAATTGAGTAGGCTTAGCCCGAGATTGAGCATTACAGCCGGCATAGTGCTGGTCTTCAATGCACTCCATATACCGCTCCATGTACCGCCGCTATAATCACCGAGATAGAAAGAAAGTCCTATAAGCCAAATCGCTCCTAATGCACGTGTAACTTTAATCGCTTTGTTATTAAAGCGCTGACTTCTGTATTCCAGCTTAGAGGCATCTTTCTTGTCCGCGCCGGTAAGCGAACCGAGTAATCGCTTACCTATCCCAACGCCCGGAGCTTTCTTGTCTCCCGGAGCTTTCTTGTCTTTGGATCGCATCTTGTTAATAATCATGATGACCTGGGCCATAACCATTCCCGTCTTCATCAAACTAATTCCACTAACAACCGGTATTAAACATTTGGCGGCCAAGACAATAAGTAGCACAGCAAACACTGAACGCACTGCGATCGCGGAATAGGCCCTTGGTTTGGAGTGCGTCTTGAGATAATGGAATCCTAAGAGGTTCTTTATGACAGGGATGACCTTATTTACCCACGTCTCTTTTTTACCTTCTTTTTCCTTATCCACCGCTTCTTTTTTCTTCGCGAGGGCTTCTGCTAGCCTTGTACGCAATTTAGCTTTTTCTTTTTCAGGAACAAGTTTTATAAGCGAGCGACACGTCTTAATAGTCAGGTCGTGGTCGCCTTGCGTCTCCGCTATCCTGGCAGCATGCTTTACAAACTCAATATCTCCTCTGGCGGATTTATGTTTTAAAGCTTCCTCGGCAACTTCTTTTGCCTCTTTACCCTTGCCCAGTAAATGCAATATGACAGCCTGCTCTTTCTTCGCTTCGACGTTGTCCGGGTCGAGAGCAACAGCCGCCCTGGCAAGTTTAAGCGCCTTTTCTAGTTCGTCTTTTCTTACGGTGTTTGGCTCTTTAATTTCCGCGTCCCCAACGTCCGGGACAGTTTCTACTATAATTATGTCCTCCGGATCTTCGGCTACGGCAAGCCTGAGGTCTCTGGCCTTCCCTCTCAGGTCTTCACTCTTTGATATATCTAAATTTTGTATAGGTCCTTCATCAAATAAGAGATCCCCCAATGCAAGGTTTGCTTTTCGCACTTTTGCGGAATCTTCTTCCGCCGCCTTAATCTTTTTGGCATTTCTATCTAATAACTTGCTAGCTGCCTTATATAGTTTCTTCACAGGCCAACTTACTATGTTCCATAATCCAAATCCTAATTTAGTAAATGTCGGCATATGCTTGAAAGACCATTTTAAGAAGCTGCGATAACCATTTTTAACAAATGTGGGTATATGTTCCTTTATTCGACTTATCGCCGTGACTTTGGTAATACTTGCTGCTTCTAATTCATATCTTTCTTTAACGTCGACTGTCTCTCGGATTTGTACGGCCTTGCCGTTTTCCATTCTAAATCTTCCCGAGAGAGCCTCTCCGGTATTTACTCTAACCCTGTCCATGCCTATAACAATTTCATCGTTTATACCGTCGATTGCGCTATGCGGTTCGAGGATAACGGGCACCTTCGGTAATGTAGAATTTCTCACTAGCGCCCCTCTTCCGATCTCGGAATTGTCCGCAATAAGCGAATCCCACACCACCACACCGTCTTCAAGCTTTGCGTTTTTATGGATTGATACATCCCCTACCTTTATAATTAATCTACCATTAACCTCGATAACCTCGGGCGCGTGAATATCTTCGGAAGATTTTCCGCTCATTATAGCGTCTACCTGCGCTTGTCTTTGGTCTCCCGCGAGATTTATCTGTTTAATGACAAGTGGATTAACCTCGTCTTTTTTGCCGAGGTCAATGACGGCCCTTTTTCCGTCTTTTTCCAACGTCGCTATGACATGTCCGGCGATTTCTGTCGTGCCGGTCGTCGGTGAGAACACCCTGTCAAATATCTCTTCAAGGGCTGCTCTTTCGCTACCGGCGACTACTCCGCTCTCTTGGGCACTTCTGTATTCGCTAATCAAATATTCCGCAATCTCAGCGGAAAGCTGATATGTAGTAATTTTAACTTCTCCTTCATCGCTTACATAACCGGTTACCACAAGCGTTTCGCCTTCTTGTAAGTTCCGATTTCTTAATGCGTTTGAAAGTTCAGGGCTTCTCAATATTTGTTCTTTGTCGTCATCGTCCGGCGGCAGCACAACGCAAATCGACTTTTGATGGGTATCTTCGGTTCTGGCTTCGCTTAATGCCTGGATAATATCTAAGTTGCTCGGTGCATCTTCAGCTTCTACCATGACCGGTTGGACAGTTTCACCGTCAGAATCGTCTAAATCAACGTCAATGTCATTTCCAACATCAAACTGAGGAGTATATTCTTCTTCGGCTATAGCCTCTAAAGAAATTTCGGAAGCGGCTGCCTTCTCTGCCTCGCGCACCTTCTTCGCTTTGAAATCTCTCATTGCCCGGCCGATATCTACTCTGGAACCGGCTTGCGAAGCCCGTGCCACGTAATGCACGACTACACCCTTTCCGGCCGGTGCCCTATGGGTCGAAACGCTGGCTCCTTCTGCAGTTGCTTCACCTGTTCCCGCTGTCTGACTTCCGCTTAGAGCCCTTGCTTCCTGATCGCGATGGTATTTTTCCACAGCGGCTTTACCGCCTACATCACCTATGACTTCATCATAAGTAACCTTATTGCCTATCTCTATTCCATCAGCTCGCGTTTCCACGACAATTCCGTAAACTATGGTGATTCTTTCCCCTGTTCCAAGGTCCAGTATTTTCGCCTCGAGCTTTGATTGCCCCTGGTGCTCGTATGTTTTGCTTGCATCTGTGGTTTCAATTTGTGAATATATGCTGCCTACCGCTATCTTGCTATCGCTTGAGGCAACCACAACGTCATTAACAACCGCTATCCTGCCGTTATCGGTAACATATATATCGGCTGCTACGTCGAGCAATCCGACAAATGCGCCTGCCGTAAATTTCGTTCCGTTTGCTTCGACATTCTTGACTGCCTTACTAATTCTTCGTGCTTCGCCGTCAAGCACAATCTCATTCTTCTTCGCTTCCTCTGTTTCCTGAATTTCGGCCTGTTCTTTTTGGTCCTCTATGAATTCTTTAATAGAGTCCTCTGTTAACGGAGTCTCAACCGCTCTGCCTGTTGCGATCATGGCCTTGGCATGCGCTTCTCCTACCAGTTTAGCGAATTTCTTAGCGTCATACTGGCCTGTCTTTTCATCAACGGCATTGCGCACAGCTTCCTGGAAATCCTCCATCATGTCACCGAGGACATGGGAAATATTGTTATTCCTTGTCGCTTTTACCACGTGCTCATGCACAAGATACATTACAAAGTCTTCGATTTCCTGCGGGGATTTAAGCTCGTCTAATTGAGATGTGTCGCCGTGTAAATCTATCCCAAACCTGTCTTTCAGTTCTCTTGCAAGTTTCTCGACATTAATAGAGCCATCGTCATTGGTGCAATCTTTCATCAAATCTGAAATCCCTTCCGATATAAATTTCTGTGCTGCCGAATCGAGTTCCACTTCGCTCGATTCAACCTTATCTCGTAGTGCCCTCATCGCAAGTTGCGCGGTAAACTCTACCTTGTCCTGCTCAGCTTGGCTGGTTATGCTTTCCAGATTTCTTCTTTCCGTTTCACTCTGGGCCATTTTTATATAACGCCTTGCCGCTTTTTGCCCCTGTTCGCTAGAGAAATCTACCTGTAACGCTTTCTTCATGAGCGTCTCATCAACGCCCTTAAAGGCGCTTTCTATGAATTCTCTATATTGGCTTGCGGAAACAAGCTGACTTGACGTGCCTGCTGCTCCTTGTCTGCCGGCCCTACCCCTGTTCTGGCCTTCTATCCTTGCGGAATTAACAACGTTCGGAATGACTACATTAAGACCGAGGGCCTTAGCTTTACCCTTTATCTTTACGTCAGTCCCCCTACCGGCTATGTTAGTGGCAATGGTTACGGTACAGGCGTATCCGCCGCCGCCAACGATAACCTGCTGATATTCAAAATCACTGCCTGATTTCGCGTCAAACTGAACTTGCAAATTAACCGGTGTAGCTTCTATGTTACCCTTTGAAATTTCATCGAGGAAATTAAGCGCACTCTCGGCATTCTCGCCGTTGGTATAATCCCTGTGTTTGTTTTCGAATTCTTTTCTGGCCTCTTCATAGGCTTTTTGCGCTTCTTTGTCACCGGGTCTGGCCGCCGCTACTGTGGCTTTAGTATAGGCATTGGTTGCCGCGTGCAAGACCTCTGCCCATCTAATGTCGTCAGCCGGAACAAGTACCGGTGCTCCTATTTTCGCTGATTCCATTATATCTTTAAGGAATTCCTCTATATACATATCGTCACTAACGATCCTCATCGGAATATCCGTTCTTCTCGAAGGCACGTGTGAAGGTACAACCTTCACCTTGAGCCCGTAGGTTTTAGCGAAGAAGTCCATGGCCCTGCCCTGCGTGGCTGTACCGGTCATACCCGAGAAGTGACCTAGAAGACCGAAAATCGTAGCCGCTGTCGCGGAGCTTTCTGTCGGGACGTCTTCGTGTATGGTCAAGCCTTCTTTTGCCTCCAGGAATGCGTGTAATCCTTCGTGCAGTCTCTGGCCGAACTGGCTAACGCCTGTTTCATGCGCGACCAAGATTATGCCGACATCGTTTGTGGTAGGATCAACCTGCACTACGTAGTCAGAGTTATGATTGAATAAATGTTCCGCTTCAACCGCTTTATCCAGCTGCTTACCAAGTTTCTCGATTTCTTCATCTGTGGCATTCTCAATATCAATTCCTGCCTCCGTGAAGGCATCTTTATGCTCCATAAGCTCTTTTCTTAAGCCTTCTCCTTCCAGCATTCCTCCTCTTGTAACACTCCTATGGTGTCTATCGACGACATACGCGTATCCGGTGGCTTTGGGCTTGGCGCCATCTTCCAGGCCTTGCGCTTTTGCTTCTTCTTCCGTCAATATCTTAACCTTTTGTTCGCCGGTATTAAGTTTTTTCGCGATATCAAGCAGTAATTGTATTTCTTTTGCCCTTTCCTCGGTAACCGCTTTACCTTTTCCTAACGACATTATGTACTTGGTTGCGGCCTGGTCTATTAATATACTATCCACCTCATCAGCTATGCCTGCAAATTCTTCCCTCAATACCTCGAGATATTCTTTTTTGGTCTTGGCTCCTGTGTTTAAATATCCGCCGCCGTTTGCCAATTGCTCCTCGCTTATTTGGAATAAGTCGTGTAATACATCGAAGGCGAACTGTTGCGCGGAGATGTACACAACATCGCACTTATAGGCCGCTTTTCTCTCTTCTTCGGTCATCTCTTGCTTAACCACGCCAACGGTTCGTCCGAGCCTCGCAAATATGCGGCCTGAACCCGAACCGTCTCGTATGGCAAAGAGTTCTGTGGGCTGAAGAACTATTGTCCTGCCGGGGCCTCTGAAGGAATCGAGATATTGCACAAAACGCGCCACTGTTGTTTTACCTTCACCCGTCTTTAATTCCGCGATTACATTGCCGCTGGTCATGAATAAGGCTGCGCCCAGGTGTTCCATCCTCGTGCTTGGAAATCCTTCTTCTGCTAAAATGCATAATCCCGCAATCGCGAAGGCTTCAGCCCTTATTGCGTTAAGGTCATGCGATTTCTTGTATTTCTTTTCCAAACCTTCATGTTTTTGTTGCACATATTCATTAAAAACCTTTTCTCCCTTTTTCGTATTTGCCAGAACAGTCATTGTAAGAAGTTTCTGCGCTGATATCTCTGCTTTCTCTGCCTGGCTTGAAACTGTTTCTATGCCCGTAGAAATGCCGTCAATAGCACTTTTTTTGTCCGCAATTTCTCCCTGCAGCTCATCTCTTCTTTCACCGTTTTCGGTAACCTTTAATTGTGCCTCCATCTCCATAAGTTCCTGGCTGGTATTTAAGTATTTTTCGCTCAATGATGCGAAGGCTTCGGCTGAAATAACCACGAGCCTCGCCTGTCCAAGGTCGCCCGGTAGGTCTTGCAGTTTTCCCGTGAGCGTATTCGCAGTTTTCCGCATCTCTTCCAGTTCTTCGATTTGTTTTTCTATTGCTTTTAGTTCCTCTGCGCCTACAGAATCTTTCATTTTTTCTAATTTCGCAATTCTCTCGTTTATTGCGTTTATTCGTTTATCAACATCGCCTATCACAGTACCGGTTTTGGCTTTTATGTCTTCTATATCTCCCAGCTCCGTCTCCATGCTTGACATAAATCGCTCTCTGACTTCTTGCACGGCCTTGTGGCCTTCGGCATCGAGTTTCTTGATTTCCTTATTGAAAACCTTAAACGTGAGCCAGTTCATAATAAGTTCCGCAAGGCATGGCTTCTCTGAATCTTTAAGACCCTTCCTTACCTTATCTAGCTCTTTACCTTTCCACTGCCCGGTCCACTTAGTAAATTTATCAATCAACCAGCCCCTTACCTTCTTGCCGCCCCTTACTTTCTTGCCTAAAACACGTCTCTCCACCCAATCTATCAAGCTACCCAGCCAACCGTCTCTTACGCTGAGCTTAATCCTGTCGCCTATTGCATTCCGCGCGGTCTTTTTCTTTCCGATAAGGCGCGCTGCTTTGAGTCTTTCCTGATTTTTATAATTACGTATAATCCTCTGCGGTTTTGCTTTTTTGGCTTCTAGTTTTGTTTTCTCTTTTTCAAGTTTCTCTATCTTTTGTTCCAGATTGGATATTCCGGTTTCGATGCTTTCCCTATATTCCGGACTTTCACTTTTGGCTAGTTTACCCAACCTCTCTTTCTGTTCCTCCAGATTTTTCCTTAAGTCTTTTAACTTATCTTCCTTTTCTTCTAACTCTCTATCTATGTCGCCTATAGTTTTCAGCGCTTCTTTATATAGCCTAGTTGCCTTCAACTCCTCAAATTTTTCTTTCAGGCTCCTATATCCTTCTTTTGTAAATATTTTTTTAGCCCTTACGTCTTTTTTGAGGAGGTTTATTACCTTTTTGTTTATTTTTAATTTTTTCTCATAATCTTCTATTCTTTCCTGGTGTTCCGGTTGCGGGTTCGCCAGTATATTTTCTATTTCTTCATTCTCCAACTCGAGCTGAGCTATGGCATATTCTTCAAGCGTTGTCGCTTCTTCAAGAACTTTCTTTAATTGCTTATGTTTTGCTTCGTCTCGTGTTGCTTTATTAGCCGGTGATTTTGGTGTCGGCGCGGCGGATTCTATTATTTCTGCATCAACCGCTTCTTCTACTACTTCTGCATCAACCGCTTCTTCTGTTTCTGTGCTTGGTGTAACCGGTGGCAATGTAGGTACAGGTGGGGCTCTCGGTGCTACTGCTGCAGGTGCGACTGCGGCAGGTGGCAGTGCTGGAGGTCCGACTCTCGGTGCTACTGCAGCTGCAGGTGCGGCTACAGGTGCGGCTATTGGAGGTACCACATGCGCCGGGCCTTTCGGGGCAGCTGGGTCTTTCGGTGAAGCTTCCGCTCTTGTTTGGTCTTGTGGTTTGACTCGACCTTTTAATTTTGCTTGTCCGTCGGTTTGTGCAGGTGCAACGCTTGCTTGTGTTCCGGCATCTTCACCTTCTGTGCGTGATGCAGGTGTTGGCAAACTTGTCAGACTTTCTACAGATCCGTCGGTTTGTACAGATGCAGCGTTTGCTTGTGTTCCGGCATCTTCACCGGCGCGTTGGAATAATTTTCTTAGGCCTTTTGTACTTGCAATACCAGCCGATGTTAGTAGTGCTCCTACGAAGCCAATCACGATGGCTGCTTTAGTTTTATTTTGTATTCGCTGTCTTGAGGCAGGGCCATTAAGTAATCGAATTATTCTCTGAGCATTTGATGGTCTCACGCGTTTGGCGACTTGAGATGCTTTGTCTATAGCTTCCTTCGTAACATCGCCTACTGCCTTGCTAGCGTCAGCGGCTCCCTTGATCTCATTATCTAAATCAATCTCATTAGCTACATCAGCTGTATCCTGGACACCTTCTCCAAAAATATCTGCGGTATCTTCCAGAGAGACATCTCCTGTGTCAACGACAGTGGCATCTCCGATAGAGATATCTCCTGTGTCAGAAACAATTGTATCCAGGCCTTCGGAGTCTACAAAACCTGTTGCCTGATTCACGCCATTGGTAAGGACATCCATACCTCCAAACAGCATGCTGAATGCAACCAATGCAAGGGTAAAGGACAGAGCAAACGATGTCTTGCTGAACTTACCGTCTTTAAATGTGAAATAGGCATCGACAAGTGTAGAGACGGATTTGGCAACGAGCGCTATCGCAACTACGCTTACAATTAAAGGTAAGCCTACTGTTGCACCGATTAATCCGGTAGTTAAAACCGCTCCTGAGAGGAACGAGATCTTGTGGGCTATGCCCTTTGTGCTCTTCCAGTCATATATAAGCTTCTTATAGTCCATTAATCCGAGTATTGTTGCGGTTGATCCTGCTGTAATACCGCCTATGGCGCCCAGGCCTACGCATCCTATTGCCACTACAGGGAAGAAAGCACTTACCAGGGCAACACCAATACCTATAAGTCCGATGTTCTTTACAATGGTTTTTGTCGGCGATTTTTTCCAGTCTTCTTTTATCGAATCCACGAAGTGGGCAACGATTCTACCTGGAAGCGTCTTTTCGGCATGTGCATCTGTGGTTTCAGCGGCGGCTGCAGCTTCTTCTGTCTCAGCGACTGCTTCTCCAAATGTTGCTTCAGCAGCTTGATCAGCGAATATTTCAGCGGCTTCCTGTATTTCTTCAGTTGAGAGTTGTTCTGGCCCGATTGCAGATGCGGCGTCTGCGTCTACTGCAGATGTTGCTTCAGTATCTACTCCGGCTTGACCGGCAAATATTTCAGCAGCTTCCCGGGCTTCTTCGGCTGATAGCGTACCTTGTTCTTCGGTCTGTGCTTGTTGTTCTTCGGTTGAGAGTTGTTGCGCTTCAACTACAGGCACTGCCTGGCTTACGTCTGTGGTAGTGGTTTCAGCAGTGGCTTGGTCTTGTGGTGCAGCAGCTTCTGCCGGCGCTACCGATGTTTCCACTGGAGTTGTAGCTGCAACATCTGTATCTACTGCAGATACTTCTTCAGCATCTGCTTTTTCAGTTTCTTTGGCGAATATTTCAGCGGCTTTTTGGGCTTCTTCAGCTGATAGTGTTTCTGTTCCGACTGCAGGTAGTGCTTCCTGGCTTACGTCTGCGGCTTGGTTTGGTGATTCTGCCGGCGGCGAAAATGCGGGTGCTCCTACAGCTCCTGCCGGTAGCGAGCTAAGTGGTGATGGGCCTAGTAATGTTCCGTACGATGGCATATTTTCTGATAAGTTTTCTCCTGTCGGTGTCGGCGGCCTGGGCAATGTTTGTGGTGTTTCTGTTTTTTCTGCGGCTGCAGGTGTCGCTGCGGCAGCAGGTGCGGCTGCTTTTGCGGCTTTGTCTTTTCCGCCAACAATTCTCACTAATGCATCCCACGCGTTACCAATCACGTTCCGTGCACGGTTAAATATACCTTGTCGGCCTTGTGCTTGTGGTCCTACTGCTGGTCCTGCTTGTTGTTGTCCTTGCTGTGGTCCTGCTTGTTGTCCTTGCTGCGGTCCTGCTTGTTGTCCTTGCTGTCCTACTTGCCCATCCGCTCCCACTTCTCCTTGTGGTCCTACTTTTGGTGCCGCAGAATCTGTTGTAACTTGAGATGCTCCGCTTCCACTATCTGCTGGTGCTTGTTGTTGTCCTGCTGCTGTTCTATCACTTGCAACTGCGTCTGCAATATTCGCATCTGCTTTTGCCGGTGCAGCCTGAGGAGCTTGTTCTGCCGTTCGTGTATCGGCAGGTGTTGGTGCTGTTCTATCACTTGCAACTGCGTCTGCAATATTCGC
>JABMQJ010000025.1 GCA_013203315.1 Candidatus Omnitrophota bacterium | reverse complement strand
GCCGCCCTCACCAATACCCTCTCATTCCGATAAGACGAAGGTTTGCTTTAGTGAACAGAAATTTTCGTGGGGAAGGAAATTGCGTCTCTTGCTTCTTATAAGAGGTTTGAATTATGAGTAGGCGTGTGTGGTTAAAGAGAAACCCAGTGCCCTACGCAAGTACTGTTTGACGAAGGGCGAGCGGGTTATTTCTTCTCTTCGGGTTTGTCCGCAGGTTTGTCCTCGGTAGGCTTCGCAGCTTCGGCTTCTTTGGCGGCCTTGGCTTCAGTTTCCTTCGCGGCCTTTTCCTGGGCAGCTTTTTCGTCAGCTTCTTTTTTCGCCTTCTTTGTCTTCTTCCAGCAGCCCTTTGTGCAGTAGAATCCGTTCTCGCGATAGTACCATTTGTCCTTAATGCCTTTTCCGCAGGAGACACATTCTTTGGGCCTTTCAACCTTAGGTGCCTCTTCTTTTTTTTCTGCATCCTTAGGTTTTTCTGCCTCTTTTGGTTTATCCGCTGTCTTCTCGGCCGGGGCTTTAGCAGGAGTTGGGCTTTTGCCCTCCCCTGGACTTTGCGGGGCATTCTTCGGTTGTTCTTCGGGATTTTGTTTTTTATTTTCGTCACTCATGATTTTTTCCTAGTTAAGTTTTGACAAAAAAGAGGAATAGATTTACATCCATCCCTCTTTTTTGCTCTTTTCAAAGTAGAAAAGTCAAAGATTTATTCGCTAAAAATAAATTCTGGTTCGAGAACTGGTGCGAAATCTTCCGGAATCGGGAATGGGAATGTTACTGTTTCGTATACTCCTGCACCGGTCCTTACAATGGCCATGCCTACGCCTTTTACTAAGCCAACTGTTAGACCAGAAAGTACGTTATCTTCTACGCTTGTGTCATAAATATTCTTGGGAATTTCAACCCAGCCTGTTAATATATTTGCAAGACCGCGGGTCAATTTCTTGCCCATGTCCTGTGCGAAACAAGTAGTTGTTAAGCTAAATACCATTAACAAAGCAACAGCGATAATAATTCCTTTTTTCATGTTTTATTCACCTCCTTTTCATATTTTATTCTTTGATTATGAAGTATATCACATGGGATTTTCTTTGTCAACCCCACCGTGGACATTTTTTCAAGAGTCCTTAAGGTGCTCTTCGACGATTTTTGCTACGCGCTTGGCGCTTTCCTCACTGATATCCACGAATTCTATGCCCGTGTCATATTGCGCCCGGCCTTTTTTGCCGATATCGTGTTTTTTGACAACCCAAACAATAGTGCCGCTGCATTTTATATTTGAGGGAAGGCCGTTTTCCAGGTCAACTTCCAAGTTCACCCCTTGAAAAAGTCCAAGATCCTCGTCGAGAATAACGCAAATTCCACCGGCGCCGATATTTTCTGTATTTGTGGCTATTGCTTTTGAAGAATCCCTTTTCCGGAGACGAATTACACATTTATAATGAACGCGCGGAAACTTTCTTCGATCAATGCCGTCCCACATTTTTACCTCTCTTTATTAACTTTTGTGTCTATCACGTAGATAAGTATATATAACTGGGTCAAGAAAAGCAAGAACTTTTTTACCTTTACAAGGACGGATTTTACTACTATAATATACGCATGTATTTAAATTTCTACGGTTTGAAAGAGAACCCCTTTAACGTAACAAGCGATCCCAGCTTCCTATATTTAAGCAATTCACACCGGGAGGCGCTTAGCCACCTTCTATACGGCATAAAGGAGAGAAAGGGATTCCTGGAAATCACCGGTGAAGTCGGAGCCGGAAAAACAACGCTCTGCAAAGCGCTCCTTAATCAACTCGACAGCCATACAAAAACCTCTTTTATCCTGAACCCGAATCTTTCTGAGATACAGCTTTTGGAAGCGATTCTTGAAGACTTTGGCTTGCGCCCGGAGCGAAGAGCAAAAATTTCATTTCTGCGCCAGCTAAACAGTTTTCTGCTGGATGAACTAAGAGAAAATTGCAACGTGGTTCTTATTTTGGACGAGGCGCAAAACCTGAAGCTTCCGGCTCTCGAAGCAGTCAGGCTTCTTTCCAATCTCGAAACAGATAAGCAAAAGCTTTTTCAGATCGTATTGGTAGGGCAACCCGAACTTCGGCGCAAACTTAGCTCCCCTTCGCTTGTTCAGTTACGCCAAAGGATAGGCGTGAGATATCACTTAAATCCGCTGGGAAAAGATGAAATCGATAAATATATAGGTCATCGCCTGAACGTTGCCGGCTCTCCCGGAGATATAAATTTCACCGATGAGGCGCTTGATAAAATTTTTATTTATTCCGGCGGCATACCCCGCATTATAAATATCGTGTGTGATAAAGCCCTGCTTACAGGACTTGTTTTGGAAACAAAAGAAATAAGCGCAGATATCATAGTAAAAAGTATTTACGAAATCGAAGGAAAGCCCGTAGAGATAAGGGTATGAGTATTATCGCCGAAGCACTTAAAAAAGCGCAGGAAACCTCCGCAAAAACGATAGTCCCGCAGCCCGTAAAACAACCCGTAAAAACAACAAAAAAACATAACTCACGTCTTTATGGTATTATCGTGGTTTGCGTTCTTCTACTTTTTTCGGGTGTTGTAGTATTTTCTTTTTTGAATCCGGGCATAATTAAAACGAATACGGAAGAAAGGATCTACGACAGCCCTGCGCCGGGAAAAATGGCATCAAAAACCGAAGACCCTCCATCCATGTCAGAGACGGTTGTCGAAAAAGAAGAAAATAAAATTAACGCACTCAAATCCCCCGGTAGAATTGGAACCGCGGATATTACCGAAAGATTGCAGCTTAATGGAATAATGTACACGCCAGGAAAGCCGCTTGTGGTCATAAACGATAATGTATGGGCCGAAGGCGATACGGTAAGCGGATTCAAAATATTGAAGATCGAGGAAAATTCTGTTAAAGTTGCTTCAAACGGGCAGGAATTTATTATCAGGCTGAAACGTTAAGTACTTCTTTTACCTTCGCGGGAATTCTGGTAGGCCTACCCCTTTCATCAGTAAATACGTGAGTGCTTTCCCCCAGAGAGATTAACGTCTTTTCATCACGGTAAATTTTATACGAAAACGAAAGACTCGTATTTTTTATATTTACTACTTGAGTTTCTATAGTGAGCAGGTCATCGTAAGTGGCAGGAGATTTGTAGGTGCACTTAGCGTCTGCTACCATAAGCCTTATCCCCTCTTTCTCCAACCTGGTATAGGGGAGCCCTAGCTCGCGAAAATATTCCGTCCTCGCAACTTCAAACCACGTAAAATAATTTCCGTAATAAACGACACCCATCCTGTCGGTTTCCTGATATCTTACGCGTATCTGAGTTTTCATCCGTTTTAAATTTTAAGAACAAACCTGTGGATGTGGAAGCCGCTTACCTCGAGGTCGTCCTTTTCCTCAAATCCTTTTTTCTTGCAGAGCTTCATTGCCTCGCCCATCCTGTCGGTAGCCCTGAAGCTTATTTCCTTATATTTTTTTGATTTGCAAAACTCGACTGCTTTTTCTAAAAGCATGCTCCCGAGGCCTTTTTTTCTATAGTTTGTATCTACAAAAAATCTTCGCATTAAAGCGCTCTCCGGTGCATCTTTCTTTACGCCTATTGTGCCTATCACCTTGCCATTTTCTTCAATCACAAAAAAGACACTATCCCGCCCTGAGTAAGTGCCGGATATGTCGTTTATGTCGCTATCCTGATATGCGGAGCGGTCAAAGGGGTACTCTTTTTCGAGTATCGATAGTATGAGGTCCTTGACGGCGACACTGTCCTCCGGTTTGTACATTCGCACTTCCATGTTTTTTCTCCTTCCCGATACGTTATATCGGAGCGCCCTCTATCGCTTCTTTTATCAGGGCCTCCGGTATTCTATCTACAATTTTCACGCGGCCAATTTTTTTCGGTAAAATAAACCGATTAAAACCATGAGTAAATTTTTTATCGTACGAAAGAGCATTTAGGATATTCTCGGGGCGCATCTTTCTTAACTTTATTTTAACGGTTACTTTTTTAATAAGAGTGCATATTCTCTTATAATCTTTGCAGGAAATCATTTTTTTCTCTAAGGCAATAAAGCTTGCTATGATCATCCCGGCTGCGACTGCTTGTCCATGCGTGATTGACCCGGAATAGCGCGCGGCCGCTTCCATTGCGTGCCCTACAGTATGTCCGAAATTCAAGGTAGCACGCAAGCCCGTTACGTCAAGTTCATCTTTTGCGACGACTGCGGCCTTTATGCCGGATGACCTCGAAACAACATGTTCCAGCGCGTCCTGGTTATGTTTTAGTATTTTTTGCGTATTTTTTTCCAGGAACGCAAATAGGGCCCTATCCTTTATAATTCCGTATTTAACTATTTCCACAAGCCCATTACGCAATTCTTTTTCCGGAAGCGTCGAAAGAAACCCCGCGTCGCTTATAACCATTCGGGGCTGATAGAAGTCACCTACTATGTTTTTTGCTTCTTTTATGTCTATGGCTACTTTCCCACCAATAGCTGAATCCACCTGCGCCAGAAGCGTTGTAGGTACCTGTATGTAAGGTACGCCGCGCCTGTAGGCGCTAGCGACAAATCCTGCCAGGTCGCCGACTACCCCTCCCCCGAAAGCAAAAACGAAAGGTTTTGTTTTTCTGGAAAAACGCGCGAGGGCCCGCACCGTTTTTATATATACAGGAAATGATTTCGCTTTTTCTGAATCAGGTATTTCGTAAAATAATATTTTTTTACTGATGAGCTTCAAGACTTTTTTAAGCCTTGCGCCATGGAGGGCATTTATTTTCTTATTGGTCACTACGAATAGGGGCGTATCATGCGTGGGAGGCGATATCAGCGAGGAAAGCTTTCCGATGATGTTTTTACCGATATAGATTCTATAGCTTCGTTTACCAAGGTTAACTTTAACAACTTTCATTTTTTACACTTAATTAAACCCCCCATACACTTTTAAAAGCTTAATTCGCCTAAAAATGATGGGGGGCATTTTTGAAGACACAACCAAACCCTATGCTTTCGGTTTTCAAGCTAAAGGGCCGGGCCATTTTTATTTATTTCAGTCCTCTTCTTTTTGCGAGCTCTGCTTTGTTGTCACGCAAAGAAAGAGTCTTTACCTGGTCCTGAGAGTCATCCCATGTGTCGATGTTGTCTTTTACTTTTTGTAGCACAGTGTATTTCGCTGGTACGGAACCTTTTTTTCCGATTCCTTCAACGTCTCCTGCTACTTTCTGGAATACCGAACCCTTGGATACCCCTGCCGCTCCGGCTCCGCTCGGTTTTCCAATCTGTGTGATGTTGTCGCTCATTTCCTGGAAAAGTCCTTTAGCTTCTGCGAATGCAGATGTAGCGCTTATTAAAAGAGAAATAATCATGACTAGACTTAAAGCGTATTTCATTTTTCACCCCCCTCCCTCTATTTAGAGTTTATATGTGATAGTATAGCACAACATATCGTAAAAAACAATTCCCGGGATAAAAATTTTATGAAACCGGGCTACCGATTTTTACTTCCTTTTCGGGCATGAGTATCGCGAGTTTCTCACCGTCTTTGGTCGCAAGGATCATTCCCTCGGATTGGACGCCTCTTATCGTAGCAGGCTCCAGGTTGTTGATCACAACAACCTGCTTGTTGATCAATTCTTCCTTGGTGTAATGTTGTTTAATTCCCGCTACAAGCTTTTTGGTTGTATCGCCTGTTTCAACGGTTACCAGATATAGCTTGTCGGCGTTCGGATGGTCTTCGACGGCCGAAATCTTCGCAATGCGTATGTCCATTGCCTTGAATTGGTCAAATTTTATCATTTTTTCTTCTCTTCTTTCTTTGGCGCAGCTTCTTTCGCAGCCGTTTTCTTTGTTTCCGGTGTCGCGGCTCCAGTTGCTGCCGATACGCCGGAAGCTTCCGCGCCCTCTTCTGTCGGTGCAGCTTTCTCTTTCTTAATTTTGAATTTCAAAAGCTTAAGCTTCAGCAAGCCGAATACAGAATCGCCTTCTTTCCACTTTTCCTTTTCCTTAAGCTTCTTTACTCTTTCATACCGCTTAAGGACAGACCTGTGCTGTTTGCCTTTTTCTTTTGATCTTAAACTCGGATGTTGTGACATGTTAATCTGCCCCCTTCCTGATAAAACTTCCCTTATATTCTTTTTCGAGCTCGAGAAGCGCCGCCTTTGCCTTCTCCATGGTGCCGTAACCGCCGGCGCATACTTGATACCAGTTTCCAGATCGTATTATATAGGCATTTACGTTTTTATTCAACAGTTTATTTTTCTCTGCTTCGGCAATGCTTTCTTGCTTATACGAGATGAGTTGGATCGTATAAAGGCCGGGCGCGCTTGCCGCTTTTGGCGCAGTAACAGGCTCCTTTGCTTCTGGCTTACCTATTTCAATGGGGCTTAATTTTATTTGCGGGGTTGTCACAGCTTCCTTGAAAACCGCGCTCTCTTCTCTAGTTTCTAAAGAGGTAAACCTTTTTCCCCGCTCCACTCCCAGGGCAAATGCTACTATAATACACATTACGACAATAATAACCGTAAAGACAGCGTTTTCAAGCGGCGCATGTATATAGAGTTTCTTCCTCTTTACGTTTATCTTATCTACAATCTTCTCGAATTTGCCTTTTCCCTGCTTGAACTCGTCAAATAACTCTTTTTGATATTCGTTTGACATGTTCCCCTCTACCCCCAGCACATTGAGTCAAAAGCGCAATTTCCGCATTTTGAGTATTCCCGTTCGGGAAGCTTATCGAACTCCAGGTTATTAATTTGCCTCCAAACCGAAAGTATTACACCTTCAAGCTCGTCAACCATTTTCTCAGTGACGGATATTTTTTTGTCGACGTATTCCCCTTTTGTCAAACCATATTTGCGTGATGTACTTTTAGCGGGCTCTAAAAATGCCAGGACCCCGTGACTTACCTTGTAGCCGGCAGTTTCGTAAGTATCCCTCTCATATAGCATTTTATAAGCGACTAGCTGCCTCAGGTAATCGTCGTAATCGTCGCTCGCCAGGTTATTTACGTTTTCGATCTGTCTTATGTGCTTGTCCGGCTTGCCGGTCTTGTAATCGATTATGCGTATAAGCCCTTTTTGCTCGTTTTCAAATTCAACCTTGTCGTATTTACCGGAGAAAATTATACCACCTTTTAGCGTAATTATCTTCTTTTTTTCCAGATTAATCGGGATTACGGGGTTTTGCCTTTCCTTGTCGAACCATCTTTGTAATCCTTCGAGCTTTGCCAGGCACCAGTTTTCGATGGTTTTATTTACCCCCTGAAATTTAAGCTCTCTTTTAAAAGATTTTTTAAAAAATGAAAAATCGGGAAATTTTTTCTCATTTTTATAAGTCCTGTAGGTGTCCTCCGCTGCTTTGTGCGCGCAGTTCCCGAATACAAGGTGCTGATTTTTTTTACCCGGCAGAAGCAAGAGGTTGGCATATAGAAATTTGCGCCTGCACCGGAGGAAATTATTAAGCTTAGTCGGCGTAAGCGTAAGATTATTAACTACGTCTTTTAAGACTGCGTTAGTGTTCTTAAAAAGATCAGGGGCTTTTTCTTTTTTGAAAAACTCTTTTAATATTTCTTCTTCGGGTTTTGTGCTTTCCGTAAGACCATGGGTCAGGGAGTTAAAAAATGAACTCGCTACAGCATCTCCCGAGGGGCTGGCGGTAAAAATAAGGTTCGATTTAGCCCTGCTCGAAGCCACGTAGAAAAGCCTGGTTTCATCGAAAAATGAAAGCTGCGAGAGCTCATGCTTACTTTTTACACTTTCTTTTGTTTTTACTACACCCGGAGGAAGCGGTAACTTCTCGGGCAAAGGCTTAAGCGGCCAGTTTTTATCCTGAACGCAAAACGGAATGAAGCATGCGTGGAATTCCAGCCCCTTTGAGGCATGTGCTGTGATAATTCTGACGCCGTCTTGCGTTGAAGTTACGAGCTGGCCTGTTACGGGCATTCTATGGGTTTTCATTGTTTCCAGTTCATCCAGGAATTCGCTTAGCGTAAGATCGGGCCTGGCAAGAGTCAGGTTCTTTACCATATTTATGAAGGAAGTGAGACTCCTGAGTTCCCTTATTAGCAAGATGCGCTTTTTGTCGTATTCTTTTATAATAAATTTATATAGATTAGAGTCTTCCACCCATCCCATCAGGAGATCGTGAACCGGGCGGGTATTCGCGTCCACCGAAAGCCTCTGAATTGCCCATGAAGCAAGGTGCATCTTGTGCGCTCGCTTCAAACGAAGTTTCTTTACCAGTGGCAGTTTTTCTGTAGCGGAGGAATCCGGTTTTTTATTCAGGTCGCTTACCTCAAAAGATTTTAGAAATTCTTCAAAAAGGTTTGACTCGTACCCCCTCTTTTTTTTATTCGCAAAATTTACAAAAGTCAAAATGTCGCTCTGGGGTATTTCCAGAAAATCGGCGGAAAGAACCCTATAAATAGCAATGTCGCGCTCGTCCAGGTCACACGTCATAAGCCCGGGTATTTTTAATACGTCTATCATTTGCCTTACCCTTTTCTGGCGGCTTATGTCTTCTTTTCCGTCGGTGGAATAAGGGATGCCGATTTTTAAAAAGTAATCAATGAGTTTTAAGATGGACGACCTCTTTCTTACGAGAACCGCTATATGGTTATATGCCTTTTTTCTCTCCTCAAGAGTAAGATCGCCGGATTTTTTAATGGTTTCGGCGATATTTTTTATCTCGGATGCGATATACATGATTTCCTCGTCCTCGGTGGAGAAGGCCCTAAATTCTATGCTTTTATTTTTATAGTCTTTCTTTGGCCGCAATTCTTTCGGTTCATCCAGACGTTCTTTTTGGGGTATGTGCTTTATTATTTTCGAGGAAAGGTCGATTATCTCTTTCGCAGATCTATAATTATTCTTAAGCCGGATAATCTTAATTTGCGGAAACTTATCCTTCAATATCTTAAAATTCGCTATGCTTGCGCCCTGGAACCTGTATATGGATTGGTCGTCATCACCGACACAGCAAAGATTCGGTTTGTCTTCGCCTGAAAGCAGGAAAAGAAGTTTTAGCTGCGCGCCGTTTGTATCCTGAAACTCATCGACCATGATATATTTATATTTTTCGCGATAAAGATGAGTAAGCTCAGGCTGTTTTTCTAATATTTCAACGGCGATCATTATCATGTCATCGTAGTCGTAACGCCCTCTTTCGTCAAAAATATTTTTGTCTTCACCCTTTTTCAATTCTTCATATTTTCTATATATGAACGAGAGCTCTTTTAGTCGCGGTATATGCTTTTTTTCTACATAAACCCCGTCCGGTTCCACGTCTTTAAGTGCCTTTTCTAACTGGGAAGGCGCTATACCCTCGTTTTTTAAGTCACTTATTTTCCGGGCGATTTCGCGTATGTATAAATACGGATAACCGAAAGGGCGTAAATCGCTTACGGAATCCGTAAAGTGATCGACAATATATTCCAAGCATTTTATTTTCTCGAGATCCGTCATCTGGACGCGTTCACGCAGGTATCCGGCGGCCTCTTCAGAATCCAGTATAACCGAATTGGCAAAACCGTGAAAGGTTTCCGCAAAAATTTTGTAGCCTTCAAAACCGACAAGTTTTGCCAGTCTTTCTTTTACGGACTTAGCAGCAGCATTAGTGTAGGTTAAAATGAGCATGTTCTCGCCCGGGAGGCGTTTTTCGCTCATGATGTTTGCTGCCCTCGCCGATAAAAGCTGTGTCTTTCCTGTTCCCGGACCTGCCACTATGAGAAGAGGGCCTTCCAGCGTGCCTACCGCTTCTTTTTGTTCAGCGTTAAGTTTCATAACTTTTTAGCTTTTTTGTACCGTTTCAGATTTCCCGTTCACCCTGTCCCTGATTCTGAACGTAAAGGTGTCCCTTCCGATGTTTTCCGAAAGACACCTTTAATTTCAGAATCAGGGACAGGGTGAAATATAAATCTGAAACGGTACATTACTTTATCTCCACTTCCTCAAAGTCAAATGCGAACCTATCACTCTCAAATTTTACAAACGGCGTCGTCTTACCGCCCTCGAAATGCAGTGAATAACTGAGCCAGCCGCCTGGTTCTTCGGTCAGGAGCGCCAATAATTCTTCCGGAAATCGCTTGGCTATTTCTGGAGAGAATAGCGCCTTTATGCTTATGTTGATATCCTCGGATTCCTTAACCCAGCCCGAAGCATAGATCTTTACATCCTCGCTATGCGCCTCATAAGCCGGAAATTCAATCATGTCATCGTGCGCTACAAGCGTAGCGCGCATGAGACTATAGACGTTATTACTTAGCGCATCAATCAAAAGAGGTAGATCGCCGCTGCCCGATAAAAAAGGAATTTGATCTTCAGTATTTAGTTCCACGCCTTTTTGTGAATTCAGAATTGCAGCGTTACGGAGTTCGCACTCTAAGATTATAGCGTTTTTAGAAAAAAGATTTTTAAAACTCGGCTTAATTATTGCGCTCTGACAGCCCACTACCGCGTCAATATCTTTCAGTTTAAAAACGGGCCTATCAAGCTTAATTGATCTTAATACGAAACAGGATATGATGCCCGAATGGTTTTTAAAGGAAATATCAATATGTAGCTTCTCCGCCATAAAGGCCAGGAACATGTCGCCCGCCCTTATAAAGGCGATACTAAGGGTGAAAAGCACCAGAATGACGATTAAATATTTAACTAGCGATTGTTTTTTAATTGTTTTTCTATGGTTTGTATAATCTTTTTGTTTCGCGTGTAGCTGTAACCGGTCGTAGACGAAACCTCGTGCGCGATGAGTATGCCGAGCTCGACAAGCTTATCGAGAGCGTTTTTGACTACAGCGCGTTCTTCTTTTACCCACGTTGCTATACCCCGCGGTGTATCCACGCTTGTCTGGTTTTCGTGGAAAAACTCTACTATCCCCCTGTAGAGTTTATTTTTTAGCAGTTCATTTAGATCCATGCACTTCCCTTTTCATAAGGTGCCGTACGTCTTTTCTTTTGACTACTTTCAGGAAAATTTCTACCACTTTCGGGTCAAACTGGTTTCCGGAATGCTTCTTAACTTCTTCGGCTGCCCGCTCCGCGGAAAGCGGCGTGCCTCTATATGGCCTCTTTGCGATCATTGCTTCAAACGCGGCGACAACAGCCATGATTCGCGCGCCAAGGGGTATATCGCTGCCCTTCAAGCCTTTCGGATATCCGGTCCCATTAAAATTTTCGTGATGGTACATTATTATAGGGGTAATCGATTTAAGCGATTTTAGGGATTTGATAATTTTTGCTCCTTTTAAAGGGTGTTCTTTTATCAGCCTATATTCTGCCCCGGTGAGCTTACCCCTTTTTCGCAAAACTTTTTCCGGAATCATAAGCTCACCTGCATCATGAAGGAGCGCGGCGTATTGCAATGTCTTTAACTCGTGCTCACGCATTTTAAATTCCTGACCGATCAACTGAACAATCTTGAGGAAGCTCAATTTAGACGTATATATCCCGGAACCCCGGCTTTCGATAATTTGCGCAAGGGCTTTAATGCTACCCATTGTTAACTTTTCCTGCTCTTTATAAAGTTGTGCATTTTTTATCGCAATGGCGGCCTGCTCGGCTAAGGTCCTCATTATTTCTTCATCGAAACTCGTAAAAGACTGATTGTCGAGTTTATCGTAAAGAGTTATCACGCCGATTACGTCTTCGTCAATAAGGGGTGTGGCAAGGTATTTCTCGGCCCTTATAGGTTTTCCGAATTTAACCGCTTTGCCGGGCGCCCATCTACCTATTTTTACCTTTTTAAGGCGTGTCGTTTTTGTCCGAAGATCAACTGTTGCTTTTGGCAAGAGCGTTTTTCGCTTGCTGTCAATCAATTTAATCGAACACCTGCTTGCCCTGATGATTTGCATGGATAATCGGGCTATTCGCGCGAGAAGTTCGTTTAGATATAAAGACGACATGATTAACCTGTGAACAGTATGCACGGTAGAGAGTGCCACAGTGCGTGGTTTTATGGTTCTATAAAGATCTTCCAGCTCGACTTCTTTTTTCGCTTCCTTGAGTACCGTATTGACGAGGTAAGAGAAAATGTCCATCATGTCACGGCTCGGTTCATTTTTAAGCTGGCAGCATATTATGTAACCGAATGCCTCCTTATCCTCCACAAGAGGCACGGAAAAACCATGCAACCCGAACGGGCACATAAATGTTTCTGTTTTTCCCGAGACCGCCGCCCGCTCTAAAATGCCGGTGATATTAGCGAGGCAGGCCGATTCGTTTTTTTCGCTTGCCCTTGCTACCTTGCAAAGCCCCTGCTTTAGCGCTTTCTTATCCGAGGGGTCCCGGTCCGTTACCCACAACATGAACGGCCCCAGATTTTTGGAAAAAGAAGACTTAACTTTTTTAAAATCAAGATTCCCCGCGAAGCGCTCAAGGATACGTTTTTGTCGCTCGATTTTTGGAAGGCTAATTTCTACCATGTTTTTACCTATTACACCTTTTTAAACTTTTTTATACGGGTCAAAGAGTTTATTATATTCGTCAAGGGCGTATCTGTCGGTCATCCCGGCGATATAATCCGAGACAACCCGGTATTTATCATCCCCCTTAAGCCACATTTGCTGCGTCGGGGAAAGCTGCTCGGGATTATCCGTATATGTCTCGAACAGGTCCGTCATGAACCTGTACGCTTTTTTAGACATCCGCACAACCCTGTAGTGGTGATAAAGATTCTTCACAAGGAATTTCCTTAAAGGCTTTCTTAAATCTCGTATCTCGCGTGAAAACGCAATAATTTTTTCAGGAAATTTTCTGACATCCTGAGGAGTATTGATGTTAAATTTTTTAAGACGCTTTTCTGTGTGTTTTATGAGATCTGTTACCTGTATGTTGATAAGGGTGCGAACGGCTTCGGCCCTGCGAATTTTTTTTGCGACTCCGGAATGATTATCCCTTATGCCATCTCGAACCATTTTCCACAATGCGATGTCTGAAAGCTTTTCTTCGGCTATAAGCCCACTCCTTAACCCATCATCCAGATCATGATTATCATAGGCAATCTCATCGGCTATATCAACGACCTGTACTTCCAGAGACGGCGTTCCCTTGCTTTCAAAGGGGATGTAGGGCCGGGGCTTGTCGAAAGGAGTTGAATGCTTGATTATACCCTCCCGTACCTCATATGTTAAATTGAGCCCCCGGAAATTCGGATACATTTCCTCTAAAAGATCAACAACTCTTAAGCCTTGAGCATTATGGTCAAAACCGCCATGGTCGGTCATGAGCTCTCTTAAGGCGTCTTCCCCGGAATGGCCGAAAGGTGTATGTCCGAGATCATGCGCCAGGGCAATGGCGTCTACAAGTTCGCTGTTTAACCTGAGGGCGCGCGCTATTGTCTTTGCTATTTGCGCTACTTCAAGCGTATGAGTTAGGCGGGTTCTGTAATGGTCACCTTCATGATTAACGAAAACTTGAGTCTTGTACTCAAGTCTGCGAAATGCGCTTGAGTAAATAATCCTGTCCGTATCACGCTGATAAATAGAGCGGTACGCATGTTCCTTTTCCTTGTGGGGACGTCCGCGTGTCTCCTTTGACTTCGTGGCGTAAGGCGCCAAAACGAGATATTCCTGTTTTTCGATTTCTTTTCTGGTTAACATTATTTTTTTAATGCCTCACATAGCTCATCCAGAGAGCATGAAATGACTTTAGTGTTTGAAATTACGGGCATGAAATTCGTGTCGCCTATCCACCTGGGCACGATATGCACATGCACGTGGCCCGGGAAGCCCGCGCCGGCGACTCTTCCAATATTTAATCCAATATTGTAGCCGGCAGGCTTTAAAAGCTTGTCTATTTTTTTTGTCATGATATTTACGAGATTAAATAAATCCAGCAACTCCTTATTATTAAGCGAGGCAAGTGTTTTAACATGTCTGCATGGAGCCACCATTACGTGCGCGTTGTTGTAGGGATAGATATTTAGCATGGCGAATGCATGCTTACTTCTTTTTAATATGTATCGTTTTTTATCAGAACTTCTTTTCTTGCCTATGCAAAAGATACACTTTTTACTTTTTTTTAGCGTAATATATTTTTTTCTCCAGGGAGCCCAAATTTTATCCATCTACTTTCCTCCTTAAAATCCAAATTACAAACACCGAATCACAATCTTATAATTTTTCCCTCAACCTCTTCCCCTATTTCCAGAATACCGAAGCTGTTATACGCCGCGAAAATCCTGTCTGTCGGGCTGCCGGGATTAAAAAAAAGAGTCTTTTTTATCTCTTTCGATAAGGCCGAGTGCGAATGCCCGAACACAATTATATCTACCCTTTTAAATTCGCTCCGGACGGCTTCGGTAATTCTGCCCGGGGGGCCATAGCCGTGAACGAGACCTATTTTAAACCCAAGAACCGTAATTATATCCTTCTGGGGTAATGTCGCTCTCACCTCCGGCATATCCATATTGCCGCATACCGCGTGCGTGGGCGCTATATCCTGCAATTTCTTGAACACGGATATCTCAACAAGATCTCCGGCATGCAAGATCATGTCTACGTTCCGAAGTTCTTTGTAAACTTTTTCCGGAAGATCTTGAGCCGCTTTCGGAATGTGCGTATCAGAAAGAACGCCTATTCTCTTCATCTGTATATCAACTTATGCTTTTTATAAAGACGCAGGAGTTCGTTAATATTATCAAGCTCCCATACCCAAACATTTTTTTCTTTTGCCAGAAGAAGGGCGTTTCTGTCTATTCCCTCCAGGGCAACGCATATTTTTTTTGTGATTTTTTCCCTCGAAGGATAGTACCGCTCAAGAAAGTCTGAGACGGCTGTTTCATCAATCTTATCCTGCCAGATTTCGAATACCCAATACTTGTCCGGTTTTTGATAAGTCACGAGGTCTTCACATTTTCCGAACTTTTTAACTTCTATTTTAATGAACTGAGGCAGGCGCCGTTTTTTTCTATCAATTTCTACGATTTCGCCGTTAAAAGACGCGAACAATTCCTTTATGCGTTCCGGTGCTTCTTTTTGCGTTTCGGCAAGGTACTCGTCTATGTCGGCTTTGACCTCACGCTTAAAATCATTAGCGCTATTTACTACGTCATCCACTAAAGATGTTTTACGTTTATGATATACGGTTTTTAGCCAGAACTTGAATACCTTGTCCTGCACTTCGTAAAAAACACCGTTTTTATAAACCATGTCGAGCTCAATAAGCCGCGCCAGTTTACCCGAGATCCCGGAACTACTTTGTTTTTTGAACCACTTCGCTATGTCGCCCAACTTATTAAACCCACACGCCAACGCGGTTAGTATATCCAAATAATCGCCTCGCAGGCCTTTTTCTAGCAGATTCATTATGTTGTTTGTGAAGTACTGATTAATGGTGCCGCTGGTATTGTAGATAGACCCAAGTATAGCCTCGATAAGAATATCCTCGTTTGCCGAAGAGAGCTTATTCAAAGTGGCGATTTCAACAATCTTTTTTGACAAGACATCCAGGAAAAACGGGTTTCCATCAGCGAAATCTATGAGGTAATCGGCGTAAGAGCGGGAAAGCGTCATGTTCTGGAACTTTTCTTCCAGGAATGCCCGGGCTGTTTTATTGTCAAATCCCGAAACTTCAATAACCTCGAAATTGCCAAAAAGGAGCGCCAGCTTTTCAGATAGTATCTTTTTTATCGTGTTTTTCTGAGAGCTCGAAACTATGTACATCGTATCCTTCTGGATCATTATGATTTTCCCGAAGGAAAGATACGGCTTTTTTATTTTGAGAGATTCAAGGTTGTGAAATTCATCGAGGATAACCACGCAGGACTTACCGGTCTCCTCCTTCATGACCGAAGTAAGATGAAGAAGCTTTTTGTACGCCTCGTTATAATTCTTTCGGGAGAGGTCCGAGCGTACTTTTTTTATCGCGTATACCGTGTGAGGTATAAACCCCTCGGCTGTTTTTATAAGGTTTGTTAGATCTTTCTCGGCGTCGGTCCCGCATGAAGCAAGATAGTTGTAAAGAAGTGTTGCTATAAATTTATTTGCGAATGACGGGAACGCCTCTTCTACCACTTCTACATAAACGGGTATAAGAGATGCGTCCCTTAGGGTGTGCAGGAATTGGTGTAGTATCGAGGATTTCCCGGAGAGCATCTGGCCTGTCAAGGCGACGTTTTGCCTGTAACCGCCCTTTAAGGCGTTTACTCTTTTTTCCAGGGTACCCAGGACGTTTGCCCTACCGAAAAATGCCTTACCTACAACCGGTTCGTTTAACATTGCTTATAACCTTTTCACGGTAAATAATAAAACGGGTTTTGAGATTTATGTTTTTTTCTTATCTCGAAATGAAGCGTTGGCTTGTCAGCCCTTCCGGTCTTGCCCGCCTTTGCAATAACTTGCCCGCGGGCTACACGCTCGTCTAATCCGACAAGATTTTTAGCATTGTGAGCATACACTGTCTGAAAGCCGTCAAGATGGTCTATTATAATCGTTTTGCCGTAACCTTTCATGTTATCATTGGTATAAGCTACCTTACCGCTTCGCGAAGCCACTATACCGACTCCATCACGCGTTTCTATGTCTATGCCGTTATTCCTTGCCATTTTTTTCATGGAACCAAAATAAGAAACTACTCTCCCCTTTACGGGCCAAATAAAATTTTCGAATTTTGCGCTTTTTACACAAACGGGCCCTGTTACCTTCTCACGCGTATCGGGTACGAAAATAAGCTGGCCCACCTCGATTTTACTGGCATCAGGTAGACGATTCGCGTTAATAATTTTCCTAAGATCAATGTCATAAATTTTAGATATATGCCAGAGGGTCTGCCCCTTTATAACCTCGTGGTAAACGCCCGGGATGCTGGCCCTGCCAATGTCGCTGGGGCTACGCCCCACCGTGGCGCAACCGCCAAGGCATATCGATAATATAATTAATAAAAGCAATTGTCTCATCGTTAGATTCCAATCTTGGCTGATTTCGATTATTAGTAAGTCTAACCTTACATCGAAGAACCGGCGTTTGTGAACACTTCGACAATTGAGTTCAGGATATTTTTGCCGCCCGAGGTTAATGCTACAATGCTCCAGCATACGAATCCCACGATTACAGATAAAAGTATCAAAGACCAAACCGTCTTGATGACGCTCAAAGATTTATTTACATCCATGCGCTCCCCCCCCTTTAATAAATCCGACTTTCTTTGTCTTTCTGCTCGGAAGATCCGGCAGAATACAGCTCATACCACGTTGGGCCTTCACCAACCCTCTGTTCTTTTTCTCTATATTCCATTAGATATATGAGATACTTACCCTTAGTTGTCAGCGTGAAAATGCTCCAACACGCGTATCCGACGAGTATGGTTATGAGTATCATAATCCAGATAGTCTTGATAAGCGTCAGCATAAATACTTTCCCTGCTTTATTCTGCTTCCTCTTCCGCGAACCTTTCGAATATATTATCAATAAACGTACGGAGATGTTCTAAATAATTATCTATCTCCTGCTCCGGGCCCCTCTTATCTCCATGCTGATTACCCGCAGGGCCAGGCCCAGAGGAATCAGCGCATTTTTTTTATCAATATAAAATCGGTTAACCTTAAAAACAAGGTCGTCAAAATCTACATTGGTAACAAGAAGTTTTCTGGCTTTATGGGGGTTTGTGGCAAACGCGCCTTCGTATACGCCGCGGACAAGCATTTTTTTTGCGAGTTTCTCTTCCGATGGCCCCAATTCGCTTAATTTGTTCCAGGACTCGGCATTATATGGTAAAGGAATAGCATGCGAATTGGCAGTAAATAAAATCATCAGGCATAAAAACATTATAATTTTTTTCATCGCATTACTCCTTCGTCGCTCATAACTTTTTCTAAAACTTCGGATTCCTCATATTCTTCTTCGGCGTAGCGTCTGCCTACCTCATTATTGTTGTAATCCATTATGTGGTCTTCCTCAGTGTTTTTGGTATCCCCGATTTCGTGGGCATCGGTAACTTTCTTGGCAAACTCCGTGTCGTATTCTTTAGTGAGCAGGTAACTCCACAGGACATGGCGGTAAGCATCTTCCGGAACGGTTTGGTCTGCCTCATGCGCATTTTTCGCCGCGGCCGTGGCGTAATCGGCAATTTCCTTAAGCCTAGCTCCTCTTTCGGGATAGTCAGAAAGCAGTTCTATTTCCGCCTCCGTTAACTCTTTACCAAGTTTTTTGTCTTTGGCCATATCCCCGGCAATCAATTCTACGGTTTCTTTATCTACGGCCGGGCCTTGCAGTTCTCCGGAATCCGCGCTTTCGGCGGCCTCCTCCGAAACCTCCGTCGCAGGTATTTTACTCAGATACTCTTCAACCTTAAGAGCGTTCTTATCGTCCCCTTTTTTCAAAAATAATTCTCTCGCCTTAAGAAAATTTTCTTTGGCATCCTCATGTTGCTCCAGTGAAGCATGGCCGATGGCAAGGTTGTAGTAAATACCGGCGTCATCAGGGCTCATCTTCCGGGCTTTTTCAAAATAATTGAGGGCTTTTTCGTGTTGACCCAAAAAACCGTATGCGGCGCCGAGATTGTAATAGATGCTAACATCGTTATGCTCGGGATTAATTTCAATAGCCTTCTTGTATTCAACGATACCTTTCTGGTAATCCCCTTCTTTAAAATGCGTATCCCCCGCCTTAACATGATCCTCGACAGTTTGAGAATACGAATTAATGGTTGCTAAACCCAAGAACAGCAACCCTAGCCCCTTAGCTACTAGCCACTTTTTTATCATATAACTAACAGTGCTAACTCTAGCCTTCCTATTTTTTTCCGCAGAAACCAAATCAATACCAGAGCGGCTAGCGGGGATCGAACCCGCGTAACCAGCTTGGGAAGCTGGCACACTACCATTGTGTTATAGCCGCCTATTTCAAACAACGCTGACTTATTTTAAGCGAACAATATTCGCTGCACATGGTGCAAACGTCTTTTGCCGCAGGGGTCGAGCTTTTCCTGAACGCCTTGCACTTTTTCGGGTCAAGCGCTAGCTTAAACTGTTTTTCCCAGTTTCTCGCGTAGCGCGCTTTCGAAATATTTATATCTTTTTCTATAGCCCCCGGCACGTTTTTGGCAATATCCGCAGCGTGTGCGGCTATCTTTGACGCAACAACGCCCTCCTTCACATCCTCGAGGGTCGGGAGCCTGAGATGTTCGCCCGGCGTTACGTAGCATAAAAAATCCGCCCCAAAACTGGCTGCCATCGCCCCACCTATGGCGCTTGTTATGTGATCGTAGCCGGGCGCAATATCGGTGACAAGCGGCCCCAGCACGTAAAAAGGAGCCCCGTTACATACGCGTTTTTCCAGTTCTACGTTATATTTTATCTGGTTTAAAGGAACATGCCCCGGGCCTTCGATTATAACCTGTACGCCCTTTTTAAAGGCTGTTTTTTGCAGGTGCCCGAGTACCAAAAGCTCATCGATTTGCGCCTTATCGGTGGCGTCAACAATGGCGCCCGGCCTCATGCCGTCTCCCAGGCTTAATGTTAAATCGAAGGCCTTTGCTATATCGATTATCTCATCAAACCGCTTGCGTAAGGGATTTTCTGCGGAATTTTTAAGCACCCACTCCAAAAGAATCGCCCCGCCCCTTGATACAATACCCATGGTGCGATTGCTTGCCTTGAGGGACTCTGCCGTTTTTTGCGTAACACCGGCGTGTATCGTAAAAAAATCAACGCCTTCCTTTGCCTGGTTTTCTATGGTTTTGATAAAAAAGCTTTCGGGTATCTCGGATATGCTACCGTATTTTTTTGCGCCCATGACAACTATCTCGTAGATGGGAACGGTGCCCACGGGTATCGTGGATTTTTCCAGGATCTTTGCTCTTACACTTTTTAAGTTTTTGCTCGTGGAAAGATCCATGACCGTGTCTGCGCCAAATTCTTCGGCAATTTTTAGTTTGCGCAATTCAAGTTCAACTCGCGTGAAATCTTCCGAAGTTCCGATGTTGGCGTTTATTTTTGTTTTTAAACCCTGGCCTACGGCGCAAGGATTTCTGAAGCTCCTTTTTTTATTTTTTGGCAAAACCGCTCTTCCCGCGGCTATATTTTTCGTCAATGCCGCTGGGTCTACGCCTTCCGACTTAGCTATTTTATGAACCAGCGTAGTTGTTATGCCTTTTTTTGATTTTTCTATCAGAGTCATTTTTTTATTTCCTTAAGAAGGGCCTTGGCATGCGATGAGGCCCGCGCAACACAAACCCCCTGCGCACCGCCACCAAGTGCGAGTTTTACATTCTGTTTATTGATTCCGCCTATTGCAAATACAGGTACGGATGTGTGCTGTTTTATTTTCTTAATGAAGCCAACGCCTTTCGCCTTTAAATTTTTCTTAAGCGGCGTTGTGAAAATAGGACCCACGCCTATGTAGTTTACCTTTTCTCTGCGTATCTTTTTTGCTTCTCCGGGGGTATGCACTGTCTTGCCTACGATTGCCCTTTTTCCTAACAAGCGATGCGCGGTTTCAAGCGGTAAATCTCCGCTTCCAAGGTGCACCCCTTCGGCCCCAGAGGAGACGGCAACATCGATTCTATCGTTTATGAGGAGCGTCTTTCCGTATCTTTTTGCTGCCTTTCGTATTCTTTTGGCAATTGCGAGAAGTTCGTACGACGGAAGATTTTTATATCTTAGCTGAATTACATCAACACCTGTTTTAAACAAAGAGAGTGCAGTGGCTTCCGGGGACCGGTTGCGGCGCGCTACTTTATCTATTATGCAGTACAGTTTCCAGTTTGATGCGGGATTTTTTCTCGAGTTCATATATTTTAAAACGTACTTCCTTGAAACCCTGAGATACTTTTTTGTTTAAAAGTTTTGTAATTTCCTCAAGAACCCTTAAAGACTCTTTTGTGCGCTGGGCATTGGCGTAAAAAACGTCAGGAATGTCTTTCCTGTTTCCTTCGCGAAAAGCTGTTTTCTTTCCGATGTCTTTTTTTACGTTCCGCGATTTTAATAAGGCCAGCTCTCCGCCTCTCTCCAGCTTATTAGCAAGAGCGCTTATCCTGTGCCTCAATGACTTAAAAGACCTGGTTATTCGTTTATCGTTTAACATAAAACGCGCAATATCTTCGCAAACGCGTATACCTTCCCGGGACCTATTTAAATTAGCGTCGATAAGGCGCAAGAGTTTATGCATTCTTAATGCGTTTTAAAATTTGCGTTGTGGAAAAGCCTTTGACAAAAGGTATGGCGACTACCCTGCCGCCTCTTTTTTCCACTTCGCTACGGCCAACGATATCAATTTTGCGCCAGTCCGCGCCCTTTGCGAGGATATCCGGCGCAATTGCTTTTATAATCCTTGCAGGCGTTGTTTCGCTGAATATTGTTACGTAGTCCACGCATCTAAATGCTGAAAGAATAGCCGCCCTCTCCTTTTGGCCTGTTAAGGGCCTGCCTTTCGGTTTGATCTTTTTTACCGAAGAATCGCTATTGAGGCCTACGATGAGGATATCACCCAGGCGCCGGCATTTCTCAAGATAATTCACGTGGCCGTAATGAAGTATATCAAAGCAGCCATTTGTAAAAACTATTTTTTTGCGTTTTTTTCGCAGGCGCGTGACAATTTTTTTAATTTCGTTAAGTTTTTTTACTTTACTCATGTGTGGTTATTTTGTAAGGGAGTTCTCGATTAACTCACATAGAATGTGTATTATTAAAATATGCGCTTCCTGAATTCTGGGCGTATCGTTTGATTCAACGATGAAAGCCAGTTCGGAAACGCTTTTGAGATTACCGCCGTTTTTACCGGTAAGAGCGATGGTTGAAAGGCCCATTTCCCTGGCAAGCCCTACGGCCTGGGTAACATTTTTGGCCGAGCCGCTTGTTGATATGGCTACGGCGACGTCACCCTTTTTTCCAAGAGCCTCAATCTGTCTTTTAAAACTTACCTCATAACCATAGTCATTTGAAAGAGCAGTAAGGCTTGAGGTGTTTGTTGTAAGCGCGATCGCCGGTATGGCTTTGCGTTCTTTCTTGAAGCGCCCAACGAGCTCGGCTACCATGTGCTGGCTGTCCGCCGCACTCCCGCCATTTCCGAAAACGAGTACCTTCCCGCCTTTTTTTAATGCGTCGATTATCGTTTTGGCGATTTTTTCAATAAGCCCGAGGCCTTTTTCGGAAAGTAGAGACGATTTTACACTGCTACTTTCCTCAATCGCTTTTTTTATTCCATTTTTCATAATGAACCTCCGACTTATCTTTAGCCGAAAAATATCTTGGCGATATCGTAGAGTCCCATATCCACGGTTTTTAACGTACCGACTGCGTCCGCAATAGGCACGCCTACGATCTTGTTGCCTTTTAAGGCAACCATTTTTCCAAACTCTCTTTTCATAACAAGTTCAACGGCTTTTACTCCGAACCGCGTTCCGAGCACTCTGTCAAATGCAGTCGGGCTTCCGCCTCTCTGGATGTGCCCCAATACAGTTACCCTCGTTTCGTAGCCCGTTCTCTCTTCTATCTGCTTGCCGAGCACGTGGCCGATTCCGCCTAAAAGAACATTTCCGAAAGCGTCTTTTTTCTTTGTTTGCAGGACTAAAGTGTGGTCCTTTAATTGTGCGCCTTCTGCGACGACTACAATACTGAAATCCTTTCCTCCCCCGTGCCGCTTTTTTATAATCTTGCAAACCTCATTCACATCAACAGGTACTTCCGGGATTAGTATAATATCCGCTCCGCCTGCAATTCCTGCGTATGTTGCTATCCATCCGGCGTGCCTGCCCATTATTTCAACTACCATTATGCGGTGATGGCTTTCAGCGGTTGTGTGCAATCTATCTATGGCCTCTGTAGCTATGTTTACGGCCGTGTCAAAACCAAAGGTGAAATCCGTACACGATAAATCATTATCGATTGTCTTGGGCACGCCAACTACCTTTATACCTTCTTTGTGCAACTTTGATGCTGCCCCAAGTGTATCATCTCCGCCTATGACAATTAACGCGTCCAGTTTCAAGGCTTTTATATTGTTTTTTGTTTTTTCTAGGTCACCCTCTTTTTTGTACGGATTAGTCCTGCTCGTTCCAAGTATAGTACCGCCCCTGGGCAGAATACCGGATACGGAATTGCGATCCATATTAACCGTATTTTTTGTTATTAATCCTTTCCAGCCGTTTTTAATGCCTACTACAGAAATATTTTCATAGAGGGCTTTTCGTACAACAGCTCTCAGGGTCGGGTTTAATCCGGGACAATCTCCTCCCCCCGTTAACACGCCAATCTTCTTTGCCTTCATTTAACTTCCTCCTATTTTATTATTCTACTCCGCCAAACGGCATGCGCCTTGAAGTTTCTTCGTATTCTTTTGCCGGAGCCTGCGCTGCCTCGCCTTTCCCTCTTGATGAGATTTTCGTTACGTGAATTTTTGTATTTATAGTTTCCTCCACGCCCAGCATGTCCCGTACTTTTGCTTTTACTATGCCCTGGAGTTTTTCCGTGATTTCCGGGATATTGGAGTCATCAAAGATAGTGGCCTTGCAGAGTATGTTGATTCCTCTTTTGCTTGCCGTAACATTGGAGCGAAGCTCCTTTACCTCCGCAATATGCCGGACGCTCTTTTTTATAAAGTCTTCAATGGCTGATAAAGAAACCGTTACCTGTCCCTCCGGATTTTCAAAGGCGATGGTTTTTTCCATTTGTAGTTTTCCGAGACCGATGTGCGCCGTTACAAGCCCGCCAAAAATAAAAATTCCTCCGAGCACCCCAAGGGCAAGCTTTACATTGGGTTCGTTATAGATAAAATTTACCACTTTCATTACGTCATCGGAGGCGAAAAGATCAATGGATAATAATATCAGAATTCCGCCCATTACCAGAAAGACAAGTGCGTGCACGCCGATAGCTAAACTTTTTATAAATTTCATTTTGTGCCCCCCCCTTTATTTTTTTCCAACAGCTTATCTGTAAAAGCCGTAGAGTATTTACCTCTTAAAAACGCCGTGTTTGACAAAACTTTCTTATGAAAAGGAACCGTTGTCTTAATCGGCTCTATCATGAATTCATCTAGCGCGCGTCGCATGACCGATATGGCATGCTTGCGCGTGTCGGCGAAAGATATGAGTTTTGCGATCATAGAATCGTAATACGGGGATATTTCATAGCCGGCATATATGTGCGTGTCGACGCGCACACCCGGGCCGCCCGGGAGATTAAGGGACGCGATCTTACCGGGGCAAGGCCTGAAGTCGTGCTCAGGATCTTCGGCGTAAATGCGGCACTCTATAGAGCTCCCCTTAAATTCCACGTCATCTTGTTTTTTTCTTAAGCTTTCTCCCGATGCGATTCTTATCTGTTCTTTGACTAAATCGATGCCTGTTAGCATTTCGGTAACCGGGTGCTCAACCTGGATCCTTGTATTCATTTCCATGAAGTAAAAGTTGTTATGTTTATCCTGCAGGAATTCAATGGTGCCGGCGTTAACATAACCTATGGACCTGGCGCACCTTACGGCCAGCTCGCCCATTTTTCTTCTTAGCCGCTTATCTAGTGCCGGTGAAGGCGATTCTTCGATCAATTTTTGGTGCCGTCTTTGAACAGTGCAATCTCTCTCTCCTAAGTGTATGACATGGCCGTGCGAATCCCCAAGAAGCTGAAATTCGATATGGCGTGGCTCTTCTATGTATTTTTCAATGTAAAGATGGGGGCTGCCGAATGCGGCTTCAGCCTCCCTTTGCGCAGTTAAAAACGCGCCGACTAACCTCACGTCATTATGGCATACGCGCATGCCCTTGCCGCCTCCGCCGTGAGCGGCCTTTATTATAACAGGGTATTTTATTTTTTTTGCTATTTTTAACGCCCCTTCTTTTGTAGCGACTACGTCCAAGCTTCCGGGTATGATCGGTAGCCCTGCCTTTTTCGCGACTTTTTTGGCAGCCATCTTATCGCCCATTAGCCTGATGTTTTCCGGCGTAGGGCCGATAAACCTTATCTGGCAAGACTCGCATATTTCGGCAAAATGCGCGTCCTCTGCTAAAAACCCGTACCCCGGGTGTATGGCTTCGACATCTGTTATCTCTGCGGCGCTTATTATACTGGGGATATTAAGGTAGCTTTCACTGGCGGGAGCCTTTCCGATGCATATGGCTTCATCTGCCAGCCTTACGTGGAGTGAATCGCTGTCGATTTCTGAAAAAACTGCGACAGTGCTTATGCCCATTTCCTTGCAGGCCCGTATAATCCTTATCGCAACTTCACCGCGGTTTGCTATTAAGATTTTTGTAAACATAATTAAACTATTTATGCAGGTTCTATCAAAAACATTACCTGGCCGAACTCTACGGGCTCTGCGTTCTCAACGACTATATCTACGATTTTCCCTTTTACCTCTGATTTTATCTCGTTCATGAGTTTCATTGCTTCAATAATGCAAAGCACGTCGCCTTCATTTATCTTTTGCCCTATCTCGACAAAAGACTTGGCATCAGGCGACGGGGAAGCATAAAACGTTCCGACCATTGGCGCCTTGATTTCGACTGCATTGCTTTCTTTCTCTTTTGCCGCAGGCGGTACTTCGGTTGCGGGTGTCAACACGGGAGAGGCCATCTGATGAATAGTTTTTTCTACGGCGCCGCTTATGCCCTTTCTAAGATGGATCTTTACCCCTTCCTCTTCTACACTTATTTCAGTAAGGCCGTGCTTCTCCATCAAGCGTACGACTTCTTCGATCTTTTTTATGTTCATGGGAAACCCCCTTCTCAAGCGCGGCCGGAGTATTGGCCGGTACGCGTATCGATTTTTATTACGTCGTCAGTGTTTATAAATAGAGGCACTTTTATTACAGTGCCTGTTTCTAAAGTAGCCGGCTTTGAACCGCCCCTTGCCGTATCGCCTTTTATCCCCGGTTCTGTGTACGTAACCCTAAGTTTGACAAATGAGGGAAGTGTTATACCGATTATAGTATCCTTATAAAAAGATGCCGAAATTTCCATTCCGTCCTTCAGGAGTTTTACATTGTCACCTATGATATCTTGGGTTATCCCTGTTTGTTCGTATGTTGCCTGGTTCATGAAATAGTATATCGAGTGCTCTTTATACAGGTACTGCACTTTTTGTTCTTCAATGAATGCCTGCTGGAATGAATCCGAGGGCCTGAATGTTTGCTCGGCGATAGCGCCGGTTTGAAGATTTTTAAGTTTTGCCCTGACAAAAGCACCGCCCTTGCCGGGTTTTATATGCTGTGATTCCTGAACAACGAAGAGATTATTTTGCATTTCAATAACGATGCCGTTTCTAAACTGCCTGGCTGTAATCATCGGGTTAACACCTCATGTCCATTCCTAGTTATTAAAATCATGTCCTCTGTTCTTACCCCGCCTTTTCTTTTTACGTAAAGCCCGGGTTCAATTGTTATGACCATATCTTCTTTTAGCGTGCGGTTATTCTTTTCCGATAACTTGGGAGCCTGGTGAATTTTTTTTCCGAGGCCGTGGCCCAGCGTATGCAGGATATACTTTCCCAAGCCTTTTTTTCTTATGTAGCCGTGAGCTTCGCTTACCAGCTTCGAAATTTTTACTCCCGGGCGCACTTTCCTGATCGCCGCACTATGAGCGTACTTCACGGCTCTGCGCAACTTACGCATCAGGGGGCTTGCCTTGCCGACAATTACGGTTCGTGTCATGTCAGAGCAAAAACCCTTATAGACCACGCCGAAATCAACTACCACGACATCGTTTTTTGCGATTTTGCGGTCAGTTATTTTTGCGTGCGGTTTAGCCGCATTCGGCCCGCTTGCTACGATCGTTTTAAAAGAACGTTTTAGCCCTTTTCGCTTTATGATAGCCTCTATGTCACATGCTATTTCGCGTTCACTTGCGCCGTATTTTATCCGTTCCGAAATAACGGCAAAAATACCGCGCGTGATCCTTGCCGCTTTTCGCAGATAATTTATTTCTTTTTTTCTTGTACCCTGGGCCATTTTATTTTTTTATGAGTTCAATTGCGGCCTCAAGGCCTAACAGATAACTTGTTTTTCCGAAACCCGATACCTGGCCCTTTGCCACGGGCGCAATTAAGGATGTGTGCCTAAACTCTTCCCTCGCGTATATATTCGAAAGATGTACTTCGACTGCCGGTACTCGCGATGCGGCTATGGCGTCTCTTATGGCAACGCTTGTATGCGTATAAGCGGCCGGGTTAATAAGAATAGCGCCTGTCTTGTCGGCCGGGGCCTTTCCGATCAAATCCACGATTTCGCCTTCGTGATTCGATTGCTTTATTTCAATCTCTACACCGCGACTTTTTGCGGCCTTTTTTAGGTCGCTATTAATCTCACCTATCGTAACCTTACCGTAAACGTCGGGTTCCCTTGTTCCCAACAGGTTAAGATTTGGCCCGTGTATAACTAATATTTTCGCCATTTTTTCCCCCGTTATTTTTTTCCTTTAAACCTGATAGGTTTCTAACGTAGAAACATCGGTCGGCTTCACCCTGAACTGCGAGGCCGAAATATAGATTATCGCGCCTATAAAACTTATTCCAAGAAGCGTCGCCAGGAGTAATATGCTTACGGAAAAAGCGTTGTCGGTTCCTATGATGGGCCCGAAAAGAAGGACTATCGCGCCTTCGCGAAGCCCCAGCCCTCCGAGTGAGGGTAGCATGCTGGTGGCGCTTACTATGGGCATGATGATAAAAACTGTTCCGATGGGAAGATCAATCCCGAGAGACCGTATTAATAAATATACGGTTATAAAGTAAATACATTGAGATACCGCTGAAACGCCTATTGTAGAGAGTATGATTTTTTTCTTATTTTTATATTCATGAACCGCGCGATAAATTTTTGAGACCCGCTCGCCTATGTTCATGAGTTTGAATTTTGACAGAAGCTTAAAGATAACGCCTGCAACGGTATCATTTAGTATGACCAAAAAAGCCCCTATTCCGCAGGCAGCAAAAACAATAACGACTTTTCGCAAGGAGTCATCAATGCTCTTCCACGCCAGAGGTAGCGCAAGTAACGCGATGCAGATAAAAGAAAATAAGCCGATAAATCTATCCATAAAAACTGAAATAAATGATTTCGCCGCCTTTTTTGTCTGGCGAGATACGTAATACGCTTTTACGATATCCCCACCTACGGCCGTGGGCATGAAGTTGTTGAAGAAAAAACCTATGAAAGAAAGCTGGATAACTCTCGCGAACGCAATGCGAAGCCCCTCCCCGATAAGCAAGAGTTTTAACCTCAGGGAAAACAGATTCACGTTGAGCACAAAAAGAAGCGCGGCAAGGGCAAAAATGACCGGGCTTGTCCTGGCAAGCGTGGCTGCGATCTGGTGGTAGTTGCCCCGCATGCTCCATACCAAAAAGCCCACCATCCCCAGGCTTATAAGCACCCTAAACAATGTCGATAATTTTTTCTTCATAACATCACGTAATATATCATAATTATACTAATTAGTAAAGCCATTTTGCCCTTTTATTTCCACCCCTACCCCCCCTATTTCATAAGAAGCAAGAGATGCAATTCCTTCCACCCAAATATCGAGATAAAACCTAACGGAATGAGAGGGTATTGTGTGCGGCTTAGCACGGTAACGATGGAGCTCTTTCTTCTTCAAAAAAGTGTAGTAAGCTGAATGTTTATATTTATTATTTCGGAAAGAAAGGATCTCCTATAATCGGCACCAATAAGCCGCACACAATACCCTCTCCTTCCGCGATAAAGGGGCT
>JABMQJ010000024.1 GCA_013203315.1 Candidatus Omnitrophota bacterium | reverse complement strand
TCGTTACTCCGTCCTTAAGCATGCCTAGCTGGCGTGCTGCTGAATATGACAGGTCTATGATTCTACCTCTTACGTAAGGACCTCGGTCATTTATCTTAACCACTACCTGCTTATTATTGCCTAAATTCGTTACCTTCACCATAGTCCCAACAGGTAGAGTTTTATGGGCGGCTGTAAGCTTATTTGGGTCATAACGCTCTCCACTAGCTGTCTTTTTGCCTCTCAATCCATTACTATAATATGAAGCCATGCCCACAGATGTAGAGCGGATAAATAATACGATGAGCGCTAGACCTAAAATGCCTAAGATTATTAATCTAGTTTTTTTCATCTTTTAGTGCTTCAAAATCACCTAAACATCTCCTTTGCTTTGGGATGGGTAGATTTCACTATGATTTTTTTGATGGGTTTATTCATTTTTTATCCATCCAATCTTTAGGCATGGCCAGTATTTTAGTATTCCTTCGTTTGATATTTCATCTAACCGCTCTTTAGTTAAGTTGTGTTTTTTTGCAATTTTCTTTCCATATTTAACGGTTAAGGTCTGATGGCATACACCAAATATGGTTCTCTTCGCTGAAAGAACGCATAAATGCCCTCGTAACCTCAGGGGAGAATTGCGTATTAATATTCCGAGCTATTTCAAGGCAGGCTTCCTTGCTTGTGAATTTCTTCTGATACGGTCTGTTTGTGGTCATCGCATCAAAGGTATCCGCAATAGCGATGATCTTTCCTTCAAGTGAAATCTTATCACCAGTCAATTTTTTCGGATATCCTTTCCCGTTGACCCATTCATGATGATCTGATATACCTCTTACTATTCTTTCAGAGCCTATTATTGATGAAACGATATTTATCCCTATAATCGGATGCTGCTGCATGATCTTGACCTCATCCATGCTAAGCTTGGCCTCCTTTCCCAATATAGCGTCTTTTATCCCTATCTTCCCGACATCATGAAGGAGGCTTGAAAGTTTGAGCCATTTCATAAAATCTTCCGAAAGTTCCATCTTGCCCGCTATCGCCAGAGAATATCTCATGACTCTCTCTGAATGTCCGCGAGTGTACGGATCCTTGGCGTCAACTGCGTTAGCCAGCGATTTTATTGTACTTATGAAGAGGTCTTCCAGACCCTTGTATAGTTTAGCGTTTAAAAGGGCTATTGAAACGTGGTTTCCCAGAGTCATAAGAAGCTCTTTGTCGCTCTTTGTGAAGATGTTGGGATGCCCCTTCTTATTGCTTACGATCAAGACGCCCACTATCTGGTTCTTCTTCGCCATTAAGGGAACACTCAAGAAAGAATTAAGAGGGAGTTCTTTCTTTGAAAAGGGTAGCTTCTCCTTCTTGAAGATTGCATGAGATTTGAGATTATTTACGATGATCGGTTTCTTACTCCTTGCTACCTGAAGGTTTATTCTCTCCCAGCTTTCGAGTATGGCGAGATTGCTCATCTCGTATTTAGTGAACCCTTTGGCGGCCCTCAACATGAGATGCTTCCCTGAATCGTCAGGTAAAAAGAGTGAGGCATGATCTGTTCCGAGCGCCCATATGGCCTTTTTTAGAATAAGGTCATTGACGGTGTCAAGATCAAGGGTAGAGCTTACGGTTTTTGAGACATCCAGTACAATCTTTAACTTTTTACTGGCATTTTTATGCATCTTGTTCATAATCTATTTCCGGGATTCACCTAAACATTTCCTTTACTTTGGGGCTTCTTTTTCTTTGGATTCACTTTTCCTACATCCCAGCCCCATCCTCCACCATTTACCCATTTGCGGAGTTTTATTTGCACCTTATATCTTTTTCTACATAGTTTATTACTTACCAGTTTCACCTAAACATCTCCTTTACTTTGGGGCGTGTGAGGTAAACAAGAGAGTAAATACAAAAGAAAAGAACTGGGGAAAGCAAACTCAATAATACATAAGTAAATGGGCTAGGAGAAGAGTGACTTTGAATCATAGCAAAGACATGAAGAAGAATATAAAAAATAGAGAGTGTAATAATAGTAATGCGAACCCAATTTCTCATTAGAAACATACTAATACTTAAAATAATAAATGCAGGACCAATAAACCAATAAGGATTAAAGTTGCTCCAGGAAACTATAGGTGTAACCCATATGCCAATAAGAAGTCCTATGGTCGCATAAATAATTATCCCTTTAGACCATCTTTTCTTCTCCATCATTTCTCCTTATAAAAAATTCCTTTTCCCCCAAAAACAATAACTCTATCCACTAACATTACAGAACCTTCCTTTAGATCCATTTAATTACGGGTTCTCTTTTCTCCGGCCGTATGCTATCTAGCGCGCTAGGATCGCTCTTCGGATAGCCAAGCAAGATAGGCCCGAAGATCCGTTCATCATCCTTTAGCTCGAGGGTTTGTACGATATCGGCATCGCCTTTGACCATTGCACCGAATCCCACATAACAGCTTCCCAGGCCGAAAGAGGTTGCGGCAATCATGATGTTCTCGCAGGCAAGCGCGCAACTTACATCGTGTCCGATTGGCCCTACGACAAAGAGGATGGCAGGCGCAGAATAGTAAACCATGTCTTTGGGTTCTTCCATTGCCTTATAGGTCATCATTACGTACTCGTACATTTCAGGGTGCGATTTCTTCATGTTTTCAATGAATTTTTTCCAGACCGGAAGTGTGGTCTTTACGAGTTTTTTCTTGAACTCTGAGTCCTCCACAACAACAAACCGCCAGGGCTGAAAAATAAATTCCTTACTTCCTTTTTCCTCCTTCCCCCTTGAAGGTGCCTGGTTGCCGGCTGCGATGATCGCATTAATAATATTCTTCGGAATTGGTTTTGAGTCGTAAGCCCTGACAGACATTCTCTTGTTTATGGCTTCAATTACCGGGTTCGTCATTAGTTACCTCCAATTTTAGTTTGATATTCCCTTTTAATGGGGACACATCCTCTTTTTTGCACATATGCAAGAATTGGGATGCGTCCCTAATTTTAAAAGATGTAGTTCCATATAAAGTATAAACCAACTAACACAAATATAATACCTGTTATTTTTCTTGTATATTTCTCTATCGCAGCTACTTTATGAAACCAGCGTGAAACTGATAGCATGCCAAGCGCAATTCCGACTGCAAAAAGCATAACCGGCAGCCCCGTGCCTATTCCAAAAAAGAAAGGTAACAGTATACCTACCTTGCTATTTAGCGCCAAAGGAATAAGGCTGCCGAAAAATAATGCCGCTGAAATCGGGCAGAATGAAAGCGCAAAAATAGCTCCTAATAAGAATGCGCCTTTTGCTCCCGACCCAGCTAAGGATTCCTGTTTTTCTTTCGAAAGTGTAAAACCTGAAATATTGAGCCTCATGACATTCAAAAGGAATAGCCCAACCACAAGCAATATGGGGCCCAATATCCTGTTCATGTATTTTTGCAGGAAATTCGCCGCAGAAGGTACGCTAGCGATAGACGTTATAATGATCATACCCAAAACAGCATAAGCAACCATGCGCCCAAATGTATAAGCGCTCCCTGCCCGTAGAACCGCTTTAGGATTATTTATTTTCTTTGACAAAAAAGAGACAGCGGCAACATTAGTCGCTAAAGGGCAGGGACTAATCGACGTAAGTATGCCAAGCCAGATGGCAGACCCAAAAGCAACGAAAATCTCTATCATTTCAAATCCTTTAAGAAAATAGCAACTTCGTTTTTAACATAATTCATATATTTCGTTTTGTCTCTTACATATTCCCAGATCTTATCAAGATTTTTATATTTTACCTCTTTATCATCTTTTACTAAAGATAAAACCAATGATTTTGTATAAAGCCGGTAATCTTTCATAAAATGTTCGTTTTCTTTTTCTTCAACGTTTACTGCTTTAAATATGAGGCTGCCTTCCGCTAATTCTTTTTTAAAATTATTTTCAATCGCTTCTTTGGCATATTGCTCCAGGTTGCGGCAGGTAGGACAGCGAAAGCTTCCGTGAAAATAATAAGCTATAACTTTGCCGTTATCGCAGAATGCGGAAGATGCGTTAATGATAAAAACTCCTATGATAAAAATGATTAAAAACCGTTTTATACTAACCATTTTTTAATATCCTCCGCTCCGGGTATCTTACCTGTTGTTTTCACCTTTCCGTCAATAACAAGCGCTGGTGTCATCATCACGCCATAATTTGTAATTTTATCCATATCTTCCACTTTGAGCACTTCAGCCTGAACGCCTGTCTCGCTAACAGCTTTCTTTGCGTTCTCATAAAGCATTTTGCACTTAGGGCACCCCATACCAAGTATTTCTATTTTCATTTTTTCTCCTTTATCTAACTATAATTCCAAATAAAATCCCGCTTAGAGTAGCCATAATAATAACCAACAATATATACACGATAGTCTTTCTCGTTCCTATAACACTCCGGATTACGAGCATACTAGGCAAGCTCAATGCCGGGCCTGCCAATAACAACGCCAATGCAGGGCCTTTGCCCATGCCTGCGCCAATTAAGCCTTGTAGTATAGGCACTTCTGTAAGTGTAGCAAAATACATAAATGCGCCGAATATTGAAGCAAAGAAATTCGCGAATAATGAATTGCCTCCGACTAATCTTGCAACAAATCTTGATGGGATTACGCCTTCATGTCCTACCCTGCCAAGAAGGAACCCTGCAACCAATACACCAAAAAGAAGTAACGGTAGTATTTGAAGAGCAAACTCCCAACTCGATTTTACCCACTTGCCGAGCTCGTCTTTCTTAAACCAGCTTACCAATATTACTGCTAATACTACCGCAAAAAAAGATGTAATTATCCATTTAAAATGATATATGTTTACCCATATTCCCGTATCTCCAGAACCGGGTTTTGTCCAATTAGCAAATACTAAAATCCCAATCATAGAGACAAAATATATCGCATTTTTCCATAAAGGCCTCGATACTTCTTCGTCTTGTACTGAGAAATTACCTTCCGCATGACGCCGTCTTTCTTCTTTAATAAATATTAGATGCATTAAAAGGCCTATAATTATGCTAAAGACTACTGCTCCTATTGCCCTTGCAAGGCCAAGCTCCCATCCTAAAACTTTGGCTGTAAAAATTATAGCTAAAACATTGATGGCAGGACCGGAATAAAGAAATGCAACAGCGGGCCCTAAGCCGGCTCCGCGCTTATAAATACCTGAAAATAGAGGCAGGACCGTACAGGAACAAACAGCTAATATGCTTCCAGACACAGATGCTACGCTGTAAGCTAATACCTTTTTGGCTTGTGCTCCAAAATACTTGATAACAGCTGCCTGGCTTACAAAAACAGATATTGCTCCCGCGATAAAGAAAGCCGGCACTAAACACAATAGCACATGTTCTCTCGCATACCATTTAGCCAAGGCTAAAGATTCAAATATAGGGTTTCGAAAAGGCAGTAATTCAATGGGTAGGTAATAAAATCCTAAAAATACGCCACCAATGATTAAAAATTTAACTGAGTTTTTTATTTTCATTTATTACTCATATCTTTAAAGGGAATAAGGGACGGGTGTAAGATCGGCACGAGAACCGTCCCTAAATTATCCTTTAAAACCCAGAAGATACGCAATCATGAGGCACCAGACCACGATGGGTTTTATAAAATCAAAATAAAGCGGCATACCGGCATTACCGGGAGAGTAATTCTTATTCCTGATGATTTCCATTATGTGCACTACGCCCGCGCCCAGCGCGAACACAGAGGAGACAATTGCCGTTGCAATCCAGAAATTCCCGCGAAACCATATGCATAGTATCCCAAGTGTTCCCGTAGCAAGATTTGCGCAGGCAATTTCCAGTTGAAAAGGATTTCCTTTCGGCCATCCTATATATTCGGCCACCTCATCAGACCTGAACGCATGCCCAAAAAATGCGGTAACACCTGCAGCCCCTATGTTTATAACAAGGAAATATAAAAGGAATGTATATATTACGGGTGTTTTGGCAATAAGAATGTGCAATACGGCACCGATTACAGTTAATGTAGAATAACATATCCAAAGCATAACTACTCCTTTCCCCCACCTTTATTCACCTAAACATCTCCTTTACTTTGGGACGGGTTCGGTTTATTTGTAATGGCTCTTTCTAACTCAACTCTTAAGTTGTTGACTATCGCTCTTGGAAGGCGAAATTGAGCTCGGAGTAACGGCGCAGCAATTGTAAACTCAAACATATTGGGGTCCTTCGGAACTTTACGAAAGCTAATTCTCATTGAATGTTTGTCAGCCATATTATTCCTCCTTATTTAAACATCTCCCTTATTCTTGCGCCCCACAAACTGTCTATGGGGCTATTCTATTGGTTATAACTTCTTTTATTCCCGGAGCCTTGACTACTGTTTCTATAACTTTTCCACCGGCTTCTACAACCTTACCTACTACCTGGCCCCCCGTAATAACAACATTTCCGGCAGTTTGGACAACTTTACCAACTGTTCCAACTGTAGTTCCTACGACTTTCACGGTTTGTCCGGGAAGCTCAAAAAGCGCACATCCATTTAAAAATAAACATATTAATAAAAGTGCTATGATTTTTTTAGTGGTTTTATGCACTTAAACATTTCCTTTGCTTTGGGGCGGATTTATTTTCTTTGTCTCTTCCCTATGAAATAACCGACAAGGCCGCTTATGGCAACAATTCCAATAACGGTTAATATCTTGCAAAAGAGACAAATTTGAGTTCCGCTACACTTACACCACTGCAGTAATGGACAAGCATCCATCATTCCTCCCTTATGTACTTTAATATAAGACTATTCTATGCTGCAAGGAGCAGGAAATCAATAAAAAAACCCACATTCGGAACTTTCCGAATGTGGGTTTATAATCCCTATTCCCTACATACCTTGTGACCATACAGCCTTAAGGGTTGCTGTATAACCAGCCGCTTGCAATGGCATAAAAACCAGTAATTTTCCTAGGATCCATGGATGCCGAATAGATACCACCAATTACGGCATAAAGAGCATAACCGAAGGACTGATAGTGGTATTTGTCTCCCATGCGACTCCTTTCGGATTTTTCTCTACCACTATATTTATCAAATCCGTAAGGGACTATCATGTTGGGTTTTCCCATATTCCCCTGCCCTCTTCTGTCTTTAGGGTTGTCCGACCATCTTGCGTTCGATCTTTTATTCGAAGATTCACTATCAGTAGCTTCCAGATTTGCTGCTTTCTGAAGTGCGGCATTCATATAGCCCGGGCTCATAACATTTGATCTTTTTTGGGCTCTCTCTTTGCCTTGGCCACCTCCAGAATATGCAGCTTCTGCTACAATAAATAACATAAAGACCATAACTAGGAGCCCTGCAAAAACCTTTCTCCCCTCTTTCCTTAAAGTCCTCATTTTCCTCACCTCCCCCTACTTTTTTTAAGTATATTTAATATTAAACCCGCTATAAAACAAAAACCTATCCATCATATGTGGATAGGTCGTTTTCTCTTCGGCAACTGACTACCTTTCCTACGGTATATGTAGGGTTAGGTTCTTGAGCTTTGCGGCCCATCCTTTCAGATGGTGTGCCTTTATCGTTCCTTTACACCAAGTATGCCTAATCCCCGCTAAAAGCGCAAGGGCAAATATCTAGGTTTTTCATAGTTAACATTTTAGCGCTACGGGACGGGGCATTTCGTGAACTCTGGCCTGCACCCCCCCCCTATTCAAGGAGCAGGAAATCAATAAAAAAACCCACATTCGGAAAGCTCCGAATGTGGGTATGTAAGATCGGTGCGAGAACCGTGCCTAAGCCAAAGTGTCCAAATGCCTTTGCAGCTCTATCATCCTTGTTGAAACATATTTATCAAGCATTTTTCTTTCTATAAAACCCTTTAGCCTATCGCTGCTATCGACTACCGGTAAATACTCAATAGCATATCTATTGAACAGTTCCTTTACTTCGGATACGTGAGTATTTGGCAAAACGGTAGCAACAACCGATTCCATCAAATCATTTGCTAAAATAAGCCCTTCTATATCCGTTTCTAATAATGTGTGTTTTATGCCCTCAACAGTGACTGCCCCGCACAATTTGCCTTGTCTATCCACTACAGGGTAATATAAATTATCGTGTTCGCTAAATATTTTTATTATATTGCGAAGCTGCATGTTTTCATAAACCACGGGTGGATTGGCATCCATCACATCTTTTGCCCTACTTTCTTTAATTATGTCTTCTTCCGTGATGTTTAATCCTACTTCCTTTGCTTTAGTAACCGCATATTTAGTCATGGCCGGGCCTATTAGTTGAGTTACAAATGTGGTAGCCGTTATAACAACAATTAACGTATGCCCTAGCTCACCCTGAAAATGCTGGGCCGCCAAAATCGATAATCCTATGGCGATACCCGCCTGGCTAAAAAGCGAGAATGGTAAATATTTTACAACTGTTTGCGGTGCCCTTGATAGCAAGGCTCCGACCCTGGCTCCTACCATCTTACCCAATAACCCAAATATAAGATAAACGAATATTAAAATCAAAACGGACAATGTAATCTGGCTAAAATGTAATCTTGCGCCTACCAAAACAAAGAAAAGTAAGAAAATCGGCGGGGTAAAAGCTTCTACTAAATTAAACACCTCTTTGCTTTTGTGCGGCCGTCTATTAACCACAACAACACCAAGTGTCATTGCGGCCAAAAGCATGCTTACATGCAGGGTTAGCGATAGTCCCGTAACAAAAAGAACGGTTCCTAAAGAAAATACCAATATTCTATCCTTTTCTCCGTATTTTCTAAGCAGTCTATTTAACCCTACTCCTGATATGGCTCCAAGGGCGATAGCCCCGCCTATCTCATATAACGGATGAATAATGGCACTGAGCAATCCCTCGCCGCCACGTCCGATCAATGCCCCTGCTATACTCGAAGCAATTGCGAACAGCAATAAAGCCAGTCCGTCATCTAAAGCGACTATTCCCAGTATATTCGTAGTTAGCGGCCCTTTCGTCTTATATTCCTTTAAAACCGATGTAGTAGTGGCCGGGTCCGTAGCAGATGATATCGCGCCTAACAGAAGGGCTAATCCCCACACAAAAGGTTTGGCTCCAAATAATGCAGTTCCTATAATTCCTACAAAAAATGATACTAATAAAAAGGGAACCATTCCTTCACAGCACAAAATGTAGAGAAAATTTTTGCCGTATTTCTGAAACGATTCCTTCCTTAGCTCGCCTCCTACCATGAATCCAATCAACCCTAACGCAAAATAATTAAACGGCCTGAAAGCGATAATCGCATTATGGTCAATAATTTTTAAGCCGGATTCTCCGATAATTATGCCTATTATTATATATCCCACAACCTGTGGGATCTTTAATTTTTGGAATAGCCTGCCACCAACAAGTCCACCGAATAAGGCTACCCCTAAAAGTAGCAATATATTGAAATGGAGGAGTGGTATTTTGCTTAGCAAATTTGTTACATATTCAATCATTGATTTATATCTTTCAAGTAAAAAACTCCTACTTTACAGTAGAAGCCATCATCCCAATGCGGGAAATTTTAGGTGAGCCCCATCGCCTATATTCCTATACGAAATATGTTACTCCTAAAGCAGTAGTATGTCAATTGTAAAAGTTCGAATATGGTGGAGAGGCAGGTGTGCTAAGGGACGGGGTGTTTCGTGAACTCTGGGGTGTCCCCTCTTTCCTAGTTTTACTCTATTTTTCCGCTACCACATCTTTAAGCCACTTTTCAAAATCTTGTACAGAATCCCACGTCTTAAGCATCTTCGGATGGCTTACCTCTATTTTATTGATATCGTCAAAAAATTTAAGAAAGGCCTGTTCCCGGGTATATTCTTTAAACTCTGATTCCTTCCATGCAATACAGTCACCATTTTTAGAAGTTTCGCCCTTAGCTACAATCTGGCTTAACATACCCTTTTCGCATGCTAAAACTATACGGTCTTTCTTGCCCTTATAGGAAAACCGTATGTGAGCCCCGGCAGTTCCCGCTATCTTCTCGAATGCGTGACAGGCTTCGGACATAAGGGTAAATAGTTTCAGTGTTTTGCTTTCGCTTACTTTCTTCATGGCAAAAACCTCCTAAAGCACAAAATGACCTACTCACGCCATCCTCGGATGAAACATGAATAGGCCTTCCTTTTAGGCTTACTTTCGAAAGCTGACTGCCTTACTCGTAGATACACTCCGCCTACAAGGCGAGGCTCTTAAAGCTTTGCGACCCATCTTTTCAGATGGTGTGCCTTTATCGTCCCTCTTACCCAAGTATGCCTAATCCCCGCTAAAAGCGCAAGGGCTAATATCTAGGTTTTTCATAGTTAACATTTTACGCGTTATTACTATTTATGCTTATAATATGCTATATATATATTATATAGCATATAAATACAAAAACCCACATTCGGAATGCTCCAAATGCGGGTATATAAGATCGGCTAAAGAACCGTCCCTAATCTATATCGTGGAGAGGGTCATTTTTATTCCAACCCCTGATATTGCTCACTGCGAGATTTATCTATTTTTTCAATTGTAGATTTTGCTTTTTTATACGTGTCTAGCTGCGTTTTTCCTGATAGAACTTCTATCACGCTTGGTTCTTCAGGCTTACCTTGGCTACACCCATATAAAATTATTGTAAAACAAGCTGCAATCAAAATAACTATGCAAAATAGTTTCCTTGTCACCTAAGCATCTCCCTTATTCCGGAGTAACAAGCAGTATAAAATGAGTCAAGTGCTCTCATTTTGCAGTACTTTTTTTAGTGTTGCGAGATCGGCTTCGGATAGGCTTGTGAACTGCAGGGCAACCTTATAAATGGGTGCTGTTGTTGTTTGGGGATTCACCCAAACTACGTTCGCATCACACTGGAATTCCATGCCGGCGGGTAACATCAATGTAAGGCGCACCGCGGCGTTAGGCACATAGTGCTTGGAAGATTCGATTAAAAGTCCGTGCAGACTGATATCTAAAATATCCGCGGCATGACCGGGAGGATCCACTCGCAGGTGAATTTTTTTACGCACACGCTCACCGGCACGTCTTTCAATACCCATAAGACATTTTCCTTAACCCAATCGACCTTTTTTTGCCATCATTCCTACTATTTAAGCATCTCCCTTACTTTGCTTCGGATGCCTTCAATTCCTTCTCTTCTATTTCGTCCCAATAGCCATCATTCAGATTTAACCTCCAGGACTGACCGGTAACTTTGTTGTATCTCATAATTCCTTGCCCCATTGGGTGTAGTGTATATTTCGGGAAGACTATGTAGATACCTATTACTATAGCTACAATAATAATAACAAAAGCAATAAAATTTTTCATTTCGTTTCTCCTTACTTAAGCTCCCCTTCTTTTTATAACTTCTTCTATTTTTTTCTTCAAGTCGCGCGCTTCTACCGGTTTTACGAGATAGTCTTCATCGAATAATTGTGAGGCTTTTATTTTCGACTCCTCGGAACCCAGGGCGGTCAGCATAATGACGGGAATCATTTGGGTATCCGGGTCGCTTTTTAATCGTTTCAGTACCTCGTAACCGTCTATCCCGGGCATAAGTATATCAAGAAGAACCAAAAGCGGTTTTAACTGTTTTGCCAACTTGATCCCGTCTTCGCTGTTATTGGAAGCGAATATCTCAAAATCACTTATTGCTTCCAGGTGCACTTTGAGTAAGTCGGTATAGTCTGTCTCATCATCGATAATTAATATCGGCTTTCTTAACATTTTAGCGCCTTCCTTTCAGGTTAATGTTCGTTAACTATCCTTTTACCTCAGGCTCTACCGCATTGAAGAGTTTTTCCCATTCTGCCATGGCCTTTTCATAGTCTTCTATTACCCTGTCAACAGCCCCTTGTGTGAATATCGATATCGCATCATAGTTATATCTCGGACTATCCATTTCATCACCATGGGCAAAAGCATTTCTGGTCTTATTAATTCTAAACAATGTTTGCGCAGTTTCTTTGCTGTACAAATCCAGGCTCTTGATTATGCTTAATTTATGCGAGAAAGGAACTAAGCCAACAGACGAAAGCGCCGGGGCTTTTTTGTCAGGCAGTCCTAACCGATCCCGGCCGAATAAAAAAAGCAGCGCAATCGTGAAGTTAAGCATGCGTTCCAGCGATAAATGAATATCAATAACCAGGCTCCGCGTATCTTTATAGCTTATTTTATTGTGCTTTGTGAAGTTTTCCGCTCTTTCTTTAAAATACGCGGCTTCAATATGCTGTTCGTCTAACTTTGCGTTAAGAATTAATTCATTAAGAGATTTTCTTTCGTCACTCATTTTTTTCATCTCCCCTATTTAAATCTATCTCTTTGGCGGCTTGGGGAATGCCCCGGAAAGGGCATCTCCTATCATAGCCTTTACTTCAACGCTAAAGTCCTTAGAAAGGATCCACTCAAGGTAAGCACGGTCCCTCTTTACCAGCTCTCTTATGCTATGGCGCCTGGCATGTTTCCCAAACATGGGATAAAGCTCACTGTTCCACCACCTGAATTTTCTCCCCTTATCAAAGTAATCAAGTGACCTTTCGTAATCAAACTTAGCTAAGGAGCTAATACCCTCTTCAGTGGACCCATATTTGTTAACCTGCTCCGAGAGTATTTCAAAGGTAGCTTCAACATCTCCAAGCGCTGAGTGCGCATTATCAAGCGCCTTATTGCAGTAGAACTTATATGCTGCCGTAAGGTTCCTTTTTTCATGTATATTATAGATCTTCTGGGCATCATATACAACTCTATCGCCAAGCTCAAACTTAAGCCCCACATCTATTATCTCACGTTCAAGCAGAGGTATGTCAAACCTCTCTATATTAAATCCCCCTATATTGCAGTCTCCCAAAAAAGCAATCACTTCAGGCGCTATTTTACTAAAGATGAGCGCATCTTTGACATCTTCATCGCTTATTCCCGTAATTTTGCTTACAGACTCCGGGATATGCATGCCCGGATTTACACGCTTTACATAGCTCTCTTTAGAGCCATCAGGCAGGTGCTTTACCATGCCTATCTCTACAATCTTGTCTTTCTCAACCCATGTTCCGGTTGTTTCAAGATCGAGGACTACTAAGGGGCGTGAGATTTTCATACTGTAATTGGGGACAGGTATTTGTGTTTTTCTTTAATAGAATTGTCTATTTCTTTTTCAACCGTGACTGTAATATGCTTGCCGTTTATCGGTTCATAAATGAATTTAATCCAGTATTTATGGCCATTTTCTAATACTCCATATGTACAATTTTTTTCCACAGCAAGAGAAACTTTGTGTTTCCTCGCAGTATATGGCCTATATACGTCCGGTAAATGGATTTCTTTAATAACGCCGGATCCATTGCCTGTTTTTTTCCGTGCCGGCATATATTTCTTATTATCCCCGCTGACTAAATATCTTTCACTAACTATTGAATTGTTGGTGCTACTTCGATTGATAAAGTTCAGAACCGCATCAACATATAGCGTACCTTTTTTATCTATTTCGTGGCTTATTTTAGGCTTTGGGGGAAAAGTGCTATGGTCGGTGTCTATTTTGATTTCCATTTTGGGATTTGACTGAAAACTCATTCGAAGCCAGGCGCCGGCCGAGAACCACAATATTGACCAGGATATCCAGTCATTGATGCTGTTTGGATATTTTGTAAATCTTTTTAAAAATATTCCAAGCAAAATACCGAAGATCGCGACAGTTGTAAAAGTAACATATGACCCTTCCGTGAATTTCCGCCATAATGTGCTAAATATGCCCGCTATCTTTAATCTAATTTTAGTTGTCATTACGGCTTGTTACCTCGATTAGATGGTAACCGAAATCAGTCTTTACGGGGCCCTGGACCTTGTTTAATTCAGCGCTAAACACTACTGCATCAAACTCTTTTACCATCTGGCCGGGCGTAAACTCGCCAAGACTTCCCCCACTCTTACCGGATGGGCATTTTGAGTGCTCTTTTGCTACTTGTGTGAAATCCGCACCTTTTTCGATTTGAGATTTCAGGCTTTCACAGGCCTCTTTTGAATCTACAAGAATGTGACGCGCACTTGCTTTTTTCATGTTTCTCCTCTCCCCTGTTCAAAATTTGATATAAAAATAGAAAAGAAACCCGCACCTGGAGCCTCCAAATGCGGGTTTTTTCAAAGGATTATACTCTTAAATCCTATTGCTCTGCAGGCTTTAATTTGGCTACTTCGGCCGCAAGACTGTTGGCTTTTGCCTCTGCCGCTTTTAGGGAGCTTCTCAGATCCCGAAGCTCCATGTCTCTGGCAGCGATTGTCTTTTTGTGGGTATCTATGTCTGCGGAAAGATCCAAAACCTTCTTTTCAACGGCTGCTTTTTGATCAATCAGTTTATCATATTCTGTCTTACTTGCGCAACCGGCGATAGATAGCATAAATACAGCTATTAATACTAAAGCTAATATTCTTCTCATACAGCACCCCCTTTTAGGAAAGTATACCTATAAACTCCCGATTTGGCAACCTTTTAGCTAAAATCTTGCCCTTATGCAAAACCGTCCCTAATGGTTATTTTTTTAATAAGTTGTCTGATGGTTTCTTTCGAATTTATGCCATTTCTTGTCGCCACGGATAAAGTCGATGGTTCCCAACACTCTGGCGATTGATATTATCTGTCTATATCCGAAAAATTCCAAGAAGCTTAACCCCGCGAATACGAGTAAGTCTTTCAGCGAAAGCATGCGCTGGTTTTTGTCAAATATTAACAGCGAAACTAGTGTCGTAATGCTATAGCATAAAATCATGATTGCCAGAATAAGCAAAAAATGGTTGAGGGCCACATACCCTAAAACCGTTCCCCATAGAAGAACCATAATGCTTGCCAGTTCAAAAAATATCCCCAGACTCTCATAAAATAGATAATATGGTGCCCCCAGAAATCCTATCCATCCGTATTTAGGGTTAAAAAGCATGTGGCGATAGTGCCAGACGGTTTCATTCGTTACCCTCTGCCATCTATTTCGCTGTTTTATAAGATTTTTTATACGGCTGGGCCCTTCTGTCCATGCGACGCAGTGAGGAAGCATGATAATCTTGTAAGGTTTTTTATTTTTAACGATATGATCATGCGCCCTGAAAGTTATCTCTATGTCTTCGCATGTAAAGTCAGAAGAATAGCCTCCTATTTCGAGTAAAAAATCCTTACGCCATACACCGAATCCGCCGCAAATACAAAGCATGGAGCGAAACCTGCTCAAGGATAGCCGGTTTCCGATATGGCTTCTTATATATTCCAGGGTTTGGAATGAGGAAAGAGAAAAGCGTGAAAACTTTCTCTTTAGAATCTTTCCATCCTTAACGACAAAACCGTTAAGAATACCGAGCAAGCTCCCGGCGCCGACAATCTTATCCGGTTCCCTGAGTATGGGCCTCATGGTCTTTAATACGGCGTCTTTTTCCAATACTGTATCAGCGTCTATACTGCAGATATAGCGATACCTTGAGAAATCTAACGCGTTATTAAGAACCGCGGCCTTTTGTCCGCCATTACGTTTATTAACAACCGTGAGATTTGGATATTTCCCGGACTTATATATAGAGACTATATTGTTGTTCGAAACTTTTTTTCTATAAAAAATATCGGTTTCCGTGAGATTGAATTCCTGCGCGAGAATTTCCACGGTCCTATCCGTAGAGCCGTCGCTTACGACAATCACTTCGAATTCCGGATAGTCTTGATTTAAAGCGGATTTTACGCAATTTAAAATCGTTTTTTCCTCGTTTAACGCGGGTATCAATATGCTTACCGGTATCGTAAACCTTGAAGACAAGGCTGTATTATAGTTTTCGTCTTTGTGCTGTATGTCGCGTCTCCTATTTTCTAAAAATGCGATTACCAAAAGAAAAAAGAAATAGGTAACGAGACATAAGAAGTATATGAGGCATATAACATATACAACGTAAAAGAATTTGTAGATCGAAAAGTACATCATTTCGATTCTCCGTGATAAATTCTGTCTTTCGTGTCTTCATACATATCGAGGTCTTCTTTTTCGATTAACTTCATCACAAAATGCCTTTTTTCCTTATCCATCTGTTTTAAGCGGGATTTTAGCCATAGGAATCCCTCTGCTTCTATGAAATCTATAAATAAATTATGTGTCTTTTCATCCGACACAGTATCGAACATAAGCTTATCGAACATCTTATCCGCAGATCCGGTCTCTTCCAATATTTCTACTGCGGAATTTCTGGCAAACCTGTCGCCGTCTCTTAATACAGGATGCATGTAGGGAGCTACCTCGGGCCCGAACTTCTTCAAGGTGGACTTTGCGTTATATCGCACCCACCAGTTTTTGTCCCGGAGGGACGGGATGATTCTCTTGATACTCCCGGTAGAAAGAAACTGGCCCAGGGCTTTTATCGCATGAAGGCGAACAAACCAGAAATCATCAAGAAGAAGCTCATGGAGAAAGTCGACGGCTTTTTTATTGCCTATTTTACCCAAACTCTCGCATGCCGCAGCCCGTACATTCGGGTCGTTGTCTTTTAGCATTTCTTCCAGGGCTTCAAAAGCAATGTCATCTTTATAGTTACCCAGAAAATTTGCCACCCAGAATCTCACGGTACTGTCTTTATCCTTCTGTCTTTTTAAACTATGATTCAGAATGGGGTGCTCGATGGTTTCTAAAATTGCGGATATTTTGGAATTTGAAAATTTATTTGTTCCCAGCAAAGACATGATCGTATCTACGGCAAGCGAACTTTCTATTTCACCGAGGGCCTGAATGACCGCGTAAATTATGTCAGGGTCATTCGATGTATCTATAATCGCTTTTAGTTCGTGCACCAACGTGTCGTCTTTTAATTTTCCTAGTATTCTTATCGACAGGATTTTTTTTCTTAGCGGACTTTTTGAAATTGCGATTCTTTTTATGTTTTTCAGTCTATTGGAATACAGGATAACTTTATACAAGACTTTTTTTCTTGGGGTATCCGGAAGATTCTTTATCCGATCCAATAGATACGCTAATTCACCGAGATTCGCTTTTTGCAATACTTCTGACATAGAGTCGCTGGTATTGCTTTTTGCGGAATCCACGAAATCCATGAGCGCTGCATCTATGTCTTTCGTTCTGCGATCGTGGATTTTTGTTGACGTCGCTTCTCTTGCCTTCCTTATTATCATGTAGATCACCAGGCCCCCGACAAAGACAGTCAACAATCTTACAACTATCCAGAAATGCTGTGTTATTTCGTAAAACATCTCTTCCTCGCTAGAACTTTATGGATCCTTTGAAATTTATACTTCTTTTTATAAAAGCCGGTTTTTCTTTAGAATATGACAATCCGACCCTTAATTTAATATCCTCAAAAACGGTAACTTCTATACCTGAAGACAATATGTAGCCGGCCTGTTTTGAGGAATTAAGCTCGAAAATATCGTATAAACGTTCACCGGCCGCGCCGCTAAACCATAAACCAAGATATTTATTCAGGCCAAGGTGTCCCCGTACCATACCAAAATACGCCGGATCGCGACCTTCGCTAAGAGACATGCCGTAATCAGCGGCTATATAATGGTTACCAAAATAATAAACCAGCCCCGGTGAAGTAACGAATACATTAGCAGTCTCGTAATTCAGAAACGTTCCGTCTACATTCACAAATAGCGTACCAATAAGTTTATACTCAATCTCGGCAAGCGCCTTAAGGCGATATGTGTAATCGACATCGGCTCCGAAGCCGACCTCACCGTGTACATATCCTTTTTCTATCTTGTAGTAGGAACCGAAATCAAAATTATAATCTGTTTCAAGAAAACGCGTACGGACCGTAAAATCCGCATAGGCAACCGGCATATTGTGCACAAGATACGCAATTCGATTTATTGAGATATTCCAATTGCCTTTCCTGGACCCCTGTTTCACCCAACTGTATTCACCGAAAGAACTTATTTCTATCTCGTCTTTAGCTTTCTTCTCAAAAATCGGCTCCTCTTTTGATAATATCTCTTCGGTCGCTATTTCAGCATATTGGGCTAACGTAAAAGTACAAAAAGCTAGCGTCAAGAATAGGGCAATCAGTGATATTTTTTTCATCATTTTTTTATTATATTGTATCTTTACTATTATGCCCCGGGCCTAAACGAGAAGTTTCTTCTTTAGGGAATCTGCTGCGTCTTTACCCAGAAGGAGTTCGGTGAGTTTTAAACCAAAGGAGATGGCAGTTCCCGGTCCTTTACTTGTTACGATAAGGCCATCTACTACAACGGGTTTATCTATGAAGGTGACATTGCTTGGTAAAGAGTTTTTTTCAGAAGGATAACAGGTTATTTTCTTGTCGTTAAGAATCCCCATGGGTGCCAGGACCACTGCAGGAGACGCGCATATCGCGGCTACGATCTTCCCCTTTAGGTGCATTTCTTTTACCAGAACCCTTACTTCGTATGATTTGGAAAGGTTCTCGGCGCCGAGACCGCCACCGGGAAGTATTACAGCGTCAAATTCTTCTTTTAGGCCGTCCAACTTGCTATCGGCTGTAAACTTTACGCCATGTGCTCCTTCTATCTCGAGCCCGGATAAGCCAGCCACGGTTACCTTGACCCCGGCCCTTCGCAGGATATCTACAGGTGCTATCGCCTCTATTTCCTCGAAGCCATTCGCTAAAATGACCAGTGCGCTTTTTGCTGGCATGTTACTTTTTCTCGGGTAAGTTAATCTTGGATTTAGCCAGATCGATTATTTTAGTATCGCCGTAAATTGTGCGCATGGACGGCTTTGCCAGGTGCGCCAACTTGTTAGTCGCTTCCCTTATGCGTTCGCAATGATTTTTTATAGTAATAAATCGCTCTTGTATAGTGCTTGGTATATTGCTTTTTTCAAAATCATTTTCAATGAACTCAAGATTTCCGGATATAACGGCAAGCGGATTATTGATTTCGTGCCCAAGCGTCAGGGTAGTTTCCGTGATCGCAGCCAGCCTTTTTTTCTCTATAAGGTCCCTCTGCAACCCTATAACCTGCTGGTTAAAATCGATAAGGCGCTTTATTACGCGCCAAAGCATTTTTTTGCCCATAATTATACCCAAAAGCAGGATTATCATGGAAACAAGCACAATGTAACCTGTTTCGCCGATGAATATTTTAAAGCCGAACTTATCGGCTAAAACATGAACAAAAACCAAAAACGGAATAATGCCGATCAGGCATATCGTGTTATTAAACTCTCTTTCCGAACGCATTTCCAGTTCTTTAAGGTTCATCGGTGTCTCCTTTTTTATTTAATCAATTTGCTTAAATCCAGTTTTCCTTTTAATTTTCCGCTTATACTACAGTGAGCCTCTATGACAACAATGTCCTCCGGATCTACATCAACAAGCTCAAAAATAACGTTTTGCACTTTGTCGTTCTCCTGTTCCGTGAATTCTTTTGTCACGGCAGGATCGCCGTTTTTGGCAATTGTGACTTTTTCCACATAATGTTTTTTTGGGTTTCGGACAGGATGGACAATGTGAATTTCTAATGTTTTATCTTCCCGGTTATAGCGCGTTCCCATGGAGTTTGGTGGATGCGCATAAGCAGCCCCGGTTGTAAGAGTCATAAGAAAAACAAGGCTTAATATGTATTTTGTCATTCCCTTTTCCCGCGCACCCCCTATTTAACCGGAAGAAGCGGATACTGCCCAGGCATTTAAGAAAAAACAAATCATTAAAATAGTCAGACCTGTTTACTTGCTGTCCTACCTAATTTGACCTGCGCTTCTATCCAGGGATACGTTTTTTCTAAACCGGTTTTCAAGCTACACATTGGCGCCCAGCCCAGTTTTTCACGGATCAGTTTATTGTCGGAATTTCTTCCTCTTACCCCGAGCGGCCCCTCAACGTGCTTTATTTGCAAATTCTTACCCGCGACGCCCATAATCATTTTGGCCAGATCATTTATGGTAACCATCTCATCGGACCCGATGTTGACGGGCCCCGCAAAGTCCGATTTCATTAAGCGACTTACGCCTTCTAGGCACTCTGTTATATATAGGAAAGACCTGGTTTGTTTTCCGTCTCCCCACATTTCACTTGTTCCACCGTCTTTTGTTTCCGCGACTTTTCTGCATAATGCAGCAGGAGCCTTCTCTCTTCCCCCGCGCCAGGTTCCTTCTTCGCCGAATATGTTGTGAAATCTGGCAATGCGAATATCCATCCCGTAATTACGATGATAAGCCATGTATAGCCGCTCGCTGAAAAGTTTTTCCCAGCCATATTCGCTATCAGGGCTTGCGGGATACGCGGAATCTTCCGAACATTTTGGGTTATTCGGGTCAAGCTGATTATGCTTCGGATATATGCAGGCCGATGAGGAGTAAAATATCTTTTTTATCTTCGTATTTTTTGCCGCTTCGAGCATGTTTAGATTGATCGAGGCGGAATTATGTAAAACCACGGCATCATTTTTCCCCGTAAAGACAAATCCGGCCCCACCCATGTCGGCTGCCAACTGATAGACTTCGTCAAATGCCCGGTCCATAACTCTATTGCACGTAGCCACATCGCGAAGGTCCCCTATTACGAAATCATCAGCTTTTGTCGGGCTAAATTCGTGATGCTTTAAATCTACGCCGCGAACCCAGTACCCTTCTTTTTTCAATCGCTTTACGAGGTGACCGCCTATAAATCCACCGGCACCCGCTACAAGCGCTGTTTTTTTCATATTTTTAACTACCCCTACCCTCTTCCCATAAGTAATCGGCCGATTCGTTCCTCGACTTTTGGATGTAAAAGCACTATTAAAAGCCCACCTATGATATTGCCTATCGTTACAGGGATTAGGTTATTGAACATTGAAAAGAAGCCCGATGCGAATTGTCCTTTTAGCACAAGGCCTGCCGGTATGAAATACATGTTAGCCACGGAGTGTTCGTAACCGGAGACGACGAATGCCATGATCGGAAAATAGATACCGAATATTTTGCCGATTAGAGACTTTGAGGCTATACACATGATTACCGCCAGGCACACGAGCATATTACATAAAATTCCCCGGCACAGGGCTTCTGCAAAGCCCAGGTGCAATTTTTTCTCAGCGATTCTGACTGCCACCTCTCCTGCGGGTGTTAAATTACCTACCTGCCCCAGGAGGCCGGTGCCGAATACGAGCCACACGATGATAAGCGCGCCCACTAAATTACCGAAATAAACAACGAGCCAGTTGCGCAGGACTTTTATGAAGCGATATTTTCTATAAATAAAACCTATGGTCATGAGTATGTTCCCGGTGAAGAGCTCCGAGCCGGGAATTAAAACCAGCATGAGACCCACGCTAAATACGCTGCCTGCAAGAAATATCGCAAGGCCCGGGTCAAGCGTCCCCCCGCTTAATATGGCAGTAGCGGCATTGCAGCCGAAGGCAATATATATCCCTGCCAGTACTCCGAAGATGAGTTGCTCAAAGATTGTCGCGGTTGCCTTCTTTACTCCTATGCGGCTTAAAGCGCGCGATATTTCCAAAGGACTTAAAAAAAGAGTATCCATCTTCCCTCCCTTACCTAGCCCCGCTCATTACCCTTACGCCTTTCAGGGCTTTGTCGTCATCAAAGAATAGATATATTTTTATGCCGTCAAAATAGGAGGCGTAACCCGGTTTGTAAACCCATTTCTCGGCATACTGCCGATCAGAAAGCGTGATAACAGGTGCCCCGTACCTTTTTCGTATTTTATCCGCGGATTCACCTTTTTTGATGTGGCCATTTTCTATGGCCCTTTTAATAGCTTTGTAGGCCTTCGTCTCCTTATCCAGCTCTTTCTCCATCTCTTTTTGGCTTTCGCCAACCGCCATTAACTCGAATAGCGGCCCCGCGGAAGCGCTAGAAGAGAAAGCGCAGCACGCAAAAACTAATGTTATGCATATAATCGCGATCTTTTTGGTAATCATAAACACGCTACTCCTATATATATAAGCTTAATTGATTATACCACAAAATGCGCTAAAATCAAATTCCCGTAAACATTTTACTTTACATATGCGGGAAGGTCGAATATAATAACACGTTACACAAATTCAATATAAAAACGGGAGGAAAAATGGCGCTATCTATAAAAGTTGAAAAGAAACCGAATCATGTTTACGCAGTCGAGTTAAAAGGGGCGATTGACGCGGAGTCGCACCAGAAGCTGGAAGACGAAGTAAAAGAGCTTATCCACGACGGAACGAAGGCGGTCATCATGGACATGAAGGCCGTGGACTATATAAGCTCGGTTGGCATAAGGGTTGTTGTGTGGGCTAAAAAGACCCTGGAAAAGAAGCTCGCGACCTTTGCCATGATAAATCTTCAACCGCAGATCGAAAAGGTATTCGAGGTAATGAAGATCCTACCCATGATCGATATTTTCGAAGACATGGCCGAAGCCGACCAATACATAGATCAGATTATAAAGGAAGAGATCGAGAAAAATCGCGCATGAACCCCGCAATATCCGTCGTAGATATTGAAGACCCCTGGGAGATAGAATACCTTAAGAAACATTTAAGTTCATCCGGTGAAATCAAGAATTTTAAAGAAACCGCCGGCCTCGTTCTCGATAAAATCAAAGATAGCGCCATTCTCTCCACTTTTATAAATTCAAAGGTAGATAAAAAGATAATCGATTCATTGCCAAACCTAAAGTTTATAGCGACCCGCTCTACCGGATTTGATCATATCGACGTCGATTACGCGCGGAAAAAAGGTATCGTCGTGTCGAACGTCCCAACCTACGGCGAAAACACGGTTGCCGAGCACACCTTCGCCCTTATTTTATCAATCGCGCGCCATCTTAAAAAAGCGCATGTTAAGGCAAGTAAGTGCGATTTCGCCATTAAAGGGCTCATGGGATTTGATCTTAAGGGAAAGACGATCGGTGTAGTTGGCACCGGGCACATAGGCTTAAGGGTCATAAAGATGGCCGTAGGCTTCAGCATGAAGGTTCTTGCCTTTGATCCCAAGCCAAATCAGTTTTTATCGGAGGTTCTAGGTTTTGAATATGCTGATTTTGAAACGCTACTTGGCCGGTCCGATATAATAAGCCTGCACGCCCCTTATAATAAGAAGACACACCACTTGATAAACGAAGACAGCATAAAATTGATAAAGAAGGGCGCCATTCTTATTAATACGGCCCGTGGCGGGCTGGTGGATACGGTTGCGCTTGCCAGGGCACTGGATCAAGGGGCATTAGCCGGTGCCGGCCTGGACGTCCTTGAAGGCGAGGATATTATACTTGAGGAAAAACAACTTTTGATGAGAAGAAGGAAGGAATTGCATACCCCGGAAAAACTTCAGTTAACACTCAGGAATTGTTTTCTTCTGCAGAGGGAAAACGTAGTTTTTACACCACATATCGGATTTTATTCAAAACAGGCGTTGCAGAGAATACTGGATACAACCATCGGGAACATTACGGGTTTCCTGAATGGAAATCCCGTAAATCCCGTCTCTTAACCTCTATCCCCCGTTACCGGAGAATTTAGTCCATACTCTTTAATGCTTCCTGCATTAAAGGAATCATTGATTCCGCTTCTTCCTTAGTTACTCTTCCGAGCTTACCGAACCGGAAATCACCGTCTGCGGTTCTGTTTTCCCGCGTAAGTTGCATTTTTTTCATGCCTTTATTGTATGAATAAACACTCACAGTGAGGCGCCCTGCTTCCACTTCAAATGATTTAGAATACAGGCGTTCATCCAATTCGCTGTTATACGGCATTTTTTTTCTCCTTCTCTGCCTACCGGCAGGTTTTTTGATGTATTTCTTGTTACTTTTTTTTGCCCACTTCTATTTTCGTTTCCTTTACAAGCCTAAGGTTGCTATCGTATTTTACAAGGCGGTTTCCGATAAGAATGACTACTCCGCCGTCGGAGGTAGCGACCATGTCACCGACAGGTATCATGCCCATCATGGGAAAACCCTCGGGTCCGCCACGCATCATCGGATCCCCCATCATCGGGCCTTCCATCATGGCATCTTTTTTCTTATCTGTGTCCTCGGCAAAGGAAAAACCTGAAATTACAAGGCACAAAACCATTATTATAACGCTAAATCTTAACGCTTTCATTGTTTACCCCTTTCCCCTGCTACTTCTTCTTTTTCTTCTTTTTTTTCTTAGGTTTTTTGTGAGCTGCGCAGCATTTACACATAGTTTTCACCCCTTTCTTTTCTTAAGCTCAAGGCGCATGGCCACGACTAAAATAATAAAACCCAGCATCGAACCTATCGTATCTTCAAAAAAATCCTGCATCGGATGCCCATGTCCTATGACAGGTAAACTGTCCAGGGCGCGGAACTCATCAAGAAAGTCCAGCAGGTTTGACGAAAACAAAAGAAATAGCCCCAGACAGAATAGCGCGAAAAATTTAAGTTTCAATTCGCGCTTTTTTACAAAGATATAAACCAGTGGTATAAAATATACCAGGAGTTTTAGCCCGTCCTGGAAACACCCGCTTTTTAGAAAATATATATCAGTCATTGTCTTGCGTTATTATAGGCGCAATCCGGCCTGGCGTAACCGTATTTTGCCATCTCCCTTATGGGCACGCAGTTGAACACCCTGCCGCTTACGGTTTTTTGCGGGCCGAGCCTATCCCGATAAATCTCACAGTAATATCTCCTGTCAGAATTTGTCCGCAATTTTGCGCAAGGGTCGCCATCTTTTGATCCGCAGCATCTGCCACAGCGCATGCATACCGATTCGAACCGAAGCAAATTTTCTTCCTGAAGAGTATCATACTTCACGCTATCCATTATACCCCGTATGCAAATTGCATTATGTGTATGGTGAAAATGCAAGCCCCTATGATTATCCTGAAGTGCCTTATGAAATGATTAGGAAAATAGGGCTCGTTTTTATAATGCTTGATTTTGTAAAACCCGTCAACGATCAAAAACATAGCCGCGAAAAAAGAGAAATAATCGATCGTACCCCTGGCAAAAGCCGTATTAAATATGTACGCGCATACGGCGCCTGCGATCGCGACGGTTATCGTGATTATAGTAAACGCTATAGGAAATACTTTTTTCTTCATTTTATTCTAACTCCGTGTTACAATGACTTCGTCTTAAGGAACCAAAATGCGTATATCAAAATTTTTATTAATTATAATACTATTATTTGTAATAGCCGCTTTCGCAGTCGGGTGCTCTATTCCCTTTCCCGCAAAAATTCCTATACCAAAATGGCCCATAGGCTTTCCGTTATTGTAATATCTAAAAGTTACCAGGTCAACTTGATTTTTCACAATTTTCAATGTATACTAAATAAAGGATGACAACAGCATGACCAGTTGTCTGGTCCACTATTAAATAGTACAAGCTGTTGCCATCCGTGCAATAATAGTTAACCCAACAAGATGTTCCAGCCCCCTCAACTGATGAGGGGGCTGTTTATTACCTCATCCCGCCAGCGACAACACCATGACCCCTGCCACTATTACAGCCGTACCCAATAGCCTGTATCCGATATTTTTTTCTTTAAATATTAAAGCGCCGTAAAATACGCCGATTATCAGGCTAAGCCTCTTTACCGAAATCATATAAGAGACGTTAACAAGCGATATTGCTTTATAATGAAAAAGAATAGCCATTCCGAATGAGGCGCCCATCACCAAAAATAATAAAACTTCTTTACGTGTGACATTTTGGCTGCTTGGGGCATGCCCGGAATTCACCTGCCGCCGACGGGAGCGCTGCCATCGGCCTACGACTATCGGTAAAAGTAGAACGCAAAAAATAGTATAATAAACTGCGGGGAAGGTTTCGGGACTTGTCAGCAGAACCGCTTTTTTCCCAAACACTGAAGTAAAGCTAAAGAGAAAAGCGACCGCGATCATGAGGAGCACTCCCTTTTCCTTGAGCATATTTTTTATAGGCGCTAATGCACCGTCTTTTATGGAGTGGACGTTCACCAGATACGCCCCTAATGAAACCAGCACTATCCCTCCTATTCCAAGAGGTGTGAATTTTTCGTTCAATATTAGGGATGAGGTAAAAATACTAAATACCGGTGTCAGCCCAAGAAATGGAAAAACCAGAGAAATAGGCGAAGTTTTAAGCGCGTGCAAATACATTAAAACTGCCGTTGCTTCAATAGGCAGCATTATGGCCATGACTTTACAGAAATCAAGTGTAAGTTCCGGCCGCGGTTGTTTAATAAACATAATCAGGAGAAAGGGCAAGGCGAGCGCGTAGGTTATCCAGAGGACAGAAAACTCGTCTCTCTTACGTAATAACGTTTTGGATATGGCGGCAGTAGTTGCCGTGAAGAGTGCGCAGGCTAATGATAGAAAAAACCAGTTCATTTCCGGTAGAAATCTCTGATGAAACCGGTCATTTCCCTGGGGTCGTCTATCAGGGTAAAAATGGAAAGTTCCGATTTAACTAATGTGCCCCTCTTGACCAGTGCTGTTTGCATCCATTTAATGAGGCCCTTCCAGTAGTCTTTGCCTACCAGTATAACGGGAAACGGATCCACGCGTTGCGTTTGCACAAGAGAAAGGGCTTCGAAGAGTTCGTCTAAAGTACCGAATCCGCCGGGAAACACGAGAAAGGCCTTGCTGTATTTGGCGAACATTACTTTTCTGCAGAAGAAATATTTGAAATCGATAAGCCGAGTTACGTATCTATTAGGCTTTTGCTTGGTTGGTATTAAGATATTTAGCCCTATAGAGTCGCCTCCGGATTTTTTAGCGCCCTTGTTGGCAGCTTCCATTATGCCGGGGCCTGCGCCGGTTATGACAGTATAACCGGACTTGGCCATGTGCGAGGCGGTTTTTTCAGCTAATTTGTAATACTTGTCACTTGGTTTTGAGCGCGCCGAACCGAATACGCTAACCGCATTTTTTAAATCCGCCAATTCCTCGAAACCGTCAACGAATTCGCTCATTATTCGAAATATTCGCCAGGGATCTTCTTTTGTAAAATCTTGTTTTAAAGGTGCCATTTTAACCTCGTTATTTTTTTTGAACCTGTTTCATGCGAAAAACACAGATTGAAACAGGTTCATTCAGACTTTAAAAACCGAGTCGTAATCTCCGTAAGGATTTGGCTCTTTTTCAGTGTTTTGCGGATCCCAGAGCCATAAGCCGTCGGCAACGAACTTGTACCTGTACCGCCCCGGCACAAGATAAACGGACTTCTCCCACTCCCCTTTTTCGGACCTTTCCAACCTGCTATTGTCGTCCATTTTCCAGTTATTAAAGTCGCCTACGACGTAAACTACTTTTGCATGAGGGGCGTAAAATTGAAAGACCTTTTGTTTTGAATACACGTTACCGTAGACCCCGTGCAGGATCTTACGCATTTCGTGGAATATATTTTCAGATGACTCCTGCTGCTCAAGTTCGAGGAGCTCTTCTGCCAGTCCCAGATGGTCATGCGCGCCGCGGGACTGGGCATTGCTTTTAAAAATAGACATGCATTTTTCCTGCGCCTGGCGCAATGCCATATCCTGAGATATAATCGTTTTTAATAATTTGTCTTTGAATATGTATTTAATTTTTTGCAGCATTTTCTCCGCGAAATCAGAATACTCATCAAACATAGTAACAAGCCCTTTTATGTGCGGGGCGTGATGAAGCTTTATTTTTATGAGCTCAACCATGCTTATTAGTTTTCCCACGCCGAGCAGCGCAAAGGCGCTTGTTTCTACCGGAATAACTATTTCATTGGCCGCGCGCAGGGCGTTGAACGTCAGAAACCCGAGGTTTGGCGGGCAATCGATAACAATGTAGTCGTAGCTTAAATCCGAGCGTGTAATGGCCTTTGTGAGTATGAGAAGCCCGTCTTCTCTTTCCTTAAGTTCGTGTTCAATGGTACTTAGGATTATGTGAGACGGTATGAGAAAAAAACCGCTTTCTATTTTTATGGCCAGATCCTGTATTTTTTTCGCATTTTCCTGCCCTGCTGAAAATAGGCTAAATACGGAATCATGTGGCTCAACCCTTATGGCGCCGAGCCCTATGGAAGCGTGTGATTGCGGATCAAGGTCTATGAGAAGCGTTTTCTTGCCTTTCTGCGCGAACGCCGCGGCAAGATTCGTTGCCGTCGTCGTTTTTCCGCAGCCGCCCTTTTGATTGGTTATGGCAAAAATTTTCATGCTAAAAAACCCCTCTTACGGCCAGGTCCTTTAAATATAAAATTGTACCCTCTTTATTGCCGGCAGTATTGCTTCCGAATTCGAATTTCAATTCTTTTATGCTTTTTAAATCAAAATCGTGCTTTTTGCCCATAAATATATTATTCATGTTCCAATTTGACGAAAAAGAAATATCCGCGAACTCATAAAACCGGTTTTTTGAATTTTTTAATATTATTTTAACTTTTTTAGTACCGTTTTGAGCGCGCGCGGTGACGAGTAAGTGCTTGCCTTCAAGGTCAAGCGGTTCCCGGAATCTCATTACCAGTGCCGCCCTGCCTTCCGGTCCGGAATTTACGAGTTTTATGCTCACTTTTAAAAAAGAACTTTTTGCCTTTGCATCTCCGTCAAGGAACGTCTCTTCTATGTCAGAATGGTTTATACGGCCGTTTTCAATAATTTTTTCGGAATAATGAATTTCAGTTAGTGCGGATTTTTCGCTTAAGCCGTCGACGCTTTTGTTATAAAGTATAATGATTATCGGCGACATTACAAGAGCCGAGACGAGAAGGATCAGGGCAATAATCGCCGTTTTCTTGTTTATTCCGAATGTCTTTTTCTGTGGAACATCGTGGATGCTTTTTTTAAAGAAGGTTTCGACGATCTCTTTATGAATAAAGTCTTCTTCTTTATCCCGGCTTTCCTTATTTGCACTAGAGAATATGTCTTTTAAGAGTTTCATCATACTTGCAACTCGTTTTTTATAGTTTAGATGCAATCTTCACGCCGTTTTTAAATATTTGAAGGCCGTCAAGAGAGCGCTTTTTCTTCTGTATCCTTGTCCAGCGCGGATGCTGTGTGGTGCGTATGTGCCTTTCCGGGTGCGGCATAAGCCCGAACACGCGCCCGCCAGTGTCGCATATGCCTGCGACATTCTCCACTGAACCGTTAGGATTTTCGGGGTAACCGGGCCTTTCCCCTTTTTTCCCACAATACGTAAATACGATCTGGCCGTTTTTCTTCATTTCGCTAAGGGTTGCCGTATCTTTCGGAATAAACTTACCTTCAGCATGAGCGACAGGTAGATAAATCACATCCCCTATGCCTTTCGTCCACACGCATTTGTGATTTGTAATTTGTGATTTATAAGTTTTGAGATATACCCATCTATCCTCGAACTTACCGGAATCATTGATGCTTAAAGTTGCTTGGAGCTCTCCGGCAGTACCGCTTGTGTTCGGTAAAAGGCCGGACTTTACAAGAACCTGAAACCCGTTGCAGATGCCGATTATAAGTTTTCCATTTTTTACGAAATTGGTAACGTCTTTTTTTAACTTAAACCTGATTTCATTTGCGAGTATTTTCCCGCTTGCTATGTCATCGCCGTATGTAAACCCCCCGGGTATTGCAAGGATATTATACTTATCGAGCTTTGTTTCCCCCGAGACCAGGCGGTTTATGTGGACAAGCTGACAGGAAGCGCCGACTTTTTTGAATGCGTATGCAGTTTCTAAATCGCAGTTGGTCCCGGCCGTTCGGAGCACTAATACTTTTGCTTTTGGCATCGCTAATTAGCCTTTTTGCTAAAGGGCTTTTGCCATGCCCCTTTTAATTTACTTATATCTGTTTTTACGATGGTTTTTCCTCCCAGGCCCTTGATTGAAAAAGTACTTTGTTTTTTTGTAGCGCCCAGGAGCCCGAACGAAGAGCCCTTCATAAATTTTTCAAAGGCTTTTTGTTTTTCGCGCGGGACTTCTACGACAAAACGCGTATTCGACTCGGAAAACAAGAGCGTAGCGTCATCTCTTATCGCTTCTCCCTGCGGGGCGCCTTTTAGGCCCAAATCCATGCCCAGGCCGCCGGCGAAAGCCATCTCGGCTGTTGCTACGCCAAGTCCGCCTTCTGAACAATCATGACACGATACCGCAAGGCCCTTTGAAATTGCAGAAGAGAGCCTTGACATGAGTATTTTTCCTTTTTTGCAATTTACGCGAGGAACCGAGTTCCCGGTGAATCCCAGTATTTTCCAGTAGTGAGAGCCTCCCATTTCGTTAAATGTTTCTCCTACGACATAGATGTGGTTTCCGGCAATTTTAGCGTCCATTGAAATAGTTTTTGTCACATCATCTATGACAGACATCGCGGAAATAAGAAGTGTGGAAGGAATCGATATGGACTTACCGTTTACAGAATATTCGTTATTTAAGCTATCTTTTCCGGATATAAAGGGAGTCCCATACCCTTTCGCGATATCGTAACAAGCCAAAGACGCCCTTACTAACTCTCCCAGTTGATGAGGCTTGTTTGTGTTGCCCCAGCAGAAGTTATCCAGGATCGCTACTCTATCGAGATTTCCGCCGACTGCGATAATCTGCCTTAGCGCCTCATCTATTGCCGAGGCCGCCATCCAGTAAGGGTCAATAAGCCCGTATAAGAAGTTTATGCCGTTTGAAACTATAATGCCTTTATCTGAGTCAAGCCTCGGCCTTATCACGCAGGCGTCCCCGGGGCCGTCGTTTGCCACGCCTTGCAGGGGTTTTAAAACGCTTCCGCCCTGGACTTCGTGGTCGTATTGCCTTATGATCCACTCCTTGCTGCATACGTTCCAGGATGATAGAATATTCAAGAGGAATTTCGTGAGGTCACCCGGAGATCTTTTTTTCGGCTCAGGATGTGATTTCTTTTTCCATACCGCTTTTCTCTTTATTTGCGGAACCCCTTTATGCAAGAATTTCATGTCAAGCTTTGCGACAGTATGATCGTTATATTTCAATTCGAGCATTTTTGTGTCAGTAAATTCCCCGATAACCACAGCTTCGACATCTTCTTTCCTGAAGACGCTAAGAAGCTCATCCACATTTTCAGGATCGGCGGCCAATACCATCCGTTCCTGCGCCTCTGAGATCCACGTTTCCGTGTAGGAAAGGCCGCTATATTTCAAAGGAACTCTATCCAGGTGCACGAGAACCCCGGTTTCCTCGCCCATCTCCCCTGCCGCGCTAGATAGCCCGCCGGCGCCGCAGTCTGTTATGGCTTTATATAGATCCCTGTCTCTTGCCTGGAGGATTGTATCAGTAACCTTCTTTTCAGTTATGGGATTTCCGATCTGGACCGCTGAACTTGATGTCGCTTCGGATTCGGAGGTAAGTTCGCCTGAGGAAAATGTCGCCCCGTGTATGCCGTCTCTACCGGTTTTACCGCCAACCACTATAAGGATATCTCCGGGATCGACTCTTTTGTCGGCATATTTTTTAGGCATTATGCCAACGTTACCGCAATAGACGAGTGGATTTCCGATATAGCGTTCATCGAATAAAACTGCTCCGTTTGCAGTGGGAATCCCCATGCGGTTTCCGTAGTCCCGCACACCACTCACGACGCCTTTCATCACGCGCTTGGGATGCAGCGCGCCGGGTGGAAGCTTATCAAAAGGCGTATCAGGCGTGCCGAAACAGAAAACATCCGTGTTCAAAATCGGTTTCGCGCCCCTGCCGGTTCCGAGAGGGTCTCTTATAACACCGCCTATACCTGTTCCCGCTCCGCCGTAAGGCTCAAGCGCAGACGGGTGGTTGTGGGTCTCAACCTTAAAACATACGTCGTAATCTTTATCAAATTCAATAACGCCGGAATTATCTTTAAAAACGGAAACGCACCATTTTTTAGCCAGTTCTTCGGTGGCAAGCATCACGGTATTTTTAAGAAGATTCTTTATGGTCCTCGTTTCTTTTTTGCTCTTTTCGCCGTGTTCTTCATATTCAATTATGCCGCGGAATGTTTTATGACTACAGTGCTCCGACCAGGTCTGTGCTATGGATTCAAGCTCGCAGTCAGTCGGATTGCGGCCCTGGCCATGAAAATAATTTTTTATTGTTTTCATTTCTTCAAGGCTCAAGAAGAGTTGCCCCTCTTTTGCAATTTTCATAAGGGTCTTGTCGTCCGCACCCAGCATGTCTACGGTTATAAGTTTGAATTTGTACGAAGGTGGCGTGGGTTGTTTCTCATTAGGCTTGGGTACATGCTGGATAACCTTGTTGCAGAGGATTTTCTCAGTTATGAAATCCATTTCATTTTTGGAGAAATTCCCCTTGATCACATATCTTTTGGCGGTTCGTACTGAGATTATATTTTTTATACCGAGGTCGAGGAGGGCTTTCTTGGTGCTTTCTTCAACCGGGTCCATTACACCGGGATTGTAAGCCACTTCGACTACGTGCAGGTCCTTTTTCTCCCGGATTTCGAAGCCCCGGTCAAATGCATACTCCTCCGTTATCGGATCCGCGAGAAGGTTCTTACATATGTGGTCCAGCGCTTTAGCGTCGAGGTCTGCTTCAATAAAGTAAACCCGGATAAAGGACACGCTTTTGGTGCCCTTAATACCGATGTCGAGCATGTCCTTTTTTGCGCCCTCACCGATCACGTCAAAAATACCGGACTTGTTTCTTACTTCGATTCTATGTGTAGGCATATTGATTTAGTTTAGCGCCCTATTCCCACTCGATTGTCGCGGGTGGTTTTGAGCTAATGTCGTATACGACCCTGTTTACGCCTTTTACTTCATTTACTATTCTATTTGAAACTTTTCCCAGAAAATCATAAGGTAGCTTCGCCCAGCGAGCTGTCATGGCGTCTTCGCTTTCCACGGCCCTTATCGCGATTACACTTTCGTACGTTCGCTCATCCCCCATGACGCCGACTGTTTTTAAAGGAAGAAGAACACAGAAAGACTGCCAGAGTTTATTGTAGAGCCCCGCTCGCTTTACCTCGTTCATTAAAATCCAGCCTGCCTCGCGCAGTATTCTCAGGCGTTCCGGAGTTATGCTTCCCAGAATCCTGACAGCCAGCCCCGGCCCCGGAAACGGTTGTCGGTAAACAATGTCGTCAGGCAAACCCAATTCTTTACCCAAAAGCCTTACCTCGTCTTTAAATAAATCCTTGAGTGGCTCAATCAGCTTGAATTTAAGGTTTTTGGGAAGCCCGCCCACGTTATGATGTGTTTTTATAGTAGCCGAAGGGCCCCCAAAAGCGGATCGCGACTCGATAATGTCCGGGTAAAGAGTGCCCTGCGCTAAAAACTTGATTCTTCCGAACTTCTTTGCCTCTTTCGTGAAGACGTCAATAAATATTTTCCCGATTGTTTTACGTTTTTTCTCGGGATCCCTAACACCCTTTAAACCTTTAAGAAAAATATTGCCCGCGTTTACGGTTTTCAGGTTAATGTGATAATGGCGCTTAAAACGTTTTTCAACAAGCCTTGCTTCGTCTTTGCGCAGTACGCCGTTGTCGACAAACACGGCAATGAGGTTTTTGCCGATTGCTTTATGGAGCAACGTTGCCAAAACGCTAGAATCCACCCCGCCGCTTAAGCCACAGAGAACCTTTTCGTTGCCAACGGTGCTTCTTATGTCTTTTATGGCCTTTTTTACGAATGAGCGCATGTTCCATCCCGTCTTGCAGCGGGAAATGTTTATAACGAAATTTTTCAGTATTTTTTTACCACCCGGGGTATGAATAACTTCCGGGTGAAACTGCAAACCAAAGAATTTTCTCTTTTTGTCTTCCATGGCTGCAATAAGCGAATTGGCGGTAGCGCCGGCAATTTTAAAACCCGCAGGAAGCTTTGTCACTTTATCTCCGTGGCTCATCCATACGGCTTCCTTTTGCTTTAGCCCCTTTAGGAGCATTTTTCCCGATTTAATCTTGAGGATTGCTTTTCCATACTCTCTCTTTCCGGCCTTACTGACTCTGCCTCCCAGCACATTGGCCATGAGCTGCGCGCCGTAGCATATGCCGAGTACCGGCAGACCTAAGCTAAAAATGTTTTTGTCGCAGACCGGACTTTTTCGCGAAATAACGCTGGATGGCCCACCCGATAATATAATGGCGCTTGGCTTCCGCGAGAGCAGTTTCCTGGCAGGAATGTTAAACGGCACGATCTCGGAATAAACGCCGCACTCTCTTACCCTGCGCGCGATAAGATGGGTGTATTGGGAACCAAAATCTAAAATTGCTATCCAGTTCCTATCTTTTATAAAAGCAGGCATTTATTCCTTCTTGTCTCAAGCCCTTTTTTTGTGAAGCACTTATTTACCGGTTCAGGATAATCTTTTGTGAAGCAGGCCGTGCAGAAATTCTCTTTAGGTAGCATCATGGAATTCAGCATGCCTTTAAGGCTAATATATTTCAAACTATCGACGCCGATAAATTTTCTGATTTCTTCAATTGAATGTTTTGAGGCGATCAATTCTTTTGTCGTAGGGAAATCGATCCCGTAGTAACAAGGCGATATGAGTGGAGGACAACTTACGCGCATGTGAATCTCTTTTGCGCCGGCTTCTCTTAAAGCCTTTACCCTTAGCCTCGAGGTCGTACCCCTTACGATCGAGTCTTCGACTATCGCGATTTTCTTGCCTTTTAAAACGTCTCTTATGGGATTTAGTTTTACCTTTACCGCAAAATCTCTCCTGTGTTGCGATGGCTGTATGAAGCTTCTGCCTATATAGTGGTTTCGTATCATGCCCATTTCGACGGGCCTTTTTGATTCTTCAGAAAACCCTAAAGCCGCGTAGACACCGGAATCCGGTATCGGCATTATAAAATCAGCCCCGGGCACGGGATGTTCTTTTGCGAGGGCCTTGCCCAGGCGCTTGCGCGTCAAATACACGTTTTTTGTAAATATATTACTGTCCGGCCTTGCGAAATATATAAACTCGAATATGCATGACGCTTTTCGCATTTTAGGAAACGGCTTAACGGATTCGATGCGCCCCCCATTTATGAAAACAATTTCTCCCGGCTCCACATCTCTCACGTACTTAGCGTTTACGAGATCCAGCGCGCATGTTTCACTGGCGAGGACATAGCTTTTGCCTACTTTGCCGATACAAAGCGGCCTGAATCCGTGAGGATCCCTTATGCCGATCATCGTATCGCCCGCTAGTAAAAGAAAAGAATACGCGCCTTTTACTTTAGGCAGTATTTCGATTAAACTTTCTTTTATGTTTTGTGATTTGGCTTTTACGAGAAGGTGAAGTACGAGCTCGCTATCCATGCCGGTCTGAATGATGGATCCGCCTGTTTCAAGGGCATCCTTAAGTTCCAGCGAGTTTGTGATATTGCCGTTATGCGCTATGGCAATTGCGCCACGCTTATAATTTATGACGAAAGGCTGCGCGTTTTTTAGAGTGCTTGAACCCGTTGTGGAATAACGAACGTGGCCTATGGCGAGGTCCCCTCTTAGCTTTTTGAGGACAGATTTGTCGAAGACATCGGAGATAGTGCCCATCGCCTTGTGCTGATATATGCGCCTGCCGTTTGAGGTAACTATCCCGCAGGACTCCTCCCCACGGTGCTGAAGCGCGTATAGGCCTAAATAAGTTAAGGTCGAGGCCTCTTTATGACCACATATTCCGAAGAGTCCACAATATTCTCTCATAATTACCATATAAAAAGTAAAAGGGACGAAGAGACTATTCTCTCGCCCTCACTAATTGCATAACTTCTTCTGCACGTTTTAGTTATATCAAAACCACTTCATTTTGTCAAGCCAATTCAGGGTCTTCCTACCTTCTTTTTCCAAACCTCTTTTCTGTTTTTGCGGATCCCGCCACCCTTTTCATGAGAAGCAAGGGATATAATTCCTTTCCCCACGAAAATTTCTGTTCACTAAAAGCAAAGCTTCGTCTTTTATCTCGATTTTCAGAAAGGATGCCTGCCGGTAGGCAGGTAGGCAGGCATCCTTGAGGAAACATCTAAAAATCTCGATAAAAGACTGAAATTTTATAAGAAAGGAGGCCCTTTGGAATTACATCCCTTGCTTCTTATAACATAAAACCGGAAAATAAAGGTTGAGCCTGCTATCGTGTCGGTTTGATGCTAGTGCCGAGGAAGCGTTCGTGGTCGGTTAGGAAGCCCTGGATCCAGCCGTTTGCGAAGCCTAGTTTTTCGACTTCGTCAATTACTTTTTTATACTCCGACTTATTTATCCGCCGGGCGATTTGTGGATGGTGCTCTGCTTTGTAGGTGGGGTGATATTGGCTCATGACGCTTAGAAAAATATCCTTCGAGACGTCTTTTTTTAAAAATTTTAGCGTATCAACCGTGCCGGAAACATCGTCGGGAAGAATGAGAAGCCGCACGATAACGCCTTTTTGCGCTATACCCTCTTTGTCGAGTTTGAGGATGCCTGCTTGCCTGAACATTTCCCTGGTGATCAGACGACTGTTTTCGGCGTAACGCGGCGCGTCTGAATACTTTAGCGCCATTTCACTTTTTGCGTATCGAATGTCGGTAAGATATATGTCCACGATACCGTCCAGGAGTTTTATAAGCTCGAGGCTATCGTATCCGCCGGTATTGTAAACGATTGGTATATCAAGTGATTTTTCCAAAGCGATTTCGAGCGCACTAACTATCTTGTAGGCGTAATGCGTGGGGCTTACAAGATTTATGTTATGGCAACCAAGGCGCCCGAGCTCCAGCATTCTATCTGCCAGTGCTTCGGTTTCCAGTTCCTCACAGTCAGATTCCTGGCTAAACGAATAATTCTGGCAGTATGCGCACTGCATGTTGCAATGCGTAAAAAATATGGTGCCCGAGCCTCTGTGCCCGGAAAGAGGCGGCTCTTCCCCATGGTGCGGCGAGTAGCTGTAAACGGCAGGCTTTGACCCTGCCCGGCACATGCCTTTTTTCCCACTTTGGCGATTCGTCGCGCACTTGTGCGCGCAAAGCCGACAAGGGCTCGCAAGTTTTGCCAGTGCCGGTTTCATTTCTTTGATACGTTGTAACTTTTGTGCGGTATCCATTACGGGTTTTAACGGGCGGAGTATTTTCGAGCAAGCGTGAAAATGAAAAGTCCTATCATGAACGTGCCGATAAACGCCTCGGACGCTGCAAGGGATCTAAAAAGAATAGAAGATTTGGGTATGAAATCACCGTAACCTACTGTCGTGAAAGTAATGACGCTATAGTAGATGTAGTCGCTTTTTGACATGATGTAGGCTGCGGATTGCGCGTAAGTGATGGCGTTTAACACAGCATACATCGCAGCGTAAAAAACAATCATGAGAAACGAAGAAAAAATTATCCTTTGGGGTTTCTCACCGTAACCGCATAAAAAGTTCATGATCGCGCTCGGAATATATGCGATACTTTTTTTCTTTTTGAGAAGCATTCTCTCCATTGTTTTTTCTTTAAATGCAGCCCAGCTGGCATCGTTATATCTTCCGTTTGCGAGAAAATACTTTTTCAGGTCCCGATAGGCGTCTTCCGACGAAAGAGCGCCTTTTTCGTTAATCTTGTACGTATCGGAGAATTTGCTTGCTTTGCACCGAAAATTCTTTTTACTGAGCGAAATCGCATGCGATAGATTTGTGCGCCAGAACCTGGTGTTAGGAAGCCGCGCGTTCCACAGGTCACAGTAGTCCAAGTTCGCCTCGATCAGATTCGAATTTTCAAGATCAGCGTGCCACAAACGCGCTCCCCGAAGACAAGCCCTCGTAAGGTCAGATCCACAAAGGCTTGAACTTGTCAGGTCTGAGTTTGTTAGGTCCGCGCCGAGCAATTCCGCATTCCTGAGGTTTGCATCGAAAAGATTGCTGTCGGAGAGATTGGCCCTTGAGAGATTAGCCTCACTTAAATCCACGCGGGCCAAGTCAAGGGTACTTAAATTAACCCTGGCGAGATTTGCACCCTTTAAAGAGGTATTTTCCTTCACCATCGCTTCAAGTTTTTTCCTGTAGGCGTCGGTGTCTTTTATGTGGTTCCAGCAGAATTCTGAATTGAAAACGGCATGATTTTTACAGTTTTGAAATTTACAAGATTGCATAAAGTTTCTTTAGGTTCTGGTTCGCCTTATTACATTTTTGTCGATAAAAGCGATTATATCTTGCTGGGATTTTTCGTCAAGATTTCCGAACTTTATACCCATACCGGGGTATGCGTGAGGCTGTAGTTCTTTATCAGCCTGCCACATGACCGTGCCCATTAGCGTAAGCGCTTTTTTTTCGCCGGCCATAGCTATTTCCATGTACAGTTGCGTAGATACGGGGAATGCATTTTTGGAATATACAAACATGCCCTCGCCGCTTAAATTCAATATTTTTCCGCTAAGGAGCTTTGTGCCCGCGGAGAGACCTGTTTTGAATTTCACGGGAATGTTTGCATCCATGCGCTTAAATCGTCGCCTTAACTTGAGCTTGTCAACTTTGGTGGATACGTTAAAGCCTTTTAACGCACTTTCCTCATCGGGAAAGACATCGAATACAATATCCAATCGCGCAGATTTAAAAAGAGCTTTTATGTGCTTCGGGACACTGCAGAATTTAAGCGCGCCTTTTTGGTTTACGGCATTTTTATAGGCGATGGCCAGGATTGACAGGCCGTTATAGTCAACCATTTCCACGTTTACAAGGTTGCATAAAATCTTGCGTATGCCCTCCCGCAGAAGTCGGCCGGTTTCTTCAATAAATACAGCCGCGTTTAGGTCAATCTTTCCGGCTACGTAGAGAACGGCGATGTTTCTATAAAACCTTTTTCTAATCTCCATTATTCTTTTTGGTCTCCCTTAAAAAAATTGCCGGGTCAAGCGGTATGTCTTTTTCTCTTATTTCAAAATGTAGATGCGTCAGCATTCCGTTTACGTTAGCATTTCCTGACTTGCCGACAGAGCCTATTATCTCGCCGCGTTTCACCCATTGTGAATTCTTTATCGAACTTTCATGTAAATGTCCGTAACGCGTTTGCCATCCGCCGGGGTGCGTTATTGTCACGAGATTCCCGTATCCGCCGGGAATAAAGCGCTTTCTTGCGCGCCCGCTCTTTGCGGCGCATACAGGGCTCTTTAATTTGGCAGTAAGGTCCAATCCCTTATGCAGCCTGCCGTTATTTCTTTTTGCGCCGAACTCGCCGTCCCCGTACGCATCATGCCTTATCGGTAGGATTTCCGATGCCTTAAGCCCTCTGTCACATTCGATAGGTATGGCAAAATACGGTTCTTTTATTTTATAAATGAACGGAATGAAAAAACTCGGTACGATGTATAAAAATATTACAACCAGCAAAATTATGAGAAAACATCTGTCTCGGAGTCTCATTTTTGCGTAAGGATTTTTTCTATGCTCGATAACCTGCCGTAACAAATCAGGGTATCATCCAGTGAGATTTTATCGCTTGCCTTTGGCGCCGGGATAACGCCTTCTTTTCTTTCGATGGCAAGAACCAGTATATCGTTTTCCCGGAAGCTAGAGTCGCTCAGGGTTTTATTTAAATCCTGGCACTGCCCTTTTATGTTTACTTCCGCGATGCCGTAATCTTTTGCTATGCGCAGTACTTCCTCGACGGGACGTTTCTGGAAAGGCGCCCTTTTCTCGAGGCGCGATTCAATCTTGTCATTTAGGAATTTCGTTAAGCCCCTGTGTGTCAGGGCTTTAAAGAGGATGAATATCAAAAGCAGCACGATACCGGCATTTATCACAAGAGGCAGCATATTGCCCCTGCCGAACGATATTACCAGTGTCGTTATTACCGTGATAAGGCCCGCGTTACCCAGCACCATCAGGATTATAATGATTTTCCTGCGGATATCTTCTTCGAATACGAGCTCAGAGTCTTTTGTTGTAAATCCCGTTCCCGTAAACGCCGAGAGGGCCTGAAAATATGCCCTTTTTTCGTCAAGCCCCGTCATCCTGAGTGCCACGGTAGCGATTTTAACTATCAAGACAGATATCGCGATAACAAGTATGACAGGAATCGCAAAAATGAAGTTACCCATTACGACCTCCTAAAAAATAGGACAACAACTATTTTTTACTTGCCGATAAAAAATGGTCGTTGCCCCTCTTCTTGTCACTATTTTAAAGCCACTTTTTATTTTTAAAAAATAAAAGCATTCCTGCAGCAATTAGTGCCATCACTGATATAACAACAAAATATCCGTAACGCCACTGCACCTCAGGCATAAAGCGAAAATTCATTCCGTAGATACCGGTTATGAGGGTCAGCGGCATCATTATGGTGCAAATAATCGTGAGAACCTTCATGATCTCGTTTAGCTTATTAGATGTTGCGGACATGTAGCCGTCCAGCGCGCTTGCCAGCATATCCCTGTAGGTATCAAGGTTATCGTTAATTCTAGCAAGGAGGTCCGAAACGTCACGGAAATATATCGATAAGTCACCGGGGATGATTGGGTCGTAGCCCCCTCTTGATATAAAATTCATGGTCTCTCTTTGGGGGCCGAGGATTCGACGCAATATCAGGACGTTTTCCTTAAGGTCGAAAATTCTATTTAGCGCGAATGTATCAGCGTTTTTAAAGATCGCGTCCTCAGCCTTTTGTATTTCCTTATCCAGCTTCTCAAGTATCGGGAAATAGTTATCCACCAAAGCGTCAGCCAAAAAGTAAAAAAGATACGCGGCCCCGCGTGTCATAATACCGCTATTTTTTATGCACCTTTCCCATGTTGATGATACGCTGGGTATGGTTTTTAAGTGTACGGTTACGACATAGTTTCGCCCTACAAAACTATCTAATTCAAGCGAGGTGGCCTTATCCTTGTGCGTGCCGAGAGTGGCGGCATGAAGGACGATAAAAAGATAATTATCGTATCTGTCGATTTTTGGGCGCTGAATACTTGTCATGCAGTCTTCGATGGCCAGCGGATGGAACGTGAAATGTTTTTCCAAAAGCTGCATGTCTTTTTGGGTAGGTTTCTGTATATCAACCCAGACAAGCACATCTTTTTTATCGATGTAAGAAACAATGTCTTCGGGGTTTTTCAGAATCTCCGCGTCTTTATTCTTTTCCTGTATAAGGACATTTATCATGATTCACCTATCATTAGATTAGCCAAGCATCTGTGATATGATCTGGCTTACGGTCTTACCATCTGCCTTACCCTTGGCCTTTTCCATCACAGCCTTTATTACCTTTCCCATATCCTTTTTGGTCGTAGCTTCTAATTCTTTAATTGTTTCGGTTATAATTTTTCTGAGTTCTTCTTCGGACAACTGTTCAGGCATGTAGTCCGAAAGAATCGCGAGTTCCTTTTTTTCCTTTTCCGCAAGGTCAGCTCGGTTGCCTTTTTCAAACTGTTCGATTGAATCCTTGTGCTGCTTAATCTGGCGATGAACAATTTTTATAATATCAGCCTCTTTCAATTCGAGTTTACTTTGATTCAATTTAACATTATTGATCTCAGCCTTTAGCATTCGTAGCGTCGAAACCTTGATGGCGTCTTTGGCCTTCAGGGCCGTCTTATATTCATTATCAATTTTTTCTTCTATTGTCATATGGGCCTCAAGGTTATTGCAGGCACGGTGCTTCCCGCTTCTTTGGGAACATCTTTTTAAACCAGGGTAAATAATCAATAATCAGCTTTCCGTTTAAGTGATCGCCCTCGTGTTGTATGACCCGGGCGATTAACCCGCTGAAACTCTTTACGCATCGGTTATTGTTTTCATCTATATATGATACGGAAATTTTCTCGGCCCTTTGCATGTCCACGAATTTTCCGGGAAGGCTTAGGCACCCCTCTTCAAGCGAGGCCATTTCCTTGTCTTGTGTGATTTCCGGATTTACCATTTTTACTAACCCCTCTCCCGCGTCTGCTACGATAATTCTTTTTGAGATGCCTAACTGGGGCGCGGCAAGCCCGATCCCACGGCCTGCATACATTGTCTCGGCCATGAAGCGCATGAGATCTCTCTCTTCATTGCCGACTGATTGCAGGGGGGCGGCTTTTTTCCGCAATACAGGGTCAGGATATATTTTTATTTCTAAAGAAGGCATTTTTACTTTTTTACTATCCTATTCTTTTCGTCAACATGAACTACTTTTGTTTTTAGATTCTGAATTTCTTTTGCTTCGGCCAGTACTTTTGACATGATAATTATAATATCGCCCACCTGGCCCATACGCGCTGCCGGGCCATACAAGACGATTTCACCCGAGGACTCTTTCTCTTCTATAACGTATGTTTCAAACCTCGAGCCGTTATTGGCATTAAGGACCTGCACGACTTCGTTCGGATATATATTACTTGCCTCCAGGATCTTCTTATCAACGCCTATGCTACCTTCGTAATTTAGCAGTGTTTTTGTGATTCGCGCCCTGTGTATTTTGGACTTGCACATTATTCTGAGCATGTTACCTTCCTATTCTTCTTTTACGTCTACGATGTTCGTTAGATTATCACCGTCGAAATACAATTTCTTTGTCCTTGAGAGAAAACCGGCATCAACAGGTACCGCTGAATACCTTCCGCGATAGACCCACTCAGTCCTTTGGCCACCCCACAGCTCTTTGTCTTCGACCTGGTTTACCTGGTCAGGCACTCCCCATATTTCTTTTACCTCATCCCTTGACATCCCGATTTTTACCGAGTCGGTGCCAATGGGGCGCTGTATTATCTCTTTCGGCGTCGGAAGAGTTATATCTGCGCAGCCCGTTAAAGACAGGATTGATATAAGAGCTAAAACTAGTTTAAATGAATTCATGTTATTCTTCTCCTTTTTCACTATTCCCTTTCCCGCGTTCGTACAAAAGGTCGCAGAAATATTTGAGAAAGGTATTTTTGTTATCTTCTTCGATTTTCGTGAATTCGCAGCCTATATCAAGAGGCGAAGCATCTTCGGTGGTAGCTTTCCTTTTCCACACTGCCTTAGCTTTGGCGTGAACCGGGCTTAGGCCTTTCGGCAACTCAATTTTAAGTTCAATGCTGTCGTCTACGTCGAAATCACACCCTTTTACCTCAAATCGCAAGCCAAGCGGTGAAATATCCTTGGTTTGAGTTTCACAGACGTTATTATCTTTACTTATTACTCTTACGCGTAAAGGAGCCCCTACCCTTAGGTATTTTCGTCTTTCCTGACCCGTTTTTGCCATATAGCCTCCAATAATATCAAAAAGTATATCATAATTATATCATATAGTCAAGCGACTGCGCGCAGGCAAAAATAAAGACAGGCCCTTTTTGCAAAAAGCCTGTCTTTATTTAACTTTAAAATTCAGTTTCGCTATTCTACGTTTATATCAGGGCTAATGAGCGGCGGTTTCTCGGGAGATATTGGAGCTGTGACTACGTCCGATACGCCGGAAGCGGTTCTTGCTATAGCTTTTAATGTTCCCTGAAATGTTCCGGCAAAAACGCCCCATACGGGATCGTTGGTCTCATTCGTTATGTCGACCATTCTTTTAGGAATTTCAGTCCAGCCTAAAAGCGCGTTCTTAAGCCCCCGCGCTACCTTATTCCCTATTGCGAGTCTATATGGAGTAGTGCTAACTGTGCCTTCGTCGGCAAATAAAATAGTTGAAAATCCTACGATGAACAAAAATACCAAACCAATTGCTATAAATTTCTTCATTCTTCACCCCTTTCTTATGAGTACTCTTTATAATTTCGAAACAAGTGTATCATAAAGTCAGTGTTTTGTCAACCCAACGGAGAAGTTTACTCCGGGTTTTGGGTAGAAGGCGGCGTAGGCACGAGATCATCCTCGCTTCTATGGTCAAGCCAATCACTTACAGTCCCAAGCATTTCCTCATTTGCCTTGTAGTGTTTTTTTTGGTTTTCTTCATCTAAGATTTCGCCGAAGAAATGTCCCAACCCCCTAAAGTACACGACTCTAAACTCGCATCCGGCAACTTTCAGCGCTCCTTCAACACCTTCAATATAAGCCGGCGAGGCGAATCTATCTTTCTTTCCACAGATTATCAGTAAGGGAGTATCTAGTTTTTTAAAATCTTCGAGCGGTTTAAGTGAAAGGAGTTGACTCGCTCTCTTAACAAAGGGCCGCCTTCCCTGCAAGGTAATGTATTCTTTCTTTGCGCCCTTTACTGCTTCCAGGGTATCTTTTTTTAATGACGCTAGCGTTTCAGGATATACCATTTCAATCTTTGTCATCTCGTTTATTTTATCCAGCGTATCGATGGATTCGAAATCAAATAGCGGCATAGGTTTTGTAATCCCCAGCATTACGAGCCCCTTTACCGGAAGTTCAGTGAAATCGATTTGCGGCAGGAATGAGCATATTTCTCCGTGCGCGATAATAAAAAGTTTATCCTTGTCTACCTTTTCGTGATTCATAAGAAAGCGCAACCCACTCTTGACATCTTTCACCTCATTGTCTATGCCTACGGAACGATTGCTTCCCTGCGAATCCCCGATGCCTCTATTGTCAAAGCGTAGGGTAATATATCCATTCCGGGCAAGCCACGCACTCATATCGGTATACAATCCCGCATTCTCTCTATTGTAGGGCCCTACCCCGGCAACAAGAAGGACCGCCGGCATAATTTCTTTTTTTTGTGGAACGGTAAGTGTTCCGGCGAGCGCGATGTCGCCCGAAGGGAACAACGCGTCACTCAACTCGTAATCACCGCTTTCTCGGGTAGGGGTCTTAATCAGAATTTTTGGCAAAGACATAACTTTTTTTATCAATAGGTCCTTACCTTTAATCTCGAGCCGTACGATGCTTCTGTCTTTTTTTGAAACCCAGATACCTCTTTCAGTAATGCCCTTCGCCGTTACCCTGAGGTGCTCGGTTTTAATCTTCTTTCCTCCCACGTTTATATATTCGTCCCGTATCGATCTAAAAATAATTTTCCCTCTTGCAGGCGCAAAAAGGTTTCCGGGCGGGCAATAAACGACATTAAAAGATTGCGCCCCGCCGATCGAAAAATCGTACTTATCTACAAACGGCGCATATGTTGCTACGGACTCGCCGTTAAAAACAGATATGTCTTTGGCATGGGTGATATCGGATATGGTGCTGAGCTTTGATTCAGCTACCGCAAGAAAACCAAAAACCTTCTCAATGTTTTTGATGAATACAGAATCTGTTGTCGCGCCGAAATTTATATTTTCTTTTAAGAATTTTTCCAGCTCAAACCCTTCTTTGCTGAAAAGAATTCGCTCGGTTTGCGTCGTGTAATCGAGCTCTTTCGGGAAAAAGCGCGTGGATTTATAAATGATTTTATTTTCTGTTTTATAGTAGTCTGCTTTTATGTACCCTATTTTCTGTCCCCTCTCTTCTACGAGGTAAATGTGGCTTTGGTGCTTCTCTTTCTCAAAAAATAAAAAAGCGAAAACTATTAGGGATATTATGAGTACGATGGTTATTGAAAAAACTATGTATAGATTTTTCATCTTATGTCAAGTCCAACAATTTTGTATTCAAGTTTAAGCGGCTCTGATGCGCCGAGGCCGGCAAATTTTCGCTTGGATTTTAAATATTCCAACACTTTCGGAGGGCAATTCTCGAGCCTGTGTTTAAAGGATATGGAGTCCCCTTCCAGTAAAAAATTTTTCGTCGTTTTTCTTATGTCTACAACATTTATCAGCGACTCAAGTGCAAGGCCAACCGGATAGAACGTGTCAACATATACGGTGCGGTGCTCCTTGTCGTAGAAAGCAATTCTAAGGCGCAGGGAGTATATTGTTTTACGAGAGGTGTTTTTGATGGTGCCGCGGACGATGGGCTTGCCCTTAAAAATACCCTCGTTATCAAACTTGGCGTCCAGCTTTACGATCACGTATTTTTCAAAGGCTTTTGCGTTGAGATCATAAAGGGCTACCCTGTAATTTCTTCTTATCTCTTTTTCCTTCCACCCCAGATACGCATAAAATCCGAAGATTGTAAGGGCTAATACCGAAGAGATAATCAGCGATGAGAACGCGATTACAAGCGCGGTCCTATTTTTAATATATGAAGTTTTCTTTTTTTTGCGGTACATGAATCTCGTCTTTTATTTGTTTAAAATATTTTGCCCTTACCGCATTAAAAAAATCAATATACTCCGTTGTCCGATAATCGGTAAAAGCCCAGCCCAGCGGGCGAAAACTTTTGTTCTCGAACATGAGCTCCTGGTCGGCATATATTCCTTCGTCCAGGTAAATGCGGTGGCTGCGATTTTTTGTAGTAAAGAGCACGAGTTTCGTCAGTGACACATATCCGGGATCAATATTTACGACACGGAAGTTATTTTCGGAATATTTTTTTTCGAGCTCATTCGTATACAATTTTATGCGATAACTTTTACCCGGATCAATTAAATTCTTAAAACTGAAAAATTTTCTTTTTAAATTTCTACCAAGCTCCCCTTCGTAATAACTTGTGCACGAAAAATCCAAAATCTGAGTTTCGCCATCAATTCTTCCGAATCTTTCTTCAAGGTCGTTTCTTCGGGCGTCAAATTGCCGCATGCGGCCGGAGATAAGACCGATAATTAGTTTTACTTGGATATGCTTTAAGGGCTCGCCCATTCTTAAGCTTTTCGGGATCGCAGGCTGTCAATAAAATCAAATAATATTTTTTCGTTTGCCTTCTGAAGTGCGTAAAATTTTAATCCCGTATTGAACAGGCGTTTTGGGGAAGTTTTTTCGGCGTCCTTGGCTTCATCGGACCACATGACCTCACCCCTTGCTTTTATAGGCCTTGTCTGATCGGGAATCTTTAGTTCTAGCCTGACAGGGGTCCCCTTTACAATTTTCTCGTCCAAAACAAGCCTGATGCCGCTTGTGGATACATCCATGCTCTTGGCGTTCAGGCCTTTACCGTTAGTAAAATACTTTACCTCAAAAGTGATATTTAAGCGCTCAGCGCTCCGGCGTTCTTTCCCATCCCAATAGCCGCTTACTTGCACCCGGCGCATTTGCTTTGCACGTTGTCCCAACTCATCGAAGACAACGGCTGCGAGAATCATGCCGAGAATAAAAATACATAGGACTTCGAAAAAGAGAACCATTATTTAGGCCCGCTCTTTTTGTCAATATATTCTAGAAGCGCTTCGCGATCCTTTGCGGAAATATTGTCGAAAAATACCGCAACATCGTAGTGCGTGACCTTTTCGCCGACTATGACAGGGTGCTCCCTTACTACGACACCGTCTGTTTCAATTTTCACGGTTTGCGGAGCGTCCCCTGCTTCACTTTTTTTAAATTTAGGAATGATAAGAATAATCTTCACTCGCGACAAAAGAGGAATTTCTTTTTCCACTTTGCAATATACGCCGGAGGCGCTTATGTCGAGGCTCTTTGTGATTATGTCGACATCGCCGGACTTTACCTTTAGGGATATGCCCTGGTCTTTTACCCTCGAGTATTCCCTTTTTTCATTAATTTCTTTTCTTTTTGACATCATTTTCCCCCTTTTATCCGGGTGGCCAAGTAAGTTTTCTGCCACCTAAAAGATGCAGATGCAAGTGAAAGACGGCTTGTCCGGCATCTTTGTTACAATTAATAACAAGTCTATAACCGGATGTTTCAATATGCTTTTCTTGCGCCAACTTTGTCGCGGCAAGAAATAGCTTGCTGACAAGCCCTGCATCCTTCTCTTTGATATTCGATATGCGCTCGATATGTTCACGCGGTATGAGGACTATATGGACCGGCGCTTCGGGTTTAATATCATAGAACGCGACAACATCACTGTCCTCATAAACGAAATTAGTTTTAATCTCACCGCTTACGATCTTGCAAAATATGCAGTCGCTCATTAGTTATAATTATAACTATAACACCTCACTAATGCAAATGTTATTTAAAGAAAGTAGCTTCGCCCTGTTCGTCCGCACAAGAAGCAAGAGATGTAATTCCCTTCCCCAACCTTACGGAATGAGAGGGTATTGGTGAGGGCGGCTCTGCACTTTCGACGGAGCTCTTTCTTCTTCAAAAAATTGTAGTAAGCTATAT
>JABMQJ010000023.1 GCA_013203315.1 Candidatus Omnitrophota bacterium | reverse complement strand
CTTACTAAAATTTTTTGAAGAAGAAAGAGCTCCTTCGTTACCGTGCCAAGTCGCACACAATACCCTCTCATTCCGTTAGCATATAATCATCGGGGTTGGGGTTAGAAGTAGCTTTCGTATATGTCCAGGACTTTGCGGAAGGCTTTGTGGATGGGGTTTCCGTAGGTCTGGCGGGCTTTGTAATCTTTAGCAATGCTATTAATGAGGCCGACTGTTGAGGTGTGGATAATGGCGTCTTGCGAATTTAGGTTACGACCTGCTTTTTTTACAATACCGATCCTGGCGGGTACTTTAAATATCTTCTCCGCCTCTTCGATCGCGCCGTCAAGAAGAGCACCGCCCCCGGTTACAACTACAGAAGAAAAGTTCTCATTTTCACCGGAAAGGGCATCTGCCAATCCCCCAAGAAGCGCGTCAAGCTTTGACTTGTCCACGCACATATTTTTATCCAAAACACTGCTTGCGCCTTTTTTGATAACACGCAGATCTTTTAGCATATTGTCCCTAAAAGTGAGGGTTTCGGTTAACGTTTCACCTATATCCAGCAGAAGAACACCATTTTCTTTTTCTTCGGTTTCCAATACGCCGTTGGCGGAAGCAATGCTCGAAAGATGTATGCCATCAAGTAGGAATCCGGCGTGGTCTATGCATTTTGCGATATTTTGAAGCTTGGATTGACTGGTAGTTACGATAAAAGTTTCAACTTCCAGCTTCATCCCGTAAAGCCCTACGGGATTTGTAATACCCATTTTTCCGCCGTCAATATAAAAACCCCGCACGACGCTTTCCAGAATCGTACGCTCCATCGGCAGCCTTGTCATTTTTGCGATATCGAGACATTTTTTGACATCCCTTCTTGTAATTTCCCTGGGTGTTTTTGCGAGCGGCACCATGCCGCGCGAGACATCGGTTTCTATGTCAATGCCGCTTGCCGTGACAAATACATTTTTTATCTTTCTCTTATTTTGTCGCTCCAGCCTCTTCACTACGGAGGATAAGTCCTCGATTGCCTTGTTAAGATCAGTTATGTCGCCGCCGTTTATGCCGCGTGAATACAAATTATCAAGCGCTACGACAGACGAATGTCCGTCCCTGTCTATGGCGGCTGCGCAAGCCGCGATTTTATTTGATCCGAGGTCTATGACAGTTACCAGTCTCTTCATTTAGGGCCTATCACTACGTCTCTGAAACGCAAATCAATGTATTTAATGTTGTCTTTATTCAGTTTCGGATTTGCCAGGGTAACTTTTAGCGCCTTGAGGCGATTCGGAAAATCCTCGCCGCCTATTTTTACCTCGATGCCGTTTTCTAGATAAAAGGAAAGATTTTTGTAGTTCGACGCATCGATCTCTGCTACTTTATAATTCGCACCAGGAGCACTTTCCCCGAGCGCGTCGATCAGGGAAAAGGCGCTTTCAAGTTGTTGATTTTTCAGCTTCTCACCCGTACGAATTTTTGTCCACATTGAAAACCCGGTGACAACAGGTAGGTCATGACTTTTTATCCCGGGTGAAAGAACCATTCCGCTTCTGTCTATCGTAAAAATTTTGCGCGACTTTATTCTGGCGACGGGCACACGTGAGACAATGTCGATTTCGAGACGGTTCGGCAGCACCCTTTTTACAACCGCCTCTTTTATGACAGGGTAGTCACTTTCAATCGAGGATGCTATGGAATTGATATCGATTTCAAAAATGTTTCTCCCCTTGTATAGAGGAAGCATTGCATTGGCGTCAAGCTCTGTGGCGCGACGAACATCAACTATGTCTATTTTTTCTAATTTAAAATAGCTTGAATTTTTCAAAAATAAAAATGCACCTAAAATCAAAATAAAGATAACTGCGGAATGTACGATTTTTTTCGGAAACGGCTTCTTCGGTAGGAGTTTTCTTATTTCAGTTTTATGCCGATTTTTATTCTGTTTTTTATTGGAGCTGTTCTTTTTGTTCCACTTGCTTTTCGCCATTTTTTACTTCCCCCCTTTTGTGTGCTAATTCAGTAAGTTTCATGCACAAATCCTCAAAATTTATGTTTTCCGCCAGGGCCGCTTTCGGTAGAAGGCTACGCTTTGTCATGCCGGGTATCGTGTTTACCTCCAAGACAAAAACATCCCCCTTGTCGTTCATGCGCATGTCAACCCTTGAAAAATCCCTGCAGCCAAGCAGGGAATGCGCCTTTAACGCGGCGGCCTGTGCAGCCCTTTTCTCGTTTTCGCTTAAATTCGCCGGGACAATATATTCCGTCGCTTTGTTTTCATATTTTGCCTCGTAATCATATACCTGATTTTTTGCGACAATTTCTATCACCGGTAAAGCCTTGTTTTCAAGAATGCCTACTGTAAGCTCTCTGCCGTGTATGTATTCCCCCACCAATGCATTCTCATGATACAGGAAGGCTTTTCTAAGCGCCTCTTCAAGGCGCGCTTTGTCTCTTACTATGGTAAGGCCTATGCTCGAGCCTTCGCTTTGCGGTTTTACGACAAAAGGCGTTTTAAAGCCTTTTAGAATACCGCGCAGGTCTTCATTCTTATTGGCAACTTGATAGCGTGGTACTTTAATTCCGCTTGCCGAAAAAACCTTTCTCGAAGCCACCTTGTCCATCGCAAGCCTGGAAGCATGAACCCCGGATCCGGTATAAGGAATCTTCAATTCTTCCAGCATAGCTTGAACTGTTCCGTCTTCTCCGAACCTACCATGTAACGCAATAAAAGCTATGTCAAAACCGGCGTTTTTTAATTTTTCGAGGACATCGGTTCCAACATCCAAAAAAAATACATCCTGATTTTTGCGCTTAAGCGCTTCGTAAACGGCCCTTCCGCTTTTTATGCTTATTTCACGCTCACTTGAAGGCCCGCCGGCAAGCACTGCGATTCTTCCGTAACCGGTTTTTTTAGCGTTATTTGGTTTAAACAATTTCTATCTCCGGAATCAGATTTATATTAAAGCGTGATTTCACGCGCTTGCGAACAAGGTTGATGAGCCGCAAAACATCGTTTGCCTTAGCGCTTTTTGTGTTAATAATAAAATTTGCATGTTTTTCAGAAATTTTTGCGTCCCCGATTTTTCGACCTTTAAGCTGCGACATCTCGATATAAAGCGCAGCGGGTATTCTGTTATCCGGATTTTTGAATACGCAACCTGCGCTACGTTCGCGAAGCGGCTGAGTTTTCTTTTTAGCGCCAAGAAGCCTCGCCCTTTCCTCTGTAACTACTTTCCTATTATTTTTTTTCAAACGCAAAGTCGCCTCCAGCATTATATAACTATTCAACCCGGAATGTCTATATGCAAACTTTATATTTTTTGTTTTTAAACGCCTGATATTGCCGCTTTTTCTCTCCATGACTTTTATTTCGTCTAGAGAGTCCGTCACCACCCTATTGTAACCGGAATTCATAAAGATTGCCCCGCCCATCGTTCCCGGAATACCCACCAGCCCCTCTATGCCGCTTAAACCATTTTTGCACGCCTGCATGATAATTTGGCTTAGCATCGCGCCGGCGCCTACTGTCACTTTCGTTCCGGTAAAATGAATTTTCCTAAAATTTTTGCTCCCGAGGTGAATCATTATGCCGTTAAATGCCCTGTCACGAAACAATATGTTGCTTCCCGCGCCTATTATAAATATCTTCTTCTTTTTAGACCGGGCAAATTTTAAAATATTCTTTAGCTCTTTTTCATTCTGAGGCTCAACCCATGTCGCGCAAGGCCCTCCGATACGGAATGTAGTATGAGCGGAAAGCGGCTCATTATAACAAAGCTTGCCCTTAATTTTAGGAAAATTGATTCTTTTTTTCATTTCTTTAATTCAGATAAAATTTTACGTGCCGTTTTATTTATGTCGCCTGCACCCAATACAAGAATAAGGTCTCCGTTTTTTGCTTTTTTAGACAGGTAGCCGGGTATCGCGTCCTTTTCCAAAAGCTTAACCGGAATGGAGTTTCCTTTTGCCATGATATCGTATATACTCCTGGCGCCTGCGCCCTCTATCTTGTCTTCGCTTGCGGAATATACCTCCGTAAGTATCACCTCATCCGAGCCCGCAAAAGAAAATGAGAATTCTTTGTAAAATGATTTTGTCCGGGTATATCTGTGTGGCTGAAATATTGTTATAAGCCTTTTCGGTTTAAGTGAATACGCAGCGGCAATCGTGGCTTTTATCTCCGTGGGATGATGGGCATAGTCTTCCACGATCTTAGTGCCGCCGGCCTCGCCTATCACTTCAAAGCGCCTTTTTACACCTTTATAGGTTAAGAGCGCCTGCTTTATAATGCTGGGGTCAATACCCAATTCCACTCCTAAAGAAATCACGCCTAATGCGTTTGTAACATTGTGGATGCCGGGCATGTTTATGGTAAAAGCGCCCAGGTTTTTCTCTCTGCAAAAACAATCAAATTCAATCCTGAATATATCTATCCTTACATTGGCCGCTCGTACATCGCAACGGTCAGTAAACCCGAAGCTACTCTTTTTACCCATTGAGGCGTTTGAAGCAAGATTTTGCAAATTCCTGTCTTCTTGCCTATAAAAAAATGTGCTCTTTGCGGATTGCGCACTTAAAAACTTTTTGAAAACATCAAGAAGATGGGCTTCGCTCCGGTAATATTCCATGTGCTCTTTTTCGAGATTAGGCATGATGATATGCGTAAGATTATCCAGGACGACAAACCGTCCGTCACTTTCGTCGACCTCCGCGACAAGCACGTTTCCTTTTCCAAGCTTTGCATTCCCGTCAAAATTTGATGATTCTCCACCGATTAAAACCGTGGGATCCATACCGGCAACTTCCAAAAGATGCGACGCCATCGCGGTAATCGTGGTTTTACCGTGTGTCCCCGTAACGCCTATTACTTTTTCATATCTTTCCATTATTAGGTTAAGAAGCTCGATCCGTGGCATTACAGGAATTCCTTTATCCCTTGCCGCTAAAAGTTCCGGATTGTTTTCTCGAATGCTTGTTGAGTAAACGCAGAGCTCCTGATCGGTTATAGCCTCGGCCTTGTGGCCGATGTTAATGTTAACGTTTCTTTCTCGCAACTTCTTTATGATACTGTTTTCCTCGATATCAGAACCGGTAACGCTTGCGCCCATTCCGGACAAAATAAATGCAAGGCCGCTCATGCCTATACCGCCAATCCCGACTAAGTGTACTTTAATTCTTTCTATTTGTATTTTGTCGTTTGGCATTTCTCCACAACCTCTTTTAGTCTTTTGGCTCCGTCAACTATGCTAAGTTTCTTCGCATTTTCAGAAAGTATTTTCCGCTTATCCGGATTTTCCATCAAGGCAATTATTAAATCTTTTAACCCTGTATCAGTGAGATGCTTTTCATCTTTATAAATTGCTGCCACGTTTTCCGCAAAAAACATGGCATTAAAACGCTGGTTATTCTTTCGGCTCGGATAGGGTATCAGCATCATGGGCTTGCCAAAAGCCGCTAGTTCAGAAATTGCCGCTGCGCCGGCTCGGCTTATGGCCATATCACAGGCGCTATAGGCTTCGTTTATATTTACAATGAATCCGAATACCACCGCAGGTATTCCGTTTTTACGGTAAACACCCTTAATTTTATCAAAGTCCCGGTGCCCCGTGATGTGGATAACCTGTAATTTTTCCTTTCTTTCTGGCGACAGGAGAGCAAGGCTCGTTGAAGCCAGGATGTTTAGAGAGCGGGCCCCCTGGCTTCCCCCCATGACAAGAATCGTAAATTTGTCTTTTTTCAGATTGAATCTTTTAATGGCGTCCGAACGGCATTCTTTCAGGCTCTCTTCGCGGAGGGGGTTACCTGTATGAGTAACATTCTTGCTTTCGAAGTGATCCTTAGTTTCGGCAAAGCTCACCGCGATCTCGTTAGCAAATCCGTCAAGGAAAGTATTTGTCCTGCCCGGAACCAAATTTTGCTCATGTATCACTGTTTTTATTCCCATCAGTGACGCAAGCAGTAAAATGGCTCCTCCCGTGTAACCGCCAAAACCAACAACTATCTCGGGCCGGAATTTCGCGAGAATATAACCGGCCTGAAACATGTCGAGAATTAATTTAAATAAAAATACAAAAGTTCCCGGGCCCAGCCTGTAAGGCATGGGATTAGCGGAAAGAAATATTTTTTTATATTTTTCGTTTTGTAATACTTCCGTATCCAGGTGCCTTCTGCTAGCCACAAAGATTACGCTTGCTTGGGCTTTCTCAAGCTCTTTTGCAAGCGCAGTAGCGGGAAATATATGCCCCCCGCTTCCTCCTGATGCGATTAATACAGTCATCGGTCCCCTCTCATAGCATTTAGCATAAGCCCTATGGCCGTCATGTGAAATACAAGCGATGATCCTCCGTAGCTAATAAACGGTAGAGGCAGGCCCTTTGTCGGAAAGGCGCCCACACCAACGCCTATATTTACTACAGCCTCAAAGGCTATCATACTTGTTATTCCAAAAATAAGCATTTTGTTAAACGGGCGGTGCGCCTTATAAAATGCTCTCATGCCAAGCGCGAAAAGCGCCCCGAATAGTAAAACTATAGATGTGCACCCTAAAAACCCTAGCTCCTCCCCTATTATGGAAAATATAAAGTCCGTGTGCGACTCGGGCAAATAAAAAAGCTTTTGTTTTGACTGGCCCAGGCCCACACCGAAAAGCCCGCCCGAACCAAGCGCGAGAAAGGATTGAATAATTTGAAACCCGGCGCCCCTTTGATCTTGCCAGGGATTAAGAAAAATTAGCATGCGCCTTCTTCTGTACGGAACGCTGAAAATTACATAATATAAAAAAGGAACGCCAAGAAGCGCTGTCGAAACCAAGTGCTTGAGGCTTCCTCCCGCAATAAATATAGTAAGCGTTCCTATGAAGAAAATTGCAATGGCTGTCCCCAGGTCCGGTTGGAGCAGGACTAAAAGACACGTTACGGAAACCACTGAAAGCACGGGGATATAGCCATAAAAAAGATCTTTAATTTTATAACCCTTTCTGCTGAAAAAAGACGCCAGGTACACTATGAGGGTAAATTTTGCTAGTTCGGATGGCTGAAAACTGAACCCCCCTAACCTGAACCAACGCCTTGCGCCGCCCACCGAAAAACCTATGTCTGGGACAAGAACAGCAACCAAAAGTAAAATTGATAAGACCATCAGGATCCTGGCGTGCTTTTGGAGCTCGGTAAGATTAACCGACATCGCCCCAAACATTAAAATAAAACCCGACAGCAAAAACCAAAGATGCCGTTTTAGGAAAAATATGCTGCTTCCGAACTTCTCATGCGCGTATATGGCGCTTGTGGAATATATCATGACAACGCCTATAGAGATAAGCATGAGCGTGATAATAAGGATATATCTTCTAATCGACCGCATCTTTAACTCTTAATTCCCCAACCGCCCTTCTAAACACTTCGCCCCTCTCCTTGTAATCACCGAACATGTCAAAACTGGAACACATCGGAGAAAGAAGTACGGATTCTCCGGGCGAGGCGCTCTTATAGGCAAGGATTACCGCCTCCGGGAGAGTATCTGCTTCTCTCACGTCTACGAAATCTTTAAATATTTTTCGCATCTTAGGCTTTGTTTCCCCGATCAGAATAATTTTCTTAACATTCTTCTTTATGGCCGGTAAAACCTTCTCGTAGGAAAGATTTTTATCCTTGCCGCCCGCGATCAGGATAGCAGGCTTATCAAGCGAAAGAAGCGCCCTAGAGGTAGAATCAATATTGGTCGCTTTCGAGTCATCTATAAATTCCACTCCGCCTACCAGGGCAACGCTTTCGAACCTGTGCGCAAGCGGCTTAAAATTCTTCACCGCCTTTTTTACCGCATCCGGCGACGCACCGAGTAAAGTTGCCACAAGACACGACACCATGACGTTCTCTGTATTGTGCGCGCCCTTTAATTTGTAATCCCCGGGCACCATTAAATTCTTCGTTTTATTCTTCAAAGAGAGCTTAATATTGCCGCGGTCGAGATATATTCCGTCAACTTTCTTTTTCATACTGAAGTATAGCGCCTTTGATCTAACCTTGCCGGTTTTGATTAGGTCCCTTAAATTTTTATCATCGTAATTCAATACGATAATATCTCCCGTTTCCTGGTTTTTGAATATTCTTTTTTTGGCATCCAGGTATTCCTCGAAGTTTCGGTATCTATCCAGATGGTCTTCGGTAACATTCAGTATAACGGAAATTTTCGGCTTAAAAGAATCGATTCTCTCGAGCTGAAATGAACTTGTCTCAAGTATAACCACAGTATCTTTTTTAATGTTTCCTGTTTCACCCGATAGAGAGTTTCCGATATTACCGCACACATTTACGGGTATCCCGGCCGAGCGTAAAATTTCCCCTAAAAGCGTTGCCACCGTTGTCTTACCGTTAGTGCCCGTAATGGCCACTATGGTCCCCTCGCAAAAAAGATAGCCGAGCTCCAGTTCGCTTATTATCGGGATGTTGTTCTCATTTGCATAGCGTATCGGCAGCGCTCCGTTTTCCACACCGGGGCTAACGACCAAAAGTTCAGTGTCTTCCAGGAAAGACTCTGTGTGCCTTCCTGTTTCAAGATTGATATATTTTTCTGCCAGGCACTCGGCGCGTTCTTTTACGCTCTCATCATCGCCGCTATCAGTAATTGAGACGATTGCGCCGGCTCTCTCGAGAAGTAGTACGCTATCGATGCCGCTTGAACCCATTCCCACAACTGTCACTTTTTTATTACGTAGATCCATTCGCTCCCTTTACATTAATTTTAACGTCACCAGGCCAAAAAGTGCAAGTATAAATGCCACTATCCAGAATCGTATGGTAACCTTGGATTCCGGCCAGCCCAGGAGTTGAAAATGGTGATGAAGGGGTGTCATAAGGAACGCCCTTCTGCCAAAAAATCTGTATGACGCGATTTGTATTATTACACTTAGAACTTCCGCGACAAATATGCCGCCTACTACGAGTAGAAGAATTTCTTTTTTTATCAATACACTTATAACGCCGAGCACCCCTCCCAAGGGAAGCGAACCGGTGTCACCCATAAAAATCGTAGCGGGGTAAGAATTAAACCATAAAAAGCCCAAACCACTACCTGCTAAGCACGCGCAAAACACCGTAAGCTCACCGCTTCCTGCAAGATAGTAGATATTCAGGTATTCGCTTATTTTTATGTGGCCTGTCAGGTAAGTAATGACGCCGTAAGTAAGCGCTATAAAGGTTACGCATCCTATGGCAAGACCGTCCAGGCCATCGGTCAGATTTGCGGCATTACTGGTTCCGACTATAACGAGGACAATAAACGGGATATAGAAGATGCCTAAATTTATTAAGGCGTGTTTCAAAAAAGGCACATAAAGCTGGGTAGAGAATTGCGCATCAAAGAATAAATACAGCGCAATGCCTATGCCCAGAATTAGCTGGCCCGTGAATTTTGCTGCGACACTAAGTCCAAGCGACCGGACCTTAATTAGTTTTATGTAATCGTCTATAAAGCCAACCACTCCGAGCCAAAGAACGCTTATAAGGCAGAGAATAACAAACCTGTTATCGAGCCTGGCCCATAGAAGCGCGGACAGCACCAGAGACAGTAGGATGATTATCCCACCCATCGTAGGCGTGCCTTCCTTATGTTTGTGAAGCTTGTAAAGATTTTCAACATGCTGTCTTCTCGGTGACTCGCCTACTTTCAAAAAAGTTAACTTCCTGATAATGATAGGCCCGAGTATTACACTTATCAAAAATGCGGTAATACTCCCCATGACCGCCCTGAAGGTAATATACTGAAATACGTTAAATCCGAACCATAAGTCTCTGAGCGGATACAATAAATGGTATAACATCTGATCTCCCTACTTGCCTGCGGGCAAGCTTTTAAACTCCTCTATAACCTTTTCCATCTGCATGCCCCTGGAGCCCTTTACTAGAACAATATCTCCCGGCCTTGTGATCTTTTTTAGAAGACTGGCCGCGCCCCGGTGCGATGCAGCGTGATACAGGCTCTGCATGCCCCTATCCCTTGCTCTGTTTCTTGTAAAGCGTGATAACCTACCCATCGTTATAAGCGTATCAAACGGACCGCGTGCGATTAAACCGCCAACTTCTTCATGCATGCTTTTTGCGTTTTTTCCCAATTCCAGCATGTCGCCCGTGACAACGATGCGTTTCCCGCGCGTAACGTGTCCTGCGAGCGTATCTATCGCGCATTCCATAGACAGAGGGTTCGAGTTGTAACTGTCATCCAATATCTCTACCCCCCTTACGCGCTTGGACTGGAGTCTCATAGGACAGGACGGCCGGAATGTTTTTATCCGCTTTTTGATTGTGGAAAATTCGATGCCGAATTGTCTTGCGACTGCAATAGCTATCAACGCATTGTAGATATTATGCTTTCCTAAAAGCGTTAGCTCAAAACCTTTTTCTTTCCCCAGAGAAAAAGTCCATCTGTTTTTCTCATGTATCAAATTTTTTGCCTGAAAAAAACATTTTTTTTCTATACCAAAATATACTTTTTTTGCCTTTACATTTTTTGGATTCCGGAGATATGAGTCGTCTGCATTCAGCACGACGGTATCCTTCTTGGTTAGGCATTCAAATAATTCCGCCTTTGCTTTATAAACGTTCCTAAGTGTACCCAAAAATTCCAGGTGCGAAGGTCCGATATTCGTCACGACCCCTATATTGGGTTTTGCAATTTCGCTTAATTTCCTGATCTCACCAAAGTGGTTCATTCCCATTTCAAGCACCGCCACGCCGTGTTTTTTCTGAAGCTTGCAAAGCGTGAGCGGAAGGCCTATTAGATTATTTTTTGAAGTTTCGTTTTTTAAAACATTGTAGCCGGACCCTAGAACGTGGGCCGCAAGGTCTTTTGCGGTTGTCTTGCCGTTACTTCCCGTAATGGCGACAACCGGAGTGTTGAATTCTAACCTGCGCAGCCTTGCTATGTCGCCGAGAGTTTTAACAGTATTTTTTACGCAAATAAGGCGGCTTTTATAAGCTGTGGGTAATTGTGGTATTTTTGAAACAATGGCGAGTTTCGCGCCTTTTTTAAATGCTTCTTTAACAAAGCAATGGCCGTCAAATCTCTCGCCCTGTATAGCGAGGAATGTATCGCCTTTTTTTATGGTTCGCGTATCTATGGAAATACTTCCGGGGCTTTTTAAAACGTGTTCTATCGGCATTTTTGATTTTTTTGCTTTGATCTCATTTATTGCCTGTTCGGCTACCTTCTTGTCATTAAAGGGTATTTCTCTTTTTCCTATAATCTGAACATTTTCATGGCCCTTACCGGCTATTAACACAATATCCCCCGGGCAGGCGATTTTTAATGCCGTTTCGATAGCTTTTTTTCTGTCTTTCACGACAACATACTTTTGTTTTTTCATACCGCGCTCTATGTCGCGAGCTATTTTACCGGGATCTTCGCTACGCGGGTTATCGCTGGTTACAATAACGAAATCCGACAATTTCTGTGCGACCCGCCCCATTAAAGGCCTTTTTGACCTATCCCTATCGCCGCCGCAACCAAAAACTGTAATAATTCTATTTCGTTTAATCGTGCTCAAAAACGTAAGAACATTTTCCAGGGCATTATGAGTATGGGCATAATCGACAAAAACCTTGAACCCCTCTTCAGTGCACACGGGCTCGACCCTACCCTTTATGCTGTTTACCCGCTCAATGCCATTTTTTATATCGCGTAAATCTATGCCCTGCGTGACCCCGGCTGCCACGGCAGCAAGGATGTTGGAGACATTGTGCAACCCAATCAACCTCGTGTTAATTAAAAACGCGCCCTTTCCGCGCAGCTTGACCGTAAAGGCTGATCCGTCCAGGTCAATCCTTCTTATGTCAGCACTAACGTAAGCGGTCTTCTTCAGGCCGTATGTAATATATTTGTGTTCGGTCATATTTTTCGCGCATGATGCTACGCGGCGATCATCGACGTTCAGTATGGCAACGCCTTCTTTCTTAAGGCGCGTGAAAATCTTTGTTTTACTCTTGAAATAACGCGATAAGTCACCATGATAATCAAGGTGTTCGTGGGTAAGGTTAGTAAAAATGGCTGCGTCAAAAGATATATCATCGACTCTTTTCTGGTCAAGGCCGTGACTTGAGACCTCCATCGCAGAAGCCTTTAGCCCATTTTTCAGCATTTGATCGAGAAGAACATTTACCCCAAGCGCATCCGGAGTGGTGCGCTCGGCCGGGATGCGGCGGTTGCCTATCTTATTTTCAATCGTGCCCATAACCCCACATGGAATACGCGCGGCGTTAAATATGCTTTCGATTAAGAGGGATATTGTTGTTTTGCCGTTTGTCCCTGTTATCCCGATGACTTTTAGTTTTTCTGAGGGCGAGTGATAAAAATTTTTCGCTGCAACCGAAAGCGCTTTTCTTGTATCCTTGACTCGAACAATGTTTTTGAGCTTATCCGGGGCCATTTTGAGGGTTTCTGCTTCCTCTGCTATGGCGGCGAGGGCACCCCTCTTGAATGCTTCGCCTATGAAGCCGTGCCCGTCAAATCTCGAACCTTTTATGGCAATAAAAAGGCTTCCTTTTTTTACGCCTTTTGAGTTCACGGCGACAGATGTTATTTCCAAATCCTTGATCCGCGGATTTGCTTTTATTTTTATGTCGTTAAGAAGTTTTTTTAATTTCAACTTTATCGCTCTCGACTTCCATGTAAGACAATATTTTTTCCATTATGTTCTTAAATGCCGGCCCTGCCACGCGGCTACCAAAGTGCTGCCCTCTGGGTTCATCCACGCAAATGACTAAAGATACTCTGGGTTTATCAAACGGCGCGAATCCTACAAAAGAAGCGATATATTTATTTTTATAATAGCCGCCTCGCGGGCTTACCTTCTGGGCTGTTCCGGTCTTACCCCCCGCTCTGAAGTTCGAAAGTCCCGCCGGCTTACCCGTGCCGCGCAGGACAACGCCCTCCATCAACTCCTTGACTTTATGCGCTGTTTCTTTCGAAATTACGCGCCTTATGGGTTTTGGTTTGTTTTCACCGATCGTGGCGCCTTCGGCATTTAAGAACCTACTAACAACGTACGGACGCATTAGAACGCCCCCGTTTGCAATAACAGAAACACACGAAACGAGTTGCACGGCCGTGATCGCAATGCCCTGCCCCATAGGTATTGTGGTCATATCCGAGCTCGACCAACCTGACGGATCACGCATTATCCCGGAAACCTCTCCGGGCAGATCTATGTCTACTAGGCTTCCGAAATTGAATCGTTTTATATAAGCGGATAACTTTTCTTTCCCCAGAAGCGCTGCTACCTTAACTGTGCCTATATTGCTTGACTTTTCTATGATTTCCCGAAAATTGAGCGTGCCGTGAGGTTTATAGTCATGAAGAACGCGATTACCAACCTTATAGGCTCCGTTTTCGCAAAAAAATTCACTATCGAAATCAGCGACGCCTTCCTCCAGGACTGCGCTTGCGGTAATTATTTTAAATACACTTCCCGGCTCAAAGGAATCCGATATGGCCCTGTTTCTTAAAGCATCCGCTTTAATATTACCGGTGTTATTCAGATCAAACCACGGATAAACGGCAAGCCCGAGAATTTCGCCTGTTTGGGGTTTCTCGGCAACTATGGAAACAGCTTTTGGTTTGTGCAGGCTTACAATTTTTTCCGCTTCCTGCTCAATGATATGCTGTATAACCTCGTCAATGGTAAGAACAAGGCTTTCACCGTCGCGCGCAGGAAGGGCATCTTTTTCAAAAGAAATAATTTCCCTTTTCTTAGCGTCTTTCATGGAACGCCTAAAGCCGTACTCTCCGGAGAGCTCTCTGTTATAGTAAAGCTCAAGGCCCTCAATGCCCTTATTGTCGATATTCGTTATGCCCAGCACGTGACACGCAAGCTTTCCTCCGGGATAAAATCTTTTTGGTTCGCTTGTAAGATCTACCCCTTTCAAGCCAAGTGCCTTTATTTTTTGCGCGGTATCAGTATCGACCCTTCTTTTTATCCAGGCAAAGTAATTGTCTTTTTCGAGCTTTTTTAAAATATCCGTTTCGTCCAGTCCTAATTCTTCCGCTAAAATGAATGCGGTATTTTCTTTATCACTTATCTCTTTTGGCACTGCATAAATAGACGCGGTGTCCAGATAGATTGCCAATACCCTGTTTCTTCTGTCATACATCGTGCCGCGCTTGGGATTGAGCTTAACGAAAATCTTATGCTGCTGGTAAGCCATATCTCTTAATGGCTTACTTCTCATAATTTGTATATATAATAGGCGCGCAAAAAGGATAGTAAATAGAGAAATGAATAAAATAAAAACAAGAATTTGGCGAGTTTTACTAAAGTTTATATGCACGATTTGTCAGAAGAGTTTTTGAGCTAGAGGCTTACAGCTTATGGCTTAAGGCTTATAGCTGTTCGTGATAACCTTTGCTTCTGCTTTTGTAGAAAAGCGGTCAAATATACGCGCCAAAAGAGATTCTTTACCTTTTTTGCTTTGACTGCCTTCGGCATACGTCTTGCTTATCCTGTCAAAGTGGCGTATGTTTTCAATTTTCGGCATGCAAAGCATGATCTCGCTTTCGGAAAGCGTATCCTCAACCCTCTTTGGCGATTCCAACCTGGAAAGATTATATACCAAAGAGCGGTATTGGTCAAGCAGGAAGGATACTTCGCGGCGGTTTTCATTTATGCATAGTCCTGTTTTAATAATCTCCACCTCCTGGTGAACGTAAAAAAGCGCACTTACTGCACATAATATTATACATATAATGTTTTTAAAAAGGCGTGATTCTATCATGGTTTACACGCTACTTTCATAAACCCGCAGTTTCGCGCTTCTTGCGCGGGGGTTTTCCCTTATTTCTTCGCTTGTGGGTGTAAGCGGTTTTTTTGTGACCCTTTTTCCCTTTTTGCTTTTTTCAAACTCCCTGAAGCGAATTTTAACAATCCTGTCTTCGAGCGAGTGAAAAGATATAACAGCGGCTCTTTTGCCCGGACCTAAGAAATCCGCGATCTTAACCATGGCTTTATCCAGGCAATTTAGCTCGTTATTAACTGCAATCCGTAGCGCCTGGAATGTTCTTGTTGCCGGATGTATTCTTTGCGACCTGTATCTGGCGCCAACCGCATGCCTTATGAGCTCTGTAAGTTCGCGCGTGGAATTTATCGCGCCTCTTTTTCTTTCCTCCAGAATAAAACCGGTAATCCTCCTGAAATACCGCTCCTGGCCGTAATCGCGAATAATCTCTTCAAGATCTTCTCCCTTGTATTTATTCACGATGTCATAAGCGCGAAGCTTTTCTTCCGGATCCATGCGCATATCAAGAAAACCGTCGTTCTCAAAACTAAACCCGCGGTTAGGCTGGCCTATTTGGTAGCTCGAAATACCCAAATCAAAGAGCGCCGCATCAATTTTTTCGATGCCTAAACTTAAAAGAACTTTGTCAAAGTCCTGAAAATTCGCGTGTCTTAATTTCACCGTTCCGCCGAATTCACTTAATCTTTCTTCTGCAATTTTAAGGGTGTTTTGATCGCGGTCTACGCCTATCAAAACACCGTCGGGCCGGATTTTATCTAATATGAAGCTTGCGTGCCCCCCGCACCCTGTTGTCGCATCTAAAACTTTGTAACCATTTTTTAATTGCAGCAAGCCTATTGCTTCACTCGCCATTACCGGCTTATGAGGGCTTTTGTTTTCCATTTTTCTTAATAGACTTGGCCTTAGACTTATTGTCGTCGCGTTTAAAAGTGTGCATGTTTAGTGCGTTTTCTCTTCTGACTCTTTCGATAATAAAACGGCCTTCGCTTAAATAATTCCCCTCTCCCAGTTTTTTTACAACACTAAATGTAAACATGGCTATCACCTCTTTCTTTTATTCCAGATCTATCAATTTTTCCGCGATATCCTCAAACGCATCTTTGGAGCCGGCATAAAACTCCTCCCACTTTTCTTTGCTCCAAATCTCAATCCGATTAGAAACGCCTATTATCATTATTTCTTTTTTTATGCCTGCATAATTCTTAAGGTAGTTCGGTATAAGTATTCTGCCCTGCTTATCCGGTACGGCCAGAACCGCGCCCGAAAAGAAAAGCCGGTTAAATTTTCTCGTTTCTCTTTTTGTAAAGGAAAGACCTTTAAATTTTGCTTCCTGCGCTTTCCACTCTTCTTCGGGAAACATAAAAATACAGATATCCAACCCCCTCGTTATATAAAACTTCTCGATATAATTTTCCTTACTCACTTCCCTGAAATCCGAGGGGATTATGATCCGCTGCTTCTTGTCTAGCTTATGTTCGTGTTCGCCGTAAAACATTTATTACTCCACTTTGCTCCATTTTGCGCCACTTACGTAACCAAATATACACTAGCGCTCCACCTTTGTCAAGAGTGCAAATCTGGCTTTTTTTAAAGTTTTTTAGTAAGTTGGGACAGATACTACATATAGTGTCCCGGGGGTATATTTCGCGCAAGGTATTGAGAAATAAAGGGGTTAGGAGAAAGCAAAAAATAGCACTTTTCTTCTATATTCTAACGGAATACCCTCTCATTCCGTTAGAATATAGCATGCCGTACAAGCTTCTAAGTAAGGATTTTTGTATTTTGGAGGGAAGAAAAAAAAGAATAGCAGAGTAGGCCTGTAAGCCGAGTTCTGTGCGCGGGCGTTACGCCCGCCGATGGCCATCTATCTAGGGCTGCCATTACTGCCAGCCTCGTGCAGCCTACCCTTCCCGATACTGATAACTCTCAGTAGGAATGAGCAACTCCTTGATCGGGATTTATTCGGCCTTGCTCCGCGTAGAGATTGCCGCGTTTCACCCTCTCCGCCATAGGCGGAGAGACTCGTCTCTGTGGCTCTCGATTGCCGCATTTTCGTTGGCAATCGTCCCGAGTGGCGCTAAAGCGCCACGGGGGAAGTCCTCACCTTTCGATGGACGGCTGTTAGCCGCTACGCTGCTCTCCGGAGCTCGGACTTTCCTCCCTTGCGTCAACAAAGTTGACATAAGGGCGACCACCCGACCTACTCTGCTAAACTATAAAAGACCGCCAAGATTTATGGCTTTATTGACAAGCTTATCCGCTTCTTTATTCTTTGCCCTATCAATATGCCTTATATCGACTTTTTTGAATCCGGATATAAGGTGAAGCGCCTGCTCGAATAGAGGTTTAATATTAGAATTTTTTACCTTATATTCGCCTTTTAGCTGTTGGGCCACGAGCTCACTATCAAGGTTTAGCTCTATCTCTGTTGCTTTTTCTATCAGCGCTTCCTGCAAGCCATAAATTACCGCGTTATATTCGGCAATATTATTTGTCGCAATGCCTATATATTTTTTAAATTCTTTTACCCTTTGCCCTTTTGGGTCTAATATAACAACGCCTATTCCGGAGGGACCGGGGTTACCCCTTGAGCCTCCGTCAACATACAGCGTTAGCTTTTTCATTATCCTTCCGAATATAGAATTCTGGCGCAATTACCGCAGAGGGTAAGGCCTTTTTTCAGCTTGGCTTCGTTTATTACCTGAGCCGGTAAATTCATGTTGCAACCACCGCAGGCATCGGCTATCACAGGCACCATGGCCAGGCCGTCCCTGTTTTTTAGAATTCTTTCGTATTTTGATAAGGTATTTTTATCTATTTTTTCCGTAAATTCTTTACGCATATTATTCAGGTTATTAAATTCTTCTTCGGCAGCTTTTTTCTCTATCTCAATTTTTTGCTTCTCTTCCTGGATTTTCTTTTTCTCGCCTTCGAGCATGTCTTTTTCTTTGACAACGTCTTTTTTAATTTGATCAACCTTCTCAAGCATATTGATAATTTCTTCTTCCAGTAAAGACACGTCCGCTTTTACGCTGCCTATCTCCTTTTCCAAAGCCTTGTATTCCTGATTTGTTTTGACCTGGTACAGTTGCCCCTGATGCTTTTTTATTGTTTCTTCTTTCATTTTCAGATCCATTTCTTTTTCTTTGTGCTTAACCTGGACATTCTTGGATTCCTCTTCCAGGTTCTTGAGATTTGCAGATTTTTCTTCAATAATTTTGTCAAATTCTTTCAGTTTCTCAGGAATGGACTCTAAAAACCTTTTTTTGTTGAATATTTCGCTGTCGAGCGCCTGTAACTCGATCAACATCTTTATCTGTTCTTCCATGCTTATCGTTACCATAGTTTTTGTGCTTACTCCGTTAGGTTGCGTTGCCCCTCGTCAATATGAATTACTCCTCGTGACAGATTTGCTCGCTACGTTCGCAAATCTGGTGGGCACAGAAGGATTTGACCCTTCGATCTCTGCCATGTGAGGGCAGCGCTTTAACCAACTAAGCCATGTGCCCAAATTTTCG
>JABMQJ010000022.1 GCA_013203315.1 Candidatus Omnitrophota bacterium | reverse complement strand
TCTGTGTATCCTTCGGCTAGGGCGTTTGCTTTTAAGTAATCTATTAGTTCTGCAAGTGTATCAATCTCCAGTGCGTCAAGGTCTGCGAGTGTAAGACTGCCCAAGAAAGCCTTGAGGTTACTTTCATCTGCTGCCATGGATTCCAGGAGAAAGAGTAAACCTTCTGTAAGGCTCTGATCTTCTTCAGATAGCAGCGAGTCTAGCAACAAGCTTAATATCTCTGCGCTAAGATCTATAGCATTTGCTCTTGCTTCTGAAATAAATGCTTTTAAAAATTCTGCTGTTGATGCATACGCTGACAAATCCATCATGAGAAGAATAGCACTAAGAGCTGCTTCCTCCGCGCTCATACCGGCTTCCGTGAGAATCTCGATTATCAGCTCTTCTTTTGTCATGCCGTCTGTTATTTCAACCGACAACAAAAGTTCCATGAGCGCGAGATTGTCGCCTGCAAGTGAAAGTAACGCCGAAACAAGATCTTCCTGATCAGTTAATACGGATAAGTTCAACGCCGAAAGGCTTTCCAACGCGCTTATCAGGCTAGGGTTATCTCCGGCAATTAAAGCAAGTATAGCGCTTAATGCGTCATCGCCCGATCCGAGTGTTCCCAAGTTGATACCGAGTTTTATTGCAATAAATTCGGCGAGTTTCCCGAGGTCATAGTTACCGCTGCCATCGAGATTGAGCAGGTCTACTTCCAATAAGGCGTCCCCCCAGAATGTAGCGCTTCTTTCAAGACCGGTTCTATTTGTGGCTTCACTGGCGCGGAGGTTGCCGTTATAAAAATAGAAAGTAGTGTCTCTTACGGTTTCACCGTCTTGGTAGTAGCTAAGCGTTACATCGGCAACTTCTTCGCCGTGCTTTGCGCTGGTTTTGAATTGATAGAATGTTTCGGCTTTCTTTTTCGCGTCTTCTTTTATCGTACCGTTTGCGTTTACCGCATCCCCCCAGTAAGTAACGGACTTTTTCATCCTGTCTTCTGAGTCGGATTCGCTTGCCCTTTTGTCGCCTTCGAAGATGTAGACAGTAGTATCTTTTCTAGTCTTGCCATCCATCAGGTAGGTTACGCTGTAATCCTGGACCTCTTCGCCTTTTAAGCGATACAGGGTGTCATAGAAGGTTTCGGATTCTTTTATGCCTGCGGCGAGCTCATCTTCGCTTATCTCTCCGTATCCCTCCTCGCCTTCTTTATCCTGGTCAAGATTGCCGTAGTAGGTAACCGCGCTTGTAAGACACTCTCTGTAGTTTGCGTCTTTTGCCCTTTTTCCGTCTTTATAAAAATACACTGTTGTCTTTACAGCGATATTACCGTCCGCATAAAGAACCATGTAGTCGGCTACTTCTTCGCCCGCCAACCGATTTTCGTCATCATAAACAAGCATGGAAATTTTTCTGGCGTTATTAAGCTCATCATCTGAAAGCCCTTCTACGCCGTCCGTTTCAGGATTGCCCCTAAAGGTAATTTGTTTTGATTTTGAATAGCGGTAGTTTTCCGCGGAATCTCCTGCGCGCAGGCCGTATTGGTAATAATAAACGGTTGTCTCCGTTACTTCGCCGTCATAATAGCTTTGTGAATAGTCGGCAAGCTCTTGATTCCTTTCGAGGACAAATACCGTTCTATGAATAAGTTCGCCTTCTGTCTCAGAATCAGTTTCATATAATCTTGCCTCTCTTAACGCACCATCTGCATTATAAAGATAATCGCGCCTGTTTATTATGGCGCCGGTCGTACCGTAATAAATGGTCGTTTTAATGCGATTGTCTTCGCCGGAGAGCTCGTAAATACTTCTTTCGATAAGTCTCCTGCCGCCATCTGATATGTCAAATTTCTCCGTTTTATCTATGTCGCTGCCGCCGTTCTTGTAAGTGTATTCGATCTTGTATTTAGCTTCGTATTCGCCGCCTTCCGTAAGCCTGAAACCAAGATAAATTGCTTCTATCTTCTTGCTATTTCCGGAACCAGCATAAACTATGCGCATTATAAGCCTTGCTTCGTCCGGATTATCATCGCCACGGCCTAGCCAGTAGGAAACGCCGTCATCACCCTGCTCCTCAACAGCACCCTCCATCCACTGGTCTATATTCATCATAGTTATATCGTATTTGTTAATCTGGGTAAGGTCTCTTGGGTTTACAAGATCGTTCAGGTTGTGGGGAGTCCGGTTTTGATCTGGTTCTGTAGCAGAATAGTCGTAGGGATCCTGCCCAACCCCTCCTCCGCTGCTTTTCTTTTTATTCAGTGGCAGCTCAACTTCATCGCGTGGCTTTCTTCTGTTGTAAAGGGTCTCTATAAGTTCGTCTGTGGCCTGGAGATTGCGGATATGTTCTTCGCTTCGTTGTTCAGTGCTTTTACGCCAGACCGGCAGCTTACTATTCTGCCCCTGTTCTCTGGCTGAGGGAAGAAGCTTGTGTGCGGCGCTCTGCTTTTTTTTGTAGCTAAATAGATCAGAAACGTAATTTTTGATTTCCAGCTCTTCTTCCGCGGCCGGGGTTTCTTCTTCTGCTGACTCTGCTTCTTGTGCGGCTTCTTGCTCAAGGGCGGGTTCTTGCTCAAAGGTTTCCTGCTCAATGGCTTCTTGTTCAAGAACTTCTTGTTCAATGGCGGATTTTTGAAGGGTTTCTTCCGGAAAAGAGGCAGCGGGTGTTGGCTTAATAATAAAAAGATCGCCTGCTGCATAGGCGATCTGGTTCCATATAAACACAAATATAACAATCCAACATATTATTTTAATATAAATGCGCTTATTACTATGAGGTTCTTGATATTCTATCATTTTGCCTACACCACTTTTGCCTACACCACATAATCAGATACTTTTTAAATGCCTTAAATATGTTCAAAAAAATAATCGGCCAATATATCCTTAGGCCTATTAGTATAATCTTGTTAAGACATAAAAATTTCATAAATATTACATATTTTTTACATATGTTAGGGGTGTAAAATGTTAGGAAATAAAAAGTAAGATAGGCATGTTATTCTACTTTTGAGAGCGGTTTTTTACCGATATATTCCGCAAGTTTTTTCGAGTAAAGCATGCAAGCAACGCTTAGTGGCATCGGGCGCCCCTCTTATTGCAATAAGGCTGTTATTTTTCTATAGTGTAGCCGGAATCTTTTCTGTTTTTAACTTTTTTCTTTTCATTTCTACCCCTTTGTGTTACCATATTCTGACACAAGCTTTTGATGTAATGTTAGAGGCCAGATCACATGGAAAAAACAGAACACATCCCGCTTTTCTTCAGAAATAAAAAGCTGCTAGTACTCCTTCTTGCGCTTTTGACCTTTTCTGTCTATGCAAATGCCATTCAGGGTACATTTGTCTGGGATGACCAGACGCTCGTTGTGCAAAACGAGAGTATAAAAAGTTTCGAAAATATCCCTTATATATTCGCAAATGAATTTGTTGAAAAAGCAGGGTATGGTGGGAATATATATAGGCCCTTACAGGAGTTCTCCTACATGGTCGATTACTTCCTGTGGGGATTCGAAAGCGTTGGATTTCACATTACAAGCATAGCCCTCCATATTGCCTGCGTTGTCGCGCTTTTTTGCTTAATCCTGCGTATTTCAGGGTCAAATATTGTCGCTTTTATTACAGCCGGATTTTTCGGGGTACATCCGATTAATACGGAGGCGATAAGCTATATTTCAGGAAGAAGCGACCCTTTATTTTTCTTATTTTTGGTGCTGGCATTCCTTTTTTATATAAAATCGCGAGAGAAAAAGGAAATCAAAGGAACGGTATATTACCTTTTTGCTCTTCTTTATTACGCCCTATCCCTTCTGTCGCGGGAAACAGCGCTCGTCTTTCCTTTTCTTTTAATTGCATATGAGGTATTGATAAGAAAAGACAAAAAGATTAACTGGCAAAAGATCCTGCCGTTCTTCGCGCTTCTTGGTCTTTACGCCGTGCTTAGATTAAACTTTATAGAGTTAAACAGAAGCGTGCTTGGATTTATTCCGCCGAACATAGTTATTTTTACCGGTGTCAAGATAGTATTCGAATATGTCAAAATGCTGGTTTTCCCTTTTAATCTTCACATGTCCAGGACAATGCCAATATCGAGTGGCATAGATGAATCGGTCATACTTGCGGCTATAATCGTGATTCCGCTTCTGGTTTTGTGTTTCAGGCTTAAGAACAGGCGAAGAGACATGTTTTTCTGGTCAATGTGGTTTATCATATTTCTCTTACCGCATCTTAACGTATTAAGGCTGAATGCGCTATACGCGGAACATTGGATTTACGGCGCCTCCGTCGGGATATACGCTATTTTTGCCTGTTTTTTGAAAGATATGATGCAAAAAGAAAAAATAAGAAACGCCTCTTATATTTGTCTCGCAGTAGCCATTCTTTACTTTTCCTCTTTGACAATTACAAGAAATTTTGACTGGAAAGACGAGCCTTCTATTTATTCGAATACGCTACGCTATACCCTATCCCCAAAGGTTTTAAGCAACCTGGGCGTGTATTATGAGATAAACAAGCAATACGATAAATCGATAAAGGTGTATAAAAAAGCGTTGGAAATCTCACCGAACGAAACCTGGTATCACAATAACATTTCAGTTGTTTATTTTAAAAATGGTGACAGGAAAAACGCGATTTATCACATAAAAAAATCGCTCAGCATTAACCCTAATCAGCCAAAAATGCGGGAGATGCTTGCAGGGATACAAATGCGAACCTGAGGTGCATATGGCCTATTTGAAAAAAAATAAAGTTCGGAATATCATCAATTTAGTTGCATTTATTGAAGTTGCGATCGGCACTGCCACGATGTCCGGGCTTATCGCATCCATCGTTTTTGCATTACCGAAGAAACCCGTCAATATCTTCATGTTTGTTTTTATTTCCGCCGTAATTTCCACGTCCCTCGGGGTCGGGCTTTTCTTTAAGAAAAACTGGCCCAGAAGACTACTTATATTTTTCTCCGGATGGGTAATCTTGACAAAAATACTTGTTTTCATGGGCATATTACAATTCTCTGGAGAATTATTAGTCGTGGTTTCAAATCCTGTAAAAAATGCATCTTCAATTGCATATCATACTATTATCGTTTTTTTACTGAATCAAAAAGTCTTTAAGGACTACTTTTTGAAAGAGAAGGGACATCTTGCTAAATAAGAGAAAACGCACGTTTATTAAGGAAAATCTTGATAAGCTTTCTCTTGAAGAAATGGCAAAAGAGCTTGGGATCCCGTCGAGAAAATTGGAAAAAGAATTAAAAAAGCTTCGATTGCAATCGGGAACACAAATAGCGAAAGAAAGCCCGACGCCGAGTTATAAGACCTATTCGATATCTTCAAAAAATAGAAAAAAGATCGTAGTGATGGCGGTTCTCGTCTTTTTATTCACTTCCCTTGTCTATTTTAATACCCTTAATAACGATTTTATATGGGATGATGAATATCTGATTTTAAATAATTCACAAATTAAGAGTTTTTCACATATTTTGAACGTTTTCAGGACATACGTGGGGTACGGAAGCGAAAACGTAAACACCTTCTACCGGCCCATGCAGGAACTGTCGAACATGGTGGATTATTTTCTGTGGGCGCGGGACCCGAAGGGATTTCATCTTACGAACCTTCTCTTGCATGCTGTCTGCGCGGTTTTAGTGTTTATATTTGTCTTCTATCTGTGCGGTAACGCGCCGGTTTCCTTCCTTACAGGATTATTCTATGGAATACACCCTATTCACACCGAAGCGGTAGCGTATATAGCCGGCAGGGCGGACTCCCTTTATTCGATATTCTTTCTTTTGTCATTCATATACTTTATAAAATATACAAACCGCCTCATTAAGGGCGCTCCGACGGGGATTTTGCTCTATTTATCGGTAGGATTTTTTATTCCATCGCTTTTATCAAAAGAGATAGGAATGATTTTGCCGCTTCTCCTGGTTCTCTACATCTTTGTGATACTCAAAAATAGAATTGTATCGAATGCTTATAACAGAATCAAAAACCTCTGGATTCCGTATGCGGCAGTAGTCCTGGTATATATATTCATGCGATTTACCGTTTTAAACTTCTTTACGGCGGCACCACCTACAATGCTTGCTGCCATACCTTTCTTGAATAGGATGCTGACCTTTTGCAAAACAGTCCTGGTGTATTTCGGATTACTCCTCTTCCCTGTGGGGCTGCACATGGAACGGACCATTCGCATTACAAGGTACTTATTGGAACCGAGTTCTCTGGTAGCTCTGGTAGTGGTTTTTGGGGCCCTGGCAGGTGGGTTTACTTTTTATAAAAAGAATAGGCTTGTTTCCTTTTTCATATTCTGGTTTTTTATTAATCTTTTGCCGATGTCGAATATTTATCCGATAAACAGTTTTCTTGCGGAACATTGGTTATACATGGCCTCCGTCGGGTATTTCTTTGCAATTTCAGCGTTTCTTTATGCCTTGTATAAAAAAGGAAAGGCAAATATATTTTATAAGTCACTTGTAATCTTATTCATTATAGCGCTTTTTTTAGTATATTCGCTTCTTACAATAGCTCGGAATCAAGACTGGAAGGATGAGATTAGCTTCTTCGAAAATACACTCAAATATTCGCCTAAAAATGCGCGGCTTTATCTAAATTTGGGAAATACCTATTATGAAAGAAAGGAATTGGATAAAGCCTTTGAACAATATGAAAAATCAATCGCTGCTAAACCGAATAATCCGGAGGCATACGGTAATATAGGCGCGCTATACACCAGGAAGGGAAACTTAAAAGAAGCGGAAAATTACCTAAAAAAAGCGATAGAGTTAAATTTTGCTGACCCTATAGCCCATTATAATCTTGCGCGGGTTTATGTAGCGTCTAATAGGAGGGGAAAAGCCATAGAGGAGTTAGAGGCTTCGGTGAAATATCTTCCTCAATTTTACCAGGCATCCAACATGCTCGGTGAGCTCTACATGAAAAGCGGGGATAAGGCCAAGGCCCTTGAGTCATTCCGGAGGTCCCTCCGGGTCATGCCCAACCAGGGCCGCATTAAAAGCCTTGTAGAGAGCATCACACGCTAAATTGCACTCAAAACACAATCACTCCTTAACGAATTTGCGTTTTTCTGCGAAGCCACGGTATCACGTCATTGGCGCGCGTTGGCCCCTTCCTTGAAAAGCGGCTATCAGTTGTCATTTCCGCTAGTTTCTGTTCAATGTCTACTCGTTTCGCGGATCCGCCGTTACCCTCGATAGGCTGGTCACCAGCCGCCTGCTGGGCCTTAAGGGCTTCGATCAACTGCTTTATTAATTCCGCCCAATCTTCGTCACCAGCTGTATCATCATTGTCTTCACTATCAGGATCGTCGTCGGCACCCGGCTGTTCAATGCCTTCATTTTCGTCGTCGGGCAGATTATCGTCAGCTTCTCTTTCAGCTTCAAGGTCCGCCAGAAGTTGCTCCACAAGTGCGGGATCGTATCCCTCGACTAAGGCTTCGATGTTTTGGATTATTTCTTCAACGCTCAACGTCGTATCTGCAATGTCGATAAACACATCTTCCTCGCCTATTCTTATTCCAATTATGATGCTTATAATGTCGCCTGTTTGCGCATCAACCTTATAGATATACGTCGCATTCTGGCCATCAACTTCGATTCTGAACTTTACCTCAGTGTTTAAATCATTGACTGCGAAATCATTGATGTGGATCGAATTGTATTCAAAACCGAATCTCTCAACCATATCACCTTTTGCGCTTCTTACGAGCTGTGCGCCCGTTTCTTTATTTGCGAGACTGGTAAGTTCGAGATTGCCGGTTCCGACGTTATAATTAAAGGTAAGCCTAAACCCTGGTGTAGTGACAAAGAGGGTGTAGCCTCCAAATGTATACGCCGGCAGGTTTTCTCCTGCAGAAACCCACTGTTGCATTATTCCATTTATATGCACGTCTTCGTATGCGATACCCAGTTTTTCCGATGCTTTTTCGCGGGCTTTTGTTACGGCATCAACGATACTCTGATTTATCGTTACTTCGCCTGTTTCCAGGTTTACCTCTACGGGAACAATTCCACCGTATCCCTCTAACCGCATTGTACATATCCATGGCGGTGTTATACTGTGGCAGAGCTCTATGTTAAGCTTAAGCACTCCGTCTTGTAGACTCCAGTAGCTCACGCCTATATTGCCACCTTCGGGATTGAAAAGATCACGCACACCATCCTGCGCCTCTTTTACGAGGTCTCTTCCGGTTCTATTGTCTACGAAGGATCTCAAGGTAATGGCTGCCCAATTTCTGGGATACCATAGATCAAAAGCTGCATCCTTCTCGTTATCATGAATTGTATACGGAGAACCATACGAATCATAATCAAGAACAAGTGTGTAATGCTCAACCCGCGCTGTTAGCTTATATCGCACATGTATTCCCGGGTATGGCGGCCATATTGATATGCCTTCTTCTACCCCTTCATCTTCTGCAGATTGAATATCTTCATAGCGAATAGATAGGTAGTACGGATCTATCCCATTTATACGCACCTCTCCTATGTCTACGCCCATCTTTTTTGCGATCTCATTTCTTGTTCTTAAGACTGCGTCTCTAAGTTGATCGGACATGCGTGGTTGGCCGGTATCTTTGTCAACCCATATTGTAACTATCGAGCCGTCTTTGAGCTCGAATCCGAACATTATACTGTTGCCGATTATCATACCGTTTTCTCCACTTTTAATGCCTCCCCAAAAACTCCACTTAACAAGTTTATATTCATCGGGGTTTATGGTTTCTTTCAGGTAATCGATGGCATTCTGAAGCAGGTTTTCACCGGTTTCCGTGTTTACAAATGATGCTAGTTCAAGTGTGCCGCTTGACACGCTGTATCTGAATTCAAGGGTAAATTGAGGTGTTTTTATCCCAATATAGTACCCGTGGTCCGGGTTGGGCATACCACATACCTGGTATCCTAAAATAGTGCTTACATGCACATCTTGAATGTCGATGTTGAGATTCTGCGAGGTTTGTTGTCTTGCCTCAAGGATTGCATCCCTTAAGGGTTCCGATATGAACGGTTCTCCTGTATCCGCGTTCACTGATATCGTTATCGGTGAACCATTCGCAAGGCTGAATGTAAATCTCAAAATGCCATCACTTCCTAAATTCCAATCAGCAAGTTTGAATGCTTCGGGATTCAGGACTTTTTTCAGGTAATCGGTGGCGTTTTTGAGTAGGTTCTGGCCGGTTTCCCGATTTACGAGGGATGCAAGTTCAATGGTGCCGCTTGCTATGTCGTATTTATAGGTAAGATTAAACTTCTCTGTTGAAGCAAATACCATGTAGTATCTTGGAGGTGTGGGCTGCGGTGGATAAACATCTAAGATATACATAGATATCTCTGGGTGAATTCCGTTTATATGCACATCGCCTATATCCAGGCCTAATCTTTTTGCTGTCTCTTCCCGGGTTTTAATTACTGCATCCACTATATTTTCGTCTATCTTTATTTCACCTGTCTGGAGGTCTACTTCTACCGGAATAATGCTACCTATGCGACGATAAACATACGGGTATTTGCTCTCGTATTGGAACAAGTTTATGTTGAGCTTAAGCACTCCGTTTTCCATTTTCCAGTAGCTTACGCCTAAATTATGACCCTCGGGGTTGAAAAGGTCGAGTACCTTATCTTGTGCATCTTTTACAAGGTCTCTTCCGGTTGTGTTGTCTATGAAGGACTTTAAGGTAATGGTTGTCCATCTGTAAGGCGGCCAAGGCATGTCAATCAGGCTTGAACCGGCTTCTTTATATTCGTAATACCACGGGTAGCTATATTCACTATAATCCAGGGTTAGAGTGTAGTTACCGACCCGCGCTGTTACTTGATATTCCGTTTTTATATTGTTATCATAAAACATGGCGTACAGTGGCCGTTCTATCCCATTTATATGCACCTCTCCTATGTCTACGCCCATCTTTCTTGCGATGTCTTCCCTTGTCTTTAAGGCGGCGTCTTTTAATGACTCAGACATAAATGGTTCGCCTGTGTTTACATCTACGCCCATCTTTATTCTTGAGCCGTCCGGTAGCAGAAACGAGACCATCAGTCTGTCACCGTTTAACATCCAGCCGTCAAGCTTGAAGCTGTCAGGGTTTAATATCTCTTTTAGGTGATCGATAGCGTTTTTGAGTAGGTCCTGACCAGTTTCCCGGTTTACGAGGGATGTGAGTTCAATGGTGCCGTTTCCGATGTCGTATTTATAGGTAAGGTTAAACTTGTCTGTGGAAGCAAATACCAGGTAGTATCTTGGAAGTATAGGCTGTGGTGGATAAACATGTAAGATATATATAGGCATCTCGGGTTGAATTCCGTTTACATGCACATCGTTTATATCCAGGCCTAGCTTTTTTGCTGTCTCTTCCCGGGTTTTAGTTACTGCGTCCACTATATTTTCGTCTATCTTTATTTCACCTGTCCGGAGATCTACCTCTACGGAAATGATGTTACGCATCGCTATCGGATAGTAGGGTTTCAGTTGGAACAAGTTTATGGTGAGTTTAAGCACTCCGTTTTCCATTTTCCAGTAACTCACACCTATATTGTGTCTCTCGGGGTTGAAAAGTTCAAGTATCGCGTTCTTGGCATCTTTTACGAGATCTCTTCCGGTTCTGTTATCTACGAAGGATTTCAAGGTAATGGTTGTCCATCCGTAAGGTGGCCAAGGTCTAATAATATAATCTTCTCCTGTTGCGTTATCTGTCTCATATGGGTCATACCCTATCCAGGGATAACCGGAAGTAGAGTAATCCAGGGTTAATGTGTAATGATCAACTCGCGCTGTTAGTTCGTAGCGCATCTCTCTTGGGTACGGCCATATTATAGTACCGTCCTTTTCCGTATTGTTATCATAAAACATGGTGTACAGTGGCCGTTCTATTCCATTTATATGCACCTCTCCTATATCCATGCCCATTTTTCTTGCGATGTCTTCCCTTGTCTTTAAGGCGGCGTCTGCGTATGGCTGTGACCGCTTGTCAAAGAACGGCTTGTAATAATAGGTATCCATATCAACATGAACATCTATTGTTGTTAAACCGATAATATATCTCACTGTTAGAAATCCGTTTTCTAAGGATATATCGGTAATGTCTAATCTGTCGGGATTGAATGTATTGTTCATCAATTTATTTGCGGCTTTGATGGCCTTTATTATATCTCTTATGCTCATAACCTGATTCTCTGCACCTTCCACAATATTTTTTTGCTCTCTGAATACCTGCAGGACCTTCTCGCGTGTCCAGGACAGATTTATTAGGCCATCTTCTTCATCGCCTAATACATTTGTGCCCACAATGCTTCTCGCACCCATAAGAATAGGTTTCTCGGGTTGGGCGTATGCGTTTCCCAAAAATAAAGTAAAAACAATCGTCAGTGATAATACAATTTTTAAAGTCTTCATTTTATCTTCCTCCTACTATTTTTTTACACTTTTTTAAGTTCTTTAATTTCATTGCAAAAAAAATCTCCTGCCTTCTTCTAGCTTCAAACTCCAATTTCTTTAACTTCTCAATGAAGTGTAGAATTCGTTTGTCTTTTATATAGGATTCGCGCACTACTATCTTCATATTTTTTACACCTTTCATTACTGTATACACACAAAAAGAGCTTCATTTAATGTTAGTTTCTAACTTTTTTATTCCTAATTTCGGTCGCTTCTTATCCTTCGGAGGTAGCCGGATATAGCAGTCATCGGCCGCATCTTCTCGTTCCCTCAGATTTCAATAGCGTATCCACTGTCTCAACTAACTTCTCATTGTCCATGCGGATTATGTTTAAAAATTCTACCCCCACATAGAACAGGGGAAATAAAC
>JABMQJ010000021.1 GCA_013203315.1 Candidatus Omnitrophota bacterium | reverse complement strand
GTTATGCCGGGCGATAACGTCACCATCGATGTCACGCTGATTGAGCCCATAGCCATGGAAAAAGGTTTAAGATTCGCCATACGCGAAGGTGGACACACCGTAGGCGCAGGCGTAATAACGGAAATCTTGGAATAACAAATGCCGGCAGATATTATTACGTTTGAATGCACACAGTGTAAGAGGCGGAATTACACTTCTTTTAAAAATAAGAAGCAAAATCCGACACGCTTAGAGCTTTCGAAGTATTGCCGGTTCTGTCGAAAGCATATTAAGCATAAAGAGATTAAGTAGTTGATATTTAAAAATTAGGTTAGGAGCGTCGGTTAACTGGCAAACCAACGGTCTCCAAAGCCGTGACTGCAGGTTCGACTCCTGCCGCTCCTGCCAAATTTATGCGAACTTGGTATGATTCGCAGTAAAAAATATGAATAAAGTAGCAAAGTTTATAAACGAAGTTAAGTTGGAGTTAAAGAAGGTTTCGTGGTCAACCAGGCACGAGCTTATCAACGCCACGATCGTTGTTATCGTGTCTGTTGCTATTTTGGCGGTTTTTATCGGATTATGTGATCTGGTGTGGTCAAATCTTATTAAGTTTGTCATAAGATAACGTTGAACTAAAATGACGAAGAACTGGTACGTAATACATACGCAAACAGGTTACGAGGAGCGGGTAAAAGCGACCCTAGTTAAAAAACTGAAACAAAATCCCGTTGCCGGTGGCTTTATAGCACAAATCGTCGTTCCGACCGAGCAGGTGGCTGAGATAAAGGGCGGAAAAAAGAAAATAAGCGAAAGGAAGTTTTTCCCCGGCTACGTGCTTGTTGAAATGGAGTTAAACGATAAGACATGGTATTTCATAAAACGAACACCCGGCGTTACAGGTTTTGTAGGTCCGCGTTCCAGGCCTATGCCCCTAACAGCAGCGGAAATACAAAACATTCTTAAGCAATCGGAAACAACAAAGGCAAAGCCAATTCCCAAGGTTACTTTCGGAAAAGGTGACCCGGTCAGGGTGAAGGAAGGGCCTTTCAACAACTTTAACGGTACCGTGGAAGAAGTGAATCACGAAAAGGGTAAGATTAAGATATCAATATCCATCTTCGGCAGGGCAACGCCCGTAGAGATGGAGATGTGGCAAGTAGAAAAGGTTTAAACATGGCAAAGAAAGTAAAAACAACTATAAAATTATATTGTCCCGCAGGCCAGGCAAATCCTGCGCCTCCGGTAGGTCCGGCGCTCGGTCAGCACGGACTCAATATAATGCAGTTCTGTAAGTCATTCAATGATAAGACTAAGGGCAGGGAAGGCCTCACGCTGCCCGTTGTAATCACCGCGTATGAGGACAGGTCCTTTACCTTTATAATAAAGAGCCCACCTTCCAGTGTTCTTTTAAAGCGGGCTTGCGGCATTGCCAAGGCAAGCGGTAAGCCAAATACGGAAAAAGTCGGCCAGGTTACAAAAAAGAACGTGGAAGAGATAGCAAAAATAAAAATGCCGGATTTAAATACCACTTCACTGGAAGCTGCCATGAAAATAGTCGAAGGAACAGCAAGAAGCATGGGCATTGAAGTAGTAGAAAAACTAGATGAAAAACCGGTGGATAATGCAAAAGAAGAAGCGCCCGCACACGAGAAAGCAAAGCCGAAACCCGAGGGAGGCGCATAATGACAGCTAAACTCACTAAAAAGAGAAAATCCATGCAGCCGCTTTACGAAAAAGAGAAGCTATATAAACTTAATGAAGCTATGGATATTTTGAAGAACGCCCCTAAGTCTAAATTTGACGAAACAGTTGAATTAGCAATGAATCTCGGTTTAAACCCCAAGGATCCGCAGCAAGCGATAAGGGGCACTGCAACCCTTCCTCACGGCACAGGTAAAAAAATACGTGTTTGCGTATTCTGTAAAGTAGCTGATGAGCAGAAAGCCAAAGATGCAGGAGCTGATTTCGTTGGCTCAGAGGAGTTGGTTAAAAAAATTTCCGGTGGCTGGTGCGACTTTGACGTTGCTATAGCCTCTAGCGCCATGATGAGGGAAATAGCAAAACTCGGAAGGGTCTTGGGTCCAAGAGGGCTAATGCCAAACCCAAAAACAGGAACGGTTACAGACGATATAGAGAAGACGATAAAGGAAGTGAAGGCTGGGAAAATAGAATTCAAAATGGATAAGCAGGGCGGCATACACGTAGGTGTCGGAAAAATCTCATTCGAGAAAGATGCTATCTCGGAAAACGTTAGAAAACTTATAAAAGCGATATTTTCATCAAATCCAAACCTTAATAAGCCTCAAATGGTAAAATCCATAACCCTTACCACGACGATGGGGCCGGGTTTGAAGTTGGAAATTTCCGAATTCAGAAAATAGGCAAGGTAATTATGGAAGAAAAATTTGGGATAAGTACAAAAAAATACATGCTTGAAGAACTTGTAAAGAAGTTCAATTCGTCTCCCGACTTCGTCATCACGAATTATAAGGGGTTAGCTTCTAAAGATATAGAAAAGCTACGAAAAGAAATGCGCAAGGCATCGTCGGAATATTTCGTGGTTAAAAACTCGATGGCAAAGCGTGCGCTTACACAGCTCGAATTAAAGGGGCTTGAAGAATCCCTGAAAGGCGCGGTCGGCATAGGTTTTACAAATAACGTTATTGACACATCTAAGACGCTTGTAGATTTTGCAAAGAGTCACGCAGCTTTTAAAATAAACGGCGCTTTCATAGACGGGAAGCTTGAGAATGTCGACAGAGTCAAGCAGCTTGCGGCGCTTCCGCCGAGAGATGTCTTGCTTGGGCTTGTGCTTTCTTACATGCAAAGCCCCATTAAGGGGTTTGTCGGCGTTTTGAAAAATTTATTATCAGGTTTAGCATGTGCTGTTAATGAAATAAAAAAGAAACGAGAAGGGGGAGAGAAAAATGGTTGAAGAAAAAAAGACTGAAGAAAAAGTTGAAAAAAAAGAAGAAAAAACCGAAAAGAAGATAGAGCTTTCAGACAAGATGAAAGGGATGATGGAAACCCTGGAGAAGATGACGGTTCTTGAGCTCTCGGATTTCGTGAAAGCACTGGAGGATAAATTCGGTGTTAGTGCGCAGGCCACAATGGCAATGCCCGCAATGGCTATGGCCGGAGCAGGTGCTCAAGGTCAAGCCGCCGCTGAAGAAAAAACATCTTTCTCGGTTGTGCTGGCTGAAGTCGGCAAAAACAAAATCCAGGTAATCAAAGAGATCCGCGCGGTCACAACCCTCGGACTCAAAGAAGCCAAGGATCTTGTGGAAGCTGCCCCAAAGTCCGTTAAGGAAGGCACTACAAAAGAGGAAGCAGACAAGATAAAGGCACAACTGGAAAAAGTCGGCGCCAAAGTCGAACTGAAGTAGTAACGAGTCTGGTAATCCATAACCAATTCCACACTCGCTGTGGGAGGGTAATATAGGAAGACGAGATGATAAAACGTAAAAACTACGCAAAAATTAAGGAATGTTTCGAGCTGCCGAATCTTATTGATATCCAGATATCTAGCTACAAAGAATTTCTACAACAAGACGTTGCAAAAAATAAAAGGCAGATGGCGGGACTGGAAAGCCTTTTCAAAGAAACGCTACCCATCCAGACACCGGATAAGGTCTATTCGCTGGAATACATGAGCTACACCGTGGAAAGGCCAAAATACACGATTGAAGAGTGCCTTAAAACCGGCATGTCATATGCCGGGGCGCTTCGGGTGAGACTCAGATTAAAGACACCCAAGGATACGAAAGAGCAGGAAGTCTATCTTTGTGACTTACCCCTTATGACACCTACAGGCACCTTTATTGTAAACGGGGATGAGCGCGTCGTGGTAAGCCAGCTTCATCGTTCTCCGGGTATTTCTTTCGAGGAATCAACGCACCCGAGCGGTAAACGAATATTTTCGGCGCGCGTAATACCTTACAGGGGCGCCTGGGTAGAATTTGAATTCGACCAAACCGACGTGTTGCATGTATATCTCGACAGAAGAAGAAAATTTGTAGGGACCATATTCCTTAGGATAGCGGGTCTCTCTAAAGATGAGGATATTCTGAAAGCATTCTCAGGTGTTGAAAAAGTCAAAATAACACGTGAGAGCCAGATGCCTGACTACATGAACCTCGTCCTTGCGGAAGACATTATTGACGCATCATCTAATTCCATACTTGCGAAATCAGGAGAGCGTATTACAAAAGATCTTGCAAAGAGAATGTGGAATTCGAAGATAAGGGACTTTTCCGTATTAAGCGAAGAATGTCCGGAGATAGTTAAAACGCTCGAAAAAGATACCGCCAGATCCAAGGAAGAGGCGCTGCTGGATATATATAGGAAGCTAAGGCCCGGAGACCCTCCTACATTGGATTCTGCGATGAGTTTAATAGAAAGATTATTTTTTGATCCCAAAAGATATAGCCTCGGCCGCGTAGGAAGGTTTATGCTAAATAGAAAACTTTCCATGTCAGCGCCTCTGGAGAACGCAACAATAGATAGCCAGACGCTTATAAAGGCAATAAAGAGATTGGTGAAGATAAAAAATGAGGGTGGGCCGGCTGATGACATAGACCACCTCGGAAACCGCAGGATAAGATCCGTGGGAGAGCTCCTGCTTAACCAGTTGCGAATAAGCATGGTGCGCCTTGAGAGGTCAATTCGGGAGCGGATGAACATATATGACCTCGACAGCGTTATGCCTCATAACTTAATAAACGCAAAACTTGTTTCAAGTATCGTAAAGGACTTTTTCGGAAGAAGCCAACTTTCGCAATTCATGGATCAAACAAATCCTCTCGCTGAGCTTACGCACAAGAGACGCTTAAGCGCTCTAGGACCCGGAGGATTAAACAGGGAAAGGGCAGGCTTTGAAGTAAGGGACGTCCACTATTCTCATTATGGCAGGATGTGCCCGATTGAGACGCCTGAAGGCCCGAATATCGGCCTTATTACCTCACTCAGCACGTACGCAAAAGTAAACGAATTTGGTTTTCTTGAAACACCTTACAGAAAAGTCGAAGGCAGTAAGGTCAGTGAAAAAATCGAATATCTTTCGGCTGACGTTGAAGACGAATATATCATCGCACAGGCAAACGAAAGACTGGATAAGCGCGGTTTTTTCATAAACGAGAAGGTCTTCTGTAGATACAAACGTGATTTTATATCGGCTGACCCTAAAAACGTGCAATACATGGATGTTTCACCGTGCCAGCTGGTCAGCGTGGCAGCTAGTTTAATTCCGTTCTTGGAGCACGACGACGCAAACAGGGCGCTCATGGGATCAAACATGCAACGCCAGGCAGTGCCCCTTCTTGAAACCGAGTCACCCCTTATTGGTACCGGCATGGAATACAGATCCGCGAAGGATTCCGGTACCGTTATTGTTTCGAAAACAAAAGGAACCGTTACCCATGTTGACGCCGAAGAAATAGTAATTAGCGGAAAAAAAAATAAACTCAGAAAATTCGAGCGCTCCAACGCAAATACCTGCATAAATCAAAGGCCGCTTGTGAAGTTAGGGCAGAAAGTAATGGCAGGCGAGGTCGTGGCTGACGGAGCAGCAACAAAAAATGGGGAAATCGCGTTGGGACGCAATGTGCTTGTAGCGTTTATGCCGTGGCGTGGTTATAACTTTGAAGATGCTATTCTTATAAGTGAAAGAGTCGTAAAAGAGGGCATGTATACTTCAGTCCACATAGAAGAGTTTGAAACAGAAGCACGCGATACAAGGCTAGGTAACGAGGAGATTACAAGAGATATACCAAACGTAGGCGAAGACGCACTGCGTAATCTGGACACGGGCGGCATTATTCGAATAGGCGCCGAAGTTGCACCCGGCGATATTCTTGCAGGAAAGGTGACGCCGAAATCAGAGACTGAGCTTTCCCCGGAAGAAAAACTTTTGCGCGCCATATTCGGCGAGAAAGCGGGAGACGTAAGAGACGCGTCCCTTACGGTTCCGCCGGGCATAGAAGGAATTGTGGTTGATATTAAGGTTTTTTCCCGAAAGGAAGCGCGTTCAAAAACAAAAGTGGAGCGTGCCGAAGAATTTAAAGAAATAAAGAAAATCGAGGAGATCTATTCCGCGCAGATAAGGAAAATTGAGGAAGAAAAAGCACGCAAGCTTCACAAGCTTCTGGTAGGACAGAGGTTAATGGCAAGCCTTTTGGATAACGAAAGCGGCAAGATATTGATAAAACACGACACCGTTGTTAAGGCAAGAGACCTCGGTAAAATTCAAAAAGCGGACCTGGATAATATTAAAATTGCAGGGAATCCTCAGCTGGAAAGCGAGATCAATAGGGTAATGCGTCTTTTGGATGCTCAGACAGAAGAGTTAACTTACGAGCAGGAAAGAGAGGCAGACAGGGTAAAAAGAGGAGACGAGTTGCCGCCGGGAGTTTTAAAAAGAGTTGTTGTCTACGTTGCAAGCAAGAAGAGGCTTTCTGTAGGCGATAAAATGGCCGGTAGACACGGAAACAAAGGTGTTGTAGCGAAGATTTTACCCGAGGAAGATATGCCGTTTCTTGAAGACGGCACGCCTGTCGAGATCGTCTTAAATCCCCTGGGTGTTCCGAGTCGAATGAACGTCGGCCAAATTCTGGAGACACATCTTGGCTGGGCAGCAAAAGTTCTCGGCTTTCATGTAACAACGCCTGTTTTTGACGGCGCGCGTGAGAGCGAAATAAAAAAAGAGATGAAGCAAGCGCAAATCCCGGAAGACGGGAAAGTAAAAGTTTTTGACGGCCTTACCGGGAAGCCCTTCGACCAGAGAATAACGGTCGGCTACATATATATAATGAAGCTCATACACCTGGTAGATGATAAAATCCATGCGAGGAGCATAGGGCCATATTCTTTGGTCACGCAACAGCCTCTCGGCGGTAAAGCTCAATTTGGAGGGCAGCGATTCGGAGAAATGGAAGTCTGGGCACTGGAGGCATACGGTGCGGCATACACTCTCCAGGAACTTTTAACCGTAAAAAGTGACGATGTGACGGGCAGGACCAAAATATACGAAGCAATTGTAAAAGGAGAAAGCACTTTTCAGCCCGGCACACCTGAGTCGTTCAACGTTCTTGTGAAAGAATTGCAAAGCTTGTGTTTAGACGTTAAAATGGAACGACATAAAGGGGAGAAGGAGTTATGATAGACGGAATTAACAAGTTCGACGCAATCAGCATACGCTTGAGTTCTTCCCAGACAATTAAATCGTGGTCTCGCGGAGAAGTTAAAAAACCCGAAACCATTAATTACCGTACGCTTAAGCCCGAAAAAGACGGGCTTTTCTGCGAACGCATATTCGGGCCCACGCGTGACTATGAATGTAATTGCGGAAAATATAAAAGAATAAAACATAAAGGTATCACTTGCGACCGTTGCGGTGTTGAGGTTACGCGTTCGAGCGTCAGGCGCGAAAGGATGGGGCATATCGAGCTTGCATGCCCTGTTTCGCATGTATGGTTTTTTAGAGCCCTTCCCTCAAGAATTGGAAATATCCTACAGCTTAACGCAAGAGAGCTCGAAAAGATTCTCTACTATGAGGAATACGTTGTTATTGACCCCGGTAAGACACCTCTCAAGAAAAAAGAACTTTTAAACGAAGAGCGTTATGTCGAATATAGGGAAAAATATGGAAATGACTTTGTGGCAAAGATGGGCGCAGTTGCAATCAAGGAGCTTTTAAAGGAAGCAGATCTAGGTAAGTTGTCACAAAAACTTAAACGTGAAATACACGACGCAAAGGCTTCGCATACACAGAATCGTAACATGAAAATTTTAAAGGTCATTGAAAACTTTAGAAATTCAGGAAACAAACCGGAGTGGATGGTATTGGACATGGTTCCGGTAATTCCGCCCGATTTAAGACCGCTTGTGCCGCTTGACGGCGGAAGGTTCGCAACAAGCGATCTAAACGATCTTTATCGAAGGGTTATCAATAGAAATAGCCGCTTAAAGAAGCTTTTAGAGCTCAAGGCCCCCGAAGTAATCATAAGAAACGAAAAGAGAATGCTTCAGGAAGCAGTTGATGCGTTATTTGATAACGGAAGGCACGGCCGACCGGTTTTAGGCCCGGGAAATCGCCCGTTAAAATCGCTCGCAGATATGCTGAAAGGCAAGCAGGGCCGGTTTAGACAAAACCTCCTGGGTAAAAGAGTTGATTATTCCGGTAGAAGCGTTATCGTTATCGGTCCCGAGCTTAAGCTTCATGAATGCGGGTTACCGAAAAAAATGGCGTTGGAATTATTCGAGCCTTTTATCATTAGAAAGCTGAGAGAAAAAGGCTTTGTGCACACTATAAAAAGCGCCAAAAAAATGGTTGAAAAAGCAAAGCTTGAAGTCTGGGACATACTGGACGAAGTAATAAAAGACCACCCGGTTATGCTTAACAGGGCACCCACACTACACCGACTTGGCGTACAAGCTTTTCAGCCGATACTTATAGAGGGAAAGGCGATAAGAATCCATCCGCTTGTTTGCGCCGCTTTTAACGCTGACTTTGACGGTGACCAGATGGCGGTTCACGTTCCGCTTTCACTGGAAGCGCAGATGGAAACGCGCCTTCTTATGCTTTCAACAAATAATATATTTTCACCGTCTAACGGTGCGCCGATTGTTGTGCCGTCTCAGGATATCGTGTTGGGTTGCTATTATCTGACAAAAGAAAAAGACGGCCTTAAGGGTGAAGGTAAGATTTTCTCTGACTCGGAAGAGGTAATTATTGCGTTCCAGGATGAAGAAGTAGCGCTTCATGCAAAAATTAAGGTGAGAATAAATGGTGAAATCAAGCAAACGACCATAGGGAGAGTTCTTTTTAATGACATTCTCCCTCCCGGCGTTCCGTTTGTTAACGAACTAATGAATAAATCGAAAATAAGCGACATAATCACGACCTGCCATAAACTGGTAGGACACCAGGCAACGGTAGAGCTTTTGGATAAACTTAAGGAAGTCGGATTCGAGGAAGCGACACTTGCCGGCATTTCTATTTCGATAGATGATTTGCATATTCCTACCGAAAAAGGTGCATATATCGAAAAAACCAAAGCAGAAGTCGCTAAAGTCGAAGCCCAGTATAAGAAAGGTGTTATAACTGACGGCGAGCGCTATAACAAGATTATTGACTTATGGACCCACACAACTGAGGCGGTTTCAGACCTTATTTTTAAGGAACTTGATTCTTTCAACTCGATTTTTATGATGGCTGATTCCGGCGCACGTGGTTCTACGCAGCAAATCCGCCAGCTTGCCGGCATGAGAGGGCTTATGGCGAAGCCTTCCGGTGAGATTATCGAGATTCCTATTATGGCAAATTTCCGTGAAGGGTTAACGGTGCTTGACTATTTTATTTCCACTCACGGCGCACGCAAAGGATTGGCTGACACAGCGCTTAAAACAGCTGACTCCGGGTATCTTACCAGGCGTCTTGTAGATGTTGCCCAGGATGTAATCATTTCAGAGCCGGATTGCAATACATTAAACGGCATATTCGTAAGCGCTATTATAGAAGGCGATGAAGTCGTTGTTCCTCTTACCGAAAGGATAATCGGTAGAGTCTCATTGGATAACATTGTAAACCATGTTACAGACGAAGTAATGGTAGAAGCCGGCCATGAGATTACAGAGGAGAAGGCGGAAAAAATCGAAAATGCCGGTATTGAAAAAATAAGAATACGCAGTGTTTTAACATGTGAAGCAGTACGAGGAGTGTGTGCAAGATGTTACGGCCGCAATCTTTCAACGGGCAAGTTAGTTGAGCTGGGAGAAGCGGTCGGAATTATAGCGGCGCAATCAATAGGCGAGCCCGGCACCCAGCTTACAATGAGAACATTCCACATAGGCGGAACGGCGTCCCGCGTAATCGAACAGTCATATATCGAGTCCAGAAATAAAGGTTTAGCAAAATACCACGCCTTAAAAGTTGTTAGCGGTAAGAAGCAGGGCCAGTTCATCGTATTAAATAGAAACGGCCAAATAAGCATAAGCGATTCATCAGGGAGAGAGCTCGAAAGGCACACGGTGCCTCAGGGCGCGTTGCTCATGACTGCCGAAGGCGGCACCGTTGACAAGAAGGCTATTATTGTAAAATGGGACCCGTATACAGTACCTATTCTTACAGAAGTTGAAGGAAAGGTAAGGTACGAAGATATTAAAGACGGCGTAACGATGAAAGAGGAGCTTGATCCTTCGACAAAGATTAAAAACAAAATCATAATGGAGCATAAGGGCGATTACCATCCGGAAATCGTCATGATGAACAAGAAAAACGAGGTTTTGGCAATTTACCCGCTTCCGCCCGGAGCGGTTATCACAGTAAATGATAAAGAATGGGTTTCTGCGGGAGATGTCCTTGCGAAAACACCCCGCCAAATAACAAAGACAAAAGATATCACAGGCGGCCTTCCGCGCGTTGCCGAACTTTTTGAGGCAAGGCGTCCCAAGGACCCTGCGATTATAAGCGAAATTGACGGCACGGTTGAATTCGGAGAATCTAAGAAGGGACAAAAAAGGGTTGTAGTTAGTAGCCCTGCAGGCATGAAGAAAGAATACGTTATACCGCACGGCAAGCACCTTAACGTCTATAAGGGTGACAGGGTTGTTGCCGGCCAACAGTTGATCGACGGCCCCGTAGTGCCGCAGGACATATTAAAGGTATCCGGCGAAAAAGTGCTCCAGGAATATCTTTTGAACGAGGTTCAGGAGGTCTACAGGCTGCAGGGCGTAAAGATTAATGATAAGCACATTGAGACAATAATACGCCAGATGCTTAAAAAGATTAAGATTGAGGATCCCGGGGATACGCCTTTTATAATAGGTGAACAGGTAGACAGGACAAGGTTTAAAATAGAAAACGATAAAATTCTCAAGAAAAAAGGTAAGGCAGCAAGCGCAACACCGGTTCTTTTGGGAATCACGAAGGCTTCACTCACGACCGAAAGCTTTATCTCTGCGGCAAGCTTCCAGGAAACAACGCGAATACTAACAGAAGCTGCTGCCGGGGGCAAGGTTGATAATCTCAAGGGCCTTAAAGAAAATATCATCATGGGGCACCTTATTCCGGCCGGGACAGGTTTTAAGAGCCACAGAGATATCGAAATCGTAAGAAACATTTTTGAAGATAAAAAAGCCAGAAAAGATACAAAAAAACCGCAAGAAGATACGGCTGAACCGGCGGCTACCGAAAAAGATAAAAATAAAAAGACTGAGACAAAAGCAAAAAAGAAAGAAGTAAAGAAACCAAAAAAGAAGGGCAAGAAGTAAATAAACATGCCTACAATAAACCAGCTTATAAGAATCGGCAGAAAGAAATTTAATGCAAAAACAAAGTCACCGGCCCTGGAGACGTGCCCTCAAAAAAGGGGCGTGTGCCTGCAGGTTAAAACGCAAACGCCGAAGAAGCCAAACTCAGCGCTCAGAAAGGTCGCAAGGGTAAGGCTAACAAATGGTATCGAGGTTACCGCTTACATACCGGGTGTTGGCCACAACCTTCAGGAGCACTCAATCGTAACGATAAGAGGCGGAAAGGTTAAGGATTTGCCGGGCGTCAGGTATCACATTGTAAGGGGAACGCTAGATACTGCCGGTGTTACGGACAGAAAAAAATCTCGCTCCAAGTACGGGGCGAAGATGCCTAAGAAATAAAGAAGGGAAAACATGAGACGCAGAAGAGCGGAAAAAAGAGAAGTTTTACCGGATCCAAAATATAACAGTGCCCTGGTTTCAAGATTCATCAATATGGTAATGGTGAAAGGTAAGAAGTCAGTAGCGGAATCTATCGTGTATGGAGCCCTTGGTGTTATATCGAAAAAAATCGAAAATAGCAATCCTTTAGAGATATTTGAGAAAGCCATAGATAGCGCAAGGCCGCTACTTGAAGTAAGACCGAGGCGAATAGGCGGCGCTACATATCAGATCCCCATGGAAGTGGAGAGGTCACGCGGAAATTTCATGTCAATGATGTGGATTCGTGATTTCGCCCGTAAGAAAAAAGGCAAGCCCATGAAAGAGAAGTTGGCCGGCGAACTCATTGACGCATACAACAAGACAGGCGCTGCTTTAAAGAAAAGAGAAGACATGCATAGGATGGCCGAAGCTAACAAGGCCTTTAGTCACTACAAGTGGTAGTTTGGATGGTAGTTTGGAACAATGTCAAGTTTAACGCTTGAAGAAAATGAGGAAACGGTTACTAAAGAGATGCCAAATTTACAGAACACTCGAAACATAGGAATTATCGCGCACATAGACGCCGGTAAGACAACGCTTACCGAACGCATTCTGTATCATGCGGGGAAAATACATAAAATAGGTGACGTAGACGACGGTACCACAACCACCGATTGGATGGAGCAGGAACAGGAACGCGGCATTACAATTACCAGCGCCGCCATAACATGCTCCTGGAAAGATAAAACATTTAACATTATCGACACCCCGGGCCACGTTGATTTTACCATAGAAGTCGAACGAAGTCTTAAAGTCTTAGATGGAGCGGTCGTAGTTTTTTGCGGTGTAGCGGGTGTACAGCCTCAATCAGAAACGGTATGGCGCCAGGCAGACAGATATGGTGTCCCTAGAATAGCGTTCATTAATAAGCTTGACAGGGTCGGAGGTGATTTCTTTAAAGCTACTGAACATGTAAGGAATAGGCTCGGCACAAACGCGCACCCCGTAGAGATACCGATCGGCCGCGAAAGCGGCTTTAAGGGCGTTGTCGACCTTGTCAATATGAAGGCGTATGAATTTAAGGGCGAAGATACTGATGTTGTATATAGTGAGATACCGATCCCTGAGAGCGTAAAGAAACAGGCTAGCCACTATAGGCATGATTTAATCGCAAGAATCGCTGAAGCAGACGAAGAGGCTATGGATAGATATGTTCACGACGGCGGAATATATCCGCACGAGTTAAAGAAATATATAAGAAGAGCGACAATAAATAATAAATTTGTGCCGGTTTTTTGCGGTTCAGCTTTCCGTAATAAAGGTGTTGAGTTTCTGATAGACGGGATAGCTGATTACCTCCCTTCTCCGGAGGACATTCCGACAGTTACAGGGATTAACCCTAAAGACAACACCGAGATTACAAGGCGCACTGACGCGAGCGAAAGCGTATGCGCGCTTGCTTTTAAAATAATGGCGGACCCATTTGTGGGCAAACTCATCTTCACAAGAGTCTATTCCGGTGTGTTACGCCAGGGCGAGTACATATATAACGCCACAAAAAATTCCGAGGAACGAATAGGGAAGATTGTTCGCATGCACGCAGATAAGCAGGAAATTATAGATACAGCTTCAGCGGGGGAGATCGTGGCAGTAGTCGGTTTAAAGAAAACAACTACCGGAGACACTCTCTGCGAAGAAGAAAAACCCATTCTCCTGGAAAGAATACATTTTCCGGAACCAGTTATTTCCATGGCGATCGAGCCGGCTACAAAGGCAGACCAGGACAAACTTGCTAAGGCCCTACGGAAAATGACAGAAGAAGACCCGACATTCACCGTAAAATATAACCAGGACACGGCCCAGACCCTTGTTAACGGCATGGGCGAACTTCATCTTGAAGTAGTTGTCAGTAGGATACAACGAGAATTTAATGTTAACGCAAAAATAGGAAAGCCGCATGTTGCTTATAAGGAAACTGTAAAGAAAAAAGTAGAGTCTACCGGTAAGTTTATACAACAGTCCGGCGGACACGGTCAATACGGGCACGTTGAAATTGAATTGGAACCCGCAAAAAAAGGCGAAGGCATCGTTTTTGTGAATAAAATAAAAGGCGGACAGATCCCGCGGGAATATATAAAACCCATAGAAAAGGGTATTAACGAAGCGGCAAAAAGTGGTGTTATCGGAGGTTTCCCGGTTATAGATATAATGGTAACGCTCTATGACGGCTCTTTTCATGATGTTGATTCATCTGAATTAGCATTCAGTATGGCCGCTTCCATCGCGCTTCGCGATGGCCTAAAGAGTGCCGGAAGCGTTTTGATGGAACCAATAATGGATTTAGAGGTTACAACTCCTGAGGAATACCTCGGGGATGCCCTGGGAGACATGAGTTCCCGACGAGCTAAGGTAGAAGCCATAGAACAAAGAGGAAATGCAAAAATCGTACGAGCTTTTGTGCCGCTTGCTGAAATGTTCGGCTACGCAACCGCAATAAGAAGCTTGACACAAGGCCGCGCAACCTATACAATGGAGCCTTCTTTTTACCAAGAAGTGCCTAAGAATATATCGGAAAAATTGATTCAAGGCGAGTTTATAAAGTAGTACCAGTACGGAATTAACATATAATTTTAAGGAGGAAAAAATGGCTAAAGCAAAATTTGAACGCACAAAGCCACACATAAACGTAGGAACAATAGGACACATTGATCACGGTAAGACATGTCTTACCAGTGCAATCACGAATGTCCTGGCAATAGAAGGCAAGTCCCAAGCAAAGTCGTATGCAGAAATCGCAAAGGGCGGAGCGGTAAGGGATAAAAATAAGATTCTTACAATCGCAGTAGCCCACGTCGAATATGAAACAGACAAGCGCCATTACGCTCATATCGACTGTCCGGGTCACGCCGACTACATCAAGAACATGATTACAGGCGCCGCCCAGATGGACGGGGCGATACTAGTCGTATCCGCAGCAGACGGACCGATGCCCCAGACGAGAGAGCACATCCTCTTAGCCCGCCAAGTAAACGTTCCCGCAATCGTAGTATTCCTAAATAAAGTAGACCTCGTAGATGATAAAGAACTCCTGGACTTAGTAGAACTCGAAGTAAGGGAGCTTTTAAATAAATACCAGTTCCCCGGAGATAAAACACCTATAGTAAAGGGAAGCGCTCTTAAGGCAATGCAAAACCCCGCAGACAAAGAAGCCGCAGCATGCATATTTGAGCTCATGAAGGCAGTAGACGAATTCATCCCCACACCAAAGCGCGACATTGACAAGCCCTTCCTGATGCCCTTAGAAGACGTGTTCTCAATAACAGGACGTGGCACAGTAGGCACAGGCCGTGTCGAACGCGGACAGGTAAAGACTGGTGAAACCATTGAAATCGTAGGCTTAAAGGACACCAAGAAGAGCGTCGTAACAGGTGTTGAAATGTTCCGAAAGATCCTGGATTCAGGCCAGGCAGGCGACAATATAGGAGTGCTTCTAAGAGGCGTTGAAAAGAAAGACCTCACAAGAGGCCAGGTTCTCGCAAAGCCGGGAAGCATAAACCCGCACACCAAGTTTAAGGGCGAAATATATGTTTTAACAAAAGAAGAGGGCGGCCGACACACTCCGTTCTTTAACGGATACAGGCCCCAGTTCTACTTCAGAACAACTGATGTCACAGGCAGCGCCACTCTTCCAAAGGGCATTGAAATGGTTATGCCGGGCGATAACGTCACCATCGATGTCACGCTGATTGAGCCCATAGCCATGGAAAAAGGTTTAAGATTCGCCATACGCGAAGGTGGACACACCGTAGGCGCAGGCGTAATAACGGAAATCTTGGAATAACAAATG
>JABMQJ010000002.1 GCA_013203315.1 Candidatus Omnitrophota bacterium | reverse complement strand
GCGTCTGCCAGTTCCGCCACTTCGGCATGAAATTCACATTATTATAGCATATAACGTTTTATATTCAACATATTTGCCTGTGTGCGGTATATTTTGCTTGTGATTTCTTTTTGGTTTGGTATAATTTAAAGGAAATAAGAGAAAACTAAGGTCCTTCAGAAGTAAGAAAGGTCCTTCAACAATGATCAATCCTCTCATGGGTCGGATTGATAACATTGTTTCAGGATCAAAATTGTTTCACAATTTTGGGGCTGTAGCTCAGCTGGAAGAGCGCGTGCATGGCATGCATGAGGTCAGGGGTTCGATCCCCCTCAGCTCCACCAATCAGTAGCAAGCCATGACTGTGAAGGAAGTTTTCAGCAGCATTCCATTTTTATTAATAAGAAAGTTCGACATTGCTGGTACACATCCAGAATACTTAATCTAAAGGATGACGATGAAATAGACGGTTACAAGGTCAAAGTTATAAAAGAAAAAAACAGCCCAAGTTTATAACGATTTAAAAAAAGTAATAGAACATCCATTATGAAGCTAAAAATTGATAAACTCTTCATACCTCATTATACTAGATTAAAAGAAAGAAAAAAAGCTTTGAGTCGGCAACTCGATGAGTTAGCTATTACTCCTATCTGGGTAGAGAAATTTGACCAAGAGGATATAGATAGCTTAATCAACAAGGCTTATGCCCCAGAACCAAAACTGTGGCATAAGAGATGCCTTGATCTTTATAAAGAGCCACCGACTTATAGAAAACTAAAGAAATCTGAAATTTCACTGGCCTTGAAACACTTGGAATGCTACAGGCAAGTAGTTGATAAGGAGATAAAAGAAGCCATTATTGTGGAAGACGATGTTATTTTAGATAAAAATTTTTGTGAAACATTCAATCTTTATCTTAAACAAACCCCACGGGATTATGATATGATTTATTTTAGTAGCCATTTTTCCTGGGACAAACTAAACGACGGTTCAGGAAATTCCATACCACTTGCAACGCAACCCGGTAAATATGTTTACAAAAGAGCGCATCCTGCAACAAATTGTACGGATTCCTATATAATAACTTTTGAAGCGGCAAAGAAGCTTTTAGATAAAATAGATAAAATAGTTATGCCTATCGATTTCGAGCTCAATTATTATTTGAAGATTTTAAACTTTAATGTTTACTGGTGGGCACCTGGTTTAACGAAAATAGCACCATATATAAGTTCGATACAAGGTAGCCCTTAGTAGTGCAAAAATTAACATGGTTTAAGACATGGATATCGTGACACCCGTTGTATTCATGATTTTTAATCGTCCACACCTTACTGAACGTGTTTTTAAAGCAATTGCGCAGGCGAAACCGACCAAACTTTTCGTAGTTGCTGACGGTCCTCGAGATGGACAGGTAGACGATATAAAAAAATGCGCTGCCGCGCGCACGATTATCGAAGAAATTAACTGGGATTGCGAAGTAATAAAGAACTATGCGGATACAAATTTAGGGTGCAAGAGGCGTATCTCAAGCGGATTGGACTGGGTATTCTCAAAAGTTGAGGAAGCGATTATCCTGGAGGACGATTGCCTGCCTGCCCCATCTTTCTTTTATTTTTGCCAAACGTTGCTTGAGCACTATCGATATGATGGTCGAGTAACGCATATAGGTGGCAGCAATTTTCAATTTGGCACTAGCAAAACCAATTATAGTTATTATTTTTCGCAGTATCCCCCTGTCTGGGGCTGGGCTACCTGGAGGAGGGCATGGCAATACTACGATGTCGATATGAAAACATGGCCTGGATATAAAAAATCAAATATGGTTTTTTCGGCGTGGAAGGATCCTTACGAGCGAAAATATTGGATTGATACATTAGACTGCATGTTTGAAGGAAAGATAGATACCTGGGATTATCAATGGCATTATGCCTGCCTAAGACAGAATGGCTTGGCAATAATTCCTAAAACAAACCTTATATCAAACATCGGTTTCGGATCCGTAGAAAGCACTCATTGCGTAGAAACTTCCCCTTACGCAGATCTTCCGACAACTGATATATGGGAAATAAAACACCCTTCTTTTGTTATGTCAGATCGAAAAGCGGATAATTATATATTTTATCACAATCACGGGGGCAACCAGATGAGGGAAAGGGACACGCTTAAGTGGAAAATAATACAATATTTCTCTATAATCAAAAAAAAGTTAAAAAATTTGATCAACACAGGATTGCTCAAATAATATGAAAATCCTACACATATGCAAAATGGATAGTCCTGGAGCAGGAGGAGCAGCTCTTAGGCTTCACCTTGGATTAAAGTCTATAGGGCTTGAGTCTAAGGTACTGGTTTTAGACTGTACTTCATCTGATAGCGGTGTTGTGCAATTCAAACAACATAACAACATTTTTAACTCCCTGCGGAATAAAGTATGCAATAAAGCGATTTCTTCAGAAACGAATGCATACAGAAAAACCCGCCCCAAAGGGCTTGATTTATTCACAGATGACAGGACGATATACAACGTAAGCAACCACCCGCTTGTTAAAGAAGCAGATATTATTAACTTACACTGGATAGCGCAGATAATTGATTATAATGAATTCTTTTCAAGCATAGCCAACAAACCCGTAATCTGGACCTTGCACGATAGAAATCCTATCACAGGTGGATGCCATGTTCCCGGCGAATGTACAAAATACCAGACAGGCTGCGGTTCATGTCCTCAATTAGGCTCTAATGATCCCAATGATTTATCGAGAAGAATCTTCATGAGAAAGGAAAAAGCTTACAAGGGATGTAATATATCTATTGTAGCAGCAAGCAAACACCTGGCGGATTGCGTGAAAAAAAGCCTATTGTTCAAAAATTTCCAAATATATAATATCCCCCACGGTCTATCAACATCTATATTTAAAAAACGCGACAAATACTACTCAAGAGACCTGTTAAGGCTACCACGGGACAAAACCCTCATTCTCTTCGGAGCTTATTATCTTTCAAAAAACAAAGGCTTTAAATATTTATTAGAAACCCTAAAACTCCTTAAAAATAAAATAGACTCCTCTACTACAGCCTTAGTTACCTTCGGCCCCGAACAGGACACGGATCGTTTTTCTAAAGATGTGAGATTTCCCATATATCAATTGGGCTATATACATGATAAAGCCTTGCTATCCTCTGTTTACTCAAGCTGTGACGTGCTTGTAGTCCCATCCCTGGAAGAAGCGTTCGGCCAGACCTGCCTTGAATCCATGGCCTGCGAAACCCCTCCCATAGGTTTTAATACAGGTGGGATACCAGACATGATAAACCCCCACAAAACAGGTCTACTCGCAGAGCTAAAGGACACCCAAGACCTGACCGACAAGATGGAATACATGATAACCCACCCTAAAGAACGCCAAGAGATGGGAGAAAACGCACGAAAACTCGTAGAAAAAGAGTACACCCTCCAAACTCAAGCCAAGCGCTATCTTAAGCTTTACGAAAAGATACTTAAGACATAGAAATTCCGAGTTTCATCTTTTTCCGAAAAGAAACAGGCATTATCATTCTTTTTTGCCGAATATCTATTTTGAAAGAAATCGAAAACTAACCAATGCATTCGGCTTTTTGATGCGGGCAAAAAGCCGAATGCGTCGTCTTATAAGTTTGAAGAGCCTCGGCCACTCGCCTTCTTGCGACTCTTTGTATCCAGTTTTGCTAAATTACGTTTTAACTTACGCAGATGAGACTTGCGGGATAAGGCGGACACACACGCCACGAGCTTTGTTAGAAACGGAGTTTTTCGTGATAGTTTGAGGCGAACGGCGAGGTCGTTCCGAACGCGACAGGCACGCCGCTCGTGGTTTTACGAGGTAGCGGCGTGCGACAATTACCTGTTGCAATATCATAGCCTAAAATTATTTGATTTATTAACTCCGGCAAAAAACGAAGGCTGGCAATTAAATCTATATCAACGAAAGCAATAATGTCCCCGCTTGCCTTCTTAAAGGACTGAGCAAGATTTTCCCTACGGGTAGGATTTATCTCGTAATTAAGCAATGTAACTTTGCTGTTTGATTGTTCGATTTTTTTAGCAATTATTTTAGTTCTATCCTTTGAGGAGTCGTTTACTATAAATATTTCATATTCGACGGGTATTTTCTTTATTACGTAATCAAGCGCTTTTATATCCCTCTCAATTATCCTTTCTTCATTAAACACCGGAATAAAAATAGAAATTTTATGTTTCATTACTAACTAGGCCTCCTTAAACTAAACTGCGCGAAAGTTTATGTTAGAATATGGTAACAGAAAGGGGTGTAAAATGGCAAAGAAAATATTCAAAGCCAAATAGGTTGAACAAAATTGTGCTCAGCTCTCTTTTGAGAAGCGGTACATGTTGTTAAAATTTAACGAGTTTGGATAAAAATTTTGATGTTAGATATCCTTTTTGTATAATTCTATTATTTCCTTAATGCCGCCTTCCATCGTGCACTGCATTTTCCACAATTTATGAATTTCGTTGTGCGTGGGTTCTATGTATTTATACGAGGGGTAATTTTTACCCGTAAAGGTTGCCTTTGCCCCGGTGAGCTTTTCTATTAAAAGAGTTATTTCTTTAATCGATATCCACTCTCTACTGGTTAGGTCAACTAATTTTAAAGCCGGATTCTGCATTGTAGCAATAAGCCCCTCTGCGCAATCAGCGGCATAGATAAATTGTCTTTTCTCGGAGCCATCGCTCATACATTGTATTCTTTTGTTTGTTAACGCCTGGTGGATAAAATCAGGGATAACATGGCTTTTCTTACCTATTGCTTCATAGCCATAGACGTTCCAGAATCTTGCTACCTGACCTCCCAGAAGCCTGGTATATTCTTCGCCTAATCTCTTTATCGCGCCGTACGCAGATCTTTGTTGCTCCAATTGAGAGCTGGCAAAAAGAAAGGGAGTATTATGCTTTTCTAACTTTCTGAAAACATTGTCTGAAATGCGAATATTATTCTTTATGATGTTGGCCTGGTTTCCTTTGTTTTCTAAATACTTAATTCCCCCAACATCGCATGCTAAAAAAAAGCAGTAATCATAAGGCTCGTCAAAAACCTCTTTCCTTCTTAAATCCTGGTGATCACCATTCAATATATCGTATCCATCTATTTTTTCGACAATCTTTAACTCCTTGAGCTTTTTGCAAAGGGCCTTGCCAATCAGCCCCGCGCTACCCAATACAGCTATTTTCACGTTTTTCTATACCCCTTTTTACTAAATTCTACGATTCTCCAGTTTTCATTCATATAAACACTAATTATATTAGCATTTAAGCGTCCAAATGGCAACGAATTATTAACAGGCAAGAATATTGTGTCCATCGCCTTCTTATAGCGTTTGGTACTTTACTAAGAAAAAATTGGTAGCGAGCCATGTGGTAAAACTTCTTGAGGATTCGAAATTATTATGCTATATTGTAAATTCAGAGGGAGCGGGGGCTCCATCAATTCCGCCAAAGGCGGAATTGATCCTGAGCGACGCAAAAAAATGCAACAAGTAGAAACATTTTTTGTGGAGTGAAGGATCTTAATCTGCAATGACGAAGGGCCTTTTAAAAATCATGACTATAAAAAAATTACTAATATCAATAGTTATTTCTTCTCTGCTTTTTGGCTGCGCGTTCCAAGCGGGCATTACAAGACTGCCTCAAGCGCCTCTCTATAGCCAAACCGTTACGTTCGGCACCATGCAGTATGTGCCGTTTCTCAGGTTTTGCGATTACTACGGCCTGGACTGGGACTGGGATTTGGTTTCACAGAGGATAAAGGTGAAACGCGGTAATGATACGCTTGTTCTGAGGCCGGATTCTAATCTTGCGCTTCTAAATAAAAAATCAATAAAATTAGATTACCCCATAGAATACAAAGACGGTGCAGCGTATATTCCTATTAGAACAGCCGTTTTTGTGTCGCAACAGGTGTTCGGGTTAGAAGAAAAACCGGCTCTTATTGCGAAGCGCCATCAGATAAAAACTATAGTAATAGACCCGGGCCATGGCGGAAAAGACTCCGGGGCCAAGGGCAGGTACGGGACCAGAGAGAAGCACGTGGTCCTTGATATCGCCAAGAGGCTAAAAAGAGATTTAGAAAAAAAAGGTTTCAGGGTGCTTTTGACAAGGCAAAAGGACATAGCTGTACCGCTCTACAAAAGGGCTGCCTTTGCCAACGAAAGGGGCGTAGATTTTTTTATTAGCATACACGCTAATGCATCAAGGTATTCGCAAGCGAGGGGCTTTGAGGTGTACTACCCGTCTGATGCCACTGACGACGGGGCGCGGGCTCTGGCAGCGGCTGAAAACGCTTCCTTGAAATTCGAGGAAGGAGAAATTACCAAAGGGGAAAATCTGGCCACAAAAACAACCGTGTGGGACATGCAACTCAATGAAAATAGGAGAGAATCAAAAGAGATGGCTTACTACATATGTAACATAACTGCCGATAGCCTTGGTCTGAAAAAAAGAGGCGTCAAGGGGGCGCGTTTTGTCGTGTTAAAGGGCGCTTTTATGCCCGCAATCCTTGTTGAGGTGGGTTTCTTAACTAACAGGCGCGAAGAATCCAAACTGAAAAACGCTTCTTTCAGAGAAAGAATAGCAAAAGCCATCTCCCGCTCTATATCAACGTATGAACGAGAATATGAACGAACCAACGGATTTTCAAAGTAATGGATAATAGGCCGATAGGCGTATTTGATTCGGGTGTCGGAGGATTAACGGTTGCGGATAAGATTTTTCGCCTGCTTCCGAAAGAAAACATCGTATATTTCGGGGACACCGCAAGAGTCCCTTATGGCAACAAATCCAAGGAAACAATTACGCGGTTTTCAAAAGAAATAACGAAGTTTCTTTTACATTTTAAAGTAAAGCTTATTATTGTTGCCTGCAATACGGCCTCAAGCTTAAGCCTGGACTCGCTACAGCGCTCGTTTTCCGTTCCGATTCTTGGCGTAATAACGCCAGGCGTGGAAGAAGCGCTTAAGGCAAGTCGTACCGGGCGCATCGGGGTTATAGGCACAGGCGCGACGATATCAAGCCGGGTGTACGAAACAAAGATAAAATCAATTGACAGAAATTGTTTCGTGGTTCAGAAAAGCTGCCCTCTTTTTGTTCCGCTTGTGGAAAATAAGTGGCTTGATAACGATATAACCCTGAAGGTGGTCAAAAAATATTTATCACCACTACTGGCAAAAAAAATAGATACGTTAATATTGGGGTGCACTCATTACCCGCTTTTAAAAAAAGCAATACGAAAAATTACCGGCAAAAATATAGTTCTTATAGATTCTTCTAAGGTCACGGCGGAATGTACAAGAGATATTTTAAGGAAAAAAAATATGCTGGGAAATAATAAAAAAGCATATGCGAAGTTTTTCGCAAGCGATGACAAGGGAAGCTTCTCGTCGCTGGCCAAAGTGTTTTTAGGAAAAAATATAAAAGCAAAAAAGGTAATTCTATGCGGAAAATAAACGTAAACATAATTAAAAAAGCGGTTTCGGAACTTTGTATTCAGGCTAACATGAATCTACGCCACGATATAAAAAAGGCCATGAAAAAAGCTTTGAGAGGCGAAACCAATAAAAGGGCGAAGCGTGTACTGGAGATTTTGCTCCGGAATGCCGAAATCGCAAGAAAAGAAAAGCGCGCCCTTTGCCAGGATACAGGGTTAGTGTCTGTCTATATCCGGATTGGCCAGAATGTAAAACTCGCAGGCGGGGACTTAAAAGCTGCTATTGATGGCGGCGTAAAGGAAGGATACCAAAAAGGTTTTTTAAGAAAATCCGTCGTAAAAAGCGCACTTTTAAGGGTTAACACCAATACAAATACGCCTTCCGTAATCCATACCGAAATTGTAAAAGGGGATAAGTTGAAAATAACCGTCGTACCAAAAGGTTTTGGCAGCGAAAACAAGAGCAAAATTGAAATGCTAAAACCTACAAACGGTGAAAAGGAAATAATTGATTTTGTTCTTGAAACCACGAAAGCCGCAGGACCCGATGCTTGCCCGCCGTATATTCTCGGCATAGGCCTTGGAGGATCTTTTGATAAAGCGGCGTCACTAGCCAAAGAAGCCCTTATTTCGTCTATCGATAAACCCAACCCAAGGAAAAGCTTAAAAAAATTGGAAAACACAATATTGAAAAAAATAAACAAGCTTGGCATCGGTCCCATGGGTTTAGGTGGGAAGACAACCTGTCTCGGCGTGAATATCCTGGAATATCCGACACACATCGCGGGACTCCCGGTTGCTATCAATGTCAGTTGCCATGTTACGCGAAGTGCAAGTAAAACAATATAGCACATGCGAAGAATAAAAACTCCTCTAACAAAAAATATACGTTTAAAGCTTAAATGCGGTGAAGAACTGCTTTTATCCGGCACAATCTATACTGCGCGGGATGCCGCGCATAAAAAATTAACCGAACTTACGCAAAAAAGAAAAGGGCTTCCGCTTAAGCTAAAAGACGCCATTATATACTATGCAGGTCCGACGCCTGAAAGGCGTGATAACCTCTTCGGTTCATGTGGTCCTACCACCAGCTCCCGCATGGACAATTTTACCCCTCTTTTATTAAAAAAAGGCCTTGGCGCTATGATAGGGAAGGGGAGAAGATCGCCCGAGGTAAAGAGGCTAATAAAAAAACACAAAGCAGTTTACTTTTTAACGATTGGCGGGGCAGGGGCGTATCTGGCCAAGAGGATAAAGTCGTCCAAGCTTGTATCGTTTAAAGAGCTGGGGCCCGAAGCTATTTACAGATTAGAAGTCGAAGATTTTCCTTTAATAGTAGGCATAGATTCGAAAGGAAAAGATATTTTTTAATACTACCGAAGACGGAGGCATGAATGAAAAGACATGACAAAAGAAAACAGGCGGATTTAAGGAAAATGAAAATCACCACGGATTTTATGAAATTCGCCGAAGGATCCTGCCTCATCGAAATAGGGAACACAAAAGTAGTGTGCACGGCTTCCGCGGAGGAAGGCGTGCCCAGGTTTTTAAAAGGCAAAGGTACCGGCTGGGTAACTGCGGAATACGGAATGCTGCCGCGTTCCTGTAAATCGAGAATTGTAAGAGAAGCCGCAAGAGGTAAATTAGGGGGAAGGACCCAGGAAATTCAACGCCTTATAGGCCGTTCACTGCGGTCTGTCTGCGATATGGATAAGTTGGGCGAGCGCACGATCAGGATGGACGCAGACGTAATGCAGGCCGACGGCGGCACGCGCTGCGCGAGCATTACAGGATGTTTTGTTGCGTTAGTTCTTGCGTTAGAGAAATTAAAAAAAGAAGGTGCTTTTGATAAAATGCCCATCAGAGACCACGTCGCCGCGATAAGCGTAGGTATTGTTGGCGGCAAAGAAGTTCTGGATTTGGATTATGAAGAAGATTCTACCGCGAGCGTAGACATGAATGTGGTGATGACAGGGAAAGGGAAGTTAATTGAAATTCAGGGCACAGCCGAAGGCGAGCCTTTTTCCGTAACCCAGATGAATAATCTGGTCGAACTTGCAAAAAAAGGAATGAAAAAGATTTTCACCGCACAAAAGAAAATCCTGAATTTATGAAAAAAATAGTAATTGCCACAACAAATAAGAATAAGAAAGAAGAACTAAAAAAGCTCCTTACCGGCCTCAATGTAAAAGTATTACAACTATCGGATTTAAAAATCTATCTCCCGACGGTTATAGAAGACGGCAAGACCTTCAGGCAGAATGCCATAAAAAAAGCCCTTACCTATTCGCGTTATATAAAAGAAATGGTTTTGGCTGATGATTCCGGGCTCATGGTGGATGCTCTCGGAGGGAAACCGGGCGTGCGGTCATCACGGTTTTCGCGCGTAGGGGCAAAAGACGAAGAAAACAATGCAAAGCTTTTAAAGCTCATGAAAAATGTTCCTCCAAAAAAAAGGCAGGCAACGTTTATCTCGGTAGCGGCTGTCGCTTTAAACGGGATTTTATTGGGAACTGCTCTCGGGCAATGCAAGGGAACTATTGGGCTTCAACCGGAAGGAATGAATGGATTCGGTTATGATCCGCTTTTTACGCCTGGTGGATATAACCGTACTTTTGCGCAATTTAAATCTTCGTTCAAAAACAAAATAAGCCACCGGGCCGAGGCCCTAAAAAAAGCCAAGACCATTATTCAAAAATACCTTTAAGAACTTTATTTAACCCGCCCCCCAAGACATTCTGTATGCCCCCCAGATATTCAAATTTCCACTTTGGTTTTTGTAAAGTCCCGGTGAGGCGGGCAGAACTCATCATTTTGCCGAATTGCACTATTGCCTCCTGGAGGCCCGCCTGCCAGTCTTCGAGATCTTTGATATTCTCGGGTTCTGCGACTTTGTTTTCAACGTCAAAATCGAGGTTCCCGTTAAAATCTATATAACCCTTCGCGTGAATGCTGACAGTTTCGCCCCACAGAACAAGATTATCCGTCAGGACCCGCCCGTCTTTTATATAAAAATCAGTGGAGCCTTGTGTTATTTCAACCTTTTTTAGTTCCGGGATAAGACCCTGCATGTATCCGTAGATATTTCCGAGAAGGGGCGTTAAAAGGGGCATGGGGCCGAGGTTCGCGTTTTTTATAAAGATGTTTCCGGAGCCTTCCATGGAATTTATATTTTTTACGCTACCCCCAACCGCAAATTCAGAGAACAAAAAACCTTTTATGCTTTTGCTTTTAATTTTCGTATCTTCGAGAAGAGCCCTAATGTCAATCTTACTCAATTTACAACTTAGCCGGTATGGGGCATAGTCGTCTTTTAAGTCGATTTCAAACGCGGAAGCGAGGGCGCCGTCATAAGGGTAGGCGCTAAGGAGCGGCACGGTGACTTTTCCGTCTTTTATGCGCGCGTCCACATTGAAGCGCGGGAGGGCCAAGCCTCCTATCCACAGGGTTTCGGCGTCTGATTTTACACCCAATTCCCACCCACTTGACTCTTGCAAATTTCCCTTAAAATAAATCGAATTACTCAAAATCCCACCGGGATTTAATGCAACCAGAGTTTTTTGCATTTCCTCGGGAACGAAATGAACAATATCTCCTGCGTCAAGAATAACTTTGCCGTACAGGGTAAGGGTCGGGGCTTTTTCATATTCAAATTCCCCCATAAATTCAAATGATGAATCGAAAAAATCACCGGCTATTTTTGAAATCTTATAAACCCCCGCTTCTTTATTTACGCTTGACGTAAGATTGATTTTTGCGGAAGCTATAGTGAGTGCTACAGAAGCCTCTCCGGCAGGGTCGACGATTTCAAGCTGCAATTTACAGGGCTCGTTATTCAGATTAAAACTAACATCGGTTGTCTTTATGGATTCGGGGCTAACGTAAACAGAACCCTTTGCATTTCTTATGCGAAGAAACTCGTTTTTTACCGAAAGATTATGAAACCACATATTCTGTATCGCAAAGGGGGTCTCATCCTGCGTCCGGTTTTTTTTAGCTAAGTCTACGGAAAAACCAAGGTAACCGTTTACGAGCGTATTTTGCAATTTAAGATTTTCTACCGCTATAGTAGGCGAAAATACTTTATTCCAAAGAAATTTCCAGAGAGGAAACTTTATGTAAAGGTGTGAAACGTAAAACACTTTCTCTTTGTAGAGTTTATCCTTGTAGAAGGAAACGCCCGCAAGGCGCACTCCTTTTAAAGGCATGAAGCTTACGTTTTCTACTGTTATTCCATGCCGGGCGGATGTTTCCAGTTTTTCAATCAGAAAATTTCTTAATTTATTAAGAAAAAAATGCCTACCGGCATATAAGGATACAACCATTGCTATGACTATAAAAACTATGATCAATATCAACGAAAATTTGTGCATTTTCATAATAAATACCCCCCAATAAGTAGGTGATTATTATAAACTATAAAAATAGCGATTGCAACTTTATTCCGGGAGCACAGACAGAAACGATCCTGCCTTGATTTTTGTTGGGGTATATGTTACACTTGTTTCAGTATGGTAGGAAATAATGCGCAAGAGCCTTCTCATGCCCCCGATCCGGAGGTATCTTCTCCGACGCCAACCAAGCCCGTGGAATCTCAAAATTTCAACATATTTAAACACATAACAGACAACAAAACTTTGTACCTCATCGGACTATCTACAATAACTGTTTTTTGCATAATCCTTGTTTTTTTTATGGTTGGTAGCTTGAAAGAGGCGGAATCTGATTTTAACGATCACAAAGCAGCATTTATAAAGAAAAACATGGATTTGGAGGAACAAGTTATCTCGACAAATGAGGAAACTGCCCAGACAAAAAAGACGTTAGCACTTCTCGAGGAGAAAAGTAAGGCCATGGTCAAGCAGCATGCCGGTGAAATTGAGGCGTTAAAAGAGAAAAATATTACCCTGGCCGCGGAAGCCCGAGAGTCGGAAAAAAAACCGCTTGCGGATCTGATACAGGAAAACATTGCGAAAGAAGAGGACGAAAACGTAAAAAAATTATTAGAAAAAACACTACGCAATCTGGAATTAGCTAAAAGCGGGGAAAATATAGAAGATGTAGCGTTGGAATCCGCAAATTTAGCGAGTAACAAAAAGGCGCAAGAAAAGCCCGAAGCCAGCCCTGAGGATCTGAGGCAGGCTAGGATGCAGAAAACAGCAGCGGAATTAAGCAAAACAAAAACAACCGAAATACCGCAGTCGAATTTTTTAGTGGCAGGAAAAAGAGGCAAAATACTTTCCGTTGACAAACGCTACAACCTTATGGTTATTAGTTTAGGTCGGAGAGATGACGTAACGGAAGGCGAGGAGTGCATAGTTTTAAAAAACGGAAAAGAAGCGGCGTTTGCTACTATAATTAGCGCCCGCTACAAGGTGTCGGCTGCCTTTTTGGATGAAACTAAATACGGATACGACATTCGCAGAATAAAAGAGGGTGACGAAATTTTGGTTATGGAATAGAAAGGAGGCGGACCGGGGTAGCTTTAGCGCAAAAAATAATTGTACTGGCAGTGATAGCCGTTGTGGTAGGCGTATTAACGAAATTAGGTATCATTACGTTGCCCGTAATTGGACCCATAGGTTTAATGAAAATCTCAATGATTTTACTTCTTCTCGGCATTAACCTGGAGCTTCTCGAGCTTCTAAAAAAATAAGCCAATATTTTAGATTTCATAAAAGAGCCTGCGTTAAAAACGCGGGCTCTTATTTTGCTATGGCGTTACGGACTGCCCCGATTAGCTCTCTTATCGGAACACCCTTGCTCACGTATCCGGAAGCACCGAGGCGAAGCGCTTCGTTAACAAGATCATCATCGTATCCTAAAGCCGTTACCATAATAACGGGAAGAGCCGGATTTTTGGATTTTATTTCTTTTAACAAATCAATTCCCGATTCGCTTGGCAGGCGAATATCAAGTAGCACAATATCTACTTTTTCTTGTTCTATGATGGATAAAGCAATATTTCCCATGGGTGCGGTAAATATGTCCCACCCCCTTAATTCGAATACTTCTCTAAACGTTTTTAATACCTCAGCCTCGTCGTCAACAATTAGCATTACAGGATTTTTATCGTTCATGCTTTGCCCCCTTTTTTAATAATGTGTTAAATATCTTAATATCAAGCTGATGCCATATATAATACCCTATTAACTCGAGTATTGCAATATGATAATAGATGTGATATACTTTTGGCAAAGTCCAAAATATAGTTAAATCTATACAGGAAACAATGCCAGAAGAAGAAAAAAGTACTAACATATTCGAATCCATCGAATTTATTTTCCGCCATCCATGGCTTTTCATTTCCCCATTCATCATTATCATGAGTGTTGTCTTTGCCAAGATTTCGGATATACCACCTAAGTATGTGGCCTCAGCTACAGTGTCTTTTGAAACAAGAAGCGCGCCAATGGCGCAGTCCGGCCATCAATATGCAGTAAAAACGTTTATCCGAAAGCTTAGCATGGGCGAAGGCTTGGATAGAATTACCAAAGAAGTATGGCCGAGTGTAAGCGAAGAAAAGAACCCTGATAAAATTCATGTTTTACGCGAGCAACTACAAAACATACGGATGGCATATAACGCGAAAGAAAGTCTTATGGACATATCTTTCCAATCTGAAGATGCCGAGCTTTGTTTTAAGGTTGTTCTGGCTGCCATTAACGGGTTACGCATAGAGATGAAAGAAATAACGATGGAGAAAATAGAAGTCGGGTTAAAGTTCCTAAAAAAACAGGAAGAATATTACGGTAATAAGATAAAGGGTATAAACGAAGGTATATCAGATATTAAAGTTGATCTGAGAAAAAGGTCCAAGGATTTAACTGATGCCGAGAGAGCCTTAATAAGCGAAATCACAGGAGAAAGGGATTTAGCCGCAAGGGATCAGGCTGCGATACAGAAAATGGCCAAATACGATGAAATGCTATCAGAGCTGCAGCTAGAATTGTTAGAGGCCCAAAAAAATAAGAACGCGCTCAAATATAGCCTGGAAAGCGGTAAATATCTGACCGCCTTACCGGGTAAAAATCCGGAAGAAGACGCTTACGTTGAGCGCTATTCTAAGCAAATAGCCGACAAAGAGCTTGAAGTTGTTAATCTTACTTTGCAAGGGTTTATGTCAGAACACCCGCAGATAAAAAAAATAGAAAGAAATATACAGAGCCTTAAAGCCCTGAGGCAAAGACGTATAGCGGCGATAAGCGAAGGAAGCGAAGAACGGGACATTCAGGAATCCGAAACTGCAAAAAAAGAGGCAAAAAACCTCCTTGGATCACAAATTGAAGAAGTTGACCTGAAGATTGCGACTCTTGAAGAGAAAATAGAACTGGTTCGAAAAAAATACGAAAAAGCTTCCCCACAGTCCCTTGGAGAATCAAGCGTAATTTCTGAGCTTGCATCGCGGCTTCAGGAGCTAACCGAGGAAAAAAAGATTAGCCAGGGTTATTACCAGGAGATAAGAAGACAGATCGGGGAGACAGAATTGAAAACCCGCATAGAAGAATTAGAGGCCGGGTTGACTCTGGTTGTAGTTAAAAAACCTCAAATGCCGGGTGGGCCGATGCCATTTCAGAAAGCACCGAAAGTAATATTCGGTCTTGTCATTTCTTTGTTTATAGGAACAGGCCTAGCATATACAAGCGAATCAATGGATAATTCTATAAAATCGGTATCAGAATTGAGAGAACTTTTACATGCACCAATTCTTGGTTCAGTTGACCGGATTGCTACTATCGGAGAGGTCAGACTGAAAATGTTTCGGAGAAATATCATTATTATCAGCTTAATAATTTTCGCCTTATCAGCCAAGTTTTTGCTTAAACTTAAACTGTTTCAACTATTTTTTACATTTTTAAAATAATAAAAAGATTATGCCAAATATACAGAATATCCTAAAGAAAGTAATCTCATATTATTTACCGCCGATCTATGTTGTAAAAAAGGCAAGAACAGAAGGCGGCCAAGACGCCCGCCTTGTCGCTTATGCTGATAAGCACTCGTATCTTGCCGAGCAGTACAAGGTCTTGCGCACCAACTTATATTCTCTATCCCCCCAGGCACCGTTTAAAACAATCGTAATAACGAGCACACAGAGCCAGGAGGGAAAAACTGTTACATCCTGCAATCTCTCTTATACCCTTGCTTTGGATACCGAGAAAAAAACCCTGCTCATTGACACTGATTTGCGTAGGCCTACAGTTCACAAGTTATTGGGTATATCGAGAAAACCCGGTATTAGCGATATTTTAAACGGAGAAACTGCTCTTGAAGATTTGATAAAAAAACCTGTCCTCGGGAATTTATATGTAATACCTTCGGGGACATTGATTTCCAGTCCCACCGAATTCTTAAGTTCCGCAAAACTTAAAGAAGTCATTAATAAGCTTAAATCAAAATTTGACTACATAGTTTTTGATACACCACCTGTCATAAACGTAACTGACTCCTGCATATTAGGCTCAATATGTGACGCCGTTTTGCTCGTGGTAAGAGAAGGAACAACGCCTAAGAATATGGTAGAGGAGTGCTTTACCATGTTGAGGCACGCGCAGGCCAAACCGAAGGCCTGCATCCTGACAGACACTACTGTTCCGGCCTATTATTCTTATTTGGGCCGATATCGCTACTATTATAAATATAAATATAGGCTACAAAGACGATAGAGCGAAACCCGCAAATTGATACCTGCCAAATAATTTAAGTACGTAACTTCAATAACATCAAGCACTAACGGAGTAAAAAATAATATATATTTATGATTTGCATATATATTATTTCATGATATCTCGTGTTATGAATTGATATTGTAATATGTTATGTAGTGTTTTATAGCGTCAAAACTTGACAAAATCGCTACTATCAGGTATATTTTAACTAAGATATTAGCAATATAATGGAAAAAAAGACATGAGCAAAAACTTTATATTCACATTACTTATATTATCACTAGTTGTATGCGGGGCACAGGTGTCTTTTGGCGCAGAAGAAATTGCTATTGTCAGCCAGGACCCTATAATTTATGCCCCTGAAGGCTTAGAACCAAGAGAACAGGCATCTTTGGAGCGCCAATATAGGTATGAATTTAGGAACAAAGGTATCCTGGAAGAACCCGCAATCGATACCCCCTTCGCCGAGGAACTTTCCATAAGGCCTATGGACACCGAACCCCTTACGGAACAGGGAGAGTTATACAGGTATTTCGGAATTGCCACTGTTCTATATAAATCCGGAAGGCTCGAAGAAGCCGTAGAAATTTTAGATTACATAGTATGGAAAAAACCTAATGACGAGTACGTAAAAAGATATCTGAGTAAAGTTAAAAGAGAGCTAAAACGGAGCAAGGCAAAGTGGCGTTCGAACTCAAGAAAAGATACATTGCTTCTAAAAAAGATAAAGATAAAAGAACTTATAGCTGATGGCCTTGCCTACTATAGGCAAAAACAGTTTGGGCCCGCGCTTTCGAAATTCTCTGAAACCTTATCGCTAGACCCGGGTAACTCAGTCGCTAAAGACTATATGCGAAAATTGAAAAAATATTACATGAAAGAAGTGCGGGTTGAAAGTATAATCAAAGACTGGGAAATAAAGGTAGCCCAAGAAGAGCAAGAATCAGGAGCTCGCCTTATTGATGAATTCAGAAGAAAAGGCGTTGCATCTCAAATAGTGCAGGGCGTTGAAAACCTGTTAGACAAAAACGAACTTAAAACTAAAGGCGTAACGCCCAAGATGACACAAGCGGCAGTGAGCCTTCTGGATAAAGCTGAATACAAAAAAGGAGATTTCAGTCCTAGAGTAAAAAGGATTGCCGGTAAAATACTGGACGACCGCCAGATGGAAAACGTCGTAAAAGACGTGAAAATAGCCTCGCTCATGGATGATGCGGAGCTCAGCATAAAAATCAAAGAGATAATCACAAATAGAAAGAAAGAAGAAAGAAGGAAGCGTTCTTACACACTGGGTGCCGGAGATACGGTTCGTATAAGCGTCCAGGACCATCCTGAAATAAGCGGAACTGCCGGCGTAGGACCAAACGGCGAGATAATGCTTCCGCTTGTAAACGAGCCGGTAAAAGCAGAAGGCCTGACAGCATCTGAAGTGCAGGCAAGTGTGACAAATGCCCTTAAAAGATACGTTAAAGACCCTGTTGTGTACGTTGGCATAACAGGGTATAGGAGTAAGATTTTTTACGTTCTTGACGAGACCAGTTGTACGCCATACAATATAACCCGTGCGAACTTTACGTTACGCGATGCTTTATTTATGTCAGACTGGGGTGGCAATCGTGCGCTAGGCAGGGTTTTGATTACAAAGCCGGACAAGCTCCATCCTGTTGTGAAACAAGTGGATGCATTTGACATTGTATTCAGGGGTAACTTATCCAAGAATATAAGAATCGAAGACGGAGATGTTATTTACATACCGCTTACAATTGCTAGTAAGGTAAGCACAACTATATCCGATGCCCTTTCACCGTTCCAGGCTATTCAAGCGGTAAGAGAGGAGTGGATAGACCAGAGGTGGAATACGAAAGGATGGACGGATTTACCCAGGGTTCCAAGGAATGCTGGTGAAGAGGCCCGCATGAACGCTGGCGAAACTGGCGTTGGGGGACCTACGGATGAATAACGGAATTTACCTGTTTCGCCTTCGCAGACAGTCGGCTTAACTTTCGTTTCGCTTTAGGATAAACCCCGACTTCCCTCGCTCACTTACAACCCTATGCGTCGCTACGGTTTTTTCTTTGCTATTTACTCGCGCTCGTTTATTTCAAATCCCTAACGAATCATTTTGAGGATATTCAAGAATACTTTATTTTGGCTGGCTTCCCATGCGGAAATGGGGTACAGCGAACGAGCCGAAGGTGAGTGAGCGTCATAGGGGGAAAACTACGTTGTCCCCCTATGAAATTAAAAAAGGATTCGCCTCGGCCTTTCAGGCCTCGCGAATCCTTTTTTAATTGGGGTGGCTAACGAGATTTGAACTCGTACTAAAAGAACCACAATCTTCCGTGCTACCATTACACCATAGCCACCATATTTTGCGGAGCAATTTCACAAATTCATAACTTTTTTCTGCAACAACCGAATCTGTATAGATGGCAGGCCCGGCGTGATTCGAACACGCGACCCTCTGCTTAGAAGGCAGATGCTCTATCCACCTGAGCTACGGGCCCAAAATTGTGAAACAATTTTGATCCTGAAACAATGTTATCAATCCGACTTATGGGAGGATTGATCATTGTTGAAGGACCTTTCTTACTTCCGAAGTACCTTATTTACGACAACCAAATTTGTAAAGAGTCGGGGCGGTCAGATTCGAACTGACGACCTCCTGGTCCCAAACCAGGCGCGATAAACCAAGCTTCGCTACGCCCCGTGAATTTTTCGCTTAAAGAAAAATTCATCCCGAGGTTGCGATTCCATAGAAGCAACCGAGGGAATACAATTTTTTTTATTATAACAACCGCAATTTTAAAAGTCAAGATATGATATTAGGAAGAGGATCGCCCTAGACTATTATGATCTTGGCGGGAGGAAAACCGTTGAAGCCGGGGGTTGCGCTTGCAGAGGAGTAGGCGCCGATATTTTTCACATAAACCACATCGCCTACGTAAAGTTCCGGAATCTCTTCGTTTGCAGAGAGCGTGTCAAGGGAATCGCAGGTCGGTCCCGCGAGCGTACTCAGGAATTTTTGTCCGCGCCGCAAGGTCTTAAACTCATATCTGCAATGGTCAAACACTATACCGGAAAAATCAGCGTAAATGCCGTCATTTAAATAATAGTAATTTTTATTATTGCGGAAGGTCCTTCCTATAACCTGCGTGACTAAAATTCCGGCGGGACCTGCCAAAAAGCGCCCGGGCTCTGCGATAAACTTAACATTTTTATCAAAAAGCATTTTCGTCTGCTTTTTTATATGCGAAGCCATTCTTTCAAAATTTATGCCTATCTCATTATCGAAATGCTGAATCGGAAAACCCCCGCCTATGTCCATGATCTTAAGCGGGAGGCCGTTTTCCTTGGCCTGATCGAATATGCCGGATGAGATCTCAAGCGCCTGCAGATAATTTTCCACATTAGTTGATTGCGAGCCCACGTGAAAACTTACTCCGGCAGGCACGAGTCCGAGCGCCTTTGCTTTACGTAGTAGGAAGAAGGCCTGGTCCGGGTCAGCGCCGAATTTAAGCGAAAGCTCGACCACGCTTCCAATATTGGCTACTTTGATGCGGCAGAGCACGCGCGCCCCGGGATAATCTTTCGCAAGCTTATAAAGCTCAGGTTCATTATCGAAGGTCATGAGGCGTACCCTTCTTTTTCTGGCGGCAGAAATGTCTTCGGGGGATTTAATAGTATTAGCGAAAATAATTTTTGCCGGCGTTGCGCCAAGACGAAGAACCTGTTTCATTTCAGCGGCACTTGCGACGTCAAAGCTGGCCCCCAGCTTGACAAACGTTTTAATAATGCCGGGATAGGGATTTGCTTTTATGGCGTAATACGGAATAACATCAGGCAAGCATTTGCGGAAGCGCTGGTACTGTTTTTGAAGCGCGCAGCGCTTTATTATCATGAAAGGCGTGCGGTGCTTTCTTAGCATCGTACGTATCAGGCTTTCTATGCCGCTTACCTCGGCCTTGGACCGGGTTACCTCGGTTTTAAATTTTAGCGATTTCATTTTGTTTTGTGCTGTCAGTGCGCTCATATACGTTTTGCCTTTGCTTGGGGTCCACTAAAAATGTCGCGAATTGCCACATGTCTTCTTCTTTCGGACGGTTTACGTCAAACTTGGTAAACTTCGTGTTCAAATTTTTAAGGGGTGTCCAATCAACCGCTTTCGATATAAAAGGTTTTATGAAAGGCATGGAAACTTTTAAAATTTCCTCATGATCGATATCATCAGGCATGCGAAACCCGCTCTTCGGATTTTTTATCATCCAGATAGCGGCCGCTACTACTGATATTGCAACCTGAAGCGTGGTTGCCTGTTGATGGGGGACCAGACGCCGTGCTTCGTGTATGTCAAGAATGCTTCCGCACCACCACGATTTAAAATCGTGCCCCATGAGAAGCACGCCAAGTTCGTCGCGGCCGTCTATGATTTCGTCGCTCATTATTCTTTGTCTTTCCTGCAGCTTGAACTGCCTCATCTCAAGCTCGTGTAGCGAATTCATTGCGGCGTTGGACGGACAGTACGCATAATGAACGGTGGGCCTGTAAACAGCTTTTCCGTTTTCCCATATCGTAAGGCGGTCTGAGATGCTGAACGCTTCTCCGTGGCGAACAACCATACCGGTAATTTCACCGCACGGAACCCAGGAGCGCACCCACGTTTTCATACCGATAGTGCCTAAGCAGATCTGATTGCCAGGGCCAACCTTGTGGAAAAAAGCATTACGCGGAATTAAGTGTTCGTGCGTTCCCCAACCTAGTTCTGCAGGGGCAACGCCTTCTTCAAAAAAGCCCTCAATGCTCCATGTGTTAACGAATTCGTTTACCTCTTTGGGTTTATCGGTGATTTGCGTGTCACGCTCGCTTATGTGAATAGTTTTAACGCCCTCTATTTGCGCGAGCTTAGCGAAATTTTTGTCTTGCAAGGCTTTTTCCAATTCTTTTTTTCTTGGATCCTTCGGCTTTTCTTTCAGGATTTTCTTGGCGATATCGATAAGCGCGTATTTCGTAAAATGTGAAACAAGGCCCGGATTGGCACCATGATCAACAACTGAGGTGGGCCCGTCATTCTCTCCCCATGTTTCCAGCATTTTACGAATTTGCATATGCCTGGAATACAGGGTATACTTTGTAGGATCATTGCGCTCTGTATCCTTGTAAGGATCCCATTCTTCTACGGAAGTATTGACATAAAGGACGTTATTGAGCCGGCACCACTGGACCATGGCCATGCAGTCGATGTTCCAGGCAAGATCGATAATCATGTCGCCGGGCCCGACGTATTCTTGAAGAAGATGAGTAAAGTTTTCCACAGTTATTCTGTCGTTAACATATTTTACTCCTCTTTCGAGCGCATCTTTTATGCGCGAGCGATTATCGACAAAGTCCATGATAGTAACTTTTTGCGGGGGCATTTCAATTAGTTTAAGTATAAGCGGAATGGCGCACTGGGAAACGGATCCGCAGCCGATAATGAGAAGCCTGCCGCCAAATTTCATAAAACCTCCGTATATTGTTTGTAAAAAACTTTGTTATTCTATTTGCAGTATAACATATTTATTTATTTTTGGAAAGAAAAAGTGATAAAAAATTTAATACTCTAAATTTACCTTGAGGCATTGTATTTTTCAGAGTATAATAATACACTTTAGGAGGCTTAAAAATGGCAAAGGTTTCTAATAAAATTAGCTGGGAGATAGTAAAAAAATCTTTCCTACCTACTGCAATATTTGCTTTACTCATCGGGTGTTACATATTTTACAGGATAAAGATATTTCCCGCGGTTTCACCGGAATTTCATCAGGCCTTAAAGAAATATGTAAGTACAGCGTTTGCCATATGTATAGCTTTTATAATTCATAGAATTGCCGGCGCGGTTTTTGACTGGTATAAGGAAACTATAGCCTCTAAAACTAAGACACGGCTCGATGATCAATTAATTCCTATTTTTAGAAGAACATTTAAAGTTATCATCTGGTCGATTGCCCTCCTCATTATCTTACCATTTTACGGAGTAAATATAAGCGCTTTAATAGCAGCCTTAGGCGTCGGCTCCCTTGCTATCGCGCTGGCTGCGCAGGATACCATTGCAAACGTTATCGCCGGTTTTCTTATCATGATTGACGTGCCGTTTAAGGTAGGGGATAAGATCAAGATCCCGTCTGGAGAAATTGTCAAAGTGCTGGATATAGGCGTCCGGAGATCCAAGTTCTTAGCCGAAGATAAAGCAATCATTATCGTACCCAATCTGGATTTGAGTAAGCACAAAATCGTAAATTATACCTACACCAAATAGAATCTGTCGGAGGAGGTAAAGTATGAAATCCGCAGTAGTTTATTATTCCTATTCAGGTAATACGCATCGCGTGGCGCAGCTTATAATTGACTTATTAAAAAACAAAGGCGAGGAAGCCACTCCAATCAGGATAAGGCCACTTAAGGAAGAAACATCGTTTATAATGCAGTGCAGGGAGGCATTTCTCGGAAAGAAACCGGAACTTTATAGAACTCTTTTGGATCTTAAGGATTTTGACCGCGTTATCATAGGGAGCCCTGTATGGGCATTCAAGCCGGCCCCGGCAATTAATTCCTACCTTAATGAGTGCAGCTCGCTGGAGGGCAAGACTGCGATCCTGTTTGTGACTTACGGAAGCGGCGCCGGAAAAGACAAAGCCCTCCAAGTTATGAAAAAAGGCCTTGAGGCAAAGGGCGCGCGCGTTCAGGCGATGACATCACTCCAACAGGCCGAAAGCGCCAAGGAATGTCGGGATCAAATATCAAAATTATTATAAAAACATGGACATAAAAAAATTCGTAAACGAAAATTTCAAACATTTTAACGCCGCGGTTGTAACTGAGGCTTCGGAAGCCTGGGTTCGGCATCTTAAAGGGGGCGGAAAAATGTTTCTTGCCATGGCGGGTGCGCTTTCAACAGGTGAGATAGGTATTTCTTTAAGCGAGATGATAAGAAAAAATAAAATTCACGGCATTTCATGCACCGCCGCTAATCTGGAAGAGGATATATTTAATCTGATTGCCCACGCCAGTTACAAAAGGGTGCCGAATTACAGGCATCTTCACCCGGAAGAAGAAATCGGGCTAAGGAAAGCCCACTTGAGCCGCGTTACCGATACCTGTATACCCGAGGAAAAGGCGGTCAGGAGGCTGCAGGAAAAACTTTACCTCATATGGGAAAAAGCCGAAGCCGGCGGTAAAAGACTTTTTCCGTACGAATTTATGTACGAACTCATCCGAAGCGGGGAATTAAAAGAATATTACGAAATAGATCCCAAGCATAGCTGGGTTCTGGCTGCATGCGAGAAAAATTTACCGATTTTTACACCGGGCTGGGAAGATTCCACTCTGGGTAACGGCTTGGTCGCCAATATGCGACAGGGCCGATTCAAAGACCTTAATTTTGTAAAAAGCGGTTTAGAACAAATGAACTATCTGATCGACTGGTATTTGGAGAATTCAAAAAATAGCTCAATAGGGTTTTTTCAGATAGGGGGAGGAATCGCAGGTGACTTCGCGATATGCGTGGTGCCACTCATAAAACAGGATTTAGCTAAAGAGTGCCCTTTTTGGGGATATTTTTGTCAGATTAGCGATAGCACAACTTCTTACGGTTCCTATAGCGGCGCTGTGCCAAACGAAAAGATCACGTGGGAAAAGTTAGGCGTTGACACACCGAAATTCATGATCGAATCAGACGCTAGTATTGTCGCCCCGCTTATGTTCCAATACGTTTTAAATAGCTAAAAGTGATAAAAAATACTGTACTAAAAAACAGAAGCTACAGGCGTTTCGAGGAAAATTTCGTCGTAGAGAAGAACACGCTAAGGGAACTCGTTGATCTGGCGAGGTTTTCTCCATCAGCAGCTAATCTGCAACCGCTAAAGTATATACTCTCATGTGATCTTGAAAAAAATTCTAAAATTTTTCCCAATCTTAAATGGGCAGGATATCTGGAGGACTGGTCCGGACCCGAAAAAGGGGAGAGGCCATCGGCGTATATAATCATTTTAGGCGACACCGAAATTTGCAAGAAATTTGATTGCGATCACGGAATAGCTGCGCAAAGCATACTTCTGGGCGCCACTGAAATCGGACTTGGTGGTTGCATGATAGGTTCGATAGATCGCGAGGGTTTGCGAAAAACCCTGAATATCCCGCCTCGATACGAAATATTTCTTGTTCTTGCCATCGGCAGACCTAAGGAAAAGATTGAGATCGAAACTACAGGATCCGACGGAAATATAAAATACTGGCGCGACGGGAAAAGCACACATCATGTACCGAAACGCAAACTCGAAGATATAATACTCGATTAAAAAGATGCAAAACTTCACGTATCATATTCCCACGAAAATCTACTTCGGCAAGGGGCAAATAAGCGCTTTGAGCCAGGAGTTAAAGAGCCGCGCTAAAAAAATATTAATCGTAACAGGCGGTGGCAGCGTAAAAAAATACGGTATATTTGACGACGTATTAAAAGAAGTAAAAAAAGCCAAGATTTCATATATCGAACTTTCCGGCGTAAAACCCAACCCCAGGCTGAAAAGTGTTTACAAAGGCATAGACATTTGCAAAAAGGAAGGGGTGGACCTTGTCCTGGCAGTAGGGGGCGGAAGCGTTATCGATGCCGCCAAAACAATAGCAGCCGGCGTAAAGTATAAGGGAGATGTCTGGGACTTTTTTGAAAATGATGTAGCCTGTACCGCCAGCCTGCCTGTAGCAACGGTTGTAACACTCGCGGCCACAGGCTCTGAAATGGATACCTTCGCGGTAATTACAAGAGAAGACACGCAGCAAAAACTTGCTTTTGGATCAGAAACTTCGCGACCGGTATTTTCGATACTGGACCCGGAATATACATACAGCGTAAATGAATACCACACCGCAGCGGGCATAGCAGACATAATGGCGCATGTTTTTGAAGAATATTTTAGCAATTATTCGGGAGCAGCCGTATCAGATCGCATAGCAGAAGGGCTTTTGAAAGTGTGCATACAATACGGTCCCGTTACATGTGAAAAACCGCGCGATTATATCGCACGCGCAAACATTCTTTGGGCAAATACCCTGGCAATAAACGATCTCTTGGACATGGGTAAAGTCGGAGACTGGGCATCTCACGCCATTGAACATGAAGTAAGCGCAATTTATGACATTAGCCACGGTGTGGGGCTTGCGATAATAGTTCCAAACTGGATGAAATTTACCTTAAGCCAAAAAACAGTGAAAAAATTTGCTGAATACGGAGTAAACGTCTGGGGTATTAAAAAAGACAAAGATGAAATGAAGATTGCAAGCGCAGCGATTGATAGGACAAGGAATTTTTTCAATTCGTTGGGCCTGCCTTCGAAACTAAGCGAAGTTAATATAAAAGGGGACCGTTTCGCAGAAATGGCGAAAAAAGCAATTACCTCGCACGGCCAGGTCGGCTCCTTTAAAAAGCTATCCGAAAAAGACATTGTCGAAATCTTAAAGATGTCGCTATAAATTACGAGAGGCCTAAAAAATGAAACCGTTAATCCACGCCGCAGTTTCGTTAACCCTCGGCGGTATTTTATGGTTTTCTACCCGGTCTTTCTATGCAGGGCTTTTATGTTTTGCCTCCGGCATATTCATAGATTTGGACCACGTCATAGAATTCATGATACACCATGACTGGCGGAATTTTACGATTAAAAATATGTTTACCGCATGCGAACATACAGAAAAGCAGAAAGGATACCTGAAATTCGACAGGGTATATCTTGTGTTCCACTCGGCTGAACTATTATTTCTGCTTTGGATATTTGCGATAGTCACGAAAAATATCTATCTTATGGCAATCGCGATCGGATGCTCGGCGCACTTAATCATGGATTACATGAGTAATGCCTCGCACTTTTATTCTTATTTCTTAACAGGCCGTATTATAAAAAAATTTAGTACCGAAAAGTTATTTAAAAAATATTAAATATACGAAAGGCCAAATTGTGGAAACATTCGACTCCATATCCAAAAGAAAAAGCGTAAGGGAATACCAGGCGAAGCCTATTGCGAAAAACTTGTTGGAAAAGCTTGTAGACGCGGGCCGCCGCGCGCCAACGGCAAGGGCCGTTGAGCCGTGGGAATTTGTGGTGATAACTGATGAAGAAAAACTGAAAAAACTTGGAGAAATCGCTTCAACCGGCAGTTTTATAAAAAGCGCCGGCTCCTGCATAGCCATATTTTGTAAGGATACAAAATATTACCTCGAAGACGGTTCGGCTGCTACCGAAAATGTCCTACTTGCGGCCGCAGATCTCGGGTTAGGCGCCTGCTGGGTCGCCGGCGATAAAAAACCCTACACAGGCGAGGTTTCAAAGCTTTTAAGTGCGCCGCCGGAACTAAAGCTTGTAAGCCTCATATCGCTGGGTTGGCCGAAAGAAAAATCTGCACAAGTTAAGTCCCGCAAGTTAGAAGACGTGATACACTGGGATAAATTTTAAGCATTACAGATGGAAAAAGTCGACATCGCAATTATAGGCTCAGGCGTCATCGGCCTTGCAACGGCATATGCTCTTTCAAAATCCGGAAAAGACATAATGGTAATTGAAAAAAATCCTTCTTTCGGGCAGGAAACAAGTTCCAGGAATTCAGAGGTTATCCATGCCGGGATCTATTATCCCAAAGATAGCCTAAAATCCAAAACGTGCATTCACGGCAAAAATCTTCTTTATGATTTATGCGACAAGTACAATATTCCGTACCGGAAATTAGGAAAACTCATCTTGGCCAGTGACAGTGAAGGGCTGGAAAAACTCGATAGTATCTACAAAAATGCCACAGAATGCGGCGTTAAAAATCTAAGGCTTTTAGATAAAAAAGAAATAAAGGCATTAGAGCCGGATGTTACCGCCCAAAAGGCTATTTTTTCACCGGATACTGGTATTATAGATTCTCATGCTCTGATGAAATTTCTTCATCAGGCAGCAAAAAATAATAATGTTAATTTTGCCTTTTCAGTTGAAGTCACAAATATAAAAAAAGAAGGCGCTTCTTATAAGATAGAGGTAAAAGAGCCGAAGGGAGACTCATTTTCTTTTCGCGCAAGATGCGTAATTAACTGTGCGGGGCTTCAATCCGACAAGATTGCGGAGTTCATAGGCATCGATCCGGAAGAGTCAGGTTACAGAATTCATTATTGCAGGGGACAGTATTTCAGAATAAGGAACCCTAAAAAGTTTTCCGTAAAACACCTTGTTTATCCGCCACCGGGCGTTATAGATCTCGGAATTCATGTTACGCCGGATTTAGCAGGCGGTCTTAGGCTCGGCCCTGATGCGAAATACGTAGATAAAATAGATTACGATATCGAAGAAAAACAGGCCCGGCCTCTATTTTTTGATTCTGTTTCGAAATTCTTACCGTCCCTGGAAGAAGCCGACTTAATTCCTGACACCGTTGGAATAAGGCCTAAACTACAGAAGAAGGGCGAGAATTTCAGGGATTTCGTGGTCAAAAACGAAGAAGAGAAGGGTTTTCCGAATTTCGTAAATGTAATAGGTATAGAATCTCCGGGCCTTACAAGTTGCCTGGCGATCGGAGAAATGATAAAAAATATTATAGGTGAACAGTGTTAAGACATTCGTTGACGATAGGATTTAGTTTCGGATTGACTTCGGGTATAATTACTACTCTTGGACTTATGGTGGGGCTTAATGCGGGCACGCATTCAAAGCTTGCCGTAATAGGCGGCATATTAACCATAGCCATAGCCGACGCATTTTCAGACGCGCTAGGCATTCATGTGTCGGAAGAATCTGAGGGTAAGCATACGCATAAACAGATATGGGCGGCTACAATTTCCACTTTTTTGTCAAAGTTTGTTTTTGCGCTTACGTTCGTTATCCCGGTTTTACTGTTCGAGCTTTCGAAAGCAATCGCAATAAGTATAATATGGGGACTTGCAATGCTTTGTGTTTTTAGTTATGGCATGGCTAGAAAACAAAATGAAAAACCATGGAAGGTTGCGGCAGAACATATCGGCATTGCTATTATAGTCATCATTATTACGCACTACGTAGGTAGCTGGATATCTTTGGTATGCGGGTAGGGAGCGCACAAATTTTGAACTTGACAAATATAACCTTTAATGTTAGCATTGCTTTTGATAACGGAGTTAAATAAGGCAAGGAAGCCCCAGAATCTGGGGCTATTTTTTTTGCCTACGATTTTCTCAATGTAGCAAAAAGGAAGCATCGCATGGAAATATTAGAAAAATCTGTTTTAATGGACACTGGAGGCACGAGGGTCACAAAGATCGTGGTTCGTGTTCCTCTTGTGGCACCAAAAGCGGAACCAGGACAGTTTGTTGTCGTTATGGTAGAAGAATCCGGGGAAAGGATTCCTCTCACAGTCGTGGATACGGATAAACAAAAGGGCACGATCACGTTAATTTTTCAGGAATTAGGTTTTACGACAAAGCTTCTCGGTAAATTAAATACAGGCGATGATATTTACGCCATAGCGGGTCCCTTGGGGCACGCTATGGAAATAAAAAAATACGGAAAGGTAATTCTGGTAGGCGGCGGAGTAGGTATCGCGGAAATATACCCTGTCGCGCGGGCGCTTAAAAATGTCGGAAACCATGTGACAACTATTTTGGGCGCAAGAGCTAAGAACCTACTTATTTTAGAGCAAGAATTAAAATCTGTATCCGATGAATTACACGTCGCTACCGATGATGGTTCATACGGAAAGAAGGGTTTTACCACTGATATTCTAAAAGAGTTATTAACTAATGATTCAAAGCCTTCGGCCTACAGCCTCATATACGCGGTCGGCCCAATCCCCATGATGGCAAAGGTTTCTCTTACGAGCAAGCCCTACGGCGTAAAAACACTGGTTTCTTTAAATGCGCTCATGGTTGACGGCACGGGAATGTGCGGATGTTGCCGGGTAACCGTTAATAAAAAGGTGCAATTTAGCTGCATAGACGGGCCGGAGTTTGACGGAAACCTGGTAAACTGGGAAGAGCTACAGAATCGCAGCAAAATATATTGCAAAAAAGAAGATCATATTTGTAGATTGGAAAAAACATGAAAAAAGTCCCAATAAAGCCACAAGATTTGGACGCACAAAAGAGAATAGTGGATTTTAGCGAGGTTGTTTCTCGTTATACGGAAAAAGAGGCGCTCGAAGAAGCCGCAAGGTGCATACAGTGCAAGAATCCCGTGTGCATAATCGGTTGTCCGGTAGGAATAGACATCAAGAAGTTCATAGCCCAGATCAAGGATAAGGATTATAAAGGCGCTTATCTTACCATAAGAGAAAAGAACGATTTTCCGTCCATGTGCGGCAGGGTCTGTCCGGCTGAATATCAATGCAGAAAGAAGTGCGTCTTTACAAAAAAAGATTTACCCTTTGCCTCGGAAAATGCCATAAACATACATTTTCTGGAGAGATTTGCCGGTGACTACGGAATGGAGAACAATGTAAACATTCCCACGCAAAAGAATGAGAAGCTTTCAAAATTTAAAGTCGCTGTTGTAGGTTCAGGCCCGGCCGGGCTATGCTGCGCCGGCGAGCTTGCGAGATTAGGGGTAAAAGTAGTAATTTTTGAAAGCCTCCATAAAACAGGGGGCGTATTGGCTTACGGAATACCGCCGTTCAGATTGCCCGGGGATGTCCTGAATGCCGAAATAGATTGCCTGGCGAAATTAGGGGTAGAAATAAATACAAATGTCATTATAGGAAAAAGCAAGTCTCTGGATGAACTTTTTTCCGAAGGATATTCTTGCGTATTTTTAGGATTAGGCGCGGGAACGCCGTCTTTCTTGAAGCTGGAAGGCGAAAGCCTTTGCAACGTTTATTCTGCGAATGAATTTTTAACACGCGTTAATTTAATGAAGGCGTATGAGTTTCCCCGGTTCCACACGCCCATAAATATAGGAAAGAGCATAGTGGTTGTAGGTGGCGGGAACACTGCCATGGACGCGGCAAGGGTAGCTTTGAGGCTCCAGAAGATCAATAATATACCGCCGAATGTCAGTGTATTTTACAGGCGGACTGAGAAAGAAATGCCTGCCAGGCGCCTTGAAATCGAGCACGCCAAGGAAGAGGGAATAAAATTCAGATTCTTAACTCAACCTGTAGGTTTTACGGGTAAAGAAGGATGCGTTGAAAAAATTAAATGCTTACAATGCAAGCTGGGCGAACCTGACGCAAGCGGAAGGAGAAGGCCGATCCCGATCGAAGGTAGCGAATTTGAATCCGATTGTGACATAGCGGTAATTGCAGTTGGGCTCGGGGCAAACCGTGTCCTTACAAGCGTTACTCCGAATTTAAAAGTTGATAAGTGGGGGGACGTAACCGTTGATTCCGAGACCATGGAAACGTCGATTAAGAACGTTTATGCCGGTGGTGACATTGTAGGTGGCGAAGGCACTGTTATTGAAGCTATGGGCATGGCAAAGAAAGCCGCCGCGGCGATAATCAAGCGCCTACTCTCATAGAACAAAAAAGCATAAGCGCGAGATAGAAATTTGCTTCATTTTTAAAAGCGCCAAGCATATTTTGCTTGGGTTTTTTTGCTTTAAGAGGTATAATCCTATGCGGAAAGACATAGTTTTTTAAAGTGATTTTCGAAAGAGGGAACAATATGTCAAAAAAACTAATCGAAGATGCAAAAAGTAAATTTGCAAGTATAGTCGAAGGCGAGCTTCGGCGCGTCGAAAAGATGAAAAAAGACACCGGGCGGATAGATTATTCTTCGGTGTCACCCATTATTATCGGTGTTTGCTGGGGGGACGGTATCGGCAAAGTGATCTCCGGGCACGCCGAGAAAGTGTTAAACCACGTTCTTAAAAGCGAAGTAGCCAAAGGGAAAATCAAGTTTAAAGACATTGCAGGGCTTACTATTGAAAACAGGGCCAAGCATAAAAAAGCAATTCCCGATGACGTGTTGAAAGAAATAAAATCCTGCCACGTAATATTGAAAGGTCCCACGACGACCCCACAAGCAGGGGATAAATGGCCCAATATAGAAAGCGCTAACGTGGCCATGCGCCGACACCTGGATCTTTTCGCCAACGTTAGACCTGTGCGAATCCCTAAAGATGGGATCGACTGGTGCTTCTTCCGGGAAAACACAGAAGGCGCATACGTATTAGGCTCAAAGGGGTTTGATGTGTCCGAGGATATAAGCGTGGATTTTAAAGTTATTACGGAACCCGGCGCCGAGCGGATTATTCGCATGGCTTTTGAATACGCCAAGAATAATAATATCGATCGCGTAACGGTTGTTACAAAATCTAATGTGGTTAAAACAACAGACGGTCGTTTTTCGAGAGTAGCATTCCGCATAGCGAAGGAATATCCCAAGATCCGCCTGGATGAGTGGTATATCGATATTATGACGGCAAAATTGTTAGACCCAGTGCGCCGCAACGAATTCAAGGTATTTGTCCTTCCAAACCTTTACGGCGACATCTTGACCGATGAAGCGGCCCAACTTCAGGGGGGTGTTGGTACGGCCGGAAGCGCAAACATAGGGAAAAAATGGGCCATGTTTGAAGCGATTCACGGAAGTGCGCCGCGCATGGTAACCGAAGGCCGCGATAAATTCGCGGATCCGTGTTCTATGGTACGCGCAAGCGCCATGCTCTTGAGACACATAGGTTTTCCGGAGAGAGCCGAAAAAGTGGAAATGGCTCTGGATGTATGTGGATTATACGAAAAGAAAATGGCGATTACAGGAAGGGAAACCGGTGTGACAGGAGACGAATACACCAAGTATTTGCTATCGTGGATAGACAATCCCAAACTCAAATCGCGCTGGGAAGAAAAAGCTAAATAGATTGTTTGAAATATCACCACAGATTTGCTATAATATGCGGAACATAATATAAGGAAGAGAGGACAGTAATGGCAAAACAGGGGATCTTAGATATAGTAAAGAAAAAAAACATAGGCTTTGTGCGCCTGTGGTTTACCGATGTTTTGGGTTTTTTAAAAAGCTTTGATATTCCGGTAGGGGAACTGGCAGGTGCCTTAAAAGACGGAATGGGTTTTGATGGGTCTTCGATAGAAGGCTTTTCGCGCATTGAAGAATCCGACATGCTTGTAAAGCCAGACCCGGCGACATTCCAGATCATTCCTTGGATCAAAGAAGATAGACCTGTGGCCAGAATGTTCTGCAATGTTCTGGACACGACCGGTAAACCCTTCCCCGGGGACCCGAGATACGTTCTGAAAAAAAATCTTGAAGTCGCCAAAAAAATGGGCTATACCTTTAATGTAGGTCCGGAACTCGAGTATTTTTATTTTCGCAACAAAGGCGGTACCGAAATCCTCGATAAGGGAGGGTATTTTGATCTTACCCCGATGGATATAGGGCAGGACTTAAGGCGCAAAACCGTTGTCGTGCTCGAGAAGATGGGAATAGACGTTGAATACTGGCACCACGAGGTAGCAAACTCCCAGCACGAAATAGACCTGCGCTATAATGAGGCGATGATTATGGCTGACAACGTGATGACCTATCGCATGGCCGTAAAAGAAGTGGCCATGAAAGAAAACCTTTACGCTACATTCATGCCAAAACCGGTTTATGGTATAAACGGAAGCGGCATGCATACGCATATGTCACTTTTTAAAGGTAAGAGAAACGCCTTTTTTGATCCCAAGGATAAACTTCATCTCTCAAAGACGGCAAAGTATTTCATCGCCGGGCTCCTAAAGCACGCCACGGAAATTTGTTCCGTATGCTGCCAATGGGTAAATTCATACAAGAGGCTGGTGCCGGGGTATGAAGCGCCCGTATATGTTTCATGGGCGCAAAGGAACCGTTCCGCACTCGTAAGGGTGCCCATGTATAAACCCGGCAAGGAAAACGCAACAAGGGTTGAGCTTCGTAACCCCGATCCGGCGTGCAACCCGTACCTCGCGTTTTCAGTAATGCTCGCGGCAGGCCTCGAAGGCATTAAACAGAAATATCCTTTACCCGAGCAAGTAACGGGCAATATATACGACATGTCGGAGTCCGAAAGAAAAAGAAGAAAAATAACATCTTTACCGGACGATTTATTCGAAGCCATAAAAATAACAGAAAAGAGCGCCATCGTAAGAAAAGCCTTAGGTGACAAGGTATTCGAATACTTTATCCGCAATAAAAAAGACGAATGGAACGAATATAGAAGGCAGATAACGGCATACGAATTAGACAAGTATCTGGCTATTTTATAATTGGCTGATTGAATTTAAGAACCTACCCTATGGGCAAGTTGAAAGACACTTCTTACAAAAGCCACATCGACGCATTAAGCAAAATAAGCAGGGCAATAACTTCTGACCTTTATCTAGAGGATGTCCTCAAGCTTATCGTTACCTTAACGGCTAACGTAATGAAAGCCAAGATTTGTTCATTGTGGCTTTTAGATGAAAAAACCAAACACTTAAAAATTCGGGCCACTCAAGCCATGAGCGAGGAATATCTGAAGGAAAGAAGCCTTAGGCTAGGAGAAGGCGTTGTCGGGTTGATAGCAAAAGAAAGAAAACCGATAATAATAGCAAATGTTTTAAAGGACCCTGCGTATAAAGAGAAGAAGCTGGCAAGAGAAGAGAATCTCGTTTCCATGCTTAGCGTTCCCATGATGGTAAAAAAAAGAGTTATAGGTGTTATTAACTGTTACACCACGACAATGTATAAATTTACTAAAAGTGACGTTAATCTTTTGAGCACCGTAGCAAACCAGGCCGCGGTGGCGATTGAAAATACCGAACTCCTTGTTAAGACCAAGGTCATCGGAGAGGAGTTGGAATCAAGAAAAAAAATAGAAAAGGCAAAGGGTATTTTAATGAAAGAGCAGGATATTACCGAAGAAGACGCTTACAATTTACTACGAAAATCCAGCATGAATAAACGCGTTAACATGAAAGATATAGCCGAGGCGATCATACTTTCTTGCGAAGTAAGAAGCAAGGGAAAAAAAGATTGAAAAATTCAAAGAAAGACTTGACATATTTATGTTAAGCGGTATAATGGTCCTAACGAAGAAGTTTAAAAAGGCAAAGTAGCCCCAAGAGATTGGGGCTTTTTTTATGCAGGTGCTATTTTAAAAAGGAGGAAAAATGACAAAAAAAGTTAAAGATTTCATGAATGAAGTTATTGCAAAAAACCCGGGTGAAAAAGAATTTCACCAGGCAGTGCTGGAAGTCGTTGAATCGGTTATGCCATACCTGGAGAAAAATCCAAAATATCTTAAAGCTAAAATCCTGGAAAGGATTGTCGAACCGGAGAGGGTTATCATGTTTCGCGTTCCATGGATGGATGATGCCGGTGAGGTGCAGGTTAATAGAGGGTACCGCATTGAGATGAATAGCGCGATAGGCCCTTATAAAGGAGGCCTTCGCCTTCACCCCACAGTTTATTTGGGAATTTTAAAATTTCTGGCATTTGAACAGGTCTTCAAAAACAGCCTTACCACACTTCCTATGGGAGGCGGCAAAGGCGGATCAAATTTTGATCCTAAGGGGAAATCCGATAATGAAGTCATGAGATTCTGTCAGAGCTTTATGACGGAGCTTTCAAGGCATATAGGGCCTGATACCGACATACCGGCAGGCGATATAGGCGTGGGTGGCCGCGAAATCGGCTACATGTTCGGGCAATACAAAAAGCTTCGAAATGAGTTTACGGGCGTTCTTACCGGAAAAGGCCTTAACTGGGGTGGAAGCCTTATTAGGTCCGAAGCAACAGGCTATGGTTGCGTTTATTTTGTCGAAGAAATGTTAAAAACCAAAGGCGATTCTCTAAAGGGGAAGGTTTGCACGGTTTCCGGGTCAGGAAATGTTGCCCAGTATACTGTGGAAAAAGTAAACCAGCTGGGTGGTAAAGTGGTTACCTTATCCGATTCCGGCGGATATATTTATGATAGCCACGGAGTGGATGAAAAGAAGCTGGCATTCGTTATGGACCTTAAGAATGTCAAACGCGGACGCATAAAAGAATACGCTAAGAAATACAATTGTAAATACTTCGAAAACAAAAAGCCTTGGGAAGTAGAATGTGATGTTGCGTTTCCTTCTGCCACACAAAACGAGATAAATGAAAGTGATGCGAAGAAGCTCGTTAAAGGAGGCTGCATAGCCGTCGGAGAAGGCGCTAATATGCCTACAACTCCCGAAGGTATCGAGGTATTCCAAAAAGCCAAGATTCTTTATGGTCCGGGTAAAGCAGCTAACGCGGGTGGCGTTGCTGTTTCAGGCCTTGAGATGTCCCAGAACTCAGAACGCCTATCGTGGACAAGTGAAGAAGTGGATAGCAAGCTTCACAACATCATGATAGCTATACACGAGATTTGCGTTAAATACGGTAAAGAAGGAAAGCATGTCAATTACGTAAAGGGAGCGAACATCGGTGGATTTGTAAAAGTAGCCGATGCCATGCTTGATCAAGGATTAGTGTAAACTGTCTATGCAATTTCGGTTTAACCAAAGAGAGGATGTCTTAAAAGAAGAGGCATCCTCTCTTTTCTTTTGTCATATAAGATAAATAATGATATAATAACCAGCAATATATCAACATGACAAGCGGAAAAACAAGGGAGGAAAAAAGGAAATGCCGAAAAGAAATGACATCCACAAAATTCTAATCATAGGGTCCGGGCCGATCATCATAGGCCAGGCCTGCGAGTTTGACTATTCGGGCACTCAAGCCTGTAAGGCATTAAAAGAGGAAGGATACGAGGTCGTGCTCGTAAATTCCAACCCCGCCACAATCATGACCGATCCGGGCATGGCCCATAAGACGTATATTGAACCGCTTACCATAGAGAGCCTTGAGAAAATTATCGAAAAAGAAAGGCCGGACGGGCTATTGTCGAATTTGGGCGGACAGACAGGGCTTAACCTTTCTTCCAGTCTTTATAAATCCGGAATTCTAAAAAAATACAACGTAGAAATCATAGGCGTTAAAGCTGATGCTATCGAGCGCGGAGAAGACAGAATTGCTTTTAAGGCAACAATGAATAAGCTCGGTGTTTCCATGCCTAAGTCAGAACCATGTCATTCCGTGGAAGAAGCCGAAAAAATTGTAGAAAACCTTGGGTATCCTGTTGTCTTAAGGCCGGCTTATACAATGGGTGGGACAGGCGGCGGAATCGCTTACAATATCGACGAACTTAGGACGATCGTGAGCCGCGGCCTTGCTGCAAGTATCGTACATCAGGTTTTAGTAGAAGAGGCGGTTATAGGATGGGAAGAGCTGGAACTTGAAGTTGTAAGAGACAATAAAAATCAGAAAATAACGGTTTGTTTTATAGAAAACATTGATGCAATGGGCGTTCACACAGGCGACAGTTTCTGTTGCGCGCCCATGCTTACGGTTCCGAAACCCTTGCAGAAGCGCATGCAGGATATTTCCTATAAGATTGTAGATGCCATCGGCGTTGTAGGGGGGACCAATATTCAATTTGCGCACAATGTAAAAGACGACAGGATCGTAGTCATAGAAATTAATCCCAGGACATCGCGTTCTTCGGCGCTTGCCTCAAAGGCTACGGGATTTCCGATCGCGCGTATTTCCACGAAGCTTGCAGCGGGTTTAACCATGGATGAGATTCCTTACTGGAGAAAAGGCACCTTGGAAAAATATGAACCATGGGGCGACTATGTTGTAATTAAATTTGCCAGATGGGCCTTTGAGAAATTTCCAGGCTCCAAAGATGTCCTTGGAACCCAAATGAGAGCCGTGGGCGAGGTCATGAGCATAGGAAAGACATTTAAGGAAGCCTTCCAGAAAGCCATACGCTCGCTTGAGATAAAAAGATACGGCGTAGGTGGGGCGAAAAATTTTAAAACCCTTACGCTTGATGCGCTAAGGCAAAAACTCGCGGCCCCTTCCAGCGAACGCATATTTTTGATGTACGAAGCGCTTAGAAAAGGGATGACGATAGATGAGCTTTATAAAGTTACGCATATCGGAACTTGGTTTATCAATGAAATAAAGGAACTTGTCGAATACGAGGAAGAGATCCTTAAGTTTTCATGGAAGAAATTTCCCGACGAAAGATTAGCGAAAGCCAAAGAATGGGGTTTCTCGGATCGTTATCTTGCGGGGCTTTTCGGTGTTAAAGAAAAGGACGTAAGAGAAAAAAGAATTGCGATAGGAAAACACGGCCGCTACGATGCGGTTCCGGTAAGCGGAGTCGAAAATGCAGCATATTATTATTCGACTTATATCGGAGAAGATAAGGTCCCCGTATCGCCGAATAAAAAAATATTAATACTCGGCGGAGGGCCAAACCGCATAGGCCAGGGCATAGAATTTGATTACACGTGCGTTCACGCTGCATTTGCGCTAAGAGACGAAGGATATGAATCAATAATGGTTAACTGCAATCCCGAGACCGTTTCAACCGATTACGACACGTCGAACAAGCTTTATTTTGAACCACTCACGGTTGAAGACGTATTAACAATTTACGAAAAAGAAAAACCTATCGGCGCTATAGTTCAGTTCGGCGGGCAGACACCGCTCAATCTCGCCCAAGAACTTAAAGATAACGGTGTCAAGATTTTAGGAACAAGCCCCGAGAGTATAGACCTTGCCGAGGACAGAGAGCGTTTCAGAGAAAAAATGATTAAACTTAGCATACCTCAACCGGAAAGCGGCACGGCACGCTCACTCGAAGAAGCGCTAAAGATCGCCGAAAAAATAGGATATCCGCTCATGGTGCGACCTTCATATGTTTTAGGCGGCCGTGGCATGGAAGTTGTATATGATGAAACGATGTTACGTAACTATGCGCTTGGGGCAATAGACGTTAGCCCGGAACACCCGATGTTAATTGACAGATTTCTCGAAGAAGCCGTTGAAGTTGAGGTGGATGCTGTTTCCGACGGAAAAGACACCTTTGTGGCAGCTATAATGGAACACATAGAGCTGGCCGGCGTGCATTCGGGAGATTCGGCTTGCGTAATTCCCAGCCGAACCATAAAAAAAGAACACCTTGAAACTATTAAAGAATATTCCGCGCAAATCGCAAAAGAATTGAAGGTCGTAGGCCTTACGAATATACAATACGCTATTTGCGATGATAAGGTGTATATTCTTGAAGCCAATCCGCGCGCTTCTCGAACTGTTCCGATTGTTTCTAAGATCATGGATATACCCATAGCCAGGATTGCAACGCAGGTAATGCTGGGTAAAAAGCTTTCAAGCTTCCCGGAATTAAAAACGCAAAAAATCCCTTATGTCGGAGTGAAAGAAGCTGTATTCCCGTTTAATATGTTTCCGGAAGTAGATCCGCTACTCGGCCCTGAAATGAGGGCTACAGGCGAGGTCATGGGAATCGCGAATACATTCGGAGAAGCTTTTTATAAAGCCCAGGAAGCTGCCGGGATCAGGCTTCCCTTAAAAGGAAATGCTTTACTTACGGTAGCCGATAAGGATAAGAAATTTCTCCTGTCCATCGCAAAAAAGCTAAAAAAGCTCGGATTTAATTTTTATGCCACAGAGGGCACAGCGCGCTTCTTAAAGGAAAAGGGGATAGACAGTAGCGTCGTAAAAAAACTGCACGAAGGCAGGCCCAATATTTCCGATGCAATCAAAAACAAAGAAATAAATCTTATTATCAATACACCCATCGGACACAGCGGAAAACACGACGACAGCTACATCCGCATGAGCGCGATAAAACACAAAATTCCTTACATCACTTCACTTACAGCTGCGGAGGCCAGCATAGAAGGGATAGAGAGCATGCTTAAGTCAAAGGCTTTACCGAAGTCTTTACAGGATTACCACAAAGATCTTACAGCGAGTAAAAAAAAAGAGGAAAAAATACTACAATAGCTGAGTAATTGGTTAAGGAGCGATATCATGCCGCAAAGAAAAGGTTTTGATAATGAAAAATACCTGAAAGAGCAAACCAAGGCTATATTAGAGAGAGTAAAAAAATTCGATAATAAACTTTACCTAGAGTTTGGCGGTAAAATTATTTATGACATGCACGCCTCAAGGGTTTTGCCGGGATTTGACCCTTGCGTAAAAATGAGATTACTTAAAAAACTAAAGGATAACGCGGATATCATACTCTGTATCTACGCCGGCGACATTGAAAGAAGAAAGGTAAGGGCTGACTTTGGCATTACCTATGACGTCGATGCGCTGAAGTTAATTGACGATTTGCGGGATTGGGGCATTGATGTTTTGGCTGTCGTGATAACAAGATTCGACAACCAACCGGCAGCGAAGATATTCAAAAATAAATTAGAAAAACGCGGCGTAAAGGTATATACCCATAAGTTTACGAAAGGTTATCCTAAGGATGTGGATACGATAGTAAGCGAAGAAGGCTATGGCGCTAATCCGTATATTAAAACTAATAAGCCTTTGGTTGTAGTTACAGCGCCCGGTCCCGGAAGCGGAAAGCTGGCGACTTGCCTTTCACAACTTTATCACGATCACAAAAGAGGCGTAAATTCAGGATATGCCAAGTTTGAAACTTTCCCCATATGGAATATACCATTAAAACATCCTGTAAACGTAGCTTATGAAGCAGCTACTGCGGATCTCAGGGATTTCAATCTGATCGACCCCTTTCATCTGGAGGCCCATAAGAAAACAGCTATTAACTACAACCGCGACGTAGAGGTCTTCCCGGTACTAAAAAAGATTCTGAAAAAAATAATGGGCGCCAAAGAAGTCTATAAATCTCCTACGGATATGGGCGTAAACTGCGCCGGTTTCGGGATTGTAAAAGACAAAGCAGTGCAAGAGGCCGCAAAACAGGAAATCATAAGAAGATATTTCAGGTATGCTTGTGAACACGTGCTGGGTTTTGTTGACCGGGGAACAGTGGAGAGGATTGAATCGCTTTTAAAAGAACTCAATCTTAAGCCGGAAGATAGAATCGTGGTAAAGCCCGCCAGGAAAGCTTCCGAGGAAGCCAAGAAAAAGAAAAAAGGTAACAAGGGAATTTTTTGCGGCGGAGCCATAGAACTACGAGACGGGAGAATTATTACCGGCAAGAATTCACCTTTGATGCACACTGCCTCGAGCCTTATCCTTAATGCCATTAAGGTTCTAGCCGAAATACCTGATAAAAGACACCTTTTATCGCCCAACACTATCGGGTCGATAGCGAACTTAAAAGAAGATGTTTTGGGCGCGAAGAGTCTTAGCCTTAATCTGGACGAAACCTTAATAAGTTTAAGCATAAGCGCAGCTACTAACCCTACGGCCAAATTAGCCATGCAAAAGCTAAAAGAACTTAAAGAATGCGAAGTCCACATGACACATATCCCAACCCCGGGAGATGAGGTAGGCCTGCGAAGCCTGGGGGTTAATCTTACCTGCGAACCGAATTTTTCATCGAAAAGCCTTTTCGTGGCGTAGTACTATAGGCTAGACAAATCTATAGTATATGTAAAATAAGTGTAATACCCGCCAAACCGTCTTGACGGCGATCGATTTATAGCGTATAATAGTAATAAATACATTCCGAATATAGTAAAACAGACGCGAAAGTGGATGTTTTATTTTTTTCCCCGCTTTTTTTACCATAAGAAAGAATAGAAATGTCAAAAAAAATAAACACCGTGCATAAGAACAACTCATATTTCGATTTTATATCCGAATTAGATAAACAGTTCACGAACACACACGAACTTTCCTTTGATAAAATCCTTAAGCAATCCGTCAAAATCGCGCCGATTTTATTAAACGCAAAAATATGCAATCTTAGGCTGATTGATAGCCATAAAAGAATTTTAACAACCAGAGTAAGTAAGGGTTTAAGCAAAGACTACACAAAAAAGACAATTGTGGCAATCGGAGATGGCATTGCGGGTAAAGTCGCTGCCATAAAAAAACCCATTGTTATAAAAGATACCGCAACCAGGCGCGACATAAAATTTAAAAAAGACATCAAAAAAGAAAAAATCCGTTCCTTAATTTGCGTTCCTATCCTTTTAAAAAAAGAGACAATGGGAACGCTGACAGTTTACGGCAGGAAAGTGGGAAAATTCAAAAAGAGCGATTCAACAATTCTTATGAATTTCGCCAATCACATAGCCATATTAATAGACAACGTCAGGGTGCATAAGAAAATTTTTAACTCATACATGAATACGATAAAATCCCTTGTTTCCGCCGTCGAGGCGCGGGATGCGTACACCCGCGGGCATTCGGAAAAGGTTACAGACTATGCCCTGGCGATAGCAGGCGTGCTCGGCCTTTCGAAAGAGGATAGAATAATGCTTACCTATTGCGGAAGGTTGCATGACATCGGCAAAATTGCCATATCCGATCTTATATTGAATAAACCCGGCCGCCTTACCGAAACAGAAAGGGCGGAGATAGAAATACATCCCGCCAAAGCCGTAGAAATACTCTCGAATCTGAAATTTCTTGAAAGCGGGATCCCTGCCATAAAACATCACCACGAAAGGTATGACGGAGGCGGTTATCCCGACGGTTTGAGGGGAGAAGAAATACCGCTTTTGGCCCGTATCATCGGATGCACAGATGCTTTTGACGCCATGACATCCGATAGGGCATACAGGTCAAGGATGAGCGCTGAAAAGGCCATCGAGGAACTTAAAATCAACAGGGGTAAACAATTCGACCCGGACGTGCTGGATGCATTTTTGGGCACGTTAAAAGACGTCTCCCTCGCCTAAAATTCTTTACCTAAGAGTGTACCGTTTGCGATTTTCAATGCAACCTGTCCCTGATTCTGAAATTAAAGATGTCCCTCTAGAAATACAAAGAAGGGACACCTTTACGTTCAGAATCAGGGACAGATTAAAAGGAAAATCGCAAACGGTACAATTATCCTTGACCATACTCAACTCCCTTGTTAGAATGATAAAGCTATGAAGAAGATATTGGTTGCGATGTCAGGTGGGGTGGATTCGTCTGTCTCGGCGTATCTGCTTAAAGAGGCTGGGCTTAAGGTAACAGGCGCGACTATGTGCCTCGGTATCAAGGAAACCAGCCGCCAGAAGCCTGCGTGTTGCGGCCCCCAGGCAATAGAAGATGCCAAAAGAGTATGCCGCAAATTAAAAATCCCGCATTACGTAATGGATTTTTCAAAGGATCTGGAAAAGAATGTTGTTGATAAATTTGTAAAAGAATACTTAAACGGTAAAACCCCAAACCCTTGCGTTGACTGCAATCGAACTTTAAAATTTGAAATTCTCCTTAAAAAAGCTCTTTCTCTGGGTTTCGATTTTCTGGCTACGGGACATTATGCCAGAATCGAAAAAAAGGGAAAAAGCCACGTCTTAAAAAAAGCAAAGGACATAAAAAAAGACCAGTCGTATTTTCTTTACCCTATAAAAAAAGATGCGTTGAAATCAATACTTTTTCCGTTGGGCGGACTTACGAAAATCAAGGTCCGCAAAATTGCCAGAGACATAGGCCTTCCCGTCGCAGAAAAACCCCAGAGCCAGGATATATGCTTCATTCCGGAAAAAAACTATCACCGATTTCTCTCCGCGCGGCTGGAGAAAGAAATAAGCCAGGGAGAAATTCTAACTTTAAAAGGCGAAGTTCTCGGAACGCATAAGGGCACAACCTTCTACACTATCGGGCAAAGGGGAGGGCTGGGCGTGGGTTACAGGCACCCTCTTTACGTACTTTCGATAGATGCCCAAAAGAATCGCCTGGTTGTCGGCGAGAAAAAGGATTTAAATTCAAAGGGCCTTCTGGCTACCGAATTAAATCTGCTTGTCGGGGATTTACCCAAAAAAGTTTTTGCTAAAATAAGGTATAATCAAAAAGAGGCAAAATGTACAATTTTTCGGGACAAAGAAAAAATAAAAGTGATTTTCAAAGAACCGCAGGAAGCGGTAACGCCGGGCCAGTCAGTCGTATTTTACGATAAAGACGTTGTTCTGGGCGGCGGTGTCATCGAAAAGGCTATACAGCCTGCCTGCCGGCAGGCAGGGGAGGAATAATAATGGCAATCGGTATAATATTCATCGTAGTCGGCATTCTTATCGCCGCTTTTCCGAAACTTTTATCAATAATTGTAGCGGCCTTTCTTATAATGGTAGGCGTGACGCTCGCTTCGATGAGCTATCACTTTAAAAAAACACAAAAAGAAACCAATAACCCGTTCGTTGATTTCTTTATTAAGTTTTAGCGATCTAACTATATACGCGCCCGTAGCTCAACTGGATAGAGTGGCTGGCTTCGAACCAGTAGGTTGGAGGTTCGATCCCTCCCGGGCGCGCCAATTTCATCGGAAAAGTCTTCCTAAGAATCCAACCGGATACTGATGAAATTAAAATACTTAAGAGAAAAAGGTAATTAAGCATTATGTCCCCCGAATTGATACTGCCAGGAAAACGCATTGTTCGCAGCGACATATTATTTGCGTTTTTTTTGTTTTTTGCTGCTTTTATCTGGCGCATTCCGTCTCTTATGCAATGCGAAACGCCTTTGGGTTTCGATGGCTATCTATCCGCACGAACTGTTTTTGAGATTGTGCGCAGTGGGCGATTTTTTATATTTCTTGTCGGACAAACATATATGGCACCCATCGAGGAAGCCGTGTCTGCTTTTCTCTTTGCGATATCCGGCCCTTCGACATCCGCTTTGTATCTTCCCAAGATATTTTTCTACAGCCTTTCGACGATATTATATTATTTTATTTTGTTGAGAATATTTCCGAGAATTATCGCCGTAGGGACTGCCCTGTTACTTTGTTTCGTTAATTCAGCCATACTTTATCGGTTATATACTCCGGATTATAGCTTCATTGTGTTGCTGGTCGCACTTATTTTATGGTATACATTATCATTGAAAAAGCACGCTTCAGTTTTAAAGTGGATTTTTTTTGGAATATTATGCGGATTTTCAATTTATGTCTGTAGTTTACTATTCATTCAAATCGTTATATCAGTACTATGGCTTTTAGCTTGTTCAATTGAAAAGACAGAAGGGCTGGAACGAGGGTGCTTTAAGTTGAAGCAAGCAATGAAACCTCTGCTGGCAAGTTTTCCCTTGCTATTCCTTGCTCTTTACAGATATTTTACAAGAAGAAACGCGTATTCGGTAAAAATGTTCGAACCTATTTGCATGTTTTTTGCCGTTCTTCTTTTAATTGTATTTGCGGTACGGTTTTGGCGATTTTTTTCTTTTAAAAATAAACAACGCATTGCCGCTTTGCTTTTTCTCACATTTTTAATAATTTCAACTATTCTACCATCCTTTTATTATAAGTTACACCAGGAGCCCCGCTATGTTTCTGACATACAGTATCGGGGCAGTAGTTATTCTCTAAAACATTATCATATGTGGCCTGATAGTATTAAAATATTTTCCGAATTAACATTCCCGCGATTTATCCAGGGAAAGTACAGCGATATGGTCGGGGGAAACGTTGAAAAGGTTGCGATAACTAGCCGGTCTCTATGGACATTATTTTTGTTTATACCCGTATTTATCTACATGGTGACAAAGGTTTACACTCACCTCGCCCTACGACGGAAGCCCGATGAACGATCATTGATATATGGCCCTTTTGTATTGATTATTGCCGTTTTGTTGCCGAGCTGGCATTTGTGCAACGATGAAGTATTCCGGTATTTTCTTCCGTTCGCGTTTGGTTTTTATTGCGCATTTCTTGAGTGTGTTAATAGATTAGATACCTTCAAGATAAAACCTTTTATGACTGCTATTATCTTAGGCTATATACTTTACAGCGCACTGACCGTAATCGGTAATACCCGTATTACGCGCTTTTCTGATGCATCGGTTAACTTAACCGGTCTAATTAGAAGGAATAGTATCGATGGAATTGTAGCCCCTGTGCCATTACTTCAGGAAGTGCAATGGCACACAAATGATACGGTATATCTTCTTGATCCGGAGAATATGAACACGAATTATTACTACGATAAGGAAATCTTTTTTTCAAATGTTTCACGGATTGCAAGAGTAAACGTATCAGACAGGCAATGGCAGAAAATATTGGAAGACAGAACCGGCACGTTCAAAGAATTTCGGGGAACAAAAAAAGATACAAGGATTTACGATTATCGAAAGAAATAAACCGATACCTTGAATTGACATTAACCCACGGTGCGGGGGGAAATTATTGACATTTCGGAAAATAAGGTTACAATTATTCTAAGGTTATGCCCGAAAACAAGTTCTCGATGCGAACTTGCGTTACACGTTGATCCGTTCTTATAATAATTTTGAGTTTCGACTATAATGCAACGCCAAGCATTTGCGGATGTGGCGGAACTGGCAGACGCGCATGGCTTAGGACCATGTGGGGAAACTCATGGGGGTTCAACTCCCTCCATCCGCACTCTTATACAAATTCGGCCTCGGGCAAAAAAGTGCGGTATTTGCTTTTTTGTCCTCGTCCTTTTGCCTTCGGCAAAAGGTCTTGCGACCGAATTTATTCAAGGGGAAAACCCAGGTTTTCCCCTATGACGGAAATGGCATTTCATGCCATTTCCTGTACCTCTTTCCTGATGGGAAGGGGGAGTAAGATAAAGTATTCTGGATTTAAGACAAAACCTACGGTTTTTTCTTAAGATCTTTTTCCCATTACATGAAGGGAAAAAAGGCAATATTTCGTTTACAATGCCTAATATTTTGATATAATATTAGTCTTGATATATGCCCGCATAGCTCAATTGGTAGAGCAGGACACTCTTAATGTCAAGGTTCTAGGTTCGATTCCTAGTGCGGGTACCAT
>JABMQJ010000020.1 GCA_013203315.1 Candidatus Omnitrophota bacterium | reverse complement strand
CTATTTATCATCGATTTCTCGACGATAAATAGGGTTCTCGTCGGTAGTTTTTAAGCTACCTTAAAACAGTGGCGGGGACGACGGGATTCGAACCCGCGATCTTCAGATCGACAGTCTGACGCGTTAAACCAGCTACGCCACGTCCCCAAGTTTTCGAAGAAAACTTGATACTGAGGAAATGTTATCAATCCGACCTATGGAAAGATTGATTATTTCCGAAGTACCTTAATTTCTGCTGCTAAAGAACTTTATTTATCAATTCCAACTTCTTCTTTCGCGGCAACTTTTTTAGCTCTATCTCTTTTTTTCTCGCTGAAGACTCATTGCTGCAAGCTTTACTATATACAAGTTTTACAGGTTTTCTGCCTCTTGTATACTTAGTTGCCATACCTTCGTTGTGTCGCTTCACTCGTTTTTCGAGATTAGTTGTAATACCGGTATATAAAGAGCTGTCTTTGCATTTTACGATATACAAAAACCATTTTTTCATCGCATTTTTTGTGTTGTTTCAGGATCACGTTCGCCTCCGGCGAACGTGGGCGGTGCAGGGCTCGAACCTGCGACCTTCTCGGTGTAAACGAGACGCGCTACCAACTGCGCCAACCGCCCATGTTGATTGAAAATACAGTCGGCATATTATCACAGAACGAGTTTTATGTCAATCATGCTAACTAGCTAGCTTGTCTAATAACCCGAGACAAAATGCCATGACGAAAAGAGCAACAGTTTCTATGACGCCTAAAACAACGATGTAGTTACCAAAGCCCTTGCCTGTTTCGCCCATTGCATCCGACGCTACAGCGCCGGCTTTTCCCTGCATAAAGGCAGACATTCCCATCGCCATACCGCAGAATATACCTATGCCCCAGAGATACGTGCCCTTTGAGACAAACCCTGCCATTTTATTCATGACGATCATCCCGTAAATTGTCTGGGTTAAAGGCGCGCCTACAAAAGCCAGGAGCATAAAGGAAGCCTGTTTATTTTGCGCGAATGCTTTTTTCCACGCGCCAATAGCTGCCATGCCCGCAACCCCAGTGCCCAGGGCCGAACCTATCGCGGCAAATGCTAAAACCGCTCCTGCGCCTACGCCCATAAAATCTTTAAACTGTATTATTAATTCATTTCCCATAATATAATTACTCCTCCCTTAAAGGTTTATATGAAAAACCGCTCCATCTAATATCAACATGATTACAAAACTCTAAAACGTTAAGCCTTACCCCATGGACAAGGACCGCCAAAGGGCCCAGGATAATGTTAAGTGTATGCCCTAAAAGCAGGATTATGGCCGTGGCCAGGCCCGTTAAGATACTGTTAAAACCTATTCCAAGCGCCATTTTATTAAATGCGTCGGCAATGGCTACTGTCGCCAGGCCTACCGCAAAAAGACGGATATAAGAAACTACATCCGTAAAGCTATTTACAAAATTTAAAAGCAGGTTTCCGAGGCCGGAACCGATACCTTTAAGTATGTATCTGTTTAAATTGAGGTCTGTAAAAAACACTACAAGAACAGGGCCTGCAATAAAGAACCATTTGGCAAATTGCGGAAAGCTTTCTCCTAAAATCAGGGTTTTGGCAAGAAAAAAAGCGCCCCACAATACCGATACCCATCCTATGTCGGAAAGTGCTTTTGGCGAGGGGGATTTTAAAATAGCGCGCCACAGATGCCCAATGGTTAGATGAATTGTTCCTATTAAGAAACAAAGAGATTGCACGTTTTTGCTGTTTCTCAAAGCTGGCATAAGGGGCTTTATTGACTCCGGTAGCCACGCCTGGCCGAAAAATGTTCCCGTTAAAACGCCCCAGATAATGGCACAAGAACTAAAAACGTAGAGTAGAATGAAGCCGGCTTTGTTTGGTACTTTTTTACCAAACTTTTTTTGCGCTACTAGCGTTAATGCAAAAAATATGATTCCGTAAGCTGCGTCTCCTATAAGCATACCGAAAAAAATGGACAGAAACACAAGAAACCAAAGGCTGATATCGAGCTCTTTGTATCCCGGCACTATTTCTAATACCTTAAACACAGGGGCTATTATGGAAATCCATTTTGGATTGCGAATAAGGGTAGGCACTCTCTCTTCCGGAGAAGGGTCGCTTGCAGCTATCCCCCATTTTTCTTTTTTTGACATTTTTAAAAGCGTTTCAACTTTATCGTCGGGAGCAAACCCAGTTAAATACGCAATGCTACCGGACTCACCCATGCCACTTAATGCCTCTTGAAACTCCAGCTCCTTTTGCAGCATTTTTTTTGCCGCGCTAAAGTCATCAATACAACCAAGATGTTTTTGCATATCGTTTTTTATAGATTCGATAACCTTTTGGTCCTCAGATAAACGCGTTTGTATTCTTTTGATTCCCATTTTCGGTAGCGGGATCTCTTTAAAAGACGTTTCAATTTTATCGCGTGAAATTACCGCGCAATTTGCGATACCTTTTTTAACCTGTAGCTTTTTTACGATTGCGGAGGCTGGAAAATCTTTTATTTTTTTAATCGGAATTCGATAAAGGTGTATGTTAATGTTTTTTTCGGCAAGGGTTTTTATTTCTCCCGGATTAAAATCTCCCCACGTTTGCCATTCGGTGATTTCGTTTTTGGCTATTCTTCCATATTCCTCGAGCCGGCTTAATCTATCCTGCAGATCGATCACGTGCTGAGCTTTGAGTTTCCAATTATCCGCTTTCCTCTCAGTTGGGCCCGGCTTATCTTTTCTCTTGTCCGGTTCAACTGTTTTTAAGATATTTATGGCTTTATCGGTAAGATCTATGTCGTCTTCTAAGGCGCTTATGTCTTTTCCATGGGGAGGTTTCCGGTGGATAATGTGCAAAACCCCGAGGGAACCAAGTGTCTTTAACGTGGAGTCGGCATCTTTTGACTGGACAAGCACTGCAATTTTTTTCATTGGGACGATCATGCACCCACCCCTTCTAAGACGGATAGCTCTATTTTTCGCTTGGCTATCTTGCTTCTGCCCACGGCATTTGTCATTTGATCGCCCATGTAAATCTTGATAAGGCGTATAATTTCTTCAGCTTCGGGAATTTTTACTTTTTCGAACAGGTTAACGCGTTGTGTCGTAATGCGAAGTTCCTGTTTCAGGATTTTCATGGCTTTTTCCAACACTTCTATTTCCGCATGCATGGAAAAAAGCGCCCGCAATTCCAGGATAGCCCCGTCAACCCACAAAGGCATTGTAAAAAGGTCGTATTCGACAGGTTTAAAATGAACTTCAGAAAAAAGAGGCAGATCCACGCCCGCTATGTTCTTTACGCCCGTTATTACTTCCTTTGATGTAACCCACGCGCGCATATCGATTGCGGGATCGCTTAAAAGTCCTGCCCAGGTTTCTACGACTTCTTTTTTTGCGGCGGCGGCGCTTTTCTTTTCTTCTAAGGTGTGCCCCTGATGAAGGATTTCCAGCTGCAACTGTTGCTTTTTAAGCTGAAGTGTCGGTAAATATCTCTTGTACTGCTTTAACGCGTCTCTTTGTCTTTTTAATTCGCCTTTTGTAAGCTTAATTTTTGCCATTAAAATTTCCGACGTGCAATTACTTCTTCGGCCAGTACTTTTCTATCATGGATTTCTTGATCGCGGTCTCTTCCGAAGTAAAACACTCCGCCATGATCTGCCAACCGCGGTCAAGCGCTTTTTCAAGGGGTATGTTTACTTCCAATGACATGATGTCTTTTTCGAAAATTTTCCCGTATTTTAATAACTTATTATCCCACGGGCTCATCTGGAATCCCATGGCTTGTTTTTCTACTGTTTCGCGATAATTCGCAAAAAGCTGAATCATCGTATTCATTATCGTCCTATGGTCATCGCGTGTGTTTCCGTTTACCTGCTGTTTTAATCGGCTAAGCGATCCGAACGGCTCTATTACGCCGTTTTTAAGATAGAACTGGCCCTCGGTGATATAACCTGTGTTATCCGGCACCGGATGCGTAACGTCGTCGCCCGGCATAGTCGTGGCGGACAATATCGTAATTGAGCCTGCCGTATCAAAATCAACTGCTTTTTCGTACCTTGCCGCTAATTGGCTGTAAAGATCTCCCGGGTAGCCCCTGTTTGATGGAACCTGTTCCATGGTTATTGATATTTCCTTAAGCGCATCGGCAAAATTTGTCATATCCGTAAGTAGCACCAAAACGCGCTTGCCTTGAAGGGCAAATTGTTCGGCGACGGCAAGGCTTATGTCGGGCACGAGCAGGCATTCTACCGTAGGGTCTGCTGCGGTGTGGATAAAAAATATTGACCGCGACAAGGCGCCCTGGTCTTCAAGCGTATCCCTGAAAAATAGGTAATCGTCGTATTTTAGTCCCATGCCTCCTAAAATAATAATGTCAACTTCGGCCTGTATGGCGATTCTCGCTAAAAGATCATTATATGGCTCTCCCGCTATTGAAAATATCGGTAACTTCTGCGATACGACTAAAGAATTAAACACGTCGATCATAGGTATACCGGTTCGTATCATCTTGTCGGGTATTATTCTCTTTACCGGATTAACCGGCGGCCCTCCTATATCAACCACATTCTCCGAAAGCGTGGGCCCTTTATCCAGTGGCACGCCGCTTCCGTTAAAAATGCGCCCTAAAAGATTTTTGCCGCTTGCTATGCGCATCGGATGCCCAAGAAAGCTTACTTTATCTTCGGTTGATATCCCGCGGCTTCCGGCAAAAACCTGCAAAGACACCCTTTTCCCGTCGAGGCGTATTACCTGCGCGAGCGATGCGCCGCGGCTCGTGTTTATTTCCGCTATATCGTTATAACCTACGCCTTCGGCTTCGACGGTTATGACGTCGCCTGCTATTTGAATTATATCCGTATAAACTTTTCGCATAATTTTTTTATTTCAGTTGCGCCGATCGTTTCCCGCTTATCAGAGAAGTTATGTCTTTTTCTGTTTTTTTAAATTCCGCGCTTTCCCAGGCTGCAGAATTCCATCCGCGGAATTCCTGTTTTAATTTCTGGAAAAAATGCATCGCGTCATCTTTATCGGTAAAATCAAATTCTGTTTCGAGAATATTGTAAATAGAATTAAATATATACTTTTGCCGCTCTTCTATTGTTGATTCATCTACTTTGTCAAAGGCGTTTTGTTGTACGTATACGAAATCAAAAAAGTCCCCCTTCAAGAAATCGGTGTAATCTGAAAGCGACGTCCCTTCTTCTCCTATAACCTTCATCATCTGCGCGACATCGTGGCTTTTTCGCAAGATCTGGTGGCCCTTGCGAAGCTCGGCATCGTTGATAAAGCTTTTGTATTTTGACCAGCTTATCAAAGGATCGATGGCAGGGTATTTTCTTGCGTCTGATCGCTCCCTCGAAAGGCCGTGGAAAGCGCCGACAACTTTCAGGGTAGCCTGCGTAACCGGTTCTTCGAAGTTCCCGCCTGCCGGGCTCACTGTCCCTCCGATAGTAACAGAGCCGAAGGTTCCGTCGTGAAGCCTCACCTCGCCCGCCCTTTCGTAAAACGAGGCTATTCGTGATTCAAGATACGCCGGGAACGCTTCCTCGCCGGGTATTTCTTCCAAGCGACCGGACATCTCTCTCATGGCCTGCGCCCATCTCGACGTAGAATCCGCCAGAAGCAATACGTTCAATCCCATCTGGCGGTAATATTCCGCAATCGTAACTGCCGTATAAACACTTGATTCTCTTGCCGCGACAGGCATGGAACTTGTGTTACAAATTATAACCGTTCGATCGCTCAATGGTTTTCCGGTTTTCGGGTCCTTAATTTTGGGAAAGGTTTTTAGCGTTTCTACGACTTCTCCTGCCCTCTCCCCACAAGCAGCTATGACGACAATGTCGGCTTCAGCGTGCTGGCTTGTCAATTGCTGCAATACCGTTTTACCCGCTCCGAACGGCCCCGGTATGCAGTAAGTACCTCCGCGCGAGACTGGAAAGAGCGAATCGATTACGCGCATTTTTGTAACAAGTGGTTTTTTCGGTTTTAATTTCTCGCTGTAAGCTGTTATGGGTATTTTAACCGGCCATATCTGTTGCATGAATACTTCATGCAATTTTCCGTCTTCGTCTTTTAGCTCGGTGATGGGTTCCTTTAAATTATACGTTCCTTTTTTTGCTATTTTAGTTATTTCCAGATTGCCGCGGAGGTCAAACGGGGCCATGATATAATGTTTAAATCTTTTCTCCGGGACAAACCCTAGTTTATCCCCGGCACGCACTGAGTCACCTTTTTTAGCGATCGGGGTAAAGTCCCATTTGGCGTTATCCGGAAGCGCCTCGAGATAGATACCGCGCTTTAAAAAGAAACCGCTTTTTTCTGCGAGTGCCGGAAGCGGATTTTGCAGCCCGTCAAATATCTGCCCCAGGAGGCCCGGACCAAGTTCGACAGAGAGAAGTTCGTCGGTAAATTCAACTTTTTCCCCGATTTTGATGCCGCCTGTATTTTCGTAAACCTGCATCTCAGCGGCTTTTCCCTTTATACGTATTACTTCGGCTTTTAAACGTTCTTGGCCATGCAGAATATAAGCGACCTCGTTCTGCACGCAGAACGTATAGAATTCGGCCGTAACCATGTTGCCGTTAATTTTTACTATGCGTCCTATTCTTTTCGATGCCATATTTTTTTAACCCGTAGCTTGTAATGTTTTTTCCGTCAAGGCACGCGCGTCGCCGGTTCGGATGCGTTCCCATTTTTCCAGTATCAAAAGCTTCTGCGCGTAAATGATCAAGGAATCTAGATCATAATAATGCCCCACCATAAGTTCATCCAGCGCGGCCCATTTTTCTTTGTCCAATATCTTTTCTGATTCTAGAATTGATGGATTTTTGTACGCGTTCATCGCGAGATTAGTTATGCGTGGGTCGCTGTATTCGTTCTCCCGCAAATATTTGTCGGGGTCTTGATGTTTTCGCGCAGCCCTTATCTTAACCAGTTCGTTTCGCAATGCGTTATCGAAGGCGCGCCACTTTTTTAACATGGCCTGAGAGGTGTTTTGCGCGGATGCGGCCGGATCAAGACTCGTTTTGATGACTTCGACATCGTTTGCAGATATCGATCCACTTACGGTTTCTAAAAATGTATTGAAAGAAAAAGGCGGCTTCATTTCGAACTGAAGCCCGGGAAGGCTTGATAGGAGATATGTGTAATAACCGGATGTATTAATCACTTTTCTTTGTTTTTTTGCCTGCGGGGGATACTTCTTTCAGCATTTCCGCAAGTTTCGGTTTAAGATAACCGGATATATATTCGGCAAGGGCCTGGTCGGTAAAATCATAATAAGACTTCCCCTTGTCGTAGCTTATAATAAAACCTCCCCGAATATCTCCTGAGCCTTTGAGGGTTATGTCATTTTTCGCTTCCGCTGTAAGCTGGCTTAATAGGCTTTTTTCTATCTTTTCAAGATCTTCACTTTTAAGCGAGATTGTTATGTCTCTTTTTTCTTTGCCGCCGGATTCCTTGACGGCTGTAGTGATTATTTTGGCGAGCTCTACCGGGCCCAGCGCCTGGCGGATTTGGGATACGATAATTTTATCGAGCGTGGTGTTGATTTCCTTGTGTAGGGTAAGTATGAGATCCCGGCCGGCTTGCTTCAGCGAATCCTTACCGCCTGATTCCATCTTGGCGATCCTGACTTTAGCTTCTGAAATAAGGTTTTCGGCTTGTTTTTCGGCTGATTCTATAATGTCTTTGGCCTTTTCTTTCGCGTTATCCTGTATAAAGCGCGCCTTGTCTTCGGCGGCTTTAACGCCTTCTTCCTGTATTTTTTCTATAAGGCCTTTTAGTTCTTCTGCCATGACTTTCCTCACTTTAATACGGTAATATTAATATACCTTGTTAAATTATATGTTATTCCGCTCGGGATTGCAACCTATTTTCTGGATCCGGGCTTTGTAACCGGGATTTTGTCCTTGCATAAAAGGCAGGTTTCAGGCTTGAAGGTGGGTACGTCGAGTTTTAGCAAGGACTCGAAACGCACGCCGAAATCTATGTCGCCTTTGGAGCGATCTATGAGAGAGCCAACACCGACAACGTTTGAATCGAACGATTTTACGACTTCTATGACCTCTTTTGTGGAAAGGCCTGTCGTTATAACGTCCTCTACGACCAAAACTTTGTCTTTAGGGGTTAGTTCGAATCCGCGGCGAAGGACCATTTTGCCGTCTTTACGTTCTGTAAATAGGCTTTTTGCGCCTAGCGCCCGGGCAACTTCGCATGAAACTACAATGCCTCCCAGCGCGGGGGCAATAACAACGTCCGGTTTATTGTTCTTGAACTTATCGGCAAGCGCTCTACATAGTTTTTCGGCGTGTTCGGGATATTGTAAAACGCGCGCGCATTGAAGATATTGGCTGCTGTGGAGGCCGCTTGAAAGCTTAAAATGGCCTTGCAAAATCGCGCCCGTTTCTTTAAAAATGTTTAATATTTCTTTTTCAGTCATTTTAGTTCTCTCAAAATTCTCTTTGCCGCGGTAATGACATTTTTTGCCTGCGTGATAGGCCTTCCAACAACAATAAAATTCGCGCCGCTTTTTACTGCCTCAGCCGGTGTTGCCACTCTTTTTTGATCATTTTTCGCGGCCCACGCCGGTCGTATACCTGGGTTTATAACAAGAAAATCCTTCCCGCAGGCTTTCTTGATAGCCTTGGTTTCCTTAGCAGAGCAAACAATTCCATTGAGACCGGATTTTTTCGCGACAAGCGCGAGCTTTCCTACCCATTTCGTGGCGCCCTTTCCGGCTGCGCTTGTCAAAACCGTGACCCCCAGAAGAAGCGGCTTTCTTTTCCTGCCTTTTAAAACCTCTCTTGCTTCTTTCATCATGTCGGCGCCGCCTATTACGTGAAGTGTTAACATAAATGCGCCATGCTGCGCCGCTGCGAGAGTCGCGCCTTTTACGGTATTGGGGATATCAAATAGCTTAAGGTCGAGAAAAACCTTTTTTTTCTTATTGTTTATATAATTAACTATTTTCGGACCGCAGGTTGTAAAAAGCTCGTTCCCTACTTTAAAAACACTAACATAAGGCGACAATTCATCAATTAGCTTCTTGGCTTTTTTAAACGAATTTACATCCAAAGCGACGATTAGTTTATTTTTCATTATTTTTTAGTTTTCCTATTAGTGATTTTATGCTATTTACTTTCTTTTCCTTTAGATATTGCTTTATTCCTTCCAAAATTTCAAGCGGTGCTTTTGGGTTTACGAAATTCGCCGTTCCCACCTGAATCGCGCTTGCCCCGCATAGGATAAACTCAATCGCGTCGCCTGAGGTCATTATCCCGCCCATGCCTATGATAGGTATATTAACGGTATTGTAGGCGTCCCAGACGCATTTTAGTGCCAGCGGCTTAATGCAGGGCCCACTTAATCCGCCTGTTACCGCGCCGAGCTTTGGTTTCATGGTATAAATATCGACTAGCATACCGGGGTATGTGTTCACCAGGGAAATTGCGTCCGCTCCGCCGGACTCTGCGGCTTTTGCGATTTCTTTTATGTCCGTTACGCTGGGCGAAAGTTTCGCTATCAGGGTTTTTTTTGTAACTTTTCTTAGCTTTGCAATTATTGCTTCGGTGGCTTTTTTATCTTGCGCTAATAACGGAAATTTTGTGCCCTTATGAATTACGTTTGGGCATGAAAGGTTAATTTCTATACCTTTTATGCATGGTATTTTCGATATTTCTTTTGTTAATTTTGTAAATTCCTCTGTGGTATTACCGGCTATGCTCACGATAACGGGTATTTTCAGCTTTCCAAGGTATGAGATTTTTTCAAAGAGAAAATCTTTGAGCCCGTCATTATCCAGGCCTATGGAATTCAGTAATCCGCTTGCCGTTTCCGCGATACGGGGTGGTGGATTGCCTTCTTTTTTGTTTAGCGTGATGGTTTTGGTAACAATAGCTCCAAGCTTGTTTACATCGATAAGGCTTTTTATCTCTTTACCAAACCCACAGGTTCCTGAAGCAAGAATTACCGGATTTTTTAGTTCTAATTTCCCGATTGTAGTTTTCAAGCTTACCATACTATCTCCTTTGCGTCAAAAACCGGCCCGTCTTTGCATACCATTTTGTAGCCGCCGCGCGTTTTTACGGCGCACCCGAGGCATGTTCCTATGCCGCAGGCCATATATTCCTCCAGTGAAATCCTACAAGGTATTTTGTAATCTTTTGCGAGTTTCCCGACGGCCATTAGCATCGGCTTCGGGCCGCAGGCGTAAATTGTTACGGGTTTTTTCAGATTTTTGCCGGTTATTTTATTCTTTAATAGCTCCGTCACTAGTCCCTTCCGGCCTTTTGACCCGTCTTCGGTAACAACGTGTACTTGCGCGCCTAGTTTTCTAAGATCTTTGTCGCACACAATATGTTTTTTAGTTCGCGCACCGATAAAAACCACGGGTTTTATGTTGTGGTTTGCGAATTTTTTGGCCAATTCAACAAGCGGCGCCACCCCATGTCCTCCTCCCACCAGAATAGCCGGCCCGGATAAGCCTGTATCAAACCCATTACCCAAAGGGCCAAGGATATCTAGTATATTGCCACTTTTTTTTGTGGAAAGAATCCTTGTAGCTTCTCCTACGATTTTATATAAGATCTCGATCTTATTATTTCCTGCTTTATGAACGCTAAAAGGCCTTCCGAGTAGGGGCTTACTTGAATTATTTACTTTGATTTTAAAAAACTGTCCGGGCTTTACTTTTTTCGCCATAGCATGTGGTGTCTTAAAAGATAATATAAAGTGATCCGGCGCTATTCTTTGATTCGAAATTACTTTGGCGTAAAACTGCTTCATCTCTTATCCTCACTTTTGAACCAGGTAGAAACGAAAATACAATATCTACCTAGTTCAAAAAAGTTCAAGCTGCTTTTCCTTCTTCTCTTTGGGGCCTTTACTTACGCTGATCTTGCCATAGGTACCGTCTGATCCCGGGATGATGTGAATATCTCCTTTTCGCGCGTTCAATATTCCATCGGCAATGCCCGGCGGGCATTCTTTTTGTATCCTTCTTTCCGGCGCTTCTAAAAGTATTTCAAATTCACTTCCAAGCTTGTTTATTAAAGCATTGTATTCTCTTTGCGCACCTTTAGTTTCGCTTCCGACGCCCAAAGATGCGGAAATAATCTCGATTAAGGGGATCATACTCCTGTAAGACGGAACATCTTTCAGCGTAAAACCCTCTTTTCTGTTGCAAAGTGCCTCTACCCTATGCATGACGCCGACTGTTATCTTGCCTCCGCATTTGGGGCACCGGCCGTTTAAGGTGCGTGTTTCTTTGGGTGGGATATTCACGTCGCACTTTCTATGGCCATCCCAGTGGTACTTCCCTTCCTGCGGGTAGAATTCAACCGTAAACAAGAATTTTTCTTTGTCTTTTGTTTTCAAAATTTCTATAAGTTCTTTGTAGCCAAATTTTTCTTTGAAAACATTTGCTTCACGTCCGATCTTGGCCGGTGAGTGCGCGTCAGAGTTTGACATAAGGCAGAACCTGTCTAGATCCGACCATCTCCAGTTCATGGGCGGGTCGCTGGAGAGCCCCGTTTCAAGCGAATATATATTTGGGGTAAAATCCTCGAAGCATTCTTCTATGGAATCGAACCCGGAGTTGGCGCCAAAGAGGCTAAAGTGCGGTGTCCAGACATGGGCGGGTACGATAAATATATCTTCGCTAATTTTTCTAATACCCTTTGCCATTTTATCGGGTTCTATGCTTAACATGGGCCTCCCGTCAGAATGGAGGCTGCCATGTTGCGATAAAAATTTATTAATTTCGCCTACGGCTTCAAGTGAAGGGGCAAAAATAATATTATGAATCTTTCGCGTTTTCCCGTGTTTAAAATAGATATTGGATACCTCGCACGTCAAGATATAAAAGATGCCTTTGTGTTTATAAATACCATATTCTACTTTCTCGAGTTTATTTTTTAGCTCTCTTGACCAGTCCGGGTGCGTAAAATCCCCTGTGCCCAGGAGATTTACACCCTTTACCTTGGCCCAGCTGGAAAGATTGTCCATGTCCATGTTTTTACTGGTAGCGCGGGAATATTTTGAGTGAATATGGAAATCTGCCGTAAACATTTTATATGATTTTCCTATTTTTCATTACAATTTTGCCGCCCACGACTGCGTCCGTTGCCAGGCCTTTTAGCGTCCACCCTATAAAGGGAGAGTTTTTGCTTTTTGATAGGATTGAATCTTTCGTATAAGTCCATTTTTTCTCAGGATCGATTATTACTATGTCGGCATCGCTTTCTTCGGAGAGATTGCCTTTTTGTTTTAATCCTAAAATCCCGGCCGGGTTAGTTGACATAAGTTCAATTAGCTTTTTCCACGGAATTTTCTTCCCGTCGATTAGGTTCATGATAGCCAGGGATAGTGACGTTTCAAGGCCGATAATCCCAAACGCTGCAAAATCAAACTCTATCTCTTTTTCGTGCTTCCCGTGCGGGGCGTGGTCAGAGGCTATGGCATCCAGCGTACCGTCTTTTAAGCCTTCTTTTATGGCCTCGATATCTTCGACTGAGCGCAGTGGCGGGTTCATCTTTGTGCGCGTATCATAAGTAACGCAGGCGCTTTCATCTAAACTAAAATAGTGCGGGGCACTTTCCGTTGTAATATTAATACCATCTTTTTTTGCTTTTCTTATTATATTTACCGATTCTTTGCAGCTTACGTGCGCAATATGGATTTTGGTTTTTGCCTTTTTAGCAAGATTTATGTCGCGCTCTATAAATTCGTATTCCGCTCTCTTCGGTATGCCCCGTAAGCCAAGCTTTGTTGCTATCATTCCCTCGTTTACAACGCCATTTTTCGAGATGTTTTTATTCTCACAATGCGATATTAAAAGGATGTCGTTTTCTTTGGCTTTTTTAACGGCCTCGAACATAACATGTTCGTCCTGCACAGAGCTTCCGTCGTCGGACAAGGCAATTGCGCCTTCTTTTTTCATATTTGCCATATCGACAAGCTTCCTGCCGCTTCTTCCGCTTGTAATGGCGCCCACAACGAAAACATTGGCGAGGGCTTCTTTTTTTATAATATTGTTTAAGTGTTTTACGATTTTAGCATCGTCTATCGGGGGCAGGGTATTGGGCATCGAGCACACGCTCGTTATACCGCCTGATATTGCCGCGCGCGTTCCTCGGGCCACTGTCTCTATGTCTTCCCTGCCCGGTTCTCTTAAGTGTACATGCATGTCGATAAGGCCCGGTGCTACAATTTTATTTTTAGCATCGATGATTTCTTCGCCTTTTTCCTGTATGTTTTTGGCTACTTTTTTTATTTTCGAACCACTTATAAGTATGTCGAATACGCCTTCTCTTTTATTTAAAGGGTCTATAATGTATCCGTTTTTGATAATCATTTTAAGCATTTTCTCTTTTTGCATGCGTAACCAGATAGAGTACTGCCATCCGAATCGCGATGCCGTTTGTAACCTGTTCCAGGATAACTGAGTTCGCGCCATCCGCTACTTCTGCCGACATCTCGACACCACGGTTGATGGGCCCGGGGTGCATAACAACAATGTCTTTTTTTGCTTTTTTTAGCCTTTCTTCTGTTATGCCGAAAGTCTTGAAATATTCTATTCGTGAGGGAAACGCGCCTGCTGCATCTCTTTCAAACTGCATACGAAGAACGTTTATGGCGTCAGCTTTTTTGATCGCTTCGTCAATATTGCTTGTAACCTTAACACCTAGCTTTTCAATCCCTGCGGGTATTAGTTTTCCGGGCGCGCAGACTGTAACGTTTGCGCCTAGCTTGGTAAGGCCCCATATGTTAGAACGCGCAACCCTTGAGTGCGCAATATCGCCGATAATGCTTATGTTTAGTCCTTTAACGTTTCCCAGTTTTTCGTTAAGAGTAAAAATGTCTAGAAGTGCTTGAGTCGGATGTTCATGCCAACCGTCCCCGGCATTAACAACACTTATGTTGACAGCTCGCGATAACATCGCTGCTGCGCCGGAACAGTTATGCCTTACAACAATTACGTCTGTTTTAAGCGCTTCCAGGTTCCTGCCGGTATCAATAAGGGTTTCCCCTTTTTGTATGCTGGAGCCCTCTTTTACCATGTTTATAACGTCTGCGGATAATCTTTTTGCCGCAAGCTCAAAAGAAATGCGCGTCCTGGTGGATGGTTCATAAAAGAGGTTCACGACTGTTTTCCCGCGCAGGGTCGGAACCTTTCTGAGCGGCCTGGCAAGGACTTCCTTAAAGGACTTTGCGTTATCCAGTATAAGACCTATTTCTTCTTTACTTAAATATTCCAGTCCCAATAGGTCTTTTTTTGTCCATATAGCCGTTTTTTTGGTAACCACTTTATTCCCTTTCGGGGAGATTTTGGTTTTTTCTTCCGGGCTTTTCACATACGACAACTTCATCGGTATCGTCAACCTCCGTTAATTTTACTTCTACAATTTCGTTTAGTGCTGTCGGCACATTTTTCCCGACGTAATCTGCTTTTATCGGAAGCTCCCTATGGCCCCTGTCTATAAGCACTGCCAGCTGTATTACAGAGGGCCTCCCAAAATCGATCAGCTGGTCCATAGCGCACCTTATCGTGCGCCCCGTAAATAAAACATCATCTACTAACACTACTTTTTTATGTGTTATATCAAAGTTTATTTTTGTCTCTTTTAAAATAGGCTGTTCGGCGACTTCTGTAAGATCATCTCGATAAAGAGTAATGTCCAGAATGCCGAAAGGTACTTTTATACCCTGTATTTTTTCTATGGATTCGACTATTCTGTTCCCCAGATACTCGCCCCTGTTCCTTATGCCGACAATCACCAGCTCCCCGGCCTCTTTGTTCCTTTCCAATATCTCATGTGAGATTCGGGTTATGGCTTTCTCTATGCTTTTTTTGTCCAAGATTTTGGATTTAACCTTCATATGCCCTTTTTTGGGTAAAAAAAATCCTACCCATGTGTTTGGGTAGGTCATCTCTTTTTTGTTTCATTGTGCTCCTTTTCCGGCCTCGCAGGACCGGGTTTAAAAGGTTACTGTGAACGCACTATAGCACTTTTTGCGTGCTTTGTCAAGATTTTTTTCGGATCAGCTCCAGTACGCGATCAAGGTCCTCATTTGAGTAATAGAAGATTTCGACTCGGCCGCGTTTTTTGCCATGTACAACCTTGACGCGCGTTCCAAGATAGTGCTGCAGCTCCTCTTCAATGCGCGCCAGGTGCTCATCTTTGTCGCGTGTCTTGCGGGCCGGCTTCTGCAATCTTTGTCTTATGATTTCTTCTGCTTGCCGCACAGAAAGGCTGTTCCTTGTCACCCTCTTAGCGAACCTGATCCTGGATCTCTCCGTAGGAAGCGAGAGAATGGCCTTGGCATGGCCCATCGTGATCATGTTTTCGGAGATATAATCCTGGATTAGTTGCGGTAGCGTAAGAAGACGTAACGTATTTGAAATAGTGGACTTATCTTTTCCAACAGCTTTTGAGATTTCGTCTTGTGTAAAGTTGAATTTCTCTGTTAGATCCATATATGCGTGCGCCTCTTCGACCGGATTTAATTCCTCTCTTTGGATGTTTTCAATTAGGGCTAATTCCAGGCTGTCGGCATCGCTTACCTCTTTAATAATTGTCGGGATTTCTTCGTAGCCCAGCTCTTTCACTGCCCTGAACCTACGCTCGCCTGCTATTAATTCGTAGCCATCTTCAGCAGGTCTTACGATGATAGGTTGAATAACCCCTTTTTCTTTTATTGAATCTTTTAATTCTTTTAGTTTTTCTGGATTGAATTTTTTCCGGGGTTGCAATCGGTTGGGCTTAATTGCGTTTACTTTTATTTTCCCTATCTTCTCGGAAGTGACAGAATCTGCCACTTTTTTGGGAATTAAAGCACCTAAACCTTTACCCAACTTCTTTTCCATCTTGCTCCTCCGTTTCTGCTACAAGTTCTTTGTTTTCAATGTGTTGTGTCGATTTTCCTATAACTTCTTTGGCTAAATTTTGATATGCTTGAGCCCCTACGGAATGATTGTCGTAAAGCGCAATCGGTTTTCCGAAACCCGGAGCTTCGGTAAGACGTATCGATCTCGGGATCACTGTCGTATAAACTTTGTCGCCAAAAAATTTCTTGACTTCCTCAATGACTTCCTTTGTAAGATTTGTTCTGTAGTCCGCCATAGCCAGTAGCACACCCTCAATTTGAAGTTCGCTATTAAGGTTGCCTTTGATTAAGTTAATTGTGTTTGTAAGTTGAGATAAGCCTTCCAGGGCGTAGTATTCACATTGGATAGGTATGATAACAGATTTCGCGGCAGCAAGTGCGTTGATGGTTAAAAGCCCTAATGACGGCGGGCAATCGATAAGAATATAATCATATTGTCCGTCTACAGCATCGATGGCTTTCTTTAGCCGGTACTCCCGGCTCATGGCGTTAACAAGCTCTACCTCGGCGCCTGTAAGATCAAGGCTGGATGGCGCCAGGTGTAGATTTTCTATTTGGGTTTGTTTTATTATGCCCGCTAACGAGGATTGTTCGTGTAATACATTGTAAATGCTAGAGTTAATCGAATGCTTGTTTATACCAATACCACTGGTTGCGTTAGATTGCGGGTCAAGATCAATAAGGAGAGTTTTCTTGTTGGCGATAGCGAGATACGAAGAGAGATTGATGGCGGTAGTTGTTTTTGACACACCGCCTTTTTGGTTACAGATGGCTATAATTTTTGCCAATTATGCCTCTTGTGTAGTAGTTTCTCTTCGCTTCGCTCGGGGAACCACTGTAGTAGAAATTCATAGAAGAGTAGTTTCCACGTGGAAACTTTTGCCTAAGTTTCAGTCACGTTGTAATTAGTTTACCTAATATATAGTAAAATGTCAAGGTTACGGATAAAATTATCAGGATTTGGGTTTGCAGTCATCCGGCTTCTTCTTAATGATAACCTTTATCTTGGCAGGTTCTGCTCCGTCCATTCCGAATAGACCTTTGTTTTCTTCGCGTAATATTTTAATTTCGACGTCTTCTTTTTTTACTTTTAGCTTTTCAAGTGCTATTCTTATAGCTTCTTGCGTTGTTTTTGCTTCTACTTCTATAAATTTTTTCTTCATCTTCTTATTATCCTGCGCTGGCTGTTTTTCGCATGCTGGAATGCTCTATAACCATTAGCACTGTGTTTGTCAACCAGTAAAGCACTAATCCTGATGGGAAATTATAAAATAAAAATCCGAAAAATATTGGGAAGAAAATCAGCATAAACTTCTGTTGCTGCATTTGTTCCGGGCTTGTGGACGCATTGCCTTTAGTAGAAATTTTTTGCTGAAAGAACATCGCAACTACCATAAGAAGCGGCAGCACGTGAATTTGGTTACCAATAAACGGTAAACTGAACGGCAAACTAACAAAATCCGGACTCGATAAGTCCTTAATCCATAAGAAGTTAGCGCCTTTTAATTCGATAGATCGCATTAGTCCTTGGTAGAGTGCAATAAAAATCGGCATCTGTAATAAGAGCGGCAAGCAACCACCGAACGGATTTATGTTGTATTGCCTATAAAGTTCTGCTAGTTCTTTGTTGAGTTTTTGCGGATTGTCTTTATGAACTTTTCTTAGTTTTTCGATGTGGGGCTGGACATCCTGTATCTTACGCATCGAGTGGAAACTTTTGCGCGTCAAGGGGAAGAGAACCATGTTAATCAGAAATGTTAACAGTATGATCGCAACTCCCCAATTCCTCGTTACCTTATGAAATGCTCGTAATATTACAAGTAAAAATTTGCTTATTCCGCCGAAAAAGCCATAGTTTATTATTTTCTCCAAACCAAAACCCAGCTTGCTTAACCGTGCGGCATCATTAGGCCCTATGTAGAGAATATAGGAATCTTCTGTTGCCGCCCCGGAATAAATCGGGGCTCTTTTCGTTCTCACACCGCTGGCCATGGCTGTTTTGCCAAACTGCCTTAATATAACACCCTCTGAATCCTGTTGCGGTTTTAGAATTATACAGAAATATCGCTCTTTTACGCCTGTCCAAGAAATAATTCCTTTTACAAATTCTTCGCTGTTTTTTACTTTGCCATTTTTTAAGATCTTTCCGTCCAGCATCGAATCTATTTCTACGAATCTGCGGCCCATCATCTTTCCGGGGGATTGAAGGCTGGAAGCTCCTAATATATCGTAATCTTTATAAATTGTATCACTACCTATATTTTGTAACAATATGCGCAACTCTATATAGTCATTGGTGTTATAGAAATAGTATTCCTTAATAATGTTAAATTTTCCGGGGGCTGAATATTGGTATGTAATTTTGTTATTGAGGCTTTTGGTTAATGTAAATTCACGCTTTTCAAGGTCGGGTGTTAGCGCATTGCTCTCCATGGAAAAAATGGCCCTGTTTCCTTCTGCGTCCCGGACCAGGGTCATTGGGGTATCGCTTTTGGGGGCCGAATATTCTTTTAGTTTAATGTTTTTTAGAGAGCCGCCAATATTTGTAAAGGTTAATATATACCTATCGGTTTCTATAATGGTTTCTTTTTCTTTGGTCTTAAGTTCCCGGGAAGGCTCTGTTGGCAGATTCCCTCTAGAGCTTTGTTCGTGAGATAATGCCCGGGCTTCCCTGGGGAGGGGTTGCGTTACCGGTTGCGTTACTGCGGGTTTTGTGCTTCTTTGACGCGGGAAAAGCGCCTGAAATGAGAGTATAATCAAAGCTGACAACGCTATAGCTATAATGAGTTTTTTGTCCATATTATTTTACCGGATCGTGGCCACCCGGATGAAAGGGGTGGCATTTTAGAATTCTCCTGGCGCTTTTAAAAATACCTTTTGTAACACCGAATTCCTTAAGACATTCTGCCGCATATTCAGAACATGTTGGATGAAATCTGCATGATTGTAACTTCAATGTTGATAAATACTTACGATAAAAATTTATCGTGAAAATCAATGTGTCTTGAATGATTTTGCGCATATTTTTATTTCTTTAATTTCCGGATCAGCTCTTTTAATTCAACAATGCTTTCATTGATGTCTGGCTTCAAGGTGCTCGCCCTGGATGTAACGACAAGATCGCATCCCTTGATAAACCTTCCGGCTTCTTGCCTGATTGTTTCCTTAGCCGCCCTCCTTAATTGATTCCTGCGGGTAGCAAGTTTAAAATGAATTTTTGCGATAGAGATACCTACCCGCGCCTGGGGTAGGGCATTGTCCCGCACATACAGAACGAAACGAGGACTTAGGAGCCTTTTGCCTTCTTTAAATACTTTCTTAAAATCCGCCGGTTTCCGGAGGCTTTTTTCTTTTGTCATTGTCGTAGCGAAGTTTTTTCGTAAACTGCGTATTTGGCGGTATTATACCGTTAACCGCTTACGTCCTTTTTTTCTTCGCCTTCTTAGCACTGCCTGGCCGTTTTTTGTGCGCATGCGCCGTCGGAATCCGTGTTTTCGTCGGCGTTTTCGGTTAGACTTTGCTTTGAGATTTTTTTTCATAGGTGGTAGATTATAACATACTTTCTAATCTAGTCAAGAAGAAAAGTATCTTGGTGTTTATATAAAAAAACTCTTGCAAAAAAATATTCTTTTGATATAATTGTTGCACCCGGTTTTTTGATTAGCGGCCTCGCGCATAGGCGGTCTTCTTTAATGTGCCCATTTTCCGGAGTAGGCCATGCCGGGTGTTCTTGCCTGTGGGCCTAAAAACCCTGTGGGTAACTTGTGAATAAGTTGTATATCTGTATTGGATTGTTGTGTACATAGGTGTGGATAACTTATGCCAAATGCTTCTATCACCCATATCGAACTGTGGAATAACCTCCTAAGTCACCTTAAAAATGAGGTGAGCGACCAGGTCTTCAATAACTGGTTTATGCAGATGGTGCCGCTTGCGCTTTCTGATGACAGGCTGGTTTTAGGTGTCCCGAATGAATTCTTCAAAGAATGGGTCAGTGAAAGATACGCCGGCCTTCTTAGTTCCCACCTTAGCCATGTCGCCAATAAAAAGCTTGTTGTTGAGTTTTCTATTTCTCCTACTGCGGGAAATCATGTGCCCCAAAAAGATACTGATAAAAAATCCGCGCCGAAAGAGAAAAAAGGCTGGTTTAGGGCTGTTTTCCCAAAACAAGGACAAGCAGACGAAGCGCCCCCTAAGGAGACGCGTTTAAATGGAAAATATACGTTTGATAATTTTGTTATAGGGTCGAGTAACCGATTTGCTCACGCGGCTTCCGTGGCTATTGCAGAATCCCCGGCCAAAGCATATAATCCTCTTTTTATTTACGGCGGGGTTGGGCTTGGAAAAACACATCTCATGCACGCAATGGGTAACGACCTTATTAAGAGATCCCCAAAGACAAAAATCCTTTACATATCCAGTGAAGACTTCACAAACCAGTTGATAAGCGCCATACAAACCCGAACTACGCATAAATTCCGCCAGAAATTCAGATACGTTGATGTTCTCCTGATAGATGATATACATTTTATAGGCGGGAAAGAGTCCACGCAGGAAGAATTTTTCCATACATTTAATTCTCTTTATGATGCCCACAAACAAATAGTGATGTCAAGCGACCGATCACCTAAAGAGATCCGTACATTAGAGGAAAGATTGGTCTCGCGATTTGAGTGGGGTTTAATTACAGATATACAACCGCCGGATTTTGAAACAAGAATAGCTATTCTAAAAACAAAAAGCCAAAAAGAGACCATGTATCTTCCGGATGATCTTTTCTTTTTCTTGGCTGAAAAAGTAAAAACAAATATACGCGAACTCGAGGGCGCCCTCATTCGTGTGGTTGCTTACGCCAAATTAATGAACAAGACCATAACCGTAGATCTTGCCAAGGAAGTATTGAAAGAAATGATTATTGAGGGTGAGAGGAAAATTGGTGTTGAGTTAATACAAAAAAAGGTTGCTCAATATTTTGATATCGGCATTGGGGATATGAAGGCAAAAAAAAGAACCCGGCAGGTGGCTTACCCGAGACAGATCGCTATGTATTTAAGTAGGAACCTCACCGACCTTTCTTTGCCTGAGATAGGGCATTCTTTTGGTGGTAGAGACCACACAACAGTTCTTCATGCTTGTGATAAACTTGAGAGAGCTTTAAAAACTGACGAAAAAGTGCGCTGGGTTATAGATAAGTTGGTTCTGAATATTAAAGGGTAGTTTTTGTATTATATATGGATTGTGGATATGTGGATAACTTGTGTACTGTTTTTTGGTTGTAAGTTGTTTTATGTGAGCATGTTACAACAACCATCAACAATCCACAACCCCTACTATGAGTACGACTATCTTTTATATTAAATATAATAGTAGAGAGTAGTAAAAAGGAGGGATAGTGTAATATGAAATTTAAAGCCAGTAAGGGAGATATTTTTAAAATAATTCAAAAAGTACAAAACGCGATATCCTCCAAAACCACTCTACCTATATTAGCTAATATATTACTGGAAGCAAGCAAAAATTCTATAAAAATAACCGCTACGGACCTAGACATAGGTATATCTTCAATAATACCAGTAAAACCGGAAATAGAGGGTGCCATTACACTACCGGCTAAGAAATTTCTTGATATTATAAAAGAACTCCCGGACACCGGTGATATATCTATCACAACAAAAAAGAATAATACTGTTATAATTGAGTGCGAAAAAATAATTTTTAAAATCGTAGGATTACCAAAAGACGAATTCCCACCCCCACCTAATTTCAAAAACAAAGATACCATAACCCTTCCACAAAACTTTCTAAAAAACATGATATCTATGACATCTTTCGCGGTAAGCAAAGACGAGACAAGATATGTTTTAAACGGTGTGCTCCTTATTACAAAGAAAAAAACCATTAAACTCGTGGCCACAGATGGACGCAGGCTTGCAGTTATTGAAAAAACCCTTCCAAACGAAACCATTATAGATAAAAAAATCATTGTACCTACAAAAACCATTCAGGAGCTAAGTAGGTTACTACAAGAAGAGGGCGATGTTACGATATCATTCGGCGAAAACCAAATTTTATTTGATTTAAAAGACACTTTCGTTATTTCCAGGCTTATAGAAGGTGACTTCCCTAATTATGAACAGGTTATACCGAAAGAGGTTAAAGAAAAAATTATAATAGATAAAAATGCTTTACTGGCAGCCGCAAAAAGAGCCTCAATTCTCACAAACCCGGATTCTATGGCGATTAAACTCGATATATCAAAAGACAGAATGGCTGTTTCAAAAAATACCCAGTACACGGGAGAGGTGAGAGAAGAGTTGGGTGTGCTTTATAAAGGTAAAAACGTGTCTGTGGGGTTTAATCCTAACTATATTATCGAAGCGCTAAAAAATATAGACGAAAAACAAATAGGGCTTGAATTGGGTGATACCGACAAACCGGGTGTAATAAGGCTGGGCAACGAATATGTATACGTAGTCTTGCCGATGCAAGTTACATGAGCGAAGGAACGCCGTTAAAAAGCATAATTAAAGAACTTCTCTCTAACCTGGGAGAAAAAGAAAAAGAAGAAACCGATATTTTAAAAACATGGGGAAAAACAGTTGGAAAAAAAGGTGCTAAACAAACAAAACCAGCTTTCCTTAAATCAAAAAAACTTGTCGTAAATGTAAGTAATTCATCCTGGCTTTACAAGCTTACTACGGAAAAAACCAAACTTATACAAGAATTTAATAAGAATTTAAAAAATCGTAATAAAATAAAACAATTGCAGTTCAGGATAGGGGATATAAAAGAATAATCAGGAGGCTTGATGGCGAAGAAAAAAACAAAATCCACTAAAACCGAAAACAAGCAGGGAAAAGAGGCAAAAACATACGACGCCACTAATATCCAGGTTTTAGAAGGAGTCGAAGCCGTCAGAAAACGCCCCGCCATGTATATAGGGGACACCACATCTCGCGGGCTCCATCATATGGTTTACGAGGTTACCGATAACTCTATTGACGAAGCATTAGCCGGGTACTGCGACACAATAGAGGTTGATGTCCACACCGACAACTCAGTAAGTGTTCTCGACAACGGACGCGGCATACCCGTCGACAGGCACAAGACCCAGAAAAAACCCGCCCTCGAAGTAGTAATGACGACCCTGCACGCGGGCGGTAAATTCGATCACAGAGTTTACAAGGTATCCGGCGGGCTTCACGGCGTCGGGGTAAGCGTTGTAAACGCCCTTTCCGAATGGGTTGAGGTTGAAGTGCGAAGAGATGGGAAAATATTCCACCAGGAATACGAAAGAGGGAAAACCGCAAGTCCGCTTAAAACCATAGGGAAGACCCAAAAAACCGGAACACGCGTTACATTCAAACCCGATAAAGAAATATTTAAGGAAACGACAACATTTAATTATGATATTTTAGCTAACCGCTTAAGAGAGCTTGCCTTTCTAAATAAAGGTATTAAAATTATTCTAAAAGATGAAAGAAAGAATAAGGAAAACACATTTCATTACGAGGGCGGGATTATTTCGTTCATGGAACACCTGCACCGAAACAAAACCCCTCTTCACAAAAAAATAATATATCTCTCAAAGGAAAAAGATAAAATCTCCGTAGAAGTAGCGATGCAATACAACGATAGCTATACGGAAAACATATTTACATTCGCAAATACGATAAACACCATAGACGGCGGCACTCACCTTACGGGGTTCAAATCCGCCCTTACCAGAACTTTGAATCAATATTGCAAAGGCCGCAAGTTTTTAAAAGAAGGTATAAGTCTATCAGGTGAGGACGCAAGAGAAGGCCTTACCGCTGTTATCAACGTAAAACTGCCGAACCCGCAATTCGAAGGACAAACCAAAGCAAGGCTCGGCAATTCCGAAGTCGAAGGAATAGTAGAATCAGTTGTTAACGAAGCCCTTGGTTCGTTTCTGGAAGAAAACCCTTCCGTAGGCAATAAGATTGTCGAAAAATGTATTTTAGCGGCAAAAGCGCGCGAGGCCGCAAGAAAAGCAAGGGAGCTTACAAGAAGAAAAGGTGCCCTTGACTCAGGAAGCCTACCGGGTAAGCTCGCAGATTGCTCGGAAGAAGACCCGTCAGTAACAGAAATTTATATAGTCGAGGGTGATTCAGCCGGGGGCAGCGCAAAGCAAGGCCGTGATCGCAGATTTCAGGCGATCTTGCCGCTTAAAGGTAAAATTCTAAATGTTGAAAAAGCCGCCCTGGACAAAGTGTTAAACAACGAAGAAATTCGCACGGTAATCACCGCTATAGGCACCGGGATAGGCGATGAATTCAATATCGAGAACATAAGATACGGTAAGATTATTCTCATGTGCGACGCTGACGTAGACGGTTCCCACATAAGAACGCTTTTACTTACGTTCTTCTATAGGGAAATGAAAGATCTTGTAGAAAAGGGGCACATATACATTGCGCAACCACCTCTATATAAGGTTAAGACAGGAAAAAGGGAGGAATACATTAGTACAGAAGAAGAGATGAACGCCATATTAATTGACCAGGGGACAGAGGGCCTCGAAGTTGTGAGAGTCAAGGATAAATATGCCTTTAACGATAAAAAACTAAAAGAAGTTTTAGAGATCCTTGTGCAGGTGGGGAGCCTGTCGTCTGCCATAGAGCGGCGTGGAGTGAAATTCGAAGAATTCCTCTCATTTAAGCACCAAAAGACCAAAAAACTACCACTTTATAGGGCAGAAGTGGAGGGAGAATACAAATTTATCTATGATGACAATGAATTTGCCGCCTTCACAAAAAAGATGGAAAAAAAGCTTGGGAAAGAAGCGGAATTGAATATAACAGAATTTTATGAAGCGAGAGAGCTAAACAAGTTAAGCGCAAATCTCTCGAAACTAAAAATCGATATTGCGAACTATAAACCGGCCAAAAAAGAGGACACAAAAGAGAAAAAGAGCAAAAAGGGCGACAAGAACCAAAAGCCCTTATTTAAGGTCAAAACTGAACAAGAAACAAAAGATATTTTCAGCCTAAAAAGCCTCTTAGATTTTGTTTTAGATATCGGCAACAGGAACATGACTATCCAGCGCTACAAAGGCTTAGGAGAAATGAACCCCGGGCAACTATGGGAAACCACTATGGACCCGGAGAGGCGTGTCATGCAGAAGGTAACCGTAGAAGACGCGGTCGCGGCTGATGCCATGTTTACTGTATTGATGGGGGACCAGGTTGAGCCAAGAAGGCAATTTATAGAGAAACACGCGCCCGAAGTAAAGATACTGGATATATAAAAGGAGTAATATGTATACCAGAAACGAGAAAATAGTTCCGATCCACATAGAAGATGAAATGAAAGATTCCTACATCAATTATGCCATGAGCGTAATTGTGGGAAGGGCCCTTCCGGACGTAAGGGACGGCTTGAAACCTGTTCACAGAAGAATTCTTTTCGCCATGAAAGAGCTGAATCTCGAACACAGCAAGACGTATAAGAAAAGCGCCAGGATCACCGGCGAAGTTTTGGGAAAATTCCATCCGCACGGAGACATGGCGGTTTATGACGCCCTGGTGAGAATGGTGCAGGACTTCTCCTTGCGGTACCCGCTGGTTGACGGCCAAGGTAACTTCGGGTCAATCGACGGCGACTCCCCGGCAGCGATGCGATACACGGAAGCGCGCCTACAGCGTATTACAGCTTGGCTCCTGCAGGACATAGAAAAGAACACAGTTAAATTCGTTCCCAACTTTGACAACTCCCTTAAAGAACCCAGCGTTTTACCATCTGCAGCGCCCAATCTGATGCTAAACGGGTCAAGTGGTATCGCCGTTGGCATGGCAACAAACATACCCTCGCACAATTTAACCGAAGTTGTCGAAGGCATAATACATTTAATTGACCACCCTGGCTGTGAGATCAAGGATTTAATGAAAAAAATAAAAGGCCCGGATTTTCCTACAGGCGGCATGATATGCGGTAAAGACGGCATAAAGAAAGCCTATGAAACAGGAAGGGGCAGGCTCCTTGTTCACGCCAAGGCCTCCGTCGAAAGCCATAAGGGCGGCAAGGAAAGTATAGTTATTACCGAGATTCCTTACCAGGTTAATAAAAACAATCTCATTTCTTCCATAGCCAACCTTGTTCAGGATAAGAAAGTCGAAGGGATCACCGACTTAAGAGATGAATCAGATAAAGACGGCATGAGGGTTGTTGTCGAATTAAGGCGCGGGCAGAATGCCCAGGTAACCTTAAACCAGCTTTACAAGCGCACGCAAATGAAGACCACATACGGCGTTATAATGCTCGCCCTTGTCAACAACCGCCCGAGGGTGCTGAACCTAAAAGAGATGCTCTCGTATTATGTCGAGCACCGGAAAGAAATAATAGTAAAAAGAACGATTTTTGACAAAGAAAAAGCCGAAGCAAGGGCGCACATACTGGAAGGGCTGAAAATAGCGCTCAAAAACCTAGACAGAATAATTAGAATTATAAAAAAATCAAAAGACCCGGCAGACGCTAAAAAAGAACTTATAAAAAAGTTCAAATTAAGCGAAAGACAAGCTCAGGCCATTCTCGAAATGCAATTGCAGCGGCTTACAAATCTGGAACGGGAAAAAATAGACAAGGAATATAAGGAGCTGCTCAAGAAAATCGAACTACTTAACGCTATCCTGGCCAGCGAGAAAAAAGTGCAGGGTATAATAAAAGAAGAATTAACTGAGCTCAACAAAAAGTTCGGAGACGAAAGAAGAACAGAGCTTATAGGAGCGGTCGAAGAAGTCGAAATGGAAGACCTTATCCAGGAAGAAGACGTTGTAATAACCATAAGCCACGCAGGGTACATAAAAAGACTTCCCGTAAGCGCTTACAAAAAACAACGCCGCGGCGGAAAAGGCGTTTCCGGCGCCGGGGTGAAAGACGAAGATTTTGTCGAGGATCTGTTTGTCGCCTCAACACACGATAACCTCCTTTTCTTTACGGACAAAGGTAAGGCCTATGTGGTAAAAGTTTACGACATCCCACAGGCCGGCCGTACAGCAAAGGGGAGGGCCATAGTAAACATGTTGTCTCTCTCAGGCGGCGAGGGTATTACCTCTAGCATCCCGGTTAAAAAGTTCGAGGAAGGAAAATTTTTAATGATGACAACGCGCATGGGCAAGATGAAAAAAACCGCCCTTTCCGCGTTTGCAAATATAAGGAAAAGTGGTATAATATCCATCTCTCTTTCCGGGGACGATAGGCTAATATCCGCGCAGCTTACCTCGGGCAAAGACGAGGTATTTATAGTGACAAGAGAGGGAAAAGCTATAAGATTTAACGAATCAGACATACGCGACATGGGAAGGGCTGCTGCCGGGGTGCGGGCCATAAAATTAGGCAAAAAAGACATAGTTGTCGGCGTGCAGGTTATCGCGGATAAAAAAGCAACACTTTTGAGCGTTACGGAAAACGGGTTCAGTAAAAGAACAGAAGCGCAAGCCTACCGCGTCCAGTCAAGGGGCGGCAAAGGCATCATCAATATAAAGGTAACAGAGAAAAACGGCCCTGTTATCGGCCTTAAGATGGTTTCGGACGGTGACGACATAATGATTATAACCGCCAAGGGCATGATCGAACGCTGCGCCGTAAAAGATATACGCGCTACCGGCCGTGGCGCGCAAGGCGTGCGCATCATTAGGGTAGGAAAAGACGATAAAGCTGCCTCTGTCGCGCGAGTAATTAAAGAAGAAGACTAAGAAAATTTGACCCCATCGTCCAGTGGTTAGGACTCCAGATTTTCGATCTGGCAACACGGGTTCGACCCCCGTTGGGGTCGCTCTTGATAAGAAGTGGAGATCAAATATGGTAACAAAAAAAATGAAGAAAAGTAGAAAAGCTAACAAAAAACTTAAAATCGCGCATATGCATTGGGCATTTCCACCTATAATAGGCGGCGTGGAAACGCATCTTGTAATGCTTCTCCCGGAGCTCGTGAAGAGTGGCCACGAAGTGAGTCTGCTCACCGGTTCTGCGGAGGGTAAAAAAGCCAACGACACCTACAAGGGCGTAAAAATAATGCGCGCGCCAATTATGAACCTGAACTGGCTGAACAAAAGGGGCCTAGTCGGTATCGAAGATGAAGTAAGAGAGGTAATCTCCTCTTTTTTAAATAAAACAAAACCCAACGTTGTACATGTACACAACATGAATTACTTTAGCCGAATACATGCCAAAATCCTGGAAGAAGAGATCAAGAAAAAGCGCGGCATTCCCTTGGTTCTTACGGCGCACAATTCCTGGGATGACATGCTTTTTTTAAAACTTACAAGGGATATCGCCTGGGATCATATAATAGCGGTAAGTTTTTACATTAAAAAAGAGCTCATGGGAATAGGTTGCGAGTCGAGTCGGGTGACAACAATTCACCACGGCATCGATGTTACAAGATTTAAACCGTCAAACAAAAAAGAATATAAAGGACGGCTCGCCCCCCTAAAAAACAAAAGGGTAATATTCCACCCGGCGCGAATGGGTATCGCCAAAGGCTGCGATGTAAGCGTAAAGGCAATGCGGTTGATCGCAGAGAAATTCCCGGATGCACTTTTAGTTTTAGCCGGGACAAAAAACATCGTAGATTGGGGATCAACCCAACAAAAAGACATTGCCTATATAGTAGACTTGATAGATAATCTCGGCATAAAAAATAAATTATATATCGAAATGTTTTCGCTGGATGAAATGGTTAAGCTGTACGCTATCGCAGAACTTTGTTTTTATCCGTCGACGGTAGGAGAGCCGTTCGGCCTGACAATGCTGGAGGCGCTTGCTTCCGGAAAACCCATGATAGTTACCAATTCAGGCGGCATGCCCGAGATCATACAGGACGGCATAAACGGTTATATCGTTCCGATAAAAGACTATGAAGCCTTAGCCAGTAAAGCCATAATGCTTTTAGATAACGCAAGCGTGATGGAGAGAATAGGCGCAACCGGCAGGAAGTTTGCCGAACTCAGATTTACGAAAGAAATAATGGCCTCAAACAATATTCAAATATACAAAAAGGTCTTGGGCCTAGAATGAAAATCGAAATTATCTTACTCCTTATTCTTACGGCTTTTTTGTGGGGGACAACGCCTGTTTTAGAAAAAATAGGCCTCGGGAAAGTAGACCCGCTAACAGCTGTTACGATTAGAAGCATAGCTGTTACGCTCGCCCTTGTTATATACTTACTTCTTACCGGGAAGATAAGGCAGGTTTTTCAGGCCGACGTAAAAACAATCGCAATTTTTTCCGTAACGGGAATTATGGCAGGACTTTTTGGCATGATTGCTTATTTTGCAGCTCTTAAATGGGGGGCTACTTCACAAATCGTCCCGATAGCCGCTACTTATCCCTTGGTTACGGCCATACTGAGCGTTCTCATTTTAGGCGAACATGTTACGCCATTGCGTTTGGCGGGAACAGTTTTTATAGTGCTTGGCATCTGGTTTGTTCAACTGTAGGGAGACAAGTATGTGCGGTATAATAGGATACGCAGGTAAAAAAGTCGCCGCAAAAGTTCTGATAAACAGCCTTAGGCGCCTCGAGTATAGAGGATATGACTCTGCCGGTATAGCGGTTTTACAGGATGGTTCGATTAATTTCAGCAAAAAAGCCGGTAAACTCCATGTTCTTACGGACGAATTGAAACGCTTCCCCCTGGAAGGAAATATAGGTGCCGGCCATGTCAGATGGGCTACCCACGGTGTACCAAACGAAGTAAATGCACATCCCCACCTGGATTGCACGGGCAAAATAGCCGTTGTTCATAACGGCATCATAGAAAATTATCAGGCGCTAAAAACTATGCTCATAAAAGAAGGGCATAAGTTTGTCTCTGACACCGATACGGAAGTCATCCCCCATTTAATCGAAAAATATTATAAAGGGTACTTGCTGGAAGCCGTTCGCCAGGCAGTAAAACTCCTAAAAGGCTCGTATGCCATTTGCTGTTTGCACGCCTCAGACCGCAAGAGAATGGTAGGCGCAAGATGCGATAGCCCGCTTATTATCGGTGCCGGCAAGAATGAAAATTTCTTCGCAAGCGACGCACCTGCCATTTTAGATTACACAAAAAATGTTATATTTCTAAATAATTATGAAATCGCGGAAATCTCAAAAAATACGATAAAAATAATCAACATAAACGGCAAAACTCTTTCAAGAAAACCCACCCGCATAAAGTGGAATATAAGCCAGGCAGAAAAATCAGGCTTTAAACATTTTATGCTAAAAGAGATATTTGAACAATCCAATGTTGTAGGTGATATCCTAAAAGAGCGGCTAAAAAATAACAAAATACATTTCGAAGAACTCGCGATAAAAGAAAAGGTATTCAAAGGTATTAAAAATATGGCTATTGTCGCGTGCGGCACCGCCTATCATGCAGCCTTAACGGGCAAATACATGCTGGAGGACTTGGCAGAAATTCCTGTCTGGGTGGATACCTCGAGCGAATTCAGATACAGAAAGCCCATCGTCGGGAAAAATACCCTCGTCATCCTGATATCCCAATCGGGCGAAACGGCGGATACGCTTCACGCTCTTCGCGAGGCAAAAAAACGAAAGGCCAAAACCCTTGCTGTATGCAATGTGCTCGGCAGCTCTATAGCGAGAGAAGCAGACGGCGTAATATACACCCACGCCGGCCCCGAAATCGCGGTGGCATCCACGAAAGCCTATACGGCGCAACTGGCAATACTTTATCTTTTGACAATTTATATCGGGCGAATAAGAGGCGTTATATCAGGTAAGACGAAAAAGAAATTACTAAAAGAATTTAAAAAAATCCCAAGACTTCTAAAACTCACCCTCAATGATTTTAAAAGCAATAAAAATAAAATTGCGGAATACGCGAAAAACTTCAGAAAGTATTATCTGGAAAAACACAATAAGAGCACGTTTCTTTATCTTGCCAGGAACATAAATTATCCAAACGCATTAGAAGGGGCCTTAAAGCTTAAAGAAATATCCTACATAACGGCTGAAGGCTATCCGGCCGGCGAGATGAAGCATGGGCCTATCGCCCTTATTGACGAAAACCCCTGGGTTGTGTGCATTGCCACCAAGGCGAAGATTTACGAAAAAATGCTAAGCAACATTCAGGAAATTAAAGCGCGCGGCGGGATAATCATCGCTATCGCGACCAAAGGCGATAAAGAAATCGCCAGCCAGAACGTAAACTATGTCGTAAAGGTCCCGGAGATTAGCGAGCTTTTCTCTCCGATACTTGTGGCCATTCCACTACAACTTCTGGCTTATTATGTTGCGCGGGAATTCGGCTATGATATAGACCAACCGCGTAATCTCGCGAAGTCCGTTACGGTCGAATGAAACAAGGCACGCTGTATATAGTAAGCACCCCTATAGGTAATCTCGAAGACATAACTCTTCGCGCCCTGCGCATACTAAAAGAAGTTGATTCCATCGCAGCCGAAGACACGCGGCACACAAAAATTCTTTTGGATAGATATGATATCCACAAGCCGCTCATCAGCTATTACTCATTTAATAAATTGCAGAAAAAGGATAAAATTATAGCGCTTCTGGAAGAAGGCAAGAAAATAGCGCTTGTGTCGGACGCGGGCACGCCCGGCATTTCCGATCCGGGTGCCGTGTTAATAAAGAGTGCGATCGAAAAAAATATTACCATTACGGCGATTCCAGGCCCGGCAGCGCTTATTATGGCGCTAGTAATTTCAGGTAAGCCGACTAATAAATTCATATTCGAAGGGTTTCTCTCAAACAAATCTGCAAAAAGAAGAAAACAGCTCGAAAAACTAAAGGATGAAAAAAGAACAATCATCATATACGAATCGTGCCACAGGATCACAAAGCTTTTAGGCGACATAGCGGATGTAATGGACGATAGGGAAATAGCCCTTGCGAGGGAGCTTACAAAAAAGTTCGAAGAAACAAAAAGAGCCAAAGCGAGCGTGCTGCTTCGGCATTTCTCCGACACAAAACCGCGCGGAGAATTCATAGTAATAATTTAATGGGGGCATAACATGGGAAAACGGGCGCTAATCACAGGTATTACCGGCCAGGACGGCAGCTATCTTGCAGAATTTCTGCTGTACAAAGGATACGAAGTGCACGGCATAATAAGGAGGGCAAGTACTTTCAATACGCAGCGCATAGATCATATTTACATCGATCCGCACGCTACGAAAGCGCGGCTTTTTCTGCATTACGGTGACATTTCGGATTCCGAGCAGATTTCCGATATCATCTATCACATAAAACCCGATGAAATATATCATTTAGGCGCCCAAAGCCACGTTAAGGTGAGCTTTGACATGGCTGAACACACAGGTAACATAACGGGCATGGGAACGACGAGGATTTTAGAAATCATAAAAAGGGGAAGCAGAAAAACCAAATTCTACCAAGCCTCAAGCAGCGAAATGTTTGGGAAAAGCCCCGCCCCGCAAAATGAAAATACGCCTTTCAAGCCAAGAAGCCCTTACGCTGCTGCAAAAGCTTATGCTTACTGGATGACCGTGAACTACAGGGAAGGGTATAATCTATTCGCTTCTAATGGCATACTGTTTAACCACGAATCCCCCAGGCGCGGCGAAACGTTTGTAACAAGAAAAATTACCAGGGCCGTCGCGAATATCATAGCCGGCAAGCAAGACAAGATTTATATGGGCAACCTTAAAGCAAGAAGGGATTGGGGCTATGCGCCCGAGTACGTGGAACTGATGTGGAAGATGCTGCAACAAAAGAAACCAGGCGATTTTATCATAGGTACCGGCGAAACGCATTCAGTAAAAGATTTTCTAAAAGCAGCATTCGATTATGCGGGCTTAAATTATAAAAAACATGTCAGGATAGACAAAAATTATTACCGGCCCACGGAAGCTGACAACCTGAGGGCTAATTCAAAAAAGGCTAAAGAAAAACTAAAATGGAACTCAAAAATTAGATTCAACGATTTAATAAAAATAATGGTAGATGCGGACATGCGCGCTATAGGGCTCGAGCCAATCGGGGAAGGCGACAAAATACTGAAGAAAAAATTCCCGAAAAAATGGTGGAAGGTGGATTAATGGGGTTCTGGCAGGATAAAAACGTACTCGTAACTGGCGGCGCGGGATTCCTAGGCTCTCATCTCGTCGGTAAACTAAAAAAACAAAACTGCAAAAGTATCTTTATACCGACCATCGAAGAATACGATCTAGTAAACAGAGAAGCCGTAAAACGCCTTTATAAAAAATCAAAACCGAATATAATAATTCACCTCGCAGCTAAAGTGGGAGGTATCGGAGCAAACAGGGCTAAACCCGGTGAGTTTTTCTATGATAATTTGATGATGGGAGCGCAACTGATGGAAGAGGCGCGGCTGGCGGCCGTAAAAAAATTCGTAACCCTCGGAACAATCTGCTCCTATCCAAAATTTACACCGGTTCCATTTAAAGAAGAAAATCTGTGGGACGGGTATCCGGAGGAGACAAACGCGCCATACGGACTGGCCAAAAAAATGCTCCTTGTTCAAGGGCAAGCCTACAGGCAGCAATACGGGTTTAACGCCATATTCCCCATGTCTGTCAATCTATACGGTCCCGGAGATAATTTCGACCCCGAAACCTCGCATGTAATACCCGCTATAATAAAGAAATGCTTAGATGCTACTAAAAACAAGAAAAACGAGATAGTGGGATGGGGTACCGGAAAACCTACAAGAGAATTTTTGTACGTTGAAGACTGCGCCGAGGCTATCCTCCTTGCCGCGGAAAAATATAATAAACCTGATCCTGTAAACATTGGCGCCGGCTTTGAAATCTCCATAAAAGATCTGACAAAACTGATAGTAAAACTCACGAATTTTAAGGGAAAAGTAACCTGGGATACCACAAAGCCGGATGGCCAGCCAAGAAGGACGCTTGATACCCAAAAAGCAAAGCAGGAATTCGGATTTAGCGCCAAAACACCGTTACGCAAAGGACTTATAAGCACAATAGAGTGGTATAAGTTAAACGCTTGACAAGCGTGTTTTAAGTGCTAAAATAAAGAGCCTATATATTAGCCCATATATTAATATAATATGATAAACCAAACTCTAATTCTAATAAAACCGGACGGCCTTAAAAAATCGCTTACCGGCAACGTTCTTACGCGGCTTTCAGAGACAAAGCTCGACATAGTTGCCGCTAAAATAGCGCGTGTTTCTAAGAAATTAGCCGAAGAGCACTACAAAGAGATGAAGGATAAGCCATTTTTTAACGAGCTGATCAAGTATATTATGGGCCACTACCACAAGAAAAAGGTCATGGCGCTTGTTTATTGGGGTGAGGATGCCATTAAAAAGGTTCGCCAGATTTGCGGTTCTACCAACCCCGAAGAGGCAGACACAGTTTCCATAAGGGGCCAGTACGGCAGGATCACGACAAAAGGCGTTTATGAAAACGTAATACACGCTTCTACTAACGGAAAAGAAGCGGAGCGGGAGATAAAGCTTTGGTTCCAGCCCGACGAAGTAATAATGGATATCTATTCCACGAAGACGGCAAAGACGGACAAAGAAGTGTGGGTCTGGGCATGATAAAATCAATGACGGGTTTCGGCAAAGCGGCGATCAAGACAAAGGGACACGCCTTCGCAGTCGAACTGAGAACGCTAAATCATAAATTTTTGGAAATAACCCCCAAACTGCCCAATAGCCTGGGAGTCTTTGAAGACAGGGTAAAGGCCCTCGTTAAAAATAAAATCAGGAGAGGAAAAATTTATTTAAACCTTGTTCACGATGCCCCGCACGAAGTAAATACAGATATTCTTATAGACGAGAAACTGGCAAGAACCTACTGCAATAAATTAAGGGGCCTTAAAAAAAGACTAGATGTTGAAGGCGAGCCGAAACTAGCCGACATTATCTCGTTTCCCGGGGTGATAAACAGTAAATTGACGGAAAAAAATGTAACAAAACTCTGGCCTTTGGTAAAGGAAGTTACATGGGAAGCGCTTGGGAAGCTGGTCGAGGACAGAGAAAGAGAAGGCAGTTTTCTTTTTGCGGATTTAACCAGCAGGGTAAAAAAAATAAAGAAAATTATTTTAGACATCAAAAGAAACGCTACCCATAATGTACGAAATTACAAAAAAAGATTAAAGGACAGGATAAAAGAGCTTTCCGGGGGGTATGTTATTGACAAAGGCAGGCTTGAAGTGGAGGTGGCGCTTTTTGCAAAAAATAGCGACATAACCGAAGAGTTAACAAGGCTTGATAATCACCTACACAACTTTACAAAAACCATAAGAAAACCGGGCGAAGTCGGAAAAAAACTGGATTTTATCGCTCAAGAACTTCATAGAGAAATAAATACTATAGGATCAAAGTCGAGCGGCTTTAATATTTCCAAAGGCGCAATTGAAATAAAAACGGAAATAGAAAAAATAAGAGAGCAGCTCAAGAATATCGAATGAAAAACGGCCGGATATTCGTCATTTCAGCCCCTTCAGGTAGCGGAAAAACCACCATCTGCAAAAAGGTATTAAAAAAAGTAAAAAGCCTGACACCTTCCGTTTCCGTGACCACCAGGCGTCCGCGCAAGGGTGAGAAAAATAAAAGGGATTACTATTATGTGTCCCGGCGTTCTTTTAAAGAAAAAATAAAAAAAGGATCGCTTCTTGAATGGGAAGAAAATTTCGGATACTTTTATGGTACACCGAAACGCTTTGCTATAGCTGAATTAAAAAAAGGCAAAAATCTACTTTTGAGTATCGACGTAAAAGGCGCCATGCAGGTCAAAAAGAAATTTCCCGAGAGCACCCTTATTTTTATAAGACCACCTTCTTTTAAAGAACTTTCTCGGCGGCTTACCTCCAGAAATACGGATAAGCCCCGCGAAATCGCAAGGCGTCTTAAAATAGCAAAAGCGGAACTTAAATTTATGCCTAAATATAACTACGCAGTTACTAACGACAAGCTGGAAAACGCTATTCTCAAAGTGGTCTCTATAATCAAAAAAGAAAGCAAAACAGAATAAAAAAACAAGGGAGGAATGAATTGAGTTATACGCCGATAGAAGAGTTACTGAAAGTTTCACAAGGAAGCGTGTACAAGCTCGTAATTCTCGCAGCCCGCAGGGCGTTGGAATTAGGCGCCGGCAGTGAAAAACTCGTTGACGCTGAACCGAATACGAAGCTCACATCCATAGCATTAAAGGAAATAATAGAAAACAAAATAAAGTATAAAACGAAAAAATAATTCATGAAACAGAAGACTATCATCGTAGGGATCGCCGGCAGCATCGCCGCATATAAAGCATGTGACCTCGTGTCGCGCCTCAAGAAAAAAGGACACAATATTATATGTGTTATGACGCGCGCGGCAGAAGAATTTATAACGCCACTTACGCTTGAGACACTATCAGAAAATAAAACCTATAGAGACATGTTCAAATTGCCCGAAAAACGTAACGCAGTCCATGTTTCATTGGCCAAGAAAGCTGATTTAATCGTGATCTCACCGGCGACCGCAAACATTATCGGGCGCCTTGCATCAGGCATATGCGACGACCTTCTTACGAGTACCGTTATCTCTTCCGAAAGCCCTATTCTTATCGCTCCCGCCATGAATGACAATATGTATAAACACAAAATAACGCAAAGAAATATTGGGGAGCTCAAAAAAATAGGCTATAAATTCGTAGACCCAATACGCGGCCACCTCGCCTGCGGCTACGTGGGCATCGGCCACCTCGCAGATCTTGGCCAGATAATAAAAGAGATAGACAAGATCCTAAAGTGAGAAAATCCCCTCGGATACTCATAACAGCAGGCCCCACTATCGAACCTATCGATCCCGTCCGTTTTATATCTAACCGTTCCACAGGATACATGGGTTATGAATTGGCAAGGCAAGCCGGGAAAAGAGGCTATAAGGTAACTTTAATAAGCGGGCCGAGCATTTTTAAAGCCCCAAGCGGTATAAAATTTATTCAAATAGAAACCACGCGCCAACTGTGCAAAAAAGTTCACACGGAACTTAAAAAATCTGACATTCTTATTATGTCAAGCGCGGTTTCGGATTTTAGAACACCAGTAGCTTCAAGGAATAAAATCAAATCAAAAGCTAAAATTGCACTTAAATTAATCAAAAATCCGGACATTTTAAAGTCTATTACAAAAAAAGAACGAAAAAATAAGATTATAACCGGTTTTTCTCTGGAAACGGAGAATCTTTTAGCAAATGCGCTCGCTAAGCTAAGAAAAAAACACCTTGACCTAATAGTGGCCAACAAATCCGACAGTAAAAACATGCCATTTGGCAAGGGGGCTAAGACCGTATATCTATTAGATAAGCTCGGACGTAGAAAGAAGTTACAGAAACGATCAAAAACACGCATAGCACGTGCTATTCTTGACACGATAGAAGAGCTGTGCTATACTCCGAATTGATATGCTCATGATTTCAAAAGCGCATAAGAAGGGATTTACCCTTACAGAACTCGCATTTATTGTTATAATCATAGCAATATTTATATCATTATTAACGCCCGTGATCGCGAAAATTAGGGCCCGGGCAAAAATCATAAACTGTGAGGAAAATCTCGAAAAAATCGGATTAGGCCTCAAGCTATACGCCAGCGAACACGAAGGAAGCTTTCCATCGGCTCTAGGTGAGCTTGTGGAGGGCGGGTATGTCGAGGACGAAAGCATTTTGGACTGCCCGTCCGGCCAACACGCGGGAACTGCCGAAGAACCCGATTATCACTATACGACGGGATATGCGATTTCATCGCCGTCCGGTGAAACAATCGTCTTTGACAAAACGGAAAATCACAAAAACGGAAAACACGTTCTTTATATAAGCGGCGACGTTGTTTGGGAATAAAAAAGTTACTGGCGCGATGGCCGAGTAGTTAGGCAGAGGTCTGCAAAACCTTGTACACCGGTGCGATTCCGGTTCGCGCCTCTTTCGGGCGCATGGCGCAGTTGGTTAGCGCGCCACGTTGACATCGTGGAGGTCATAGGTTCGACTCCTATTGCGCCCACCAGATTTTGTGAAGCAAAATTTGTCCCGAGGAATATCGCAAATCCTACCTATGGGAGGATTTGCGATTCCGAGGGGCAGATTAACTTTGCTGCAGAGCAATTTGTTTTGCCGGAGTGGCGGAATTGGCAGACGCCCAAGACTTAAAATCTTGTGGTCCGTAAGGGCCGTGCCGGTTCGAGTCCGGCCTCCGGCACTTTAAAACGAGAGATATGGATAAAATAGAAGCATTACGACATAGCGTATCGCACATAATGGCTGAAGCGGTTAAGAGGCTTTACCCTAAGGCAAAGTTAGGGATAGGCCCCGCTATTAGCGACGGGTTCTACTATGACTTTGACATAGATGAGCCGATCAAGCCGGAGGACCTTGCCAAAATTGAACAGGAAATGAAAAAAATCGTCAAAGAAAATTCCGAATTCGCACGCCAAGAAATCCCGAAGAAAGAAGCCAAAAGTCTTTTCACTAAACTCGGGGAAAAATATAAACTTGAATTAATCGAAGGCCTAAAAGGCGTCTCTGTTTCTGTTTACAGGCACGGAAATTTCGTAGATTTATGTAAAGGGCCCCATGTCGCGCGCACAGGCGATGTTAAGGTTTTCAAGCTTCTCTCGGTAGCCGGGGCTTACTGGCGCGGCATCGAGACAAACCCAATGCTCCAGAGAATTTATGGAACCGCTTTCGAAAACAAACCGGAACTTGATAAGTTTCTAAAAATAATAGAAGAAGCGAAAAAACGGGATCACCGTATCCTCGGAAAGAAATTAGATCTTTTCAGTTTTAATGCGGAAATGGGGGCAGGGCTGGTTCTGTACCATCCTAAGGGAGCCATTTTACGGACAATCATCGAAGACTACATAAAGCGCGAACACATAAAGCGCGGGTATCAACCGGTCATAAGCCCTCATATTTTAAAAAGTGATATATGGGTTCAATCGGGCCATTACGAATACTACAAGGAAAACATGTATATTTTCAAAATAGAAAACAAGGAATTTGCCGTAAAACCAATGAATTGCCCGGGCCACATTTTGGTTTACAAATCTCATAAAAGAAGCTACAGAGATCTGCCCTTCCGGCTTTTTGAGCTTGGCTCGGTCTACAGACACGAAAAATCCGGAGTCTTGCACGGACTTCTCAGGGTTAGGGGGTTTACGCAGGACGACGCGCATATATTTTGCCTTAAAGAACAAATAGAAGAAGAAGTCGTAGGTATTATAGATTTTGTTAAGGAAACGCTTAAAGTTTTTGGATTTGATAAATATACGGTAGAACTTAGCACAAGGCCTAAGGAGTCAATAGGTGCAGACGAAGAATGGAAAGAAGCGACAGAGGCTCTAAAAAATACACTGAAGAACAAAAAAATTCCATTTGAAATAAACGAAGGAGAAGGCGCTTTTTACGGCCCGAAGATAGATATAAAGCTAAAAGACGCCCTCGGACGCGAGTGGCAATGCGCCACGATTCAATGTGATTTCGCGCTTCCGGAAAGGTTTAAGCTAAAATATACCTCAAAAGACGGAAAAGAAGAAAAACCGATAATGCTCCACAGGGTTATCTTAGGAAGCATGGAAAGATTTCTCGGAGCGCTTATAGAGCACTACGCGGGTAATTTTCCGCTTTGGTTGGCACCCGTGCAGGTCGCGGTAATTCCGATTACAAGCAAACAAAATGATTACGCCGAAAATCTCACAAGGCTCATGGCAGAGAAAGATATGCGCGCGATAACGGATACCCGTGACGAAAAAATGCAGAAAAAAATACGGGAACGCGAATTAGAAAAAATCCCGTATCTTGCCATAGTAGGCGAAAGAGAAGCAAAAGACGATAAAGTATCACTGCGCTCTAAATCCAAGGGCAATATCGGCGAAATGCCGGTGGAGAAATTTTTAAGTATAATCGAAGAAGAAATAAAGAATAAAAAAACGTAACAAAAAGGAGGTTTTTTACGAAGAAGTTTATCAGAGTAAACAGGTTCATAAGAGCGCAAAGCGTGCGGCTTATCGGCGAAGACGGAAAGCAATACGGCGTAGTGGACACAAGAGATGCCATGAAGATAGCCCAGGAATCCGGGTTTGATTTAGTAGAAGTGGCGCCCACCGTGACCCCGCCTGTTTGCAGAATCATGGATTATCCCAAATTTAAATATGAACAGGAAAAACGGGAAAGGGAAGCCAAGAAGAAGCAGCACGTAACGCACTTTAAGGAACTGAAAATCGGTCCCAAGATCGAAGAGCATGATTACCAGGTGAAGTTCCATCAATTGGAACGCTTTTTAAAGAGGGGCGACAAGGTAAAAATTACTATGCGTTTTCGGGGAAGACAAATGCAGCACGTCGACCTGGGAAGAAATATCCTGAATCGGCTTATAAAAGACGCAGCCGACTTCGGCGAAGCGGAAAAACGCCCATATCTTGACGGCCGCGTGATGACAATGGCGTTCGGATCGAAAAAATAATAGGGTCAACCATTAGATAGCCACCCGGGCACTAGTGTCCGGGAGGTGTAACGATAAAAAAGCCTGCCGACCAGCAGGCAGGGAGTAAAAAATGCCTAAATTAAAAACAAAAAAATCAGTAAAAAAACGTTTTAAACTTACCGGAAGAGGGAAGGTTAAAAGGTCAAGGTCTTGCAAGGGCCATTTGCTGACGGGAAAATCAAGAAAGCGTAAAAGGGCCCTGAGAAGATCGGGGATCGTGTCAAAGGGCGAAGCAAGAATGATTAAAAGACTTATGCCATATGGGTAGGAGGCGAGATGACTAAGGTAAAATTCAAAGTTGCGAGCAAAAAAAGAAGAAAAAAGGTTTTAAAAAAAGCAAAAGGCCAATTTGGCGGAAGGTCCAAGCTCTACAGAACAGCCAAGGAGTCCGTCCAAAAAGGCATGTATTACAGCTACCGGGACAGAAAGCAGAAGAAGCGTCTTTTCAGGAATCTATGGATTGTGAGAATAAATGCCGGTTGCAAGGCGGACGGTCTTTCTTACAGCAAATTCATGAATGGGCTTAAAAAAGCAAAAATCACGCTAAATCGAAAAATTCTGGCAGACTTAGCCATGAACGATAAAAAAGCATTCAGTAAACTTACGGAACTTGCAAAAACAAAAAAATAATGCTAAAAAAGCTGAACCCGCCGCAAATCGTAGCTATTAGCTTTTTGGTGGCGATACTTATAGGCGCCGTACTTTTAAGTATGCCGTTCGCCTCCAAAAGCGGCAAGTCGCTTTCTTTGATCGACAGCCTCTTTACAGCTACGAGCGCGACTTGCGTGACAGGGCTTATCGTAAGAGATACAGGGACCTATTTTTCCGGTTTCGGAAAAGCTGTCATACTTGTCCTCGTGCAGATGGGCGGGCTCGGTATCATGACATTCTCAACGCTTTTTGCCGTCCTACTTGGCAGAAAACTTACGATAAAACACGACGTTGTTATCCAGAGGACAATGGCGCCTAATAAGGTGCAAAACTTATCCTCCCTTCTAAAATACATCCTTTTGATTACTCTCGGTATAGAATTCCTGGGAGCGATTTGCCTCGCCTTGCGCTGGAGCAAGACCATGGATTGGTCCATGGGAAGCCTTTTAATAAATTCCGTATTTCACGCTATAAGCGCCTTTTGTAATGCCGGTTTTTCGTTATTCTCCAAAAGCTTTACCGCGTTCGCGGGAGATACCTACATAAACCTAATTATGATTTCTCTCATAGTAATCGGGGGTATCGGATTCATAGTTATTTTGGAATTACCGCGCCTGACCGAAAAAAAACCATTCTACCGCGTAAGCATTCAGACAAAAGTCGCTATTACAATTACATTCGGCCTTATCTTGCTCGGCGCGCTTTTATTTTTCTTTACCGAAAGCAACAATACGATGGCGGGCCTTTCCATGAAAGAAAAAATACTGGGTTCATTTTTTCAGTCGGTTACGACAAGGACGGCCGGGTTCAACACGCTTAACATAGGCAGCCTCGCGGTACCCACTTTATTCTTTTTCGTATTCTTAATGTTTATAGGAGCCTCGCCCGGTTCGACGGGGGGCGGCATTAAAACATGCACATTCGGTGTGCTTCTTGCCACGGCATTTTCGATGATAAAAAACAGAGACAGGGTGTCGATATTCAAAAAAACCATCCCAAAAGAAGTTGTACGCAAATCTTTGGTTGTTGTATTCCTGGCGTTCTTGTGGATTTTTGGTGCCGTATTTTTATTGGCACTTACAGAATGCAAAAATTCCGCATTATTCGATAATTTCTTTTTACGCATACTATTCGAAGTGACATCCGCATTTGGAACCGTCGGGCTTTCGACAGGGATCACGCCTACGCTAAGCGCGGCCGGAAAATTAATTATAATACTTACGATGTTTGCGGGAAGGATAGGGCCTTTAACTTTAGCACTGGCGATAGCGCTTCAGCGCGAAAGAGTAGCCTACGCCTATCCCGAAGAAAAAATTATGATCGGATAAATAAGGGGGTAAAAATGAGACAATTCGCTGTTATAGGCTTAGGCAGATTCGGCCGAAGCGTGGCAAAAACGCTTTCCGAAAAAGGGCATCAGGTTCTTGCAATAGACGTAGGTGAGCACATAACTCAGGATATTTCCGATGAAGTAACGCAGGCAGTTTGTCTGGACGCGACCGACGAAAAAGCGCTAAGAAGCGTCGGCATAGATAATGTAGACGTAGCCATTGTCGGCGTGGGTACGAATCTCGAGGCAAGCATACTGATCACACTTAACCTGAAAGAAATCGGCATAAAAGAAGTCGTATGCAAGGCCATAAGCGAGGACCACAAGAAGGTATTGGAAAAAATCGGGGCATCAAAAGTTATTCAGCCGGAAAAAGAAATAGGCGCCCGCGTCGCCAATAGCCTTATTTCCACCAGCGTCATTGAACATCTGGAGCTTTCCGACGAATCGAGCATTGTAGAGCTCGTCACGCCGAAAGATTTCATAGGTAAATCTTTAAGGGAAATAGATGTCCGCGCCAGGTTCGGGGTAAATGTGATCGCGGTAAAAAGAAAAATCCCTTCCGCATCCAAGAAAAGCGAAGAGGAAATTGTAAACGTATCCCCAAAAGCCGAAGACACCATAAAAAAGGGTGATATCCTCGTAGTTTTGGGACCGAATGAAAATATAGAAAAGCTAAAAAAGAAACAGTAATGCAAGACGAAATTAATAACACAAGAAATGCGTTTGAAAAAGACCTTGCCCTGGTAACTGACGCGAAATTACTGGAAAATGTAAGGGTCAAATATCTCGGCAGAAAAGGTATTATTTCCGAATTAATGGGAAAGCTTCCTGCACTTGACAGTAAGGCCAAGCCTGTTATCGGCAAGGAGCTAAACCTCTTAAAAGGACACATTCAAAAAGAACTCGAGAAGAAAAAAGAGAAGCTTTCTTTAAGTGCGTCGGTAAAAGAACGCCTTGTAGACATTACCATGCCGGGCATCCTTCCCAGAGAAGGGCGACTCCACCCTATCACGAAGACCCTGAATGAAATAAACGATATATTTATTTCTCTCGGGTTTAAAATAGTAGAAGGCCCGGAAATAGAAAAAGAATTTTATAATTTTGAAGCACTTAATATTCCACTTGACCACCCATCAAGGGACGCATTCGATACGTTTTATATAAAGGAAGATGTGCTTTTAAGAAGTCACACATCAACGGTTCAGATAAGAATCATGGAAAAAACCAAGCCGCCAATCCAGGCAATTATGCCGGGCAGGGTTTATAGGCCCGACGCAGTTGACGCATCGCATTCGTTTATGTTTCATCAAGTCGAAGGGCTTATGGTGGATAAAGATATTAAATTTTCAGATTTAAAAGGCCTTTTAGATCTTTTTACAAAACGTATGTTCGGCGAAAAAACAAAAACGCGATTCAGACCAAGCTTTTTCCCGTTTACGGAGCCATCTGCGGAGGTGGACATATCTTGTATTATATGTCGGGGTAAAGGTTGCCGCGTTTGCTCGCATACGGGCTGGCTCGAGATCTTAGGCGCAGGCATGGTGAATCCGCGTGTTTTCGAAGCCGTAGGCTACCCTTCCGGCGCGTTTACAGGACTTGCTTTCGGAATGGGCGTGGAGCGAATCGCAATGCTAAAATACGGCATAGATGATATAAGGCTATTTTTCGAGAACGATATCAGGTTTTTAAAGCAGTTTTAGACGGTCTAGGGGTAGGAAATGAAAGTTAGTTACAGCTGGTTAAAAGATTACGTAGACACGAAAATAGATCCGAAGAAAATCGCTCATCTTCTTACGATGGCAGGCGTTAACGTCGCCTCCTGCGAGAACGTGGGCGGTGACTATATTTTTGAGCTCGAAATAACTGCCAACCGCCCCGACTGCCTAAGCGTTTTGGGCGTAGCCAGGGAACTTGCCGCACTTTTAGGGAAAAGCCTTAAGGTGCCGAAAGACCTTAGAGACGGAAAAAAACAAAAAGCGCAAAGCAAAAAACAAAAACCCTCTTTTAATATTACACTGAATAATCCGGAGCTTTGTTTCCGTTATACCGCGAGGATTATAAAAGATGTCGAGGTAGGGCCCTCTCCGGATTGGTTAAAGAATAGAATTATATCCGTGGGGCTCAGACCCGTTAACAACATTGTCGACATAACTAATTTCGTTCTTTTCGAAACAGGCCAGCCGCTGCATGCTTTCGACCTGGATAGAATAAAAGAAGGTATAATTATAAGGCGCGCGGCCAGTGACGAAAAAATCATAACTATCGATAATATTCCAAGAACGATGACAAATGACACGCTTGTTATAGCTGACGGATCGGAACCAATTGCAATAGCAGGTGTCATGGGCGGATTAAAGACAGAAGTTAGCAACATGACTAAAAATATTCTTCTTGAGAGCGCGTTTTTCGATCCTATCTCGGTAAGGCGCACATCGCGCGCCCTGGGCATTGCTTCGGAATCCAGCTATAGGTTCGAAAGAAAAATTAACAATGGCATGGTTGTAAAAGCCTCCGAGAGAGCCTGTGAGCTCATAACAGAGATCGCTAAGGGCGAAAAGGGGGAATTTTTCGACGTCGGAAAAAAAACATCTTATTCGAAAAACATAAATCTTTCCATAAAAAAAACAAATTCACTTCTTGGCGTAACCATAAAGAAGAACGAGGCAATAAAGATTCTAAAGGCCCTGGGGTTTTCCGTAAGCGGGAAAAATAATTTCCTAAAAATCGCAGTTCCCGGTTTCCGCGAAGACGTTAAAAACGATATTAACGTTATTGAAGAAATAGCGCGTATATACGGGTATGAAAGAATACCCGTTACCATCCCGCGGATCGTGGGTAATACAACGATAAAAGAACCCATAAGCCTTTTTCAGGAAAAACTAAGTCATGCCCTAATCCGTTTAGGCTTAAATGAAATAATAACCTATGCCCTGATTAACCGTAATAAAATAAAAGGCCTTGACGTGCCTCCGGACCAGATCGTGGCAATCAAAAATCCATTAAGTATAGACCAGGAAATCATGCGGCCGACACTTTTACCGGGCATGCTTGAGACTATCTCCTATAACTTTAATAGAAGAGCCAAGCAGCTTTCTCTTTTTGAGATCGGAAAGACCTATAAAGAAAAAGGGAACTCTTATGTCGAAGAACCTGTTTTATCGATTGGCCTTGCAGGAATAAAACGCGACAACTGGCGGAGCCACAAGCAAGGGTATGATTTTTTCGACATAAAAGGAGTACTTGAAAAGCTATTAGATGAATCAGGGCTCAAAGGGGTTGTATTCAAAAAAGGCAGTATCCCCGGATTTAATAAAAACATTACCTCTATCGTGGAGCAAAACGGAGATATCGTAGGGCATCTGGGAGAGGTTAGCAAAGCCGAGTGCGGGAAATTTGATATAGAAAAAGATGTATTTTATGCTGAAATTTACATAACAAAACTATTCAAAAAAATAAGTCTTAGCAAAAAATACGCGTCTTTCGGCAGATATCCCTCGATCGTGAGAGACGTATCCATGGTAATGGACAAAAGCGTTACCTCGCAGGAACTGGAGAACATTATAAAGGAAATAGGCAAAGACCTCGTAAAAGATATTTCCCTTGCGGATTGCTATAAAGGAAAACAGATACCGGAGAATAAAAGAGCGCTTCTTTACAGGATTGAATACAGAAGCGACGAGAAGACCCTGGAAGACTCCGAGGTCGATCGTCTGCACTCCGATATAAAAACTACCCTTTCCGAAAAACTCCATATTTCTTTCCGCTAATTCCGGCTTATTTTATTTTGTTGCTTTAATTTTACCCGGTAGTATAATACTTATAGGTAAAAACTACAACCCTGCGGCGCTCGTGATTGGGATGATAAAACTTGATCCAACAAAATGGTCTCGGGAGCCTAACTCTCTTATGTCCTTGGATATAAGAGGAGGGCACCCACTTATACAAAAGACGGACCAAAGTTTTTCATTTTGAAACGGCGCATGCAGGGTTAATTTTCAATAAAATCATGCCAAAAGACCTTTTCGAGAAAAAATCCATAGCTACAAAGAAAATCGAACCGCTGTCCGTAAAAATGCGGCCGCGCAATTTAAATGAATTCGTCGGCCAAGAACACATTCTGGGCGAAGGAAAACTCCTGAAGCGCGCCATAGAGGCCGACAGGATTACGTCCCTTATTTTTTACGGCCCGCCCGGTTGCGGCAAAACCGCGCTTGGCTACGTCATATCAGTGGCGACCGCATCTTCTTTTGAAAACATAAATGCTACCTCAAGCAATGTAAGCGAAGTGCGCGACGTTATCACCCGCGCAAAAAAAAGGATGGAACTTCAAGGAAAAAAGACAATACTTTTTATAGATGAAATTCACAGATTTAATAAGGCCCAACAAGACGTTCTCATGCCCGATGTCGAAAAGGGCAACCCCGTATTGATAGGGACAACTACGCATAATCCGTTTTTCGCCATAAATTCCGCGCTTCTTTCGCGCTCACAGGTTTTTCAATTTAAGCCGCACAAAACCGAAGAAATTGTCGCAATCCTGGAAAAAGCCATTAATGATAAAGAGCGGGGGCTGGGCAATATGAAAATCAATATGGATAAAAAAGCGCTTACGTTTTTAGCTAAAGCATCCGACGGTGACGCAAGGAGGGCCCTTAACGCGCTGGAGGTGGGCGCCTTAACGACAAAACCGGCGAAAGATAAGGTTATTGATTTTACAATGGAAGTAGCAAGAGAATCCATTCAGCGCAAGGCCATTATTTATGACAAAGATGAGGACGCGCATTACGATACCGCGAGCGCCTTTATAAAAAGCATGCGCGGTTCGGATCCTGACGCGGCGCTTTACTGGCTTGCGAAGATGCTTGTGGCCGGCGAGGACCCGCGTTTTATTGCGCGAAGAATCGTAATTTGCGCAGCAGAAGATGTCGGCAATGCCGATCCCCAGGCGATCGTTCTCGCTAATGCTGCGTTACAGATATCAGAGTTCGTAGGGCTCCCGGAGGCGCGCATTCCGCTTGCGCAGGCAACCGTTTACATAGCATGTGCCCCTAAATCAAATGCCGCTTACATGGGCATTACAAGCGCGATGGAAGATGCGGAGAATGAGAGAACCAAGGAAGTTCCGGATCACCTGAAAGACTCTTCTTACCGCAGTGCTAAAAAATTGGGGCATGGCGTAGGATACAAGTACGCCCACAATTTTGAAGGCCATTATGTTAAACAGGATTACGTATACGACAAAAAGAAGTACTATGTGCCTCAACCGATCGGATATGAAAAGAAGATAAAATCCTGGCTCGAACAGCTTGACAACATAGGCAAATAAGTAATATAATACCTATTCGACCCCAGCGTTAAATAAGCATTTTAGGAGAGAAAATGGCCAAAACAATAAAAGAAATAAACGAAAAGATAAAAAGCGGTACCGCCGTAATAGTTACGGCCGAAGAAATTATTGACATCGTCCGGAAAGATGGCCCACAAAATGCGGCTCGCAAAGTCGACGTGGTTACAACGGGCACCTTTGGGCCTATGTGCTCAAGCGGCGCATATTTTAATACCGGCCATACGAAACCCAAGATAAAATTGGGCGGAAGCAAGGTAACGCTGAATGACGTTATTGCGTATGCCGGATTCGCAGCCGTAGATATTTATATCGGCGCCACGGCGATGGCTGAAGATGATCCGCGCAACAAGGTTTTCCCGGGCAAATTTGAATATGGCGGGGCGCATGTAATAGAGGATTTAGTAGCCGGTAAAGATGTAAGGCTAGTCGGCAATGTGTATGGAACCGACTGCTACCCCAGAAAAAAATTAGCGACACTTATTAATATCAAAGACTTAAATGAAGCGGTTTTATTTAATCCGAGAAACTGCTACCAAAATTATAATGTCGCGGTAAATCTGAACAAAGAAAAGACCATATATACCTACATGGGGATTTTAAAACCAGAATTGGCTAACGCCAATTATTGTTCTGCCGGGCAGCTTTCACCGCTTTTGAATGATCCTTTTTACAGGACCATCGGTATCGGAACGAAGATATTTTTAGGCGGAGGAACAGGCTACATTACCTGGCAGGGAACGCAACACAATCCCGGGGTCAAGCGTAAAGCAAACGGTGTCCCGCAGGCGCCGGCAGGTACAATCGCAGTTACAGGCGACCTTAAGGGCATGAAGGCAAAATGGCTACGCGGAACCTCTTTCGAAGGATACGGCGTAACGCTAACAGTCGGGCTCGGCATACCAATACCTATACTTAACGAAGAGATATTGAAATACACGACGGTAAAAGACGAAGAAATTTTCGCTCAGATAGTAGATTATTCTCACGACTACCCGAACGGGGTCTCCCGTTCTTTAGGGGAAGTAAATTATAAAGAGTTACGTTCAGGCTCTATTAAAGTGCGAGGCAAAGATGTGCCCACTGCCTCGCTTTCCAGTTATGCCAAGGCAAGGGAAATATCCGAAGAACTGAAAAATTGGATAAAAGAAGGGAAATTCTTACTGACTGAACCGGTAGCCCTATTGCCTTCGGTAGAATCGGGAATAACTTTTAAACCCCTAAAAGAACGCCCCGTAAAAGAGTAGTAAACCATAAGCGCGTCTTGAAAGCGCTTAAAAAGGTCCAGGCCATGGAAAATGTCTCTTTTATAATGGCGTTTACGGCAGGGGTTTTTAGTTTTTTGTCACCGTGCGTATTGCCCCTGATTCCTGCGTATATATCATATCTCACAGGCGTATCCTTCCAGGACACCAAAGAACCCACTAAAGAAAGAAAAAATCAAATAAGGCTGTCAACAGCCCTCCACGCCTTAAGCTTTATATTAGGTTTTACCATTGTTTTTGTTCTTTTAGGCGTAAGTGTTACTTTTCTTGGGAAGCTACTTTTGGAGTATCAGCCGATACTAAAAAGAATAGGCGGAATATTTATAATCTTTTTTGGACTAATTATTATAGGAGTTATAAAAATACCTTTTCTGCAAAAACAAAAAAAACTTTCCTATAAAAAAGACGGGGTTTCTATTTTGGGTTCAATATTAGTAGGTGCGACCTTTGCGGTAGCGTGGACGCCGTGCGTGGGCCCCATTTTAGGGTCAATCCTCGTCTACGCATCAAGCACGGCAAGCATAAAAATGGGCATTAAGCTGCTTATAGCCTTTTCGCTGGGGCTGGGACTTCCCTTTTTTATCTCAGGCCTTGCGGTAAATTCATTTTTAATTTACTTCAAAAAATTCGGAAAATACATACGCTGGGTTACAATTACAGCCGGCACTGTTTTTATAATTTTCGGCATTCTTCTATTAACAGGAATTCGATTATAGGCTAAGGAGGCACAAGGTGTGAAAAAAAGAATAATTTTTCTATTATCGTTATTTTTCATAGTATTCGTAATTGGCTGCGGAAATACCCGCGCAGAAAGAGGCGAATACGGCAAGGCAATGGACTTCGAAGCGCAAGATATAAACGGAAACACCGTAAGACTGTCGGACCATGCAGGCAAAGTAATATTACTGAATTTCTTCGCTACATGGTGCCCTCCGTGCCGCAAAGAGATGCCTGATTTTAACGAAATAGCGAGAGAATACAAGCAAAAGGTAGAGATAATCGGCGTAAACGTCGGGAGGGAAGGCCTGCCAAAGGTGAAGAGTTTCGCCGAACGCAATAACCTGACCTTCAGCATAATTGCCGATGGCAGCGAAATAGCCGGTTTGTACGGCCCGATAAACGCGATCCCCGTTACGATTATCATAGATAAAGAGTTTAATATAGCCCAAAAATACATCGGCATGAGGCCAAAAGAGGTATTCGTAAGCGATATCGAAGCCCTGGAATAAACGGCGCAAAAACCGGTTAAAAAATGCTGGAAAAACAACGCAATTTGGTGTATAATTTAGAATGCATGAAGCAAAGGAACAAATCAGAAAGGAGCTACTGGAAAAACTAAATAACCAGGACAGGAAAGAAGCAGAAGGAAAGAGTAGGGTAATAAAAGAAAAGCTTTTTTCTTGCCTTGAGTTTAAAAAAGCAAAGTTTGTGATGCTCTACGCCTCCACTGACAAAGAAGTAAACACCGAGGAAATGATCGATGAGGCGCTTAGGGCGGGAAAAAGAGTGGCATTGCCGCTCTCGGCGAGTTCGGAAAGAATCGTTCCAAAAGAAATAACTAATAGGCTTACTGATCTGGAGAAAGGCACCTACGGAATATATGAACCGCGAAAATGCCAAAAGGATGTTCAACCGGAAAATTTAGACTTAATCATTGTCCCGGGGGTAGCGTTTGATAAAAAGAATAGGCGCCTCGGCAGGGGCAAGGGTTACTACGACAGGTTTTTGAAGAAACTACCCAAGGACAGGTTGAGCATCGGTTTAGCCTTTGATTTTCAGATAGTAGAAAGCCTACCGAAAAACTCGCACGACATTCCCGTCTCAAAAATCATCACCAACTAATCTTAAAACATCAAAAAGTACGCGTAATCTTTGATTTTCTAATAACGAGGAGGTAACTCACATGGGAAATATGACGCTTATCTATATCGGGTTCGGAATCTTGGGCGCCCTTTTCTTTTTTCTTATCGGGTATGTCGTAAGAAAATACACCGCACGCATAAAGATAAAACGCGCGGAAGAAAAATCAAAAATAATCGTAGAGGAATCCAAGAAAGAAGCCGAGTCCAGAAAAAGAGAGGCACAGCTTGAAGCAAAAGACCTTTTGCTGAAAACAAGGTCCGATTTCGAGAAAGAATCAAAAGAAAGACGAAGAGAGCTTATGCAGCTTGAGAGAAGGCTGCTTCAAAGAGAGGAAAATTTGGACAGGAGAATAGATGTTCTCGATAAAAAAGAGAGAGAAATAAGCTCGAGAATCCAACAAGTACACGGCAAAGAAAAGGACATACAAAAGAAAAACGACGAATTAGCGCAGCTACTCCAGGAAGAGAAAGAAAGGTTGCAGAGGGTTTCCGGCATGACGGTTGACGAAGCCAAGCGCATACTACTAAAGCGGCTTGAAAACGATGTTAAGCAGGAATCAGCCTACATGCTTAAGCGCATGGAAGAAGAGGCCAAGGAAAAGGCCGATAAAGAAGCGCGCAAGATCATAGGCCTTGCGATCCAGAAATGCGCTACGGATCATACGGTCGAAACGACAATAAGCGTTGTTAATCTACCTAGTGATGACATGAAAGGCAGGATCATAGGAAGAGAAGGCAGGAATATCCGTGCTCTGGAAATGGCAACGGGAATAGATGTTATTATCGACGATACCCCGGAAGCGGTAATTCTTTCAGGGTTTGATATGGTAAGAAGGGAGATCGCAAGAATTTCCCTGGAGAGGCTCATAGGAGACGGAAGAATACATCCTGCCCGTATCGAAGAAGTAGTCGAAAAAGTAAAAAAAGAAATGGAAGCTACAATACGCGAAGAAGGGGAAAAAGCAGTCTTTGACGTAGGGCTTCACGGCCTGCACCCGGAAATTATTAAGCTTCTCGGAAGGCTAAGATTTAGAACAAGTTACGGCCAGAATGTACTGCAGCACTCAAAAGAAGTTGCGTATATCATGGGCGTTATGGCCGGCGAACTTAAACTCGATTTTACCCTTGCAAAACGCATAGGTTTGTTGCATGATATTGGAAAGGCCGTAAGCCACGAAGTAGAAGGCGCACACTCCAAAATAGGCGCCGATATCACAAGGAAATATAACGAACCCGAAGTTGTTATCCATGCTGTAGAGGCTCATCACCAGGACATAGAAGCAAGGACGCTTTTGGCTGTGCTCGTTCAGGCTGCAGACGGGATAAGCGCCACAAGGCCGGGCGCCAGAAGAGAAACTCTAGAAACATATATAAAGCGCCTGGAAAAGCTGGAAGCTATCGCGGATTCCTTCAAAGGCGTTGAAAAAGCATTTGCTATTCAGGCCGGAAGAGAAATACGCATCATGGTGAAGCCTGAAATGCTTGACGACGCTCACGCCTCGGTTTTGGCAAGGGATATCAAAAAGAAAATCGAGGAAGGCTTAGAATACCCCGGCCAGATTAAGGTAATGGTAATACGTGAAACGCGGGCAATCGAATATGCAAAGTAAGCGAGATAACAGATGAAACTTTTATTTATCGGCGATATAGTAGGTGAGCCCGGCAGAAAAGCTATAAAAAAGCTTGTGCCGCAACTTGTCAAAAAATATACGATAGAATGCGTTATTGCAAATGCGGAAAATGCCGCCGGCGGAAGCGGCATAACGCCTTCTATAGCAGAAGAGCTTAAAAATTGCGGAATACACGTTCTTACAAGCGGTGACCACATCTGGAAGAGAAAAGAGGTAATAGAGATTCTCGATGGCGGAGAAGGCGTTTTAAGGCCCCTTAATTACCCTAAAGAAAATCCGGGGTCAGGCTCCACTATCATAGAATTATCCTCAGGCGTAAAAATCGGCGTTATAAATCTACTCGGACGCGTTTTTATGCAGGCAGTGGAATGCCCTTTCAGGGCTTCGCGTGAAGAAGTCGTTAAAATAAAGAAAATCACTCCGAACATTTTCGTTGATATACATGCAGAAGCTACAAGCGAAAAAATAGCATTAGGCTGGTATTTGGACGGGCTTGTTACGGGTATCATGGGCACGCATACGCATGTCCAGACAGCTGACGAAAAAATTCTCCCGAAAGGCACAGCCTATATAACAGATGCCGGCATGACCGGCCCCTTCGATTCCGTAATAGGCAGAAAAAAAGAACAGATTCTTTCGAGATTCGTTACGCAGAGGCCTACCAGGTTCGAAATGGCGGAAGACGACATATGGCTAAACGGTGTGATCATAGACTTTGACGAAAAGCAAGGAAAAGCGAATTCTATTGAAAGAATCCAAAAAAAATATTCTTAAAATGAAAACCGCAGAAGAAAAAAGAATATATACGGTAAGCGAACTTACGCGCAATATTCGCATGATTCTCGAAGATAGCCTCGGTACCGTGTGGGTCGAAGGCGAGGTATCTAATTTTACCAGCCACCAATCGGGCCATATGTATTTTAGCGTAAGAGACGAAGATAGCGTTCTCTCCTCGGTTTTATTCAGAAGGGTAAATTATGGCTTGAGATTCAAAATAGAAAACGGCATGCATGTTTTATGTTTCGGTAAAATTAGTGTTTATGACAAGAGGGGCCAATATCAGCTTATCGTAGAAAAAATCGAGCCACGAGGGGCAGGTGCCCTTCAAATCGCGTTTGAACAGCTAAAAGAAAAGCTGAGGAAAGAAGGGCTCTTCGATGAAAGCCGCAAAAAGCCTATCCCGGCACTGCCGCAACGCGTAGGCGTCGTGACATCACCGACAGGGGCAGCTATAAAAGACATACTTAACGTTGCAAAGAGAAGATTTTCCAATATAGAAATTATTGTAAATCCTACAAGGGTCCAGGGCGAAATGGCAAAGGAAGAAATTGTCCGGGCCCTCGATTTATTTAATGTATTAGGTAATGTAGACCTTATAATACTCAGCCGTGGCGGCGGAAGCACGGAAGATTTATGGCCTTTTAACGAAGAGATAGTCGCAAGGGCTATTTCCCGCTCGAGAATCCCTGTCATAAGCGCCGTAGGCCACCAGGTTGATTATACCATAAGCGATTTTGTAAGTGACTTTAGAGCGCCCACACCTTCGGCGGCAGCCGAACTTGTTATCCCCAAAAAAGAAGATCTCATCAGCGCGTTAGACGGGTTTTCGGAAAGAATGGGAAATGTGCTCTTATCCAAAATAAATTTTATGAAAGAAAGCCTAGAAGCACTTAAAAAAAGATACGTGTTCAGAGAGCCTTTTAATATCGTTACCCAGCGCGAGCAGGAAATCGATGACCTTGCCCGGGAACTTACTTCAAAAAGTGCAGTGCTTGTAAAATTTAAAGAAGAGGCTTTAAATACGTTTGCCGCAAAACTCGAAGCCCTAAGCCCGCTTGGAATCTTGGGCCGCGGTTACAGCATTACGAAAAGCGAAAAAAACGGAAAAGTTATAAAAAACGCGGAAAATTTGAAAAAGAACGATTATATTAGAACAAAATTCGCAAAGGGAGAAATAATTAGCATGGTAGAGGAAATAAAAAACCTTAAGAAGTAATAGTGGGGGAACCATGGCAGAAATAAAATTTGAAGAAGCACTTAAAAAACTAGAAGATATTGTCGAAGAACTCGAAGGCGGAGAGCTCTCGCTCGATAAGTCCCTGGCGAAATACGAAGAAGGTGTCGGGCTTCTGGTGACTTGCAGGAAAAAGCTTGAACAAGCCAAGAAAAAAATCGAGATCTTAGTCAAAACAAAAAACGGAAAAATTAAAACAGAACCGTTCGGAGAAGAAATTGCGAAAAAGTGATCGAAGGGAGTTCCGGGTGAAGCCGAGGGGCAAAAAGAATAAAGAAGGCTATAAGCGCGATAAAGCGCTCATAGATCACGCCTTAAAAAAATATTTGAGCGCGCTCAAAGGACCGCGTATTTTAAAAAAGGCCATGGAGTATTCCGTTTTTACAGGCGGTAAAAGACTAAGGCCGGTATTGACGGTAGAAAGCTGCAAGGCTTTAGGCGGCAATTTAAAAAAAGCCCTGCCGTTTGCCTGCGCCATAGAGCTGATACATAATTTCTCTCTTGTTCATGATGACCTGCCGGCCATGGATAACGACGATTTCAGAAGAGGAAAGCCTACGTGCCACAAAAGATTCGGAGAGGCCATGGCGATACTAACGGGGGATGCGCTTCTCAACCTTGCTTTCGGGATAATCTCGGAATCAAAAGAAAATTGCGCCCTCAAAGTAGCTTCTTTCGTTTCAGAAGCCATAGGCGCAGGAAACATGGTAGGGGGCCAGGCGCTCGATTTGGAATATGAAAACGGGCCCAAGAAAAATAAAAAGCTCAAAACCAAAATTGACAACATGAAAACAGCAGCGCTCATGGGATGCGCGTGTAAGGTGGGGGCGTTGGCAGCCGGGGCTAAAACAAAAGACACGAAAAAAATACACGAATTCGGTATAAGTTTAGGGCTCGCTTTTCAGGTTGCCGATGACATCGTAGATTTACAACACAATTCCCACGCGCTGGGTAAAATGAAAAAGAAAACGGAATTTTTTATTTCAAAAGCAAAAGGTCATATCGCGCCTTTCGGGAAAAAGGCAGCTACATTGAGCTACATGGCAGATAGAGTATTGGAAAAAATATGGGAAATCTGATCAACAAAATCAATTCACCGGATGACCTAAAAGAAGTACCGATCAAAGATTTACCGCTTTTAGCCGGCGAGATACGAGAAAAAATCATCGATGTTGTCTCTAAAAGAGGCGGCCACCTCGCGTCAAGCCTTGGGGCGGTGGAACTTGCTATTTCCCTGCATTATTGTTTCAATATGCCAAAAGACAAAATCATCTGGGACGTAGGACACCAAGCCTATCCCCACAAGATACTGACAGGAAGGGCTAAGGCTTTCGATACGCTAAGGCAGCTGGGCGGCATAAGCGGTTTTCCTTCCCGCACGGAGAGTAAATACGATACATTTACTTGCGGGCACAGCTCAACCTCCATATCTACGGCGCTCGGCCTTGCCTGCGCCAGAGACCTGAAAAACGAAACGTGGAAGGCGATCGCAGTTATAGGAGACGCGTCTCTGGCTAACGGTATGGCGCTGGAAGGGCTTAATCACGCCGGGCATATGAAAAAGGATATCATAGTTATCTTAAACGACAACGAACTTTCTATCTCAAGGAGCGTGGGCGCTTTAAGCAGGCATTTAAACAGGATTTTAGCAAACCCAGTCTATAACAAAGTGCGGCGCCAGATGCAAATTCTGGTTAAGCGGATTCCAATATTCGGTTTTAAGACTTTCAGGGCCGCGAGAAAGCTGGAAGAATCGTTAAAGAATTTGCTGATTCCGGGAATGTTTTTTGAGGGATTAGGTTTCAGGTATTTCGGCCCCATAAATGGCCACGACATAAACGAATTAATCACGATGTTTCGCAATATTGCGTCTTTGCGGGAGCCCATAGTTGTGCACGTAGTTACCAAAAAGGGTAAGGGCTACAAATTCTCCGAAGAAAAACCCAGTCTTTTTCATGGTACGCCACCTTTCGACGCCAAGTCGGGCAAGGCCTTAGCTAAAGAGGGACCGAAAAGTTTTACAGAGATATTTTCCGATAGAATAGTAGAACTTGCCAGGAAAGATAAAAGAATAGTGGCGATAACAGCCGCCATGCCGGACGGAACAGGGCTTGCAAAATTTTCCAGGGAATTCCCCAATAGATTCTTTGATGTGGGCATAGCGGAAGAACACGCGGTTGCTTTCAGTGCCGGGTTAGCGCATCAGGGCTTGAGACCGATCGTAGCCATTTATTCCACATTTTTGCAGAGGGGTTACGATCAGATAATACATGACGTGAGCCTGCAGAATTTACCCGTTGTGTTTTGTCTTGACCGGGCAGGGTTGGCAGGAGAAGACGGCCCGACACATCATGGCGTGTTTGATATCGCATACCTGCGCCACATTCCGAACCTTGTGGTCATGGCGCCGAGGGACGGTCTTGAGCTAGGAGCAATGCTTGAGTTCGCTGTTAATTTAGACTCACCCGTAGCGATCAGGTATCCAAAAGGGAGCGCCCAGTCGCACCTTTCCGGGTCAAGTTTTGAAAAAATTGAATTAGGCAAATCACAAACCTTAAGAAAAGGGCGCGACATAGCGATTTTTGCTATAGGCAGCATGGTTTCAGTTGCGGTAAAAGCAGCAGATCTTTTATCTGCCGATGGAATAGAGGCTACGGTTGTAAACGCAAGGTTTGTAAAACCGCTGGATAAAGAAATAATCGAAAACCTGACAAAAGAGATAAAAAAAGTAGTAACACTTGAGGAGGGCGTCGCAACGGGAGGTTTTGGCAGTGTGGTCCTTGAGTTTTTCGAGAGAGAAAACATAGAAAATGTAAAAATAGAGAGACTCGGCCTTCCGGATCAGTTTATCGCGCACGGGAAAAGAGAAGAATTGCTAAAAGAATATCATCTTACAGCGGATGAGATTTGCGAAACGATAAAAAATGAATTCTTTGAGAAAAAAACATGGCAAAAATAAAAATAGATAAAGAAAAATGTAAAGGATGCATGCTTTGCTTGTCAGTTTGTTCGAATGGACTTATCGTCCGCTCTAAAAAACTGAACAAACGCGGCATTCATTGCGTGGAATTTAAAGAAAAGAACAAAAAATGCACGGGCTGCGCCATGTGCGCAATAATTTGTCCCGACGTATGCATCGAGGTATGGAGATGAAAACAAAAAATCGTATATTAATAACCGGTAACGAAGCCTGCGGCGAAGGGGCCATCCAGGCCGGGTGCCGATTTTATGCCGGGTATCCGATTACGCCGCAGAATGAATTGACCGCTTATATGTCTAAGCGCATGGATGAAACGGGAGGTGTTTTCATACAGGCCGAAAGTGAGCTTGCGGCCATAAACATGGTCTTTGGCGCATCGGTAGCGGGCGCAAGAGCAATTACCACGTCTTCAAGCCCCGGGATAAGCCTGAAACAGGAAGGCATTTCCTACCTTGCAGGATGCGAACTCCCAGCTGTTATTGTCAATATTATGAGAGGGGGCCCCGGCCTCGGCAACATTGCCCCAAGCCAAGCGGATTATTTTCAAGCCACAAAGGGCGGAGGCCACGGGGATTATCATTGCACGGTTTTGGCGCCCGCCTCATGCCAGGAAATGATGGATCTTACCCGGACAGCTTTTGATATAGCGGATAAGTACAGAAGCCCCGTCATTATATTGGGCGACGGAATACTCGGGCAGATGATGGAAGCTGTGGAAATAAACCAAAAATCCAGAGCTAAAAAACAAAAATCTAAACCCTGGGCATTGACAGGTTGTAAGGGAAGAAAGCCCAATAAGATAAGATCCTTACTTTTGAAAGACGGAGAATTAGAAGATCTTAACAGGAGATTGCAAAAGAAATATGAATTAATAAAAAAGAACGAAACACGATTGGAACAATATAAAACAGAGGATGCCAAAATAATAATCGCCGCTTACGGTACATCAGGTCGCATTGCCAAGGCCTGTGTGGATCGATTAAGAGAGAAGAAAATAAAAGCAGGATTATTCCGGCCCATAAGCCTTTGGCCTTTTCCGTATAAAGCGTTAAGAAAGCTCGGTACCGGCAGCACAAAATTTTTGGTCGTTGAAATGAGCACCGGCCAGATGGTAGAAGACGTTCGGCTGGCCGTGCAAAACGATAAAAAAGTATCTTTTTACGGCAGGACAGGCGGCGGCATTCCGAGCGAAGAAGAAATTATGGAGAAAGCTTTAAGCCTTAAATAAAAATGGAAAAAATAATTTTTAAAAAACCAAATTCAATGAAAGACGCCTTAACGCACTATTGCGCGGGATGCGGCCACGGCATTATTCATAGGTTAGTGTGCGAAGTAATAGACGAACTCGGCATAAGAGAGAAAGTAATCGCCGTTGCGCCGGTAGGATGCGCTGTTATCGCATATGACTACTGGAATTTTGATACCACAGAAGCTGCGCACGGGAGAACGCCGGCTGTCGCAACGGGTATAAAAAGAGTTTACCCCGAAAAGGTCGTTTTTACCTACCAGGGCGACGGAGACTTAGCCGCGATAGGAACCGCAGAGACCATTCATGCAGCAAACAGAGGAGAAAACATTACGGTAATTTTCGTAAATAACGGGGTCTACGGCATGACGGGCGGCCAAATGGCGCCCACGACAATAGTCGGGCAAAGGACAACTACAACAAAAAAAGGAAGAGACCTGAAAAGAGACGGCTTCCCTTTAAAAATTTCCGAAATGATTGCTATATTAGAAGGCGCGAAATATATCGAGCGAACAGCGGTCTCCAGCCCTAAAGAAATTTTAAGAACAAAAAGAGCCATAAAAAAAGCGTTCGAAATTCAAATTAAAAACGAAGGCTTTTCCATGGTTGAGGTTCTTTCGATGTGCCCTACATACTGGGGAATGTCACCTGAAGATTCGTGCAAGAGGATAGAGAAAGACATACAGAAAGTATACCCTTTAGGCGTTCTTAAGGGGTAATGCGCAAATAGCGGTATCAGGCGAGTTATATGAATAAAAAAATGCATGAAAAAATAATATGCGCCGGTTTTGGTGGGCAGGGAATAATGCTTATGGGCAAGCTCCTTGCGGAAGCCGGCATGAGGGAAGGCTATACCGTGACGTGGCTCCCTTCGTATGGCGCCGAGGTAAGAGGCGGAACGGCTCATTCAATGGTACACATAAGCTGCGGGAAAATTGCTGCCCCCACGATTTTAAAACCCACCACCTGCATTGTTATGAACAAGCCGTCACTGATTAAATTCATGGAAAGAATAGAAAAAGGCGGGCTTTTGATAGTTAACACTTCCATGGTAGACCAGATTATAGAGAAAAGGTCGGTAAGAATCGTAGCTATTCCGCTTACGGAGCTTGCCTCCGAACTAGGCAACGTTAAAGTCGCGAATATGATTGCCGTAGGTGCTTTTATTAAATTAAAAAAACTATTTCCTTTAAAAAACGTGTTGGATGAATTACCAAAAATGCTGCCGTCAAAAAAAGACCTGATTGCCATTAATAAAAAAGCGATAAAATTAGGCTACGATTCTGTATGAAAAACCAAGTTCGCGTTCGATTCGCCCCAAGCCCTACAGGTTTTCTACACTTAGGAAGCGCGAGAACTGCCCTATTTAACTGGCTTTATGCCAGGCATACCGGCGGAAAGCTCATACTCCGTATAGAGGATACTGATAAAGAGCGCTCAAAAAAAGAATTTTTAGACGAAATATTAGATGACCTTAAATGGCTCGGTATAAATTGGGACGAAGGACCGATTTATCAATCCCAGCGCGTCTCTACCTATAAAGAGTACGCCTTAAAACTTCTCGATAAGGGTCTTGCCTACAAAGAAGGCGAGGCGATTATATTTAAAGTCGAAAAATCACACGAGATTAAAATAGACGACATAGTGCACGGAGAAATAATTTTTAATACCGACGAAATAAAAGACCAGGTTTTAATAAAATCAAACGGACTCGCGGCATACAATTTCGCGTGTGTTATAGACGACCACGAAATGGGCATAACGCATATAATAAGGGGCGATGACCACGTATCAAACACCCCTAAACAGGTATTGTTTTATAAGGCCTTAAATCTCGAACTACCAAAGTTCGCGCACATGCCCCTTATGATGGGTAAAGACGGATCCAAGCTTTCCAAGCGGCACGGCGCCGTGGCAGTTTCCGAATATAGGAATGAAGGTTTTTTACCCGAGGCCATGGCAAACTATCTTTTGCTGCTTGGCTGGTCCCCCGGCGAGGGCAAAGAAATTATAACTTCCGTGGAAGCCGCTAAACTATTTACAGTAGAGGATCTCGGCAATGTCCAAGCGAAATTTGACGTAGATAAACTGAAATGGATTAACGGCGAATACATTAGAAATAAGAGCACAAAGGATTTACTGGCCCTATTAAAAAACGCGGGAAAAATAAAAAGTGACATCAGTGCAGCACAGCTTGAAAAGATAGTGGAACTTTATAAAACAAGATTCCGCACATTCGATGAATTCGAAGAACTTACAAAATGTTTCTTTACGGATGATTTTCCTATGGACGAAAAAGCGCAAAAGAAGCTCGATAAACACTTAAAAGACACCGAAACAAAAAAAGCGCTTTCAGAATTTAAAGACGAACTTCAAAAACTGCAAAATTATAACAAAGAAGAAATTGAGAAACTCTGTAGAAGCACCGCTGAGAAATACGGCCTGAAACCGGCCGCTGTCATTCATCCGACAAGGGTCGCGATAAGCGGAATGACTCGCGGCGCCGGACTATTCGAAATGATGGAACTTCTTGGTAAGAGTAAGGTAACTGAAAGACTGACAAAAGTTTTGAAATAATAGTGCCCGGTGGTGTAACGGTAGCACAACTGCCTCTGGAGCAGTTTGCCTAGGTTCGAATCCTAGCTGGGCAACCAAACATATGACCACAAATTTCATTCGTGAAATCATCGATAAAGACTTAGAGGCTAACAAAAACGAAAGCCGGATTCACACCCGGTTTCCGCCTGAACCGAACGGGTATCTTCACATAGGACACGCCAAGGCAATCTGCATTAGTTTTGGTATTGCAAAAGACTATAAGGGTCTTTGCAACCTACGTTTCGACGACACAAACCCCGAAACAGAGAATATAGAATATGTAAAGTCAATTCAAGAAGACGTAAAATGGCTTGGATTTGATTGGGGAAATCGCCTGTACTTCGCATCCGACTATTTCGAAAAACTCTACGGCTATGCAGTCGAATTAATTAACAAAGAAAAAGCCTATGTTTGCGATCTAAACCTTGAAGAAATCAGGAAATATCGCGGTACGGTAAAAGAACCCGGGAAAAATAGCCCCTACCGGAACCGTACGGTCGACGAAAATCTAGATTTATTTAGCCGCATGAAAAAAGGAGAATTTGAAAACGGTTCTCGGGTACTGCGCGCAAAAATCGACATGGCGTCTCCAAACATGCTTATGCGCGACCCGATTCTTTATCGTATTAGAAAAAAATCACATTATAGAACAGGCGACAAATGGTGCATTTATCCTACTTATGATTTTACGCATTGTTTATCCGACTCCATCGAAGGAATAACGCATTCACTTTGTACCTTAGAGTTTGACGTGCACAGGCCGCTGTATGACCGGATTCTTAATGAACTCGGAGCGCATCATCCCCAGCAAATAGAGTTCGCGAGGCTTAATATCAGCCATACGATTTTGAGCAAACGAAAACTCCTGGATCTCATAAAGAAAAAATACGTGAGCGGCTGGGATGACCCGCGAATGCCGACGCTCGGTGGCTTACGAAGACGCGGATACACCCCGGAATCCATAAGAAATTTCTGCGATCACATAGGTGTCGCAAAAGTTGACAGCATTATAGATCTTGTCGTGCTCGAGAATAGTATACGTGAGGAACTAAATAAAAAATCTCAGCGCGTTATGGCAGTTTTAAAACCGCTAAAAGTAGTAATTACAAATTATCCGGAAAACAAAAAAGAAGAACTGGACGCTATAAACAATCCGGAAGACCCGTCCGCCTCGACGAGAAAAGTTCCTTTTTCGAAAGAACTTTATATTGAAGAAGATGACTTCCGGGAAGATCCGCCGAAGAAGTTCTACCGCTTATCTCCGGGCAAGGAAGTACGCCTGCGATACGCGTATTTCATTAAGTGCGAAAAAGTAATCAAGGATAAAAAAACAGGCAAGGTAACCGAGTTGCATTGTACGTATGACCCCGCTACAAAGGGCGGCAATTCCCCCGATGGCCGTAAAGTCAAAGCAACGCTTCATTGGGTTTCAGCGCAAGATGCCGTAAGTGCTGAAGTACGCTTATACGATACGCTTTTTACAAAGCGGGATCCGGAGGAAGCAGAAGAAGGAAAAGATTTTATATCAAATTTAAACCCAAACTCTTTAATTGTATTGCAATCGTGTCAATTGGAGCCTGGTCTTAAAAATGCAAAACCCGGCAGCCGTTATCAATTCGAACGACAAGGTTATTTTTGCGTCGACAGCGTCGACTCTTCCGATAAAAATCTAATATTTAATAGAATAGTATCTTTGCGCGATACGTGGAAGAAAATTCTATTGAAAAAATAAAATAATAGGATAGAATAACAAGCTACATGCGAGGATGGTGAAACTGGCAGACACGCCAGCTTGAGGGGCTGGTGGGCGCAAGCTCTTGGGGGTTCGAATCCCCCTCCTCGCACCATTTTTAATCATGGCCCCATCGTCTAGTCCGGTCTAGGACATCAGATTCTCATTCTGAAGACACGGGTTCGAATCCCGTTGGGGCTACCACTTAAATAAATGAAGAAATGCTTTATAGTTTTCATAGGAATGCTTGCTATATGGTTTTGTGCCTGGGGAATGTGGAGTTACAAAACCCCTTATTTTGCTGACGATATCCCCTATTCATATAAAATGTTAGATAACGATTCTTTTTCCGATGCTTTTAAAAAAACTGTTTTCGATAGGTCGCTTCATACTGGAATCGGATATTTTGCACGCCCATTAGACCCTGTTTATCTCTGGTTTGCTTACAGACTGGGAACGCCTCTCCACAAGTTTATAATAGCGTTTTTCCATTTCATGGCTGCCTACTTTTTCTGGATATTATTATACAGGATAAAAATACCTTATAGTATTTCCATATTAATTGCTTCAGTATTCTTGGTTATGCCAATAACCTATGAGTCGATCTATATTGTGGGGCTCTCACAGCCGTTACATCTTCTGCTTTTTCTTCTTATAAGTCTTCTTTTTCTTAACTTTAGGCGGCAAACATGTTTTAGGAGCAGATTTTTTTCAATTTTAGCATTGAATTTTCTGCTATTTTTTGTATGCTTAAGCCACCCTTCATTTATATCAAGCATTATTTTAATAACGGTATTTGAAATGATTTTATCTTTGAAAGAATCCGTTAAATGGCGCAGTGTCATAGAAAGGACGATGAAGACGGGTTTACTGTTGTCAATCGGGCCGGCGATTTATGCCGTTTGTTATATGACTTTTCCGCATGCCAATAACCCCCATCTCTCTTTGCTTAAAATCTTTCATGTCTTTCTATCCGTGCAGTATCATGGTTGCAGGGCGCTATTATCGATGTTTTCATTGGAGTGGATATCGGAAGGCTTCGCAGCTTTGACAAGCAGCTTGTCAGTTTTTTTAATTTTTATAGCCAGTGGAATAATATTTTACTTATCCTGTTTTCATGTTGCATCCCGGCATGCCGGCGAAACATATACAACCAGACATGCGGCCATCGATTTTCTGTGGGGATATTTGTGGATGATTTCAGGATTTGCTGTATACATGCTTGATGTGGGGTTTGCAAGTAATTCCCGCTCGTATTATTTTCCGTCCCTAGGAATAGCGATTATGGCCGGGTCTATCTTTAATCTATTATTCAAAAGGGTAACAAATAAAAGAATTATTTATTTTTCTGTCTTTGTCTGTATAATGACATTAGTGTTCTTCGCCTGCGGAATTTCATATGATTATGACGGAACTCCGTTGTTCTGGAAGGCGGCACTCAATAGAAAAACACTACATAGATTCTCATTCTGAAGACACGGGTTCGAATCCCGTTGGGGCTACCAGTTAATATCATCTTTTTCACTATTGGACGAGGTGAATCGCATGGTTGAAGTGAAATATATGGGCAGGTTAGGTAATAATCTCTTCCAGTACTGTTTCGGAAGGATCATAGCGGAAGGGCTGGGTTATAAATTAAAAGCCGACCCTATACCGGGTTTCCCCAACACAGAAAAGCAGATAAACGGAGAAGATTATTCCCAGGGTTACCCCATTCAAGTAATAGCGCACGACTGCCCCCCTCATTATTACCGCGGAGACTATTCCAAAGTTTTGAGCTGGAAAAATAAAAATCTTAACTTAAAATCCATTATCGATAACAAATCAAAAAGAAAAATTGTTCTGGAGGGATACTTCCAACGATACGAGTATTATAAGTCCTATAAAGATGTGATAAGAAAGAATTGGCTTTTGATGGATATGAATACTAAAGACCGAATAGATTCGGATGACGTTGTTGTTTGTATCCGTAGGGGTGATTATGTTAAAGGAGGAAGCGCACTCCCTTTTTCCTATTATGAAGAAGCGTTAACAGACGTTCACCATAGGAGAATATTTATTTGTACCGACTCGCCGCACGGTCCTTTTATTTACTTATTTAAAAAAAGATACAATGCTACGGTTCATTTTGCTGACACGCTAGATAAATTTAAATTCATCTCATCGTTTAAAACAATTATTATTTCTAATAGCACTTATTACTGGTGGGCTTCATTTTTATCTAACGCAACAAAAATATGCGCGCCTATCCCATTAGCAGGAAATTGGAGCAGCCTCAGCAGCCCTGAGATCGACTTAAGGATTGACGATGAAAAGAGATATGTAGTTATACAGTGCAAAGAAATATATAAAAAATCTAAGATGGAGAAATTAATCGGATTAAAAAGAAAGATTTATTCTAAGATAAAGAGAGAAGTAAAAAGAATAATAAAAATATAAATCTCACTAACTATAGAGAACAACGCAATTTATGGAAGCTTTGTAACGTTTGCGATTTTGAATAGCAAAGTGTACCCAAATCCGAACTTAAAGCTGTACCCTTATCTCATCTAGCATAGATTTACCTGCTATTAGGCATCTCTCTCTGTAGCTACTCCATTTATACTTTACAGGGTCATCTACCATATTTGCTCTAACAGGATTTTCCTCTATGTATGTAGAGCAATGCACAAGATACTCACCTTTTAATATAGGCTTGCTTTTAAACCTACCCTGCCAAAGATGCCCGACTTTGTCATATTTTGAGTTAAAACACGCTGTATAACCCCTATTAACCCATTGCATAAACTTGGATATCTTCTCTACCTCTTCTGCCTCAATTAGCAAGTGCACATGATTGGGCATAAGGCAGTATGAATACAAAGATATCTTGTATTTCTTCTTTGCTCTCTTAAGGATTCCTAGATATCTAGCATGGTCATTATTTTCGCTGAAAATCCGTTGTTTTTGATTGCCCCTTGTGATAATATGATAACAAGCGTATTCAATCAATATTCTGGATGTTACCGGCATAATTTTCACCCCTCATATATATAGACAACAAAAATGGCTATTTTGCTGCATATTTTTTAAAAAAATAGGGTACACTCTTAAAATCAAAAAAAGGTACAGATTGAACAAGAAATCGCAGGCGTTACAAATATGCATAGACGGGACTTGCAATGCTATCCCTGAACCCTCTACTATGCTTCGATTTGGAGCGGGCTTTTTTAGACGAAAAAGAGCCAAAAAAACAACCTAACCAATTCTTCCGAGGCCTTTCTAAACACGCCTAATAAGGCCACGGTAACTTACCAGCAGGATTCCCCATAGCAGTAAAATTGAAAGTGTTCCGAACCCCAGCATTTTAGACACCCCAAAAACCTGAGATAAATATAAGAACGCAAAGCTCAAAAAAGCCGGGCGAAGAAATCGGCCATTTCCTACGGGCTTGATAATACGGGACAAAAGTAAGAGCGCAGGAAACATGAGAAAAATCATCTGCTGCGTTTTTAAAACCGGATTTACTATAAGCGATACGAGAAACATCAGGGAGTATTCGTAGTTAAGTAAGTGGTCGCCTCTATTTTTTATTTTTCCAAAACAACAAAGAAACGTCACAGCACCCACCAGAAACGTAAAAACCTTGGATATGAAAAACACGCTCTCTCTTGTCATGGACAAAGTCCAGGGTATCAGGAATGCAGGATACTCGTGCGCCATCCTTTTGAAGTGAATGATAAGAAAATCATTTTTTATAAGCCACCTGGAAAAAAATGCCGTAACTGACTGATTTTGCGGATTGAACATGTATATTAACATGTCGAAATCCGGGTTTTTCGACATGAATTTAAAAAGCATGCTTTTGCTCCACATGTCAAGAGAAACCCAGGCGTTATCCGGTCCCATGAAAGCCGCCGGCACGGCATAAGAAAATAACCCCGTCCATAGGGCGGTAAATACCGCCATCTTGAATTCCTTTTTAACAATAAAATAAATCAAAAATAAAATCGGAATTACCTTAATCGAAATGGCCAGGCCTAAAAAAAAGGATGCCGGAAGATCCATTTTTTTCTTAAAAAAGTAAAGCCCCGCTACGACCAAAAAGAGTATCGATATGTTAGCCTGCAGCATCGATATGTTGTCTATAAAAAGCCCGGTGAGCATAACAAAAAACAGAATTACCGGCGCCGATAAAAGTACGTTAGGATTAATGGCCTTAGGCTTATCGTCAAAAATCAGGCGAAAGCTTAATAAAATAGAAAGAAAGAAAAGGGCAAGATTTAAAATATACCAAAAAACCGAAGTTACTTCCAGGCTAAATAATGTAAACGGCGCAATCAAGCATGCAAAAAATGGCGGGTAAATATAAGGGCTTATGCTTTCATGCTCCGTATAAACAGAAGCGCCTGCTAAAACATCGCGGCCTGCATAATAGTATGTATCGAAATCGGTCGATTTATAATGCGTTCTCCACGTAGTGTAAAAACCGAGAGAAACAAAAACCGCGACCAAAAGAAGCGCTATTAGCCACTTTTTCCTCTTCAGCGTAAAGATAAGTTTTTCTGACAAAGTCATAACTAATCCGCGCCCGCGTTGTTTCGCATTTCGCGCATAATATTCCGGTAAAACGCGTCACTTTTACCGGGGAACACCGCTTTAATACAAAGTAAAATCTTATTCCTGCACACGGCATACGTATCATACGCAGTAGGCATTAGACCGCAGTAATATACGAAAGTTTTACTTAAAGAAGGGTCATCTTCTGAAATTCCGCTTGCACGCAACATATATCCGGGTGTGCGTAAGATATAATTTTGCAGTAAATCACGGTGTGAATCAGAAGAAATAGTCATAAATTTAGACTTTACGCCGTAGAAGAATCCGGCACCACCTACTACCTTGGCGTGCTGATCGAATAGCCTCACAATTTCAGTTAACGATAAGACGACATCCCCTGTGCCAACATCTCTTTTAAAGCCCCTGTAGAAAGGGCGCCCCTCCGCTACCGAAGTGGCGAGTATTAGCGATATAATTATAATACATAGCTTCTTCATTTAGATTAAAACATTATACCCTTAAACAAAAAAAGCCACAAGGATTTTGTATTTATCTATTCGACAACACTACCTTGAGGATCAAATTTCTTTCAGAAATTTGACTTTTTGTTTGTTTTATGCTACACTTTCTAACAAAAGTTAGTTCCATGAAAAAAAAGACACAATTTACAGCAAATCCCTCAACTGACCACGAAAAGAAAAACTTACTTTTTTTGAATTTAATCAAATCTCGTAAGAGTACCTCCCGCACAGAAATATCCAAATTAACGGAAATTAACGTCGTTACAGTATCTAATTATGTTAATAGCTACCTGAAAAAAGGCCTTGTACTGGAGCACGGTTACGACATCTCAAGCGGCGGAAGACGACCGGAACTTATAGAGCTGAATAAAGAATGGGGATATACGCTGGGTATAGACGTTAGCGCAAGTTGCGTAAAAGGGGTTATTCTGGATTTAGGCATGCAGGTTCTGGCAAGCGATTCCACCGAAGGTTGCGGGAAAAAGGATTTAAAACTTTTAATAAACGAAATAGTACAAAAACTTCTCAATGCTTCAAAAATAGATAAAATACGAATTAAAAAAATAGGTATATCAGCGGATTCAAAAGATATTAAAGAAGAAATCATAAAAATAAAAAGCGATCTAGAAGAGGAAATGGGAATCTTGATATTGACCGCCAACGGCGCGGTGTGTGCGGCTTTTGGTGAAAGAGCCCTAAACCCGGATGCGAGGGATTCCTTAAGCGTTCTGTATGTTTACAAAGATACAGGAGAAATGGTTTATATTAAGGACGAGGGATTTTACGAAGCAGACGAAGAAAAAAGCGAATATGCATACCTGAGGCCATGGGGTCGGGAGCTTAGCATCATAGGCGAAGTAAAAAATATTATCAAGAAGGGCGTCGGCACAAAAATAATTGACATGACGAAGGGTGGCGCAGGCAGCATTACCTTGGAAACAGTTATAAAAGCCGCCAAAGAAAAGGACGAAGTTGCCGGAGACATTATAAAAATGGCCGGAACAAATCTCGGTGTCCGCACGGCATATCTTATAAACTCGTTTAAGCCCGAAGCGGTTATTATAGGTGGCGGCGTAGAACAGTCCGGTGATATTTTTTTAAAAGCTTTAAAGACCAGTGTAAACAGATTTATATTGCATGATGTTTCAGATAAAGTTAGGTTGGCTTCGGCTGTCTTGGGAAAAGACGCCTGCAGTAAAGGGGCAGCTTTTCTTGCAATACGGGAAGCCTTTATAGAGTCTTAAAAGAGGTGTGAAATGACCGAAGAAAAGAAATGCATTATTTGTGGCAATCCGTTTAGCCCGAATAAATACCGCCCGAATCAGGCCGTTTGTTCTGGCGTAGAGTGTCAGTATCAGCGTCAGCTTGTAAACATGTCCGGTTGGCGCAAGAAGAATCCCAACTACTTCAGGTATAAAGAAGCGCGCGATTCGTCCTGGAAGGAAACATGCAAAAATAGGTCTCTAGAGTGGCGCAAGAAGCACAAAGAGTATCTCAAGCTTTACAGGGAAGCGCACAAAACAAGGCACCGCAATTATATGCGGGATTACATGCGCGAATACCGGAAAAAGAAGAAAATGAACGAAACCCAAAATATATGAACTACGGAATTTACAAAAAGATACACCAAGGTTTCAAATTTTTCGTGGCAGCTTTTTTGATTTTCGCCATTTCTCTTCCACCCGTTTCGCTGGCGCAGGAGGAGGCGGCTGAGTATAGCGCACAGGAAAGGTTCAGGCAATGCATAAAAGAAGCCAAGGTTTATTACGAAGAAAAGAATTATCAAAAGGCAGTAGACAAGTGGGAAGAAGCGCTCACTTTCCAGCCCAAAAATAAATTTGTTAAAGAATCTATCAAAAGCACCAAAAAGCGGATGAGTAAGAAAATTGAAAAGAAACCTTCCCGCAAAATCGTAAAGAAGAAATCGAGGAAAATCGCAAAAACGAAAAAGAAAAAAATAAAGAAAACGAAAAAACCTGCGCAAAAGAAAAAGAAAGCAAAAAAAAGTCCGAAGAAAAGCGCAGAAAAGAAAAAAGAAACACTCCCGGAAAAGCGTAAATTAGACCTCGAGGAATGCATTACTATTGCCGCGGAAAATCACCTCCCCTTGCTCATAGCAAAAAAACAATTAAAGCTGGCAGGGTTCAGATTGCTTGAAGCCAAGCGTAAGCTAGGACCGACGGTAACAGCGAAATGGGAAATAACAGGAGGCCAGGTAAGCAGGAGATATTACGATGGCGAAAAAATTGTAGTTGAAGGTAAACAGCCTATTTTTTACGGAGGGGAACTTATATTTTCTGTTAAACAGGCGAAAATCAATCTAGAGGTTGTGAAAACCGATTTTGGCAGAATCAAAAACGAAATGATACTCCAGGTAAAGAAAGCCTATTACAGCCTGGACAAATCAAAAAAGACTTTAAAGATACAGAACAGATTATACGAAGGAACGAAAAAATTTTATGACATAGCAAAAGGCGGGTATGAGGCTGGCGTTGTTTCCTATATCGAATTTTTGGAAGTTAATTCTAAATATAACCAGATTAATTTTCAAGTAGTTTCTGCCGAGGAGGATCTTTCGGTGGCCAATCTTCTCTTGCAGCAGGCGATGAATATAGAGGGGCATATTGAAATCGTCGAAGTCGGAAAACCCCGGATAACCGAATTAAATCTGGAGGATTGTTTCAACCTGGCTTATTTGAATAGGCCGGAAATAAAAATCAGAAACCTATTTTTCGAATATTTCGAATACGAGGGAAAGATAGCAAAGGCGCGCTCGAATTTTCCGAGAGTGGATATTCTGGGTTCTTATGGCAATATGAGAGAAGATTTTGTACCGCGCGATCTAAGCGGAGAGGACCACCCCCGTGGCCTGGGCCCGGAATACTATGTCGGTACCAAAGTAAGCGTACCGTTTTGGGGAAGCACCCTGGGCTATTCTTATACACAGGAGGAATGGCAGCCTGTTGTCCAGACAGTCCACGGTACCGCCGCTACCACTCAGCGGATAACGCTTTCCCTGCTTGACAAGATGGAGGATATCTCTAAGGTATACGAAGCGGAACTTGAGCATATGAGGTCTCAAGACGAGATGGATAAGAAAAAGCAGGAAATTGCCCTGGAAATAAAAGAAACATTTTTCAAATATAAAAAGGCAATTCTTCTGATAAATGTTGCCAAAAGCAAAATTGATTTTCAGTCAAAACAAGTAGAAATTTTAGAAGTCAAGCGTGCGCTTGGCGAAGCCCAATACTCGGACGTGATCGAAGAGATGATAAAATTAGCCGAAGAAGAATTTTCATACATTCAGGCTATGTCCGATTATTTTACCGCCATAGCCACCCTTAATAAGGCGATAGGGTTGGACGATTATTTCAAAGCTTAAAAGAGAGGATTTAAAAATGAAAAAATTTAATCTAAAGAAAAAATACGTCATTATAATAATCGGAATACTCCTGGTAGGGCTAGTCCTGGCTCGTACCACCGGAAAAATACAAAATATTTTATTTAAGAAAAAAGCTCCGGGAGGAACTGCCGGACTTGGGGCGGTGGAAGAATCAGTTCTTGTCAAGGTCTATAAAGCAAAGATTACAAATTTCAAAGATACGCTACCTGTGATGGGTAACATAAAAGGTTTTAAAGAAATAGACCTAAAATTTGAAACGAACGGCATTCTAGAAAACTTTAATTTCGAAGAAGGAGAAATAGTTCAGGAAGGCGATATCATAGCTAATTTAAACCAGAAAGACGCCCTGTTAAAGCTCAGGTATGCAGAACTGGAAGTAGAGAAATCCAAGAAATTGTTTGAATTAGGTGGTGTGGATAGAATCAAGCTCGAACAATCCAAGCTCGAGTACGAATCCGCAAAAAGTGATTTTGAAAAAACAAATATATATGCTGCCGGGTCCGGCATTTTAGGAAGCCGGGATATAGATGTCGGGGCCTATGTAACCCCTAACGACAAAGTAGGCGCTTTTGTGGAAATAAGTAATGTCTACGCCGAATACAACATAATCGAAAGAGACTCGCCAAAACTTAAACTGGGCCAGGAATGCGAAATCTTTGTCGATGCATATCCGAATAAAGCCTACAAGGGAACCGTGGATTCAATCGCACCGGTCGTAGAAGGCAGGACAAGGACACAGAAAATAAAAATAGAATTAGAAAATCCAAATAATGAACTTAAACCCGGCATGTTTACCCGGGCCCTGATCGCCACGTACGAAAAAGACAAAGCCCTCATAATACCGACATCCGCTTTTAAGAAAAAAGACGCTGATTATTTTGTATATGTAATTCACAAAGAAGAAAAACCGGCAGAAGCGGCGGCAAAAGAAGGTACACCCGAAGGAAAGGAAGCGGTTCTGGAGCGCGGCACCGTGGAAATAAGGAAAATAGGGATAGCCTATCTTACCCAGGACGCGGCCGAGATTAACAAGGGGCTTAAACAAGGGGAGCTTATCGTCGTAGAAGCGTTTCAGGATTTTGAAGATAAACAGAATGTTGAAATAAGCGAAGTCCAGGAATCATTATTCTGATAGGATAGCCATCCCCATTATAAGGATTAATTTATGAGCCTACCCGAATTTTCTATAAGAAGGCCCGTTACAACTGTAATGATATTCGCGGGCATTCTTCTTTTTGGGTTTATTTCTCTTAGCAGGTTGCCGCAGGAACTGTTTCCTCCCATAACATATCCACAATTAACAGTTGTCACGACTTATGAAAACGCCGCGCCCGAAGAAATAGAAACGCTTATCACGAAACCCGTAGAAGAAGCCATAGGCACGGTAAGTGGCCTCCGAAGAGTAAAAAGCATTTCCAAAGAGGGCCTCTCGCTTGTCATGGCAGAATTCGGGTGGTCACAGAATATGGACTTTGCCGCGCTCAGGATGAGAGAGAAGATAGATTTAATAAAAGAGCGCCTGCCCCGCGAATCAGAAGAACCCCTTGTAATGAAATACAACCCCTTCGAAATGCCCATAATGGTTCTTAGCGTTATCGGAGACAGGTCTCCCCAGGCAATAAGGGAGATATCGAGAAGAATAATAAAAGACGAACTTGAAAAGATCGAAGGTGTCGCCTCTGCTACCATTACAGGAGGTCTCGAAAGGGAAATAATAGTAGAAGTGGACCAGGGCAGGCTACGGGCTCATAACGTGCCGCTTATGAACGTAGCCAGATCTATCGCAGACGCGAATTTAAATTACCCCGCGGGTACCATCAAGGAAAGTTTTTATGAGTACCTCATAAGAACCATTGGTGAATTTGAGCACGTAAACGAGATACAGGAAATAGCGGTAAAGGTCGAGAAAGACGAGCCCGAGGGGCGCGGAGAGGACGAAGAAAAGAAATCAAAAATCTCAAAAACCAAAAAAATAGTTTTACTAAAAGATGTCGGGACCGTAACCGATACAGTTAAGGAAAGAACCAGCTTTTCCCGCTATAAAGGTGAAGAGAACATATCGGTATCTATACAAAAACAGGCCCAGGTAAACACTCTTCAAGTTGTAAACCGTGTAAAAGAAGCGCTTGACTTTATACGGGCAGAGGCCCCGGATGATATAAAAATACAAATAGTTTCCGATCAATCTAAATTCATAAAAGACGCCATAAATGGCGTAAGGGATGCCGCTTTCCAGGGCGGTATTCTCGCATTTTTAGTGCTACTTTTATTTTTAAGAAATGTAAGAAGCTCGATAATAGTAACCTTTAGTATCCCGATTTCTATAATAGCGATTTTTACACTCATGTATTGGGGCAAGCTCTCTATAAATATGATGAGCCTTGGCGGGCTGGCCCTCGGGGTAGGAATGCTTGTCGATAGCGCCATAGTAGTTTTGGAAAACATAACTCGACACAAGGAACTAGGCGAGGACGACAAAGCCGCTTCGATAACAGGCGCGAACGAAGTCTCAAACGCGATAACCGCCTCAACCCTTACCACCGTAGTTGTCTTTTTCCCGATGGTGTTTGTAGTAGGCATCGCAGGCCAAATTTTTAAACAACTCGCCTTTACCGTAATATTTTCCCTTGTGGCGAGTCTTTTCGTGGCCCTTACGCTCATACCGCTTTTGGTCAGCAGGAAAGATCGGAACACAGAAAGAAAGAGCTCCGAAGTATCTACCCAGAAGGACTTTGCCCTCCTTAGTTTTTATGGGAATATGCTTTCGAACTTTTTACGCGTTAAAAAAATAGGCCTTTTTGTTGTGCTCTTGATATTTCTGGGAAGTCTCTTCCTCTTTATTCCGCTGGACAAAGAGCTCATGCCAAAAGTAGACCAGGGACAATTCACGGTAAAAGTTGATCTTCCGAGCGGAACAAGGCTCGAAGTAACAGACAGGGTTGCCAGAAGAATAGAAGACTATCTTTTGGGCCTTCCTTATGTGGAAGATATTAACAGCATTGTCGGTTCCACCAAGGGCAAAGAAGCCAAAGACGTTCTTCAGAGATTGGGCTCACATCAGGCAGAGATCAGGCTAACTCTTAAGAAAAAGAGAAAAATCAAAACTCAAGAAGCAGTCCAGAACATAAAAAGCCATCTGGAAGTAATCGGCATAGAAGATGCCAACGTTGACTTTATACTGCAGGAAAGCATTTTTAGCGCTGCAGTCGAAGAATCCACACCCATAATTATTGAAATAAAAGGGCAAAACATGCCGATCCTTACGAAAATCACAGAAAAATTGATGAAAAAAGTCGAAAAAATAAAAGGAGTATACGGCGTTAAAACCGATATGCCGGAACCTTCCCCGGAAGCAAAAGTTTTCATAAATAAAGACAAAGCGAGTTTATATAACCTTTCCGTATTTGACATAGCCCAGACCGCTCAGATCGGGCTTAAGGGTTACATTGCCAGCCAGCTGAAAGAGAAAGGCCAGGAGATCGATATAAGAGTGAGACTGAGAGAAAAAGACAGAGATGATTTTAACAAATTATCCAGGTTGCAGGTTCATTCTCCGGACGGGCATGTCGTGCCGCTTTTTACCGTAGCCAAATTCGGAAAGGGCAAGGGACCTAGCGAAATAAAAAGGCTTGACCAGGAGAGAACCATTTTAATTCTGGCCAATATTTTCAAAAGACCCTTAAAAGACGTAATAAGCGACATTACGAAAGCCATCAACAAGCTCGACATACCGGAAGATTTTACGGTAAAGCTTGCCGGTGAATCGGAAGAAATGAACGAATCATTTAATAGCCTTATTTTCGCGCTTGTTTTTTCGATTATCTTAGTCTACATGATAATGGCCGCGCAATTTGAAAGCTTTTTTCAGCCGTTTATCATTATGGTCACAGTGCCTCTTTCCATAATAGGCGTAGTGCTGGCGCTTTTTATAACCGGGACCTCGGTAAACGTCGTGGCATTTCTGGGTGTTATAATGCTGGGCGGTATAGTTGTGAATAACGGCATAGTGCTCATCGATTATGTGAACTTACTGCGCGCACAAGGCAAATCCGTATACGATTCTGTGGTTGAGGCGAGCAAGGCGCGCCTGCGCCCGATTCTCATGACTGCAATGACAACGATACTTGGGCTTGTGCCGATGGCACTGGCGATAGGCGAAGGATCAGAACTGCGAAGCCCGTTAGCCATAAGCGTTATCGGCGGTTTATTTGTTTCTACTTTTCTTACCTTGCTGGTTGTTCCTGCAATTTATCTGTTATCGCACGAAGTGACTACGAAACTGTTTAAGAAATAAATTTGACACCATAACGCTATGAACTTACCCGAACTTGCCATAAAAAGGCCCGTTGCGACGGCAATGTGTTTTATCGCCCTTATCCTGATAGGGCTCATATCACTCACCAGGCTCCCAGTTGAACTCCATCCCAACATATCTTTCGGCGAGATCAGTATTATTGTCCAGATAAGAGGGGGTATTCCGCCTACGGAAGTAGAATCAATGGTTACCAAGCCCATAGAGGAAGCCGTAAGTACTGTAAGCCACCTGGAAGAAATGCTTTCCATTTCCAAAGAAGGAGAAGCTACTATCGTTTTGAGTTTCGAACCCGGCATAAACATGGACTTTGTGGCGCTTGATGTGAGAGAAAAATTCGCGCGAGTCAAAAATAAACTTCCGGAATCGGCCGAGAAACCCGTAATAGCGCAATTTAAACGTTCGGATGTTCCGATACTAATTCTCGCTGTAACGTCTTTAAGGCGAACTACCGAGGGGATACGCAAGATTGTAGACGAAGTAGTCAAGGAGCGCGTAAAAAGGATATCGGGCGTCGCGAATGTCGAGGTAGGCGGCGGACGGGAAAGGAAAATACTGGTAGAGGTTGACCAGCGGGCCCTCGCGAAATACTCATTACCCATACAGAGGATAATAAGTATGCTCGGCACCAATAATCTGAATTTATTATCGGGCGAGATAAAACAAGAAAAGAATAAATACCTGATAAGAACCATAGGTGAATTCGAATCCATAGAGGACATTAAAAAAATAGGCGTTTCCACTACACCCGATGGCTCCATAGTAAGATTAGGGGATGTGGCGGAGGTCAGGGATTCGCATTTGGAGCCAAAGGGTTACGCAAGAATAAATATAAGGCCCGTGGTTTCGCTTTACATTCAGAAAGAATCCACCGGTAACACCATCCAGATCGTAGAAGGCCTCATGAAAGAGGTGGAGAGAATAAGAGAGATCATGCCGGATGACATAAAAATTATCGTCACGAGCAACCAGGCCGATTTTATAAAAAAATCCATAGATAATTTAAAAAACTCACTTCTTAAAGGCGCTGTTCTCATAATGTTCATTTTGGCTTTTTTCCTTGGCAGAATTAAAAAGAAATATTCTATATTTATTGCCATTGCCATTATTGGGGTAATGTTTATGCCGATAAAGGCATTATATGTTATGCTACTGGTCTCTGTCGTAATTTTCTTGATAAGGCAAGAGCTGCGCCCCATAATGATTGTCGCTGCTTCCATTCCCATCTCGATAATAATTACGTTCGGATTGATGGAGCTATACAAGCTAAGCATAAATTTTATCACCATGTCAGGACTGGCCCTCGGGGTAGGGATGCTTGTCGATAACTCCATAGTGGTCTTTGAACATATACTGACTAAAATCGAACAAGGAAAAAAACAGGTACAAGCCGCAATCGACGGCGCATATGAAATGTTTCTTGTAATCTGGGCCTCCACCCTCACCACCATAATAGTATTTTTCCCGATATTATTTGCCGGTAAAGAAATGGGGCTACTTTACAGGGGCGTGGCCTGGACCGTTATATTTTCACTAGGAATTTCTTTTTTCGTGGCGCTTACAATAGTTCCTCTATTATCCTCGCGGATAAAAATAACAAAAAGTACAACGGACTTGCTCGGCCCATTATATAACCTGCAAAAGAAAGCGCTCATATTTATTCTCAAAAAGCGATTTATAGTATTTGCCATAGTAATTGCAGCCTTCATCGCGTGTTTGTTTTTGGCGACGCGCATGGGAAAAGAATTTATAGGTACCACGGAGCAGAATAAATTTACGATTTTCGTTGAATTACCGACGGGAACCAAGCTTGATATAAGCAACGAGACCGTAAAAAAAGTGGAAAATTTATTAAAAGACATACCGGAAATAAAGCTCTTTAACGCGAGAGTCGAACCGTGGTCCAGCAAAGTTTATGTCGAACTCCTACCCCTGGACCAGCGAAAAAAAGCCATTACGGAAATCATAGACGACTTAAGGCCCAAGGTCGCGAAGATCAAACCCGCTTTTATATATTTTGAAGAAGAACAAGAAGTCGGTACCAAAGAAATTATTCTGGACCTTTTCGGATATGACTATGACATATTGCGCGAACTCGCTATCTCAATTGCTACGAAGCTTGGCTCGATCCCGAGATTTACGGACACAAAAATACGCATGAGGGAAGGAAGGCCGGAACTCGGTTTGAAAGTCGATAAAAATAAAGCGGCGCAATACGACATGTCTGTTAGCGACATATCCACGATAGTTCACGCCCAGATGCGGGGGCTTCGGGCCACGCTTTTCCACACGGAATCGAAAGAAGTCGAGATGATCGGCAGACTCGAAGAGCGGTATAGAAAAACGTTTAAGGACGTACACAAACTTGTAATGGTTACAGAAGACGGCAAGAAAGTGTTTCTGGACCAGATAGCGGATTTCGAATACGGCCTGGGCCCGAGTGAAATATGGCGGAAGGACCGCTCGCGTATGATTCAGGTTAGCACCAATATCGGGGAGATACCCTTAAGCAAGGCCGCCGAGAAAATAAAAGAGGCCCTTGAAGACATGAAATTTCCCGAAAATTACTTTTATAGACTTGGGGGCAATTACCCTTCCATGGTTAAGACCCAGAAAGAATTCGGCCTTATTATTTGGGTAATTTTAGCCTTAATTTTTATAGTCCTGGCCTCGCTTTTTGAGTCCTACTATCAGCCGCTTATCATTATGGGGACAGTGCTTCTTGCCTCTATAGGGGCGATCCTGGCTCTTTATGTTACAAAAACCGCTATCGGCATGGGCGCTCTCATAGGCATGATGATGCTTGCGGGTATCGTTGTCAATAACGGTATCATTCTAGTTGACCACATAAATTTCTTAAGAAAGAAAAATAAAAGCTTATTCCACGTAGTAATCCAGGCAGCGCACGACAGGCTAAGGCCCGTAGTCATGACAACCGCGACAACCGTGATGGGGCTTTTACCCATGGCCCTGGATAAATCCGAAGGCGCAAACCTCTGGAACCCGCTTGCAATAACCGTAATCGGGGGCCTGCTTGTCGCTACACCGCTAACCCTGCTCCTTGTTCCGGCCATCTACACGACCTTTGAACGCATAAAAGAGGTAGTCCCCACCCTTCTCGTTAAGTTATCAAAAAGATAGCTGTTATACTGAAATAATATACATTATTACGTGTTAATAGTATTAGACGCGAGGGGTTACTGGCGTTAGCCAGTATTTTTTTACCGGAGGGGTATAACCGGCGTTAGCCGGTATTTTTTTTCACCAGTTTGTTTAAAGGTTTAATAACTTAAACCGAAAGACGCGAGACAAAATGGAAGACGCGAGACAAAAACGACATAATAATAATCTATTACGACATAAAGGACCAATTAGGGCAGTCGCTTTAATTACAGCGATTGCCTTTTTTATTACATCACTTCCGTTAGACTTTGCCTGGGCCGCCAAAAAGCCTTTAGAGCTTACTCGCGTCAGCTCTAACAGGACCGGTGGCCCGGGCACCCTAAACCCTGAAACCTTCACCCTCCCGCCTTCCTTAGGTCATGTGAACGCTTCCAGTTCACCTGGCGTTACTGCCACTACAAACCGCACTATTATCCACATCCAGGACTCACACTGCGATTACGGTTGCCAGAAATCCATAGAGTCGATAATAAATTATTTAAACACCGAATACGACGTGGACTTAGCGTTTCTGGAAGGTGGCGCCGGAAACTATGACCTCTCTGTCTTTACGGATATCAAGGATAAAACCTCGAGGGGAAAACTAGCCGATTATTTCGTAAAAGAAGGAAGGGTAACCGGCGCTGAATTATTCGGCATAATGAACCCTGAAAAAATAACCTTGAAGGGCCTTGAAGATCCGAAGCTATACTTCGCTGACCTTAGCGCCTACAGAGAAAGCCTGCAATATAAAACCCACCGCGAAGAGATATTAAAAACGCTTGAACATTATTTAAATAATCTAAAGCGTGATATCTACTCAAGCAGTCTCAAAGAGTTCGAGAACGAAAAGCGCGCCTTCACAGGTGGGAAATCGGAGTTGCATAAATATCTCGCGTCTCTTGCGGAAACTGCTCAAAAATCCGGGATTGATATAACAAAATACGAAAACTTTTCTAACTTTATCCAACTTGCGACACTTGAAAAAGATATAGATTTAAAAACTACCAATTCCGAAAGAAATAATCTTATAGACAGTTTGTCTAAAAGGCTATCGAAAACTGAAATAGAAACTCTTGTCAGGAAGTCTCTCGCGTTCAAACAGGGTAACATTGATTCAGCCGAGTTTTACGCGTATCTATTTAAAAAGGCAAAGCCCGCATATATCAATGTGAGTGAAAAATGCCCCGAACTTTTCAAGTATAAAAAGTATGTTGATAAATTTAAATCTCTGGATAAGCAAGCCTTATTTGACGAAATCGAGACACTCGAAGCGGAAATCGCCGAGAGCCTCTTCGGTAACGACACACAAAAAGAACTCTACGCACTTTCAAAAGGCCTCTCAATCTTAAAAGACCTATTTAAGGCTTCCATCACAAGAGGTGACTACGACTATTACGTTAAAAACAAAAGCTCTCTAAATACGAAACATTTTTCATCCTTTATAACGCGCGAATCGCCTAAGTATAAAATAAACGCCAACTTACCCGACGACATTAAGCGCCTTGACTCGTACAGGGAAAAGACCGAGAAATTCTATAAAATTGCCTTCAAACGCGACCATGCGTTCCTAAAGAATATCGAATTAGCATTTAAAAAACCGCCCGACACAAAACGTCCAACGATTCGCCAGACGCCACCGCGACCGCAGGCCGCAATTATAGTAACAGGCGGTTTCCACGGAAAGAACTTGGAAAAACTCCTCGCGAAAAAAGGCTACTCTTACATAGGCATCCTGCCTAAATTTAAGAAACGCAAGAACCGTCCATACTTTAAGCTCTTAAGCGGCGGCCTCATAAAGGAAGAAGAGATCATAAGAGATGCTATATCCACACGCGCCCTCGCCATACAGAGCATGTTCAGTGAAATGGGCGTATCCGCAAACGAACCCGACATAAGTAGGCTTGCTGTAATCCTAAGACGCACAACCGATGCGGGTAAAGACTTTGTGCTGGAGTTTAAAGACGAAACCGGCCGCCTCGTAAGAAGGGAACGCTTTATGCGAGACAGTGATAACGAATATGTAAAAGCCGAACCCGAAATTGCCGACCCCGGGCACGAACTCACGCCTATTAACTTAGCGGAAGCGCAGGACAAACTAGAAGCAGTAGAAGTTGCGCTAGCAGAGTATAAGTCAGCTTCGATAGATAGAGGGGGGCTACAGCATGAATCGCATACGCAAGTTATACCAAATATCATGGGCGGCCCGGATGTAATAATTGATTATGATGTTGACTGCAAAATTGGAGACGATCCACATGCGCTTGTGTGGGCCTCTGTGTCGATTAGGGGTGAAGCACAGCCTGTAGGCCGGTTCAGCTTTAAGATTGGATTGGACAATTCCCGCGCTAAGAAGATAGAACTACGTCAATATTATCCTATTGGACCATTTGGTTCGCCTGTCTGGGAGGCGCATCAAAATAAAGGTATTAGCCAAACATGCTTGTACTGGCTCTCTACGCTTGGTGTCGCACTTAATATAGACGAAATTACCAAGTCAACTCCTAGGTTGTTCGAATTGCATGTTTTTAGAAAATATTTTGCTGATAATGTAGAAATAGACGGCAAGTCACATAGTACGCAAGAATCTGATAATGTTGGTATATATGACAAAGACATTTGTGGAACAGTGGCAATCTTAGATGATTCTAAGAACATAACCGGACAGTGCACACTTGAATACATAAAAGACTCAAGAAATAAATATAGGGTCACAGATACAGATTCTAGCGTACCTTCAATAGGCAGTACATTAGAAATAAGAAAAGGCTATCTATATGATAACCTCGGCCAATGTCTAGGTGTAGCCCAGAGGTCTGACGCTGAAGAGGTTAGGTTCTACGGTAAGCCTAAAATCCCGAACGACATTCAAAAACCAGATATTGAAATAGAAATCCCCGAAAGTATTAAAGAACTTCTTGGCGGATCCGATAAGCCTTCCCCCGCCGCTGTCCACACCCTACCCAATGCCATGCTGCGCTTCATAAGCCACCGCATAAGTAACCGCTTAGCAGAGAGAATAGTTCGTATACATGAGAACAGTCACTGGTTTATGGACTGGATAACAGGAAGAGGAGACGGAGAGGTGATTGTATTACGCGATGAAGACGGTTATGTCATAGGCGGTAAATATCTAACCAGAGATGCATTCATCATCGATAATATTCCTATTACCGAAGGAATGGACAAGGGAGACCTTACCAGGGCCGTGCGCAATGTAGAGGGACTCAGTGGAGAATATAGGACTTTCTTAATGGGCTTTGATTACCGTGATTACCGAAATTATACAGTTGAACAACTAAAAGAAGAACTTAAGCATGGGGCTGGTTTCAGGCACCCGAGGCTCGTAACTTTGGCAGGCCCTCTTGGGGTGCTTGGCGTAGGTGGTATCCCGTCTCTTATTACCGGCCTTATAATGCATTCCTTCGGTATAGACCCACTAATCATATGGACAACCATTACTGCAATAATGTCCCCCTTCCTTATCTTAGAAATCGCAAATCTAAACCCATTCAATTCCCGCTCCGACTTCCACCGCGCGTTCTTCAGAATGAGAACAGGTGAGGCACGAACAGGAGAACCGCAACCCACCACACCTGAAAACGAAAAAGAATTGGCAAGAGTAAGAGAAAGATTGCGTAGAAAAGTAGCTATTGTAACCGATGACATGCTAGAAAAATATCTTCCACCCGAAGGTCTCAAGTGGGATAACGATGGCTGGAGAAAACTTCTCGTTACGCCATTGCGCGGAGGATCCGAGCCGCTCTATCCAAGTATCACATTCCCCATGTTTGTAGAAAGAGAGAATAACATTTTAAATAGCGCAGGCATCAACCTGGATGAATTTACGCGAGACAGGGAAATAGTTATTTTAGGTTTCACAGGAGCAGAGTTCTATGAAATAGCAGAACAATGTCCCAACGCCTCCCGGTACCACCTTGTGAATTATTCTCAAGAAGCCATCATTGAAGAAGGCAATTATGTATGGAACATGTTTCCTGAATTAAGAGAGCGTGTGAGCGTATACAACATCGATGCCGAAGAGATTGGCGAGCACATTCCTTCAAATTCAATTTGCTTACTAAGAGCAACCGGCATTTTCAGCTATGAATATAGTACTGAGCTGAGAATGAAAAGAATACGGGACATAGCCAGGAAAGTGGTTTTACCGGATGGCGTGATTATGCTTAGATTTTCTGCAGGCCCAACTGAATGGCAAGATTCTGAAAGAGAAAGAATATCAAAAGAAATTGAGAATGACGCAGGCGTTATATTTGCCGAAGGAATATACTTTATTTTCAAAAACTCCGCCGCACCGGAGGCAGAGGGCGAAGTACCCACCCTAACCCGTGGCTTCTGGCAGAAGATACCGGTTATAGGAAAACTCCTTGCCTGGCTTCAAATGACATGGCATGAAGCAAGGCACGCAATGGTTGATCGATTTAGAGGAGAAATCGATTTTAACGAAGGTGTATACAAAGCAACAAAGGGAGAAAGCTTCAAGCACCCGGCATTAGTAGCAATAGCGCCTTATGCGATTACGCTTATACAAGTGCTTCTAACACTCTTCTTAACACATGACCTATTTTTTGAAATGCCTTTATTCGCGGCACCTTTATATACAAAAGTAATAGCCATTGTAGTTACGGGGCTTGTAGTGCTTGATGATGCATTAAATCTAGCCCTCTCCTTCTCCAAAAAACACCCTAAATCTGATTTAAAACAATTCGTGAGAGCGCTTAGAGGAGAGCCGGTCGATGAGGTGCATACCGAGACAGGTCAACCCGCGGATCGGGAATCGGCGGAGGCGGTAGATGCAGAAATGCAAGCGCTTATTGATAGATACCAGCGCATAAAAGGCTTCAACAAATTAAATAGAAGGCAGTTAAGGGATATTTTAAAGGTTGCATCGGCCTTAGAAAATACGGGAGCGCGCGTAGAAGAATTTGAGAAAACTGTACGTGTCGACATTGGTGATCCAAAAAGACCCTTAGATAGTAGTAGGACAAGCGTAAAAGCAGACATGGTCATAAGCAGAGAAAATGAAACAGGAAAAACTGAAGAATGGCTTGTCGAAATAAAGATTCCAAAACAGGCATCAGCAGAGCAGGCTATAGACACATTTTTCAAACCAGAAAGAGGAGAGCACAAACAATGGGAGCGCTATGAAATTGTAATCAATAACACGCATTATGTCGGGGTAATCCTTGCGATTACAAGGTTTCACCCGGATCATGAACTGGGTAAAATTGAACCGATAGAAGAAAAAGAAGGATTTCACAGTTTCTTTACAGTGGAAGGCACCACTGAATATAGCCCGGGCGAAATAAAGCCAGACGAAGCCGCGCCTCGGGAATTGGCGGCGGCACAAGATTATTACGCACAACTTCCCGCTGATAGAAGAGATCTTTTAGATACATTCATGCAGAATTATCCGGAGGATCCGGTATTGCGTAATATAGTAGCAGCTGTGATGTTGGATAGGGCAGATGGTGGAATTGAAAGAGATGAAGCTATTCAGGCCATTAGCGTGCACCTCGGTGAATCTAATACAGCAAGAGCAGAGGCATTACTAACACAGCTTCGCAGTGCCGGCATACTTTCGATGGCGAAAAAACCCGAACCTACTCCACTAGATGCAGGCGGACCCGCATTTACGTGGCACTTTACCGAGGAAGCGGATAGAGAAAGAGCGATACTGCAGGGCACAGCTTTTGTAGACGCATTGGATGAATTTTTAAATACAATAAATCTCGGTATTTACAATAAGGACATAACAGATGCCTGTGGTGAAATGGTATTTAATATTATAATGCATGGCGGGGGCGGCAATATCGAAGTACGCTATACCGAAGATGCAGGGGGTTCGAAAAAACTTGAAGTTATAGGCATTGATGAAGGGCCCGGCATGGAAAATCCCGATGCCTTATTGCAAGAAAGCATAAACACCGATAAGACACATCGCGCCTGGCTGGATGATGGAACAATTCAAAGGCCTGATGAGGGTTATGGGTTGCGAATCATTGTTATATTCCCTGATAATGTCACCATTGAGACAAGAGGCGAAAGATGGGTCAAAAGAGGAAAATGTTTAAGGTTTGGTGAATATTCACTTGAGATAGTCGAAGAGATAGAATCGACTTTGAGATTAGAGCGCGTTGATGCCCCTGATCCTGTAGTTGAAAAAGGTACCAGGATAACTTTAACATGGGAAAAGAAGGAAGAGGGAGAAGTAGGGCTTCCTGATAGAGAAGCCAGTGCACCGGAACCATCTCAACCCGCGGTTCGGGAATCGGCGGAACCGACACTCCCACCTCAAGGTGGCGGAAGAAGCGATCTTACCGAACATGCACAGGATGCGGCTACAAGTGCGGAAAACTTAGTACAACATGTGATAGGCAATCCTTACCCTCACATCATTGTAACAATCGTAGATGCCCTCTGGATGAGCCCGACGGATATGGCTGATCCGAGCCAGCCAGCTAGGGGTGATATGCACAAGCTGAAAAAATTCGGAAGATTATTAATGTCAAATCGCGCTATTTCCGATGACCTGAAGCAAGCATTTGAGGACAGATATGGTGCATTAACCAGCGAAGCATTGAAGCGAGGAGATTATGTACAGAAAACGCCCATGGTTGATCAGTCTGAAACCGTACAAAAAAGAGTAAAAAGATGCATATATGACCTTTATATAGAATTATATTTAAAATTAGGATGGGCACAGGAAATTCCCGGGACCAATAATGTAACTATCGACGAATTGACAAATGTTAAGTATGGAAAATTTCAAATTACTTTTAATGAGATATTTGATGAATTAGCAGAATTTGCCGAAATCAAAAATGGCACAAAAGTCTTTGAATTTGGCTCAGGCGATGGGTCAACAGCGTATAAGATGGCCTCGTACGGCGCTTCTGTAGATGGCATGGAAGTAGAAGAATCTTTGTTCTTAGTAAGTAATAGCGTTAGGCAGTGGTTTTTAAACATGATCGCGCGTAACTTTGACGGAACTCTAGATCCGGAAGTTGCCTCAAATTTAACCGAAGTCGTAAATAGAGTGCATTTTGAACACAAAGATATATTCAATGCTAACGTAGATTTCTCAGAATATGATATCGTATATTTATATTATCCGGAGCCAGACCAAAATAAACAGGAATTCCTTGACCAGCTAAACGCCATAATGAGTCATCCTGAGCGTGGGCTTAGAGAGGATGCAAAATTAGTTATTTTAAGACAAGGGTCAGATAATGCAATTCCGCTTCAGGGTTTAGAAATAATTGATTCAAAAACAGTCCCAATAACTCTTAGTAAGTATATTGAAGCGTGTACATTTTATAAATATCAAAGGAAAAAAGCTACTACTCCTGGTCCACCCGAATTCGCGGTGAAACAAGCACCTGTCGAAGAATCGCCTCGCGTAGACACCGGAGATTATGGTTTCGCACCCAAAATGGTTACCCCACCTATGGACCGTGAGCATCTCGAGGAAACTATTAAGCAAGGCCAAAAAGCTGTAGAGGCAGTTGGCATGATACCGCCATGTACTGTAGTCGTGGCTGTGAAGTCGGAATCGGATAAGTTTTCGGTTTTAAGCGAGTGCAATAGCTTCGCGAATAGACTCAAGACTTCCGGAAATCGCATGGCCAAGTGGATGAACATAGAGAACGAATCCGGCCCGATAAAGTTCCTTGTTTACGTTGACGACGGGACAACTTCGGATGAGAACATGGCAAGGATGGATAAGGTTGTAACCGATATCGAAGGCATAAAAGCCGCAAACCCGCAGGAAACAGTATTTACGTGGATATTAAAAGACGACAGACGAAAAGATGCCAGTGAATACCAGGCCAGATTAGCGTCATTACGCGAACTTGGTGCGCACATAGCCGCCCTACAGGGCGAATATGTGCCTGCTGTGCCACAGATGCAGATCGGACTCTTAATGGCGAAACTCATAGACTTCAAAAAACAAGGAAACGGAGATGAGGGAAGCATAAGCGCTACCGTAAACGCGATAATCGAATCCATTAACCGACTGACCAGGAAAAACTACGACTCCTTAAAAGCCGAATTGCAACTGGCCGACATCGAAAAACTCAGCGAACTACTTAATGGCTCCTTCGTACTCGTGCTACCGGACATCGAACTCGAAGACGCAGACACTGCTATGAGCGACTTCCGCAGATGCGAATCCCAAACCATGAGCTCGCTGTAATCTACCCCCCCCCCTACCTTCCTTCTTATAAACTTGATATAAGGAACCCCTTTTATTATTGACGATAGAGGCATATTGTGGTAAACTCCGCCTACTGATGAGGCAGTTTAGGGAATGAAGAAGGGCTTTTTTACCAAATTAAACGAAGCAAAGTGGTCCTATATCTTTATCGCGCCGGCAGTCCTGCTATTCTTAATCTTTGTCGTCGGGCCGGTCATAGCCTCCTTCTACTGGTCATTCACAGAATACGATGCTATACACGCCCCGAAATGGGTGGGGCTCGCTAATTACAAGAACATATTCTTCAATGACCCCAGGTTCTGGAAGTCCGTCCGCAATACTTGCCTTTACACCCTCGGTGTCATACCGCTGGGCACTGCGTTATCGCTTCTCTTGGCCATAGCAGTCGATCAACAGATACGGTTTAAAAATTTCTTCAGGGCCATATATTTCATACCATCGGTAACATCGGTCATAGCATTATCGGTAATATGGAAATGGCTTTTTGCCGGCGAGAAATACGGCCTCATAAATCACATCCTTATACGGGTAGGATTACAACCCGTAGATTGGCTCATGAGCCCGGTCTGGACGCTTCCCGCAATAATGATAATGTCCATATGGGCGAGTCTAGGCTACAATATGATACTTTTCCTGGCCGGACTTCAGACCATTCCAAAGACGGTTTACGAAGCCGCGGATATCGACGGAGCCAACGTTTTCGACAAGTTCTGGCACATAACACTTCCATTATTAAAGCCGTTCACGGTCTTTGTGGTCATAATAGGGTTCATCACGTCCTTTCAGGTGTTCGAAAGAGTCTATATCATGACTCAGTCGGAATTAGGGATAGGTGGGGTCCTCGACTCCGCCCTCACCGTAGTGGCCTATCTTTACGATATGGGATTCAGGAAATTCAAGATGGGGTACGCCTCCGCATTGGGTTATATCGTATTCGTAGTGGTATTCATAATAACGATAATCAACATAAAGTTCGTAAAGACGAAGGTTGAGTATTAGTAAGTCAAACCTTTTATTGACAAGCAGTTCTGAAAATGCTATACTTCCAATTTATTGCACAATGAAAACAATGTACAAAAAGAGAGGAAATTTGACATGAAAACAAGCAAGTATCCTATATGCAAGCGGTATGAGGGGAATCCTATCTTGACAGGCAAGAATTTCCCCCCTGAGGCAGATATTAAGCATGTTTTTAATTCCGGCATCATAAAATACAAAGGTATTTATACAATGGTTTGCCGGGTGGAGAATTCCGCTTTGTCTGACCGTTTTTGGATTGCCGAAAGCAAGGATGGGTTTAATTTTAAACCGCGGCCAAAACCGGTGCCTATGCCCCATGATGATCCGATGTTTAAGGAGTATACCTCGAGCATGTATTATGATCCGCGCATAACAAAAATCGGGGATACATATTATATAGTACATGCCGGCCACTCAGGCCATACCTGTCGCCTCAGCCTGGTGAAGACAGATGACTTTAAGAAATTCGAGTGGATGGGCTTTATTTCTGAACCAGATAACCGAAATGGCGTGCTTTTCCCTGAGAAAATCAACGGACTCTACGCGCGCCTTGACCGGCCCAATACCGGAAACCCTACGGGGGATGTCTGGGTATCTTATTCCCCGGATTTGATCTTTTGGGGAAAGAGTGAATGCGTGTTCAGGAACTGGGAAGGGATTAACTGGGCCTGGACAAAGGTCGGACCAGGGGCCACTCCTATTAAAACACCCGAAGGATGGCTTAATATTTTTCACGGAGTGCGTATTCAATGTAAAGCGCATTATGTTTATCAATTGGGTGTCTGTCTTTTGGATCTGGAGAATCCGGCAAAAGTTAAGGCCATGGCTAAAGACGCAATCTTGATTCCCGAGGAGATGTATGAACTTGTGGGGCAAACTCCGAGCGTCGTGTTTACCTCTGGCGCTGTAGTGGAAGATAATGGCGAAGTTAAACTTTATTACGGCGGCGCCGATAACGTTCAATGCGTGGCTACCACAAGCGTAGAGCGTCTTATCGATGCATGTTATAATCGCTAATATGAGAATTTTTTAAGGCAAAATTTTCAAAAAGGAGAAAACGAATGGAAACACCTATTCCTGCTGATAAAAGAAAATATGATAGGAGATGGGCTCCGCGAGATCGGCTTCCTATCCTCACCAAAGCGGCTTACAGTATCGGTACTGCAGTTGATATGTGGGGCCTCTGGTTGTACGCGGGGGTTGCTTATATGGTGTTTAACTTGTATTTAGGTATTGACCCATGGCTGGTGGGCTTGGGTGTTGGATTAGTCCGAATATTTGATGCCTTTATTGATCCTGTGGTGGGGTGGCTCTCCGATAACTTGCGTTCCAAATGGGGCCGCAGGCGCCCTTTTATTTTAATCGCCGGTATTTTAAGTGGACTAGGCCTGCCGATCTTGTTTATGATGTCGCCGGCCTGGGTGGGGATAAAATTCCTCGGCGTATCCGTGGTGTTTTGGTACATTTTACTTTCCAACATGATTTATATCCCCATAATCAGCGCTTTTACCATACCGTACTACAGTTTAGGCGCGGAAATGTCGCCTGATTATGAAGAGCGCACCTCTATCATGTCCTATCGGAGCGTCGCCCAAAAGATTTCAGAATTGGGCAATTTCTTTGCTTTTAAGTTTACTACTCTGGCCTGGTTTCTTATCCCGGGAACAGGAAAACAGAATACTCTCCTGGCAATGCGGGTGTATACAATGATACTGGGTGCTGTAATGGCTATTTTCGCCATAATCATTTTTTTCAGAGTTAAAGAACGTTACTATGATAAAGTGGTGGTAAAGGTTAAAGAGAAAATTTCCATTCTGGCTGGTTTAGGTGAAACCCTTAGATGCATGCCGTTCCGCAAGATGATGGTTGTGGGTATTGCTTTTACTTTAGGCACGAGCATGGTGGGTTCGCTTGGTTACTATGTAACGCGTTTTTATGTAGCAGGCGGAAACGAAATTGTCGGAAATAATTGGCAGGTATGGATGGGCGTGGCTTTTATGCTGGGAGGCCTTTTAGGAGTTCCAATCCATGGAGCTATGTCACATAGGATTGGCAAACGAAGAGCTTTAATTGTAGCCTGTCTAGTAGGCATATGTGGTTACGGTGGTTCATGGTTTCTGTATACGCCGGCAATCCAGTGGCTCCAGACGATCGCGTCTGGTTTGATGGGAATGTCTGCGGCTTCTATCTGGATGCTGCATAGTTCCATCGGCGCCGACATTATTGACCACGATGAACTTAAAACGCAGGAAAGAAGGGAAGGTTCTTTTACCGCCTGTGCTTCTTATATGCTTAAACTGGGAAATTCATTAGGAGTTATATTTTCTGGCTTCATTATAGGATGGTCAGGTTTTACTTGGAAACTTCAGATACAGGCGCCTCAAACCATATTCTGGCTACGCTTCTCTTTAGCTGCTTTGCCGGTCGCGGGTTTGATTATTGCTATTATTTTTATTTCACGCGTACAGCTGACAAAAGAAAGAGTCAAGGAAAACCGCAGAAGGCTTGAAGATCGCAGAGGCAAGGTTTAAAAAAACTCTCAAGTAAATATTAGGGACAGATATCTTTAATAGAATTAAAGGTGCCTGTCCCTAATTTTAATAGGTTAAAGAATGAACGCGAAATTTAAAGAATTAAAATTCGGTACAAGCGGCTTAAGAGATACGGTCGAAAATATGACCGATATGGAGTGTTTCATTAATGCAAGGGGTTTTATCGCGTATCTTAAGACATGCGGAGAATTTAAAGAAGGTGATACTGTAGCTTTAGCCGGAGATAGAAGGCCCAGTACGTATAGGATAAAAAGGGCTGTTTCGGCTGCTATCGCTGATATGTGCGGTATAGTAGACGATCAAGGGCAGGTTCCCAGCCCTGCATTAGCAAATTATGCAATGCAGAATAATATGGCCAGTATTATGGTTACAGGCAGCCATATACCGGTGGATAGGAACGGTATAAAGTTTACAAGAGAGACCGGAGAGATATTAAAATCGGATGAGCCTGGTATTTTGGAAAATGTAAGAAAAGAAAGAACAAAAGTTTATTCTGCTTCCGAAAAGAAGTCAATATTTGATAAAAAGGGCGCCTTTAAGGCAAAATTTGAATCTGAGTTTAATAAATTATTAAAAGCTGAATCTTATACAGGCGAGTCCGGTCAAATTTATATAGATAGGTACAAGTGTGCGTTCGGGAACGAATTTTTTCCTCGAGGGACAAAGATATTTTTATATCAACATTCTGCCGTAGGCAGGGACATCGTAAAAGAGATCTTCCAAAGTTTAGGTGCAAAAGTCTTTGCTCCAGATATTAAGATAGGCAACGAACCTTTAAGAAGTGAGAGGTTCGTTCCGGTTGATACTGAAAGTGTGTCCGATAAGACTTTAAGTATCTTTAACAAGGTTCTCGCGAGCAATGATCTCGATATCGGCGTAACTCTAGACGGTGATTCAGATAGGCCTCTTCTGGTTTACAGGGAATATGAAGAAGGTAGGCCGACCGACAATGTAAAATATATAACCGGTGATATTTTAGGATTACTTGCTATGTTGGGTTTACAAGATTTGAATATAAAGATAGATGCCGCGTGTGTACCTGTTAGCGCAAATGATTCTATTATAAAGATCTGTAAGGACAAAGGCATAGAACTTACCCAAACCAAGATTGGGTCACCTTTTGTTGTTGCCGCAATGAATGATTCTATTCAAAGTCATTCAGGTAAATGGAACGTGGTTTCATGGGAATCGAACGGTGGTTTTTTAACAGGAACCGATCTTACGATCGGAAATAAAACCCTTAAAGCCTTACCTACCAGAGACGCAGTACTTCCGCTTTTAAGCGTTATACATCTGGTCGTAAAAAGCGGATCAGGCGTTTCAGAATTAATAAAAACACTTCGTTTGCGGTTTACGCATGCAGATAGAAAAAAAGAATTTCCTATAGAAATGGGCAAAGCTATAATGAGTTTTCTAACCCCTAAAGATTTGGAAGACCCGGAAGAAAGAGAATCTATTAAAAAGAGAATAGAAGAAGCATTTCTTAAGCATGACGGTTTTGGGAAGCCTGAAAATGTAAATTATACAGATGGCATAAGAATGCTTTTTGATAATGGTGAGATATCACATCTCAGGCCATCCGGGAACGCACCGGAGTTCAGGATTTATGCTATTGCGGATTCACAAAGTAGAGCGAGGGAAATGGTGCGGATAGGGATTGAGAAGGTAATGCCGAGGTTGATCGAGAGTTCAAATGCTATGACAAAATGACATTATTTATGTGATCTTTTGGTATTATAATGTTTTTATATCTTTTTACATAGTTTTTGATATAATAGACCGGTGTTTGGGTGGTAGATAATATCTTTAGAGGAAAACGAGCGATATGGAGATTTTGAAGAGCAAGCGGTTCCAGAATGTTGCGACAAAGAGTATGATATACGCGCTCCTCGCACTCGGCGCGATCGTCATAGTGATCCCGTATGTCTGGATGTTCGTCACCAGCATAAAACCCGTCGAAGAAGTACAGTCGTACCCGCCTTCGTTCATAGTGAAACATCCGACAGTCTTGCCTTATCAGAACCTCTTCCGGCTTATGCCGATACTGAGGTACCTTTGGAATTCCATATACGTCTCAGCTGCCGTTACCATCGCCAACTTATTCTTCTGCTCGCTAGCGGGCTACGCATTTGCCAAGCACAAGTTCTGGGGTAGGGATAAGATATTTTTTGTACTCTTAGGTTCGCTCATGATACCGTGGCAGGTTAACATCATTTCAGGGTTCATCCTGATAAGGAAACTTGGCTGGCTTAATTCGTATAACGCATTGATCGTTCCGGTCATGGCGGGAGTCTTCGGCGTTTTCCTATGCAGGCAGTTCATAATGTCAATACCGAATGACTTGGTGGATGCGGCGAAGATCGACGGGTGCAGCGAGTTCGGTATCTACCGCCTCGTCATACTACCGCTGATAAAGCCGGTTCTCGCTACGCTGGCGATATTAACGTTTCTGCAGCAGTGGAACAGCTTCATATGGCCCCTCATAGTGATAAATTCCAACCAGATGCGCACATTGCCGCTCGCCCTCTCCGTGCTTAACAGTCAGTTCGGCACGAGATTCGCGACGATCATGGCGGGTGCCGTGGTGGCGACGACGCCGATGCTCATCGTCTTTCTGTTGTTCCAGAAGTATTTCATGAAAGGGATAACGATGAAGGGGCTTAAGGAATATGGAACGCCGTAGAAGCGGTTCAGTTGTTGCAAAATATTTACAGTTTTGTTACATACGTGTTACACTTTAAAGGCCTTATCCAGGTATAATATAAGGAGTCATATGAAGAAGTATATCATTACGTTCCTACTTATTGTTGGATGCACGCTGAACGCATACGGAAACCAGGAATCGCAAGAGGTACAAGAAGTAACCGAGGTTGCCGAAGAGAACGCTCTTGTATATCTCTCGGTTGAAGATGCGGTTGCCTCAAGTTTTGACGACACACCTGACTGGGCCCCTCCTCCAAACTCCAAAGCGCCTATTGACGGGGATATACTCACACGCTGGTCTTCGCAGCTTGGAGTTGACAACGAATGGATTTATTTCGATTTAGGCAAACCAAAGGTATTGAGTAAAATAATCATAAGATGGGAAACAGCCTACGCGCTAGATTACGAAATTCTGGCTTCGCTTGACAATAAAAACTGGAAGAGACTCGTATTAATGGAAGGACAGGACGGCGTTATAGATGAAATAGAATTTTCACCTATCAAAGCCCGTTACGTCAAGATGATCGGCCTTAAGCGAAATAACTCCACCTGGGGAGTTTCGATATGGGAATTCGAGATATATGGCCCAAAGAGTTTAAACCCCGATGAGCCCGAAAGAAAAACCCCCGTAGTAGATCTCACCAAGAAAAAAGAAGAGCTTGCGGCAGCCATAGCGGAGTTAAAAGAAGAACCCACACCGATGACCTTGGAGGAATTTCACAAAGGCGTTGTGTATACCTCATGGACAGATTGGGAACTCGGTTCTGTGCCGTCTGATCTTATGCTTGTTCATTTGAAAAAAATCGGCGTAAAACACGTAGCAATTATGGCTCCGACTTATCAGGACGCAGTAGATTCAACAGAAATCGTTGTACATGATTTTGAAGGCGGCGATAGCCCCACCGATCGTGCAATCGCTCATGCTATCCAGACATGCCACGCCCTCGGCATAAAAGTACTTCTTAAACCTCACGTAGATTGTAAAGACGGTACATTCAGAGGCGACATCATAGGTACCAAGGCGTGGTTTGCAAATTATAAAAAAATAGCTCTCCGCTACGCAAAACTTGCCCAGGACAATAACGTGGAAATATTCTCAGTAGGCACAGAACTCGAAAACACTTCATTCGACGCATGGGACGCAGAGTGGCGAGATATTATCGCTTCCGTAAGGGCAATATACACAGGGTATATTACATATTCAGCCAACTGGACAGAATATATTGACATGCCTTTCTGGGACGCCTTAGATTTGATAGGCATAGACGCTTATTTTCCGCTGACAAATAAAAACGATCCCACAAAAGAAGAATTAGTAGCAGCATGGGAAAAACACGCTGACATTTTAGAAAAATGGTTAAAAGATAATGACCTCAATAAACCGATCATATTTACAGAGCTCGGATACGTAAGTTCCGACGGAACGAATAAACAGCCGTGGGCAACGCTTTCAAATCCGGAGGACCAGAAAGAACAGGCCGATTGTTTGGACGCGGCCCTCGAAGTTCTAAGCAAAAGAAGCTGGTTTAAGGGAATGTACATATGGCAGTATTTCCCGCTGGAGCGCTGGAGCCCGATAGGTTTTCCGATAAGGGATAAAGAAGCTGAAGTTGTGATAGAGAAGTGGTATAAGGAAATAGAATAAAAGGAGGTGTACGTATGAAGAAGCTATTTTTTATAGCGGCACTGCTTACAGCAGTTGTATTCCTCGCATCAGGAAGCACTTTTGCAGAAGATCAAGTGCTTTTTTCCTTTGAAGGCGAAGATACAGAAGGTTGGGAAATCCCCGACTGGGCTTACGAACAGGACGATTACCTGGGCGAGGAGCTTGATGTAAGCAAAGACGTTGCTAATGACGGAAAAGGCAGTCTTAAACTAACTGTCAATTTCCCGGGCAACAGATGGAACGGCGCTGTGGCAGAGATCATGGAGTATTACGATTGGACGCCATACAGCACGCTCGCATGCGATATCTACGTGCCGGAAGACGCGCCCGTAGGCTTGAGAGCGAAGATGATTCTTACGGTAGGCGAAGACTGGAAGTGGACAGAAATGAGCCGCTCAGTCAGACTTAAACCTGGTGAATGGACACACATATCAGCAAATCTAAAACCAGGCAGTACCAACTGGAGGCGAACAAAGCCAACAGATGAATTCAGAGCGGACGTAAGAAAAATCGCGATCAGAATCGAAACAAATAAACCGGCGTATAGCGGCCCGATTTATATAGATAATATCGTATTGGGCGAATAATATACGTTAATATACGGACAGCTACAAATAGTAGGGGGAGGTTTAAACTCCCCCTACTATCCACAGTTTGTAAATAATCTTGAGAGGGGAATCATGCGAAAAAAAGTCTTTTATTATTTAGCACTTATTATATCTTTATCTATCATATCCTCGGGTTGCGGTAAAGCCGAAGAGCCGAAAGGGAAAGGCCCTTCTGCAAAAATAGCGGTTAAAAAAGAAACTGCTACGACGCAGGCCGAACCACAAGCTACCCCAAAAACACCCGCTCAAGAAAAGGATACCGCCGCGGATGCGGAACGTGAACCCATAACCGAAGAAATGGTTTTATTCAGTTTTGAAAAAGATGAAGATGGCTGGGAGGTTCCCGAGTGGGCCCTGGATAAAGATGACCACGTTGCCGAAAGCATAGAAATTTCAAGCGATGTGGCAAGCGAAGGAAATTCAAGCCTTAAAGTAAACTCTAACTTCCCGGGAAGAATATGGAGCGCAGCTATTATAGAGCACGAACAGTATTTCGACTTCAGCCCTTACAGGGAAATCGCGGTAGATGTGTATATCACAGAAGACACGCCACTTGGGTTAAGGGCAAAGATAATTCTTACAGTGGGGGATAGCTGGAAATGGACAGAGATGACCCGCTCAGTCCCTCTTATCCCCGGCGAGTGGGTTACGATAAGGGGCGACATAGGACCGGGTAGCTACGACTGGAAAAGGGTACTTCCCGATGAAACATTTAGACAAGACATAAGAAAGATTGTCGTAAGAGTGGAATCGAATAAGAGGCCGGTTTACAAAGGCCCGGTGTACATCGACAACTTAAGAATTGGCAAATAAGCCGAACAAATCGAACGGAGGGTGATCGGGAATGAATAAAGTTTTTAAAGTTTCTCTAATCGCAATAGCGCCTATCATTGTTTTGGCAGGTTTCTTAAGCGTAGCTGGTCTTGTAGGAAAAGCGCATGCGGGCCCTGTATTCCAGAAAGGCATGTGTTATACGACGTGGAATAAAAAAGCTTACGCTTCAAAAAGATCTGATGCATCGCTCGAAAAGTTAAAAAACATGAATGTCGAATGGGTTACAATTCTCACAACATGGTACCAGGATCACTGCTTTGCGACGGATATATTTTCAACGGAAAAAACACCCACCGACGAAAGCTTAAAACACGCCATAGTAACGGCACGTTCACTCGGCATGAAGGTACTGCTGAAACCGCACCTTGATATTATAAGCACGGAATTCGGTAACTGGAGAGGGGACATAGCTTGCGTTTCAGAGCCCGATTGGGAAAAATGGTTCGAGAATTATGAAAAATTCATGATACATTACGCGAAAATAGCCCAGGAAACCGGCGTCGAGATGTTTTGCGTAGGAACCGAACTTACCGGCGCGACTACGCATCACGTTGACGAGTGGAGAAAAATAATAAAAGAAGTGAGAAAGGTATATAAGGGACCCTTGATGTATGCTGCCAACTGGAGCGATGAATATCTCCAGATAAGATTCTGGGATGACCTTGACTACGCGGGAATCGATGCTTATTTTCCGTTATCCGATAAGGATAACCCTACATATGATGAGCTTATGGAAGCGTGGCAAAAATGGATTCCAGAAATAGAGGCCTGGCAAAAAAGAATCAATAAACCGGTTGTATTTCCGGAAACAGGATATTGCAGCGCAACGCAAGCCGCACGCTCACCATGGGAACGCGCACCCAACGCAAAGGCTGACATGGAAACACAGCTAAACTGCTACAAAGCCGTTATTGATACATTCTGGGACAAGGAATGGTTTTATGGTATTTACTGGTGGGATTGGGGCACGTCAGTTAAAATGGGCGGAAAGTCAAACAGGAATTTTACCCCTCAAAATAAACTGGCCGAAGATTATATAAAAGAAGTTTATAAAAGAAAAGTCAATAGGTGACCTGCCACCAAAGACCAAAGCAGTTTTAGGCGAGTAAGATAACGTGTCTATAAAATACACATCAAAAGACAATGTTATTTCAGGGCTGCCAATCGGTGGAATAGGCTGCGGGATACTGCAACTTTTTCCCGACGGGACACGAGGCGCCTTTACGGGGCTTAACAACTGGGAAAAACCGTTAGGCCAACTTCATGGGTACAGGCCGGGAACAGCGGAAGACTATAGGGTCTCGAATCCTTTCGCGATATTCATAAAACAGGGCGAAAAATCAATAAGTAAATTCCTCCAGACTACACCTCTTAATAAATGCCCAACCGTAGAAAGAATAGAATTCGAAGCAAATTTTCCGGTTGGCAAACTTCGTTTTAAAGACAAAGATATAAAACTAGATGTTTCGCTTCTTGCTTTTTCACCCTTCATAAAAGAGGATAACAAAAATTCTTCCATCCCTTCAGCGATATATAGTTTCAAAATAAAAAATACAACAAACAAAAAAGCACTCGTTTCAATTATGGCTTCCGGCATAAACGCGGTCGGCAGCTGGAATGTGGGCCGATATAACAAGGTAAGACGGAAAAACGGTCTTACCGGGGTAAGTTTTTATAAGAAAAACGCGCATCCGTGGGACGGTGGCGCTCGAGGTGACATATCTCTATCGGTGCCGCACGTAGGCCATATTACCTACCAGAACGAATGGTCCTATGTCAGGGATAATTTTAAGGGTGACATAGAAGACAGGCGTTTTGACATATGGAGATTTTTCAGCGAAAATGGGGAACTCCCCAACGAGAACGGCGGAAAGGTAGCGCAGGGCGAGGGTGACGAATGGATGGCTGCACTCGCAGTTAAATTTAAATTAAAGCCAAATGAAGAAAAGGAAATTCCTTTTTACTATACATGGTTTATGCCAAACCACTATCTCGGACACATGTATCAGAACTGGTTCGGCGATTCCTGGGATGTGGCTGTTTATGTTCATAAAAGAAAAGAAGAATTTTTAAAGAAAATAGACAGGTGGCAAAATCCCATAAAAACCGCACCCTTAAAAAATTGGCTAAAAGACGGTCTTATAAATTATCTTTCGACCATAACCTCGGCAAGCTGGTGGACAAAAGACAACCAATTTGTCATGTATGAGAATCCGGTAAAATGGCCTCTCATGGGTACGTTGGACGTTAGGTACTACGGGACAATTGCGCTTGCTATGTTTTTCCCGGAGCTTGAAAAAAACACAATGCTCCTTTTTAAAAAGTACCAGAAAAAAGACGGACGCATCGCCCACGACCTTGGAAAATCGCAAATAGGCTGCCCGTCGGATGGCACGACAGCCGGACATCCGTGGAAGGACCTTTCCACGAAGTACGCCTTAATGGCATACAGGGATTTCCTCTGGACCGACGACATTAAGTTTTTGAAAAAAATATATAAAAGCGTAAAAAAGGCGATGCTCTGGGAATTCTCCCAGGATAAGGACGGAAACGGCCTTCCCGACAACGAAGGCAAAGACCAGACTTACGATCTCTGGGATTTTTACGGAACAAGCTCATATTCTTCCGGCATATTTTTAGCAAGCCTTCTTGCGTCCATGAAAATGGCACGCATTATGGGCGATAACGCTTTCTACAAACAATGCGAAGATTATTTTAAAAGAGGAAAGCATTCGTTTGAAAAAGAACTATGGAACGGCTCTTATTACATCGCGGGAAAAACCAAAAAAAGCAGTTATAATGCTTGTACCGCGGGCCAACTTAACGGGCAATGGTACGCACATCTTCTGGGTCTGGGTTATATACTACCCGAGGATCATGTAAAAAAAGCCGTTAAAACAATTTTGAATCTAAACGGAAAAAAGAGTAAGTTCGGTATCGTTAATTCCGTTTATCCCAACGGGAAAATCGATCATTCAAATCATCATGCAGAAAACGTATGGACGGGCGAAACATACGCGCTTTGCTGCCTGGCGATATATGAAGGTTTTGTTGACGAAGCGCTGGATATTGCCAAAAGAACCTGGGAAAATTTTGTTTATAAAAGAAAAAATGTTTGGGCCCAGCCGGACGTAGTTTTTTCCAAAGACGGTGCGCTCGGTGATGGTGAGCTATATGTGCGCAACATGAGCCTTTGGGGTATCCCTTTTGCTATGGCGCGCCACGATAAAAACGTAAAAGAATTTTTACTAAAACTTGACCCTAAACTCGCTTCGAGTTTAGTTTAAAAAAAGAGGTGTGATGTGAAAGACTTTACTGAAAAAGAAGATCGCCTGACTGAAAAAGAAAGAAGAAATCTCGACATACTGGATACTATAAGACGAAAAAGAGAGGTTTCGCGCGCCGACATTTCAAAACTAACCGGCCTTAACATAGTTACGGTTTCCAATTACGTTAATACGTATATAAAGAAGGGCCTAGCCTACGAGACGGGCCTTGATATTTCCACGGGAGGAAGACGTCCGGAACTTCTACGGCTTAACAAGGAATATGGTTACAGCATAGGCGTTGATTTAGGAGCGCCGCACATTGTAGAGGATACCGTGCTTACAGCCTGTCTTTTAGACGTGACCTCAAAGGTTGTGGCTAAAGAGGTAGTAAAAAAGTGCGAAGAAGGGCAGGATAAATTCATAGAAAGGGTAAACGATCTTATCGAGAGGCTCGTCAAAAAAAGCGGCATAGAAAAAGAAAAGATAAAGGGAGTCGGGTTCGGCATATGGGGGCCTCTGGATAGGTACAAGGGCACGGCCCGTTATGCTGTCGAAAAAGGAGAAACGTTTAGCTATGCAGCCTTGCAGAAGTCGGTAGAAGGCAAGTTTAACATGCATAGTGTCGTAGAACACGATTCCATGGCTGCAGCTTTGGGTGAAAAATGGGCGGGAATAGGCCTCGAGGAAGGTGTTGAAAATATATTATTTATATGTTCCGACTCAAGCGTGGGAATGATTATAAAAGGGGAGCTTTATTACGGTGCTACTAAAAGCGCGGGGGAACTCAATATCAATCCTCCCGGAGAATCTTCGCTTCGTTGCTGGGAGGGTTATAGCCATGGTTGTTGTCTTCGTTCAAGGGGCATAGATTTAGGTATTCCGACATATTCCAAGATATATTTCCAAAAAAATAAAGACGCGAAATCCAAGATTTTGGATATGGTAAAAGGAGATTTAGATAAAATCACATTTAGCATAGTGACAAAAGCGGCTAAAGACGACGATAAGCTTGCCGTAGAGTTTTTACAGGAAGCGGGGGCGTATCTGGGAACTAAAATCGCGTATTTGATAAATCTTTTTAATCCGGAAGCCGTTGTCATAGGAAGAGGCATTGAAAAGGCCGGCGAGGTCCTGATGGAAGCGGTGAAAAATACCGTTAAGATGTGGGGCTATGAAGAAGCGGTTAAGGTAGTTAAAGTTATTCCGACAAGCTTGGGGGAAAATGCTGTTGCCGTAGGCGCAGGCGCTCTTGTTATACAGAAAATTTTCGCTAAAATAAGTTAAAAGAGGATCAAATGAAAAGGATTCTTTTGCTATTATGTATCGCGGTGCTTTTGTCTACTTTCGGTTGCGGCACGAAAATCATCAAGGAAAAGGAACTTGTAATGTGGCTTGTAGGTTCCGAAAGCCAGGCCATGAGTGTAAACGAGGTAGCGAAAGAATTTTTGGCCAAAACAGGAATAAAAGTAAGATGTGAAGCAGTTTCATGGGGTGAGGCACACGCTAAGTATCTAATTTCTATCGCTGGAGGCGTTACCCCCGATATAGGAACAATGGGTCTTACCTGGGGTACGGAGTTCGGTACTTTAGGTGCTATGATTGATCTGGGTGAGATGTTTCCCGAAGACGTAAGCACCATAAAAGATAAGATTTTTCCCGGTATATGGGAATCTGTAGATTATAGAGGAAGAGTGTACGGCATACCATTCGATATGACAGAACAAATCATGTATTACAGAAACGATATAATACCTCATCCTCCGGAGACATGGTTTGCACTTACCGAAGCCTTAAAAGAATTGAAAAAGCAGCAAAAGGGCATGATATTTGAGTGGGGTTCTTTAAATTGGATAGGTTATTCCGCTTATTTGTGGCAGGCCGGTGGAGATTACTACAATGACGACTTCTCGGTATGCACCCTTGATACAGAAGAAGCCGCTCGCGGTATGGAGTTTTTCGCAAAACTTTACAGCGAACTAGGTGTTCCAAAGACGCAAATTCCGCTCGAACAAGGTATGCGAACAGGGGACTTCCCTCTTGCTATATCCGGAAACTGGAAAATAGTAGAGCTTATGATAAGTGCCCCGGAAATTAAAGATAAATGGTCAATTGCACCTCTGCCAAAAGGGCCCTCAGGTAAAGGAACGGGATTCATAGGCGGAAGAATAATGGGAATCTTCGCCCAATCCGGTAACAAGAATGAGGCATGGCAATTTATAAAATTCCTGTTTGAGCCAAAAACCCAGATAGCACTTTACGAAAAAGCGTGGCAAGCACAAGACACCTATCTCCCTCCCAACATGAATACGTGGGACGTTTTGCCTATGGACGAAAAATTTAAAAAAGTATTAAAAGCGCAAGCCTTGGACACGAAGGGCCCGCCACCGATTGTAGTTTGGGAAACAAGCACAAGATTTGTGAACCAGGCCATACAAAAAGTCGTTCTTACAAAAGTCGACACAAAAAAGGCACTCAAAGAAGCCACGCGCCTAATGAACGCAGAGCTTAAAAAGGGCCGCTAAATCTGGCAAGCCAGTAGAATTACCAGAGCCACATACGTCATATTTACCAGCGAATAAAAATATAAATGAAATTTGCAATATTACCATTGCATTACTTTTACTGTATTATTTTACTAATATTACCATACTAAGCGTAAAAGCAGGTATACTTTATTAAGAGCAAAGGGCTATAACCTGTTTATGATATGATGTGCAATATACAATGGTGGCAAAAATGGCAAGATATTACCGATATAAACATATGAAGAAAAATTTCAACATCATAAACTTTTTAATATTGTTCGTTTTAACGGTTAGTATGTCCGGTCTGCTTTTTGCTGACGGAGGAAATGCGATTGAAGCCGAGAAGTCGTACGAGCGAGACGCAGAGGCCATCATGAAAAATTTTGATTATATTATCGGACCAGAAGACGTGTTGGAAGTATTTGTATGGCGTCACCCGGACCTCTCCGCAACTGTTACGGTAAGGCCGGACGGTAAAATATCTCTTCCAATTCTTGATGACATAGAAGTAAGCGGCCTTACGCCGAAAGAACTGGATAAATCGGTAACCCAGGGATTAAGTGAGCTTATCAAGGATCCTAGGGTAACCGTTATTGTAAGAAATTTCTCGAGTAAAAAAATATGCGTCCTCGGCGAAGTGGGAAAACCGGGGATGTACCCTCTAACGGGCCGCCTTACTATCGTTGAAGCCATTGCCATGGCAGCTTATACGAAGAATTCTGCTGTATTAGATAGTGTTATTTTGATACGCCGTGACCTCGATGGCACACCGAAGGCCATGCGCGTAAACATGAAGAAAATACTTAAAGCGAGTAAAACGGAGGAAAATATTTTACTTCAGCCAAACGACGTTATATTTGTTCCAAAAAGTTTTATATCAAAATTGGACGATTTCTTAGAATTTTTCACGCGTAAAATAAATCCGTCAATTCAATGGCAACTTACTAAAAGTTATTAAAAAAATAGCCGTGACATCCGATACTGCCGCCAGAAGGAGAAAAAGTGGCAAATAATATAAGTAGACAACCTACGCTTCGGGATTATTGCATAATACTTTTTCGAAGAAAAGCCATTTTTCTTACCTTCTTTTTTGGCCTGATTATTTCTGTTACAGTTCTCTCGTTTGCCCTAAAGCCATTTTACCGTGCAGAAACAATAATTCTTGTTGAAAAAGCCGAAGAAGAACCACTGACCCCCCTTAAAGTACCTATTTCCGAATTTGTCGACAGATTATCTTTAATGAGCACGCAGGTCAGATTTATTAAAACCCGCCGTGTTTTGGAAAAAACAGTAATAGATTTGTCGTTAGCCGAAAAACTTCCCATAAAAGGCGAGTATAAATTTGAAAAAGCAGTATTATTTCTCAAAAGAAAACTTAAAATCGCTCCCGTAAGAAATACGGATTTTATAAGTATTCGCCTGGATTTGCAAGACAGGTTATTAGGGGTCCAGATTGTTAACGCTGTTACCAAAAATTACGTTGACTTTTATTTTAAAATAAAGGCAACACGTTCTTCGAGTGTCCTCGAGTTTATAGATGCCCAGATAAACGTTGTTAATGTTAGCCTTGGTAACGCCGAGGCCGCATTAAGAGATTACGAAGAAAATTACGATATTGTTTCTCTCAGAGACGAGGCAAGGATTTCTCTGGAAAAATTATTTGACGAAGAAAAACACCTTGTGTACTTATTGGAAGAATACAAAGCCGGCTACCCTGATATAAATGCGGCCCGGACAGAAATACAAAATATTAAGGAAAAACTTAAAGATTTTCCGCAAAAAAAAATGCAATTACGCCGTATGGAATATACCACGGAAAATTTAAAAGAAATTTATTTAATGCTTCTTAAAAAACGGGAGGAAATGCAGATCGCCGTAGCAATGGAAAAAGACAAAATCGGACAGGTCCGCAATATTGAGATCATCGAGCCGGCTACCGTACCAATCAAACCGGTTTGGCCAAAGAAACGCATAAATATTTTAGCAGCAATTTTCTTAGGAGTTTTTGGCGGCATGGGGATGGTGTTTTGGGCCAATTATATGGATCATCGTTTGTATACGCGTGAAGATATAAAGAAATATCTCGGCTATAGCATTGTGGGATCAATCGGGTCTTTGCCGAATGTTGATACGTTATTTACTAAACCCGAAGGAGTAGTTTTTGAATCATATCAGGAATTGTTAAACGCAATTAAAGTATTTTCAGCATCTCCGGTTAAAGCCCTGCTGGTAACCAGTTCTTCCAGAGGAGAAGGTAAGACCGTAACTGCCTTGAATCTTGCCTTGACACTCAGCAAAAATGTGGATAAAAAGATTCTTTTGGTGGATGCGGATACCGTGCACCCATGCTTACATAAATTATTCGAGACAAGCCATGAACCCGGACTTATCAATTTTGCGGATAAAGAAGATAGCGTCCGGAATATTATCCTGACTACCCGTTTAAATAATTTGTTTTTTATTCCCAGCGGCGTAGAGAATTCTTTGAATAAACCTTTGGATTTCGAACGATTGAAAGATTTTATTATAAACCTCAAAAACAAATTTGATTATATTATTTTCGATTCGTCCAGCTGCGGGCTTAATAGCGCTACCTTGGCCATCTCATCTTCTTTTGATTATGCGCTATTTGTAATTAAAGCTGGTTCGACAAGGAGGGAAGTGGCAAAAATGGCATTGGAGAGATTGGTTCCGGTCGGGCCTAAAAGCTTGGGAATTATGCTCAACTGTCAAAGATACGAAGTGCCGGGATTTCTTTATAAACGGCTATAAGATGAAGACGTTTAAAAAATGCTACTTGCTGATATATGATAACGCATGAATTCAAAAATTTTCCTTTCATTATTATTACCTTTATTCTCGTTATCTTTTCTTCCGTTATACTTTTACTTCCCATACAGCCGCTTTACTGGTTAATTTTAGTCGCAGGATTAATATTTATTTTCGTCTCGCTCCTTACAGTAGGCATTCGAGAAGGGCTTCTTTATTTATTGGTATTCATCATCCCGTTTCATCTGGGCAAATTTTATATTTATCCCGACGAACCGAGTTTATGGATAGGGATACGTATAATTGATTTTGTTATTTTAAGTTTATATATTTTATGGGTCGCAGAAATACTTGGAAGGCGTGTTACCGAGAAGGTTACCGTTAGCAAAAGCGCGTCGCTTTTTCTGTTTTTTCTGGTATTGCTTTCTTTCGTCTCATGCCTTAACGCCGTAGATAAGAAACAATGTATTTACCAATCGTTAATTCTTCTTAGAGGATTTCTTATATTTTTTTATATCGCGCACTATCCGATAAAAAAACAAACCTTAAAGACAATTCTCTTTATTTTAATAGCAGGGGCCTTAATTCAGAGTATTATTGCTTTTATACAGTGGCATACCGGGAGCCCCTTGGGGTTGGAGTGGTTAGGGGAACCGCTGAAGATCGATGTCCAGAGATTGAGAATCCAATCAGTGTTTAGAATTACCGGTACCCTTCCTTCGCCGAACATGCTATGGTTTATGTATATGGATTTTGTCCTGCCACTTTTAGCGGCGCTTTTACTTTTTCGAATGAAAATTTTATATAAAATCGTAATTTTCACAATTTTTGTCTTTTGCTTTTTTGTTTGCAATCTCACATTCTCAAGAGGAGGATTGATCAGTTTCTTTACGGGAATGGGGGCTCTCCTCTTCCTGAATCTATTAAAGGCGCGGTTTAGTATGAAAATGCTCATAAGATCATTTTTTATAATCACGCTTTCCTTGATAACTCTATTTTTCATGGCCGATATGATTTTATCCCGTTTTACGAGTTATGATTACGGTTCGCTGGCGATGCGCGTGCCTCTGATGCAAATCGCTTTGAATATCGTGTTCTCACACCCGCTTTTAGGTATCGGAGCCGGTAATTATATACTTGTTATGTATCTGTACGATGTTTCGGTAAGTGGAATAACGTCTTTTTTCTTTTACCAGGTGCACAATCTTTATCTGCTTATCGCCGCTGAAATGGGAATTTTCGCGCTTGGGGCTTTTCTATTATTTATTTTTTCCGTTTTAAAGAAAGGATGGTCGTCCTTAATAAAGAAATCCGAGGGGATCGCGTCCGTTGTAACAATGGGGCTTGTGAGCGGGCTATTCGCCTTCTCTGTTCATGGTTTGGTTGAGTCCATTTCCTTAGGACGCCTACTCATGCTTTGGTTCTGTTGCGGTTTAATCGTAAACCTCGGTCGGACAAGCAGGTTTTCGGGGTGGCTCACATGAAAATCTCAGTTGTTATTTTGACTTATAACAGGAATAAGCTCTTGAGAAAGTGCTTGGATTCATTATTCCTGAATCAGACCCGATTGCCCGATGAGGTTATTATTGTGAATAGCGGAGAAGAGGATGTCGATGCGCTTGTAAAAAGGTATATTAAGCGGAAATCAGTGATCAAGGTGGTAAAGACAGCCAATGTGAGTCTGGCGGATAACCGAAATGCCGGAGTAAAGGCAAGTTCACACGATCTCGTCGCATTCACAGATGATGACTGTGAAGTGTGCACCCATTGGGTAGAGGTTTTTATTAGAGCCTTTAACCAGGATGAAAATATAGGCAGTGTGGGGGGTAATACTTTTGAAGTAGGTAACTGCAAAATGATACGCAATATCGAACGGGTCAGGTTTTTAGCTGATGAGTATTATGATAAATTAAACTCTCCTTTTTGTTATTATTTCCGCACAACCAACGCATGCTATCGCAAAAAAATTCTAGAAAATATCGGTCTTTTTGAAGATACACATTATAGATCATTTGAAGATGTAAGTATCGGCCTTAAGATATTAATGGCAGGTTACAAGAATATATATTATCCCGAGATTTCAGTAAAACATTATGGCAGAAATACAACCTTAGGATTACTGAAGAGGTTATTCGAGTACGGACGGGGTATGTATGCCGGCACACTTCGTTTTTCCGGCATGCCCAGGGCTTATGTATTTAAAGCTCAGCGATCAGTCCCTTACATAATATTTTCTACGTTCGCGGGCCCCGTTAGGGATGTATTTAGGTTCAGGAAAAAAGAAAATCCGCTGATTATAATATGCTTTTCCTTCATAATGAAATTATTTGTTAATGCCGGAATGATTTACGAAAGGTTTATAAAATGATGCAACTGAATAAAAAGGTTGACATTAATTTGGGCTACAGGTGTAACGCAGCGTGTAAATTTTGCTATTACCGCCCATTTCTAAAATCGAATTTTTTTAATTTAAATTTAATTAAAAAACAATTGCGCGCTTCCAGAAGACTCGGGATAGAAGGAATCGACTTTACAGGCGGTGAACCTACAATGAATAAAGATCTCATTTCAATCGTTGCCTACGCGCTTTCGCTCGGTTTTAAAAAAGTATGCCTTATTACAAACGGTATACTCCTTGCGGATATCAAGTTCTTTAAGGCATTAAAAGAAGCTGGTGTAAGTGATATTCTGTTTTCTATTCATGGAGACAATGCCGAATCTCACGATTATATCGTGGGTGCGAAGGGAAGTTTTGAAAAATGTTTAAAGGCTATCGAAAACGCAGGGATTTTGGGAGTAAGGATTAGGATAAATTCTGTCATTACGCAATTTAACTATCAGCGCCTGCCAGATATCGCCCGCCTCATAAGAGGAATTGGCCCGGAAGTAGTGAGTCTTATTAATTTAAACCCCTGCGTCTGTCACGAAATATACAATAAAGACCTTGCGCCCATGCTGAAAAAGGCGGCTCCCTACGTGAAGGAAGCGGTCGATATTTTGAAAGATAGAATCAAGGTAAATGTGATGTATATACCTTTCTGCCTTATGGAGGGTTACGAGCGATATATTCATAATATGCATCAGATTCAGTACGATCCGGAGGAATGGGATTATCTAAAGCGAGCGGTTATTCAAAATGGCCTGTTTAGCACGATAGGTTTCATCATTCTGAGAGGAATGCGGCGAGTATCTATCCATAGTCTGAAGCTATTTCCGGTGTCTGAATTTTTACACAGGATGCAAATTAAAGCGATATGCGGAAGGTACAGCACAATGTTTCCGGAATGCAAGAAATGCCGCTACTATTTCATATGCGACGGCCCGTGGCGAAGATATGCCGCTCTGTATGGCGGAGATGAATTCAAACCCATAAAAGGCGAAAAAATAACCGAACCTTATTTTTTCATGCAAAAGGAATATCCGTGTTAAGACGAGGTTGTCTAATTTTATGCTATCATCATATAGCTAAGACTTCCATGAAAAACAAGCTAAAACGTTTTTATGTAAGTCCTCAGGATTTCGCGAGGCAAATGGAATATCTGTATAAAAACAAATATTCTGTATTCCAGCTGGGCGAACTTGCGGAAATTTTAAAAGCGAAAAAAAATATTCCAAGCAAGTCCGTCATTTTGACTTTTGATGATGGCTACAGAAGCTTTTTAAATTCCGCGAAAGACATATTAAAGTCCTATGGTTTTAAGGCCACGATATTTATACCTACAGGCAAAATAGGCAGTGTTAATGATTGGGACGAAGGGGCGAAAGACGATATAAACATTATGTCTTGGGATGAAATTCGATTTCTTTCCGTGCATGGATTTTCTTTTCATTCTCACACCGTTAATCATGTTGAATTACCGTCTCTTTCTGACCCGGACATAATGGATGAGCTTGAAAGATCCAAGCAGACACTGGAATCTGCGCTGAACCAAAGAGAGCATTTTTTCTGCTATCCATGCTCGAAGTTTAACGAACATTTAAAATACCTGGTGAAAGAAGCAGGTTATACATGTGCTTGCACGAGCATGCCGGGTAAAAATGACAAGACAACGGATCTCTTTTTACTTAAGCGAATAGAAGTAGAAAAAGACGATACCATAGCCCGGTTTATTTACAAAATTCATTATAACCGTTTTTTTGGAAAAACTTAATCTTAGGAAAATATGAAAAATATAAGGGATAGATTTTTAGGAAATATGTCATTAATGCTTACTTCAACCGGAATAAGATTGCTCCTGGGACTAGCGACCTTTATGATTATCGCGCGCAATATTCCCATAGAACGATTTGGGATTTATCTTTTGATACAGGTTATTGTCGGATTTTTTGTTGTCATGAGTGATCTCGGACTTAATTTTTCAGCCAGCAAATTTATTGTTTCAGCAGAAGGCGATGAAAAAAAGAATTGGACCAAATCACTCTTAGTTATAAAAATAGGCATTACCGTTATAACGATTCCTATATTATATGCGGTTAGGCCTCTTATTTACACTATTTTTAAATCTGAATTGCTCCTGCGTTTTTTTCCATTTATTATAATATGTTACTTAGCTCAAAGTTTTGAATTTCTATTCAATCATGTGCTTCAGGGGTTTTATCGATATAAACAAATAGCGTTTGCCGATATTTCAATCGCGTTATCAAGAATGTTACTGGTGATAGTCTTCCTTATAATTTTTAAAATGGACATCATTGGCGCATTGTATGCTTTTGCGTTTTCTCTTTTAATTGGTTGCATACTTCTATTCCCTCGCGGTATTTCTCGGGGGCAACTTAAAACTTCTCATTTTAAGAAAATAATAAAATTCGGTTGGCCTATAGGAATAGAAAGTATTTTAGGGTTTTTCAGCGGAAGAATATACGCCCTGATAATTGCGGGCTTTCTTGGGCCTGCTTCTTTGGCGCTTTTTGAAGTCGCAAGCAGAATTCCCGAGCATTTACAGCGCGTATTCGGAGCGTTTCGTTCTGTATTTTTCCCACAAATCGCCGAGTTATTTTCAAAGGGTAAATCGGTCGAAATCAAGAATCTTGTGTATCATGCATTAAGGGTATTGGGTTTAATCGTGGCCTTTTTCGCTTTTTTGGCAGGCATGTTTCATAAGGAAATTATAACCGTTCTTTTTTCATCACAATATGGGCATGTTTCACAAATATTTTTCTACCTAATGATTGTGTCATATTTTTATTTGCTGGGTTATAGTCTCTGGCTTGTGTTACTCGGAGGAGGCTTTTCTTTTGTGGCCATGTTATTGCATATAATACAAGTCATAGTTGGCATAGGCGTAAGCCTTATATTGGTTCCCCGCATGGGACTTATCGGGGCTGTATATGCACTTCTCGTTTTACATGCCTTACACCTGATTATGGCGGCTGGATTATTAGAGAAATATAAAATAGGTATTAAAAAAACAATTCTTATAAAACCATTATTTCCATTTATTATCTCGTTTGGTTTATTTCTTATCTTTAAACCACAGCAGGTATGGGCCAAACTTATTTTTGTAATTCCATTCATTGCGTTATCTTTTTTATTTTCGTTAATATCCAAAGAAGATTTTTCTATACTGAAAAAAATTATTTTTTCTAAACTTTCAAATTTAAACTTGAGAGTGGTGGATGATGTATAAGAGACTTCGAAAACTGCTTTATTTCCGTAAGATGTTTTTAGGGTATTATTTTTTGAAGGATGGTTATTCTTTTCCGCCAACCCAATTAGCGCTTTTACCAACAATGCGGTGTAACCTGAGATGTAAGATGTGCGCCCAGTGGGGAGAGCAAGGCCATTTCAAAACCGAAGCGGTATCCGGTCTGAAATCGGAAGAACTACGCTTCGAACAATGGAAAAAGATTATAGACGAAACATGCCCGAAAAGGATTATTATCTGGGGAGGAGAACCATTTTTGTATCCAAAAATCATGCAACTCATTTCCTACATTAAATCCAAGGATTTACGTTGCCTCGTAATTACAAATGGGACCCTCCTATCACCTTATGCATGCGAAGTTGTTAGAACAAGGCTCGATGAAATAGAAATTTCTTTAGATGGACCAAGGGAGGTAAATGATAAAATAAGGAATGCAGGCGCTTATGATAAAACAATTGAAAGCATCAGGGCTCTTGTGAAAGCGCGGGATCAAAAGAAAACTCGCTATCCTAAAATAATAATAAATACGGTTATAACAGAGGATTCTTATAACACACTTGAGAAGATGGTCGAGCTATCAAAAACACTTAGAATTGATGGCATCCATTTTATATATGGGTGGAATATACCTCTTCACATGGGCAGGCGATATGAAGAAGTTTGCAGTAAGCTTTTTGGTATAGAGGCGGCCTCCTGGAGGGGTTTCAGGAAAGAAGAAATTAACATGAATCTTAAAAGGCTTTCAGGCATTATTAAAAATATACAAACCAAAAGAAACGAAGGATTGCATATTACCTTTCTTCCTGAACTTTCGCCGGCAGAAATCGCAAATTTTTATAACAATACATCAAAGATGTCTCAGAAAAAATGTTTTTCTTTATGGGCCAGGGCAGATATCCGATATAATGGAGATATAGTCTTTTGTGGCGATTTCCCGGATTATGTGCTAGGCAATGTAAAGAAGGATTCATTTCTTGCAATTTGGAATGGCAAAAAAGCAAGGGAATTCAGAAAAAAAATTAAAGAAGTAAACTTATTACCGGTTTGTTCGCGATGCTGCAATCTGTACCAATATAATGCATAACACAACCGTTTCCCTACAATGAATATTTTATTATTGAATCCGATATATTTTGATCCTATTCGCTATCCGCCGATAAATCTGACATATTTGGCTTCAAGCCTTCGGTCAGCCGGGGAGTGCGTATCCATTGTGGATACTAATATCGACCATGCGTGTATTGATAAAATAAAACAGTTTAATCCTGATATAGTAGGGCTGCCGATGATGTCCTTTTCAGAGCCTATGGTTATAGATTTTATTAGAAAAATAAAGAGGATAACACCGGCGAAAATACTGATCGGAGGACCGCACGCCTGCATTATGCAAGAAGAGGTTTTAAAAATCTATCGCGAGATAGATTTTGAAATTTTCGGGGAAGGCGAAAAAACCGTCCAGGAACTTTGCAACGCCCTCAAAAGAAAAACAGGTTTAGAGTCCGTAAAAGGCCTCATCTATCGGGAAGGCGGTGAAGTAAGGAAAAATCAACCTAGAGAATTTAACCATAATTTAGATGAATTGCCGTTTCCGGCGTGGGATTTATTGGAGGTTAAAAAATACAATTTTTTACCAATCGCTGATTCAAGGGGATGTCCCTATCGGTGCAATTTTTGCTGCGTTAAAGATATCCAGGGTCGTCTTTGGCGGCCAAGATCCTGGGAAAGCATAATCGCTGAGATACAATGGGATATGAAGAAATTCGGGTTTAAAAAATTTTATATCGATGGAGACAATCTTTTAGTTGATAGGAACAGAATACTAAAACTATGCGACGAGATTCGAAAAAGGAACCTTCAGATTAAATGGACGGCCACCCAGGGGGTGAGAGCCGATTTAGTAACGGACGAAATACTTTCTGCGATGCTATCCGCTGGTTGTAGGGCTATAGGTTTTGGCATTGAAAGCGGGGACGAAAAAGTGCTGAGGAGCATGCAAAAGGGCGAGTCGCTTGAAAAGATTGCTTATGCAGCAAGGCTGGCGAAAAAGAAAGGCTTTTATGTTACAGGTTGCTTTATGGTAGGGAATATTAATGACACGACAGATTCGGTAAAAAGAAGCATAGAGTTCATGAAATCATTGAAATTGAACGCTATTTATGTGAATTCAGTAGTGCCTTATCCAAAAACAGAACTATGGAAATGGGCGGAAGAACAGGGAATCAACCTTAATAAAGACGCGATGTATTTTCCCCCCACCTTACAGGAAGACAAGATCGAACCCGCTTTTGAAACGAAGGAGTTCTCGAAAAAAGAGCGAATTGAAGCCTACAGGTTATTTCGCAAAGCAGCATTTTGGAGTACAGTGAGATCGAATATATTCAGACGTTCTTTACTGCGTATTATAATTGAAAGGCTGAAATATTATTCTATAAGATTAACGTGCCGACTCAAAAATAAGAATATTCGTGAATTGATATTAGAAAAATGCGATTTGTGGCGAAATATACCATTGGACTAAACGAAAATTAAAAAGGAAAAAGATGCAATATTTATCATTAACCAATACTGCTTTCGCACTCGGCCAAACATTCACGCGTTATCTAGCTCCTATCGTAAATTCTCCGAAAAGGATTGGATTAAAAAAGGTTTTTAATACGTTACACGCGGAATTAGAACGACGCATAAAAAAAGTTACGTTAAAATCGACGCCTTTTGTCCTACACTTCGAACCGACCAACCTCTGTAATTTAAGATGTCCGATTTGCTATACAGGTTCCGGTAAAAACCCTATACCTAAAGGGTACCTTTCATTTGCTAATTACAAAAAGGTAATAGATCAATTGAAAGACTACCTTATTTTAGTTCGGCTCGACGGTTTAGGCGAATCCTTCCTTAACTCCGATATCTTTTCCATGATAGAATACGCGACCAAAAATAATATCATTAGTGCGATAAGTACAAATTTCACAACCTTTAAACCGGACGATTTTAAAAAGGTTATTGACGCAGGCTTAGATTATTTGATCATTTCTCTTGACGGGGCCACCAAAGAGACCTATGAAAAGGTAAGGGTAGGAGCTCGATTTGAAACGGTACTCTCTAGCATCAAGGAAATAGTAAAGCTTAAGAAATCACTTAAAAGTAAGACACCTTTCATAGAAAGCCAGTTTATCATTTTTGAAGAAAGTATTCACGAGCTGGAACAAATCAAAAAACTTTCTGAAAAATTAGGCGTTGACCGGCTATTAGTTAAAGAATCGCGAGAAGATAATTTGCAAAGCATGAGAACAATGTTGAGGGATAAATTGCCAAAAGGGAAACCATGTTATTGGCTCTGGTATGTTTTAAATGTGGCATGGACAGGTGAATTGAAAGCGTGTTGCACGAGCGGATTGGTAAGTCCGTTTTCTTTTGGCAATATTATTGAAAATTCAATTCTAAGTGAATGGAATAACAAAACGATGAAAAACCTAAGGCAGTTATCTATTAAGAGGGACAAAAATATCGAAGAATCCCTGGAAGGGTGTAAATGCTTAGGTTGTTATAAAATACCCGTGTAATTTTTATGAAACCTAAAAAAATTATTATTATAGGATGGCAACCTTTAAGCAGACGAAGCCAGACTTTCGCCTGCCAGATTCAGGCCCCTCTTTATCTAATTCATTTTTTTAAATTTAAATTTCCACTTATTGCCCCCATAAAATATATTTTTCAAGCACTAAAAACTTTCTGGGTCTTACAACGTGAACGTCCGGATTTCGTCATCGTTGAAAATCCGCCGGTTTTCCTGCCTTTAATCGCCTTTGTATATACCAGAATATCAGGAACGCATTTTATAATCGATTCTGCAACCGGCGCTTTTTTAGATCCAAAGTGGAAGTGGTTTAATTTTCTATTTAAGTTTTTAGCAAGAAAAGCATTTCTTAATATAGCCACAAATGATGAGTTATGTAACATGTTGAAAAGGTGGGGCGCTCGGAGCTTTGTATTAGAAGATTGTATACCGGATTTTCCTCCTACGCAATCTATAAAATTGAAAGACGGATTTAGCGTCACTGTAATAAATACCTTCTCTTTCGACGAACCGATAGAGGAAATCCTTTTAGCGGCTCAGCGTTTACAGAACGTCAATTTTTATATTACCGGAAATACGATATATGCAAAAAAAGATATTTTAAAGAACCCCCCTCCTAACGTAACATTTACCGGTTACATGGACGAACCCCGGCCATACTTTTCTTTATTGCGAGCCGCCGATGCAATAATGGTTTTATGTACCGTCGATAATACGCTGTGTGCGGGCATGTATGAAGCTGTTTCGGTAGGTAAGCCTCTTATCGCTTCTGATTGGGGTGTGATACGCCGCTTTTTTAATAAAGGCACCGTCCATGTGCGCAATACGTCAGAAGATATAATTAAAGGCATAATGCGTCTCAAGAATAATACTTCTCGTTTAGAAGAGGAGATGGCTATGCTGCAAAAAGAGGCCAGAGACAATTGGCGTCAAAAATTTTCCATATTACTACAAATGCTAGAAGGAGTATAGATCTATGGCTAATATAACAAAGACCGTGAAAACAGACTGCAGGTTTTTTAGGGGAGGCATTCCATGCTTGTACCACAAGAAATTTGGAGTTAAATGCGAGGATTGCAAATATTACGATAAAGTAGCAGAAAGAATTTTGATAATTAAATTAAAGGCAGCAGGAGACATAATAAGAACGACCCCCATCTTAAGGAAGATTAAGGAAAAATTTCCTCATTCTGAGATATCCTGGCTTACATGTTTTCCGAAACTTGTCCCTTCTCTGGTCGATAACATTTTGGATTTTAATCTACAGAATATTTTGTGGCTTTTCGCCCAAAAGTTCGATTTTCTATTTAATCTAGATAAAGATAAAGAGGCCTGTTCTCTCGCGGAATTAATAAAGGCCAAAGTAAAAAAGGGATTTGAACTCAAAGATGGTAAATGCGCCCCTATAGACAAGAATGCTTTTAGCAAATGGAAGACAGGAATCTGGGACGATATAAATAAAAAGAACAAAAAAAGTTACCCTCAAGAGATTTTTGAGCTCTGCGGTTTTGATTTTAGCGGAGAAAAATATATTTTAGAAATAGAAAAACATACTAAGTGGCCGGTATTTATTCATCCGTTAATCGGCTTAAATACCGGATATGGAGAACAGTGGAAAGTCAGAGAATATCCGAAAGCAAGATGGGTGGAATTGGTAAGAAAGTTAAGGAAAGCCGGATATGGTGTTCTAATTTTAGGCGGCCGAAAAGAACACAAAAAAAATAAAGAAATAGCTCGAAAAAGTGGGGGGCGATATATAGGATATTTTCCTTTAGAACAATTTACAGACCTCGTAAATCAAACAGATTTAGTTATTACCTGTGTTACTATGACATTGCATATTGCCATTGCTTTGAAGAAAAAGGTCTTGCTTTTTAATAACGCATTTAACAGGAATGAATTCGAATTATATGGTTTAGGTAAAATAATAGAGCCATCCGTACCTTGCTTGGCTTGTTATAAGTCAAGCTGTAATTTGAGATTTAAAGGAAAAAAATGTATGGAATTGATAAATGTTGACAAGGTATTAGGAAAATGCAAAAAGATATTAACATTATAAATTTCGAGAAGATTTTTAACCTGAAATTTGTCTCTGTCAATTTCGGCAGATTTGTGGATGTAATCACAGATTCAGTTCGGACAAGCAGGAATATTACCATATTCCCCGTGCCTGTTAATGTCTTAGTAAGGGCAAAAAGGGATACTGAATTCTTTTCGATTCTAGATAGGGCCTCTTTTCTTCTACCCGATGGAGTGCCGATACTATGGGCCGCGAAATTTCTGGGGAAACCTCTGAAATCAAAAATCTCGGGCTCAGATTTATTCCCTGCTTTATGCAGGACCGCTGCTCTGAATAAGTATAAAATATTTTTCTTAGGGGCTAAACCGGGGGTGGCCGAGAAAGCGGGTAATATTTTAAAAATGAAGTATCCCGAATTAGAAATTGTTGGAACACACTCACCTCCTTTCGGGTTTGAGAAGGATGAGAGGGAAAACCAAAAGATAGTAAAAGTGATAAAGGAGAAAAAACCGGAATTTTTATTTGTAGGCTTAGGAGCACCCAAACAGGAGAAATGGATCTGGAAGCATAAAGATGAACTCGGCGTTTCTGTATTAATGGCGGTTGGGGCATCCTTTGACTTTCTTTCAGGTAATATAAAGAGAGCGCCAGAGTGGATGCAGAAAATAGGTTTGGAATGGTTCTGGCGGGTGATGATGGAACCGTATAGGCTTTGGAAAAGATACTTAAAAGACGCAATTATATTTTTTTATTACCTTCTATTAGAAAAACTAAAAAAAGACAATAAGGGGAGAAAGCAATGAAATATGGACAGCTAAAAATGCTAGTAAAACCGATTCTTATTTTATTGATTATTTTCGCGTCCTGTGCAGTCATTGCGAAAGATGGTCCTCATATTTCATTTGTTAAAATAGAACATCCGGTTAAGCAATTTGATATCTTGGAGCTTGATATAGATACGAAAGGTGTTTTTGATAACCCCTTTGATCCTAACCAGGTCGATATAAAAGCCCATTTTATCTCACCGAACCAGAATGAATTAATTATACCTGCATTCTATTACCAGGGGTTTTCAAGAGATTTATCAGAAGGCCGTGAGATATTGGAAGCAGTAGGTTCTCCTCAGTGGAAGGTACGCTTTACGCCAAGAGAGATAGGAATTTATCGTGTTTTTCTAACAGCACAATTCGGAAAGAGAAAATTGAGAACCAAAGAAGAAACTTTTAATGTTACGAAATCTATTAAGCCAGGATTTCTGCGAGCTAGCTCTACACCTTATTTGTTTTTTGATTCCGGTGAAATCTACTTTGGCATAGGAGAGAATGTAGGCTGGACAGATCGTAAGCAGACATACGCATACGATTCTTATTTTGAAAAATTATCTGATAATGGGTGTAATATTGTTCGCATTTGGATGGTTTCCTGGAATTTGGCTCTGGAATGGGCTAAAAATAATGTTTCAAAGGAGGGTTTCTCCGGATTGGGGCGCTATAATCTCCGGAACGCATGGCGCCTCGATCATATTTTGAAGGAGGCAGACAAAAAGGGGTTATATGTTATCCTGGTTCTGGGAAATTACAAAGAGTTAGCCGCACATAAAATATTTTGGGGCGTCCCGGAATGGGGTCGCAATCCATATAATGCGTCTAATGGCGGACCCTGTGTAAGCCCCGCAGAATTTTGGACAAATGAAAACGCGCAAGAGTATTATAAAAAACGATTACGTTATATTGTCGCCCGGTGGGGAGCCTATAAAAACTTACTCGCTTTTGAATTATGGAATGAAACAAATGCCCCCGTGTTTTGGGTTAAAGAAATGTCAGAGTATATAAAGGATATCGATCCTCATGGCCATCTTGTGACAACAAGCATAGGGATGCTCGAGTTCAATGGTTTTAACGAAGATGAAATCTGGAAATTACCCTCTATAGATTTCTCGCAGGTCCACATTTATGGACGCAGAGGGGCCTTTTGTGATCTGGTTGATACTATCAATTATAAAACAATGCAGTATGTAACGAAGTATCGTAAACCATCTTTGATAGGCGAATACGGCATAGATAGTACGAAAAGCGATAAATTCTACGATACCGTAGGAAACGGAATTCATATTCATAACTGCCTATGGGCGGGTCTTTTTTCTCAAGCCCTTGGCGGTGCGATGAATTGGTGGTGGGATGATTATATTAATCAAAAAAATTTATACGAGCACTACAAGACATTTTCTTTATTTGTTAAGAATTTAAATTTACCCAGAAATGGTTGGGGTAGAGCCAAATTTCACGTATACCCCGAAGACAATGTACACCAAGGAGCAATAGGTAATCGCGATGTATCTATACCTGTAGCGGACGATTGGGGTAATGAAGATGATAGAGAAATCGAAGCATTAAACAACGGAACCTTAAAAGGCGGTAAATTAAATATGTATCTTCATGGTATGGATAAACAGGATATACGCGTATGTCCTGTTTTCAGAGTTAATTACCCCCGCAAAGGAGAATTTATTATCACAGTAGATCAAGTTTCTGTGCGTGCAGTGCTCAACGTATATGTGGATGGCCAAAAAATGTTTAGCAGAGAATTCCCCGGGGAGACTCCCGAGGGTAAGGGGAATTGGAAGCGAAGGAGATACCGGGATGAGTGGGGGATATATCAGTATGACTACATGGAGGACTGTAAAATTAACATTCCTCAAGGTGAGCATATCATACGCTTGGAGAATGTCGGAAAAGATTGGCTTTCTATTAAAAAGGTTGTGCTCACAAATTATAAAAAAGGCTCATCCATGGATATCCGCGTGTTGGGATTGCAGTGCGGGAAAGAGGCAATATTCTGGATACAAAATAAAGAGAGTAATTGGTACAATAGTTATAAAGGAATTAAACCACAAGAGGTAAAAGGGGCAACATTAGAAGTTCTTGATTTACCCAATGGGGAATATAGCATAGAATGGTGGGATACATGGAAGGCGAGGCCCTTGTATCGAGAAAAAGCTGTTTCATCAGGCAAGGGAATGGCAATAAAGGTTCCGTCGTTTGAGAAAGATGTAGCCCTTAGAATCAGCGGGGTTCAGTAAACAGTGAAAAATGTCCTCTCATCTGCTACATTTTGTTACATAACTTTCATCGTATTATTAAGGTTACGTTACCATTTATGATAGAGATTATGCTATTATATGATTATGTGAGAACAATCTGCGTAATTGAGCGGGTTCTATTACAAAAGGGCCGGTTATGATAAAGGAAAGAGAAAATTTTTTAAGAAAAATAATAATGCTGGCAGACAGTATATTTATAGCAGGCGCTTATATAGTAGCCTGTTATGTAGAATCCCTGCCTTATGCAGTAGAGCAATATCTATGGCCACTTTTTATTATCGTTCCCGTATGGATAAATATATTTATTTATTTAGGATTATATAAATCTTTCAGAATAAGAGGAATCATAGACGCTATGGGGTTGGTCGTCAAAGGGAGCCTCTTGGCGAGTCTATTCTTCATTTCCGCGGCTTATATTCTTAGAATTCCGTATCTTACAAGGGAGTTTTTAATTGCGTTCTTGGCGCTCGCAATCTGTTTATTATTATTTGAAAAGTTAACCATAATAGGTGTTAGCCGATATATAAGGCGAAAGGGCTATAATTACAGGCGCATCTTGATAGTAGGCACCGGCCTAAGGGCAGAGAGATTTATCAATCTGATTAACAAGCATCCGCAATGGGGGCTCAGGGTGATGAAAATAATAGATAACGATCCGGCCCGGCTTAATATGGAGGTATGCGGGATAAAGGTTACGGGTCTTTTGAAAGATATGACCGAAATTCTACATGCAGAGGTTATTGATGAGGTTGTATATATTGTTCCGAGGTCGTGGCTGAGCAAAATAGAAAAAAGTATTATTCAATGCGAACTGGAAGGAATAAGAACCCACATTGCGATGGATCTTTATGATTTAAAAATTGCCAAAGGGACCTTTGCAAGCCTAGGCGGTTTTCCGCTTGTAAGTTTCAATACAATATTTATTCGGCAGGAAGAGCTTTTCCTGAAAAGGTTATTTGATATAATCTTTTCTCTTCTCGTATTGGTTATGTCAAGCCCCTTGTTTTTATTGGTGGCAGTAGTCATAAAACGGACTTCCCCGGGCCCCGTTCTTTTTAAACAGGAAAGAACGGGGCTGAATGGAAGAAAATTTATTATGTTAAAGTTCAGAAGCATGGTGGTGGGAGCCGAGGAGATAAAAGATAGGTTAGAGGCCTTAAACGAAATGAGGGGACCCATTTTTAAGATTAAAAAAGACCCGCGCTTTACCCCCATAGGCCGTTTTTTGAGAAGGACAAGCATAGATGAATTGCCCCAGTTTATCAATGTATTAAAAGGCGATATGTCGGTTGTAGGTCCGCGACCCCCTATTCAGGAGGAAGTCGAAAAATACGAAGACTGGCAGCGTAGAAGGCTCAGCATGAAGCCCGGCATAACATGTATCTGGCAGGTAAGTGGCAGAAGCATGCTTGATTTTGATAAATGGATGGAATTAGATTTGGAATATATTGATAACTGGTCCTTATGGATGGACCTTAAACTTTTATTAAAAACAATCCCCGTTGTGTTTTCGGGTTCAGGCGCGATGTGATGATAAAGGGCTAAGGGTTATTAAAAATAAGTTAGATATGAAAAAGTCAGCTTTTTTTGTTTACTTTGCACATTTTTTTTGTTAGAATATAAAACGATACTAAGGGGGGCTAATATGAAAAAAATATTTTTAATAACCACTCTTTTACTGACTGTAACGGCCGCAAGCTTTGTAGGCCAATCTTCTTTTGCTGAAACAAGAACCGTAATAGCTGCAGGTAGCTTTGATGTTAGCAATATTTTTATGATGGAGTTCTATACGGGCGAACCTAGTAAATATCTATATACCACGCAGGTTTCCTTTACAAATATGGATCCTACAAAAACATGGGTCCAGGCTGATAATCGTTCTCAGGGTGACGGGAACAACGACATAGGCCTATTATGCAAAAGCAACCTTGGTGAAACCTGGTATTTAAAGATTCAGGGAAGCCCGGGCGGTTTTTTCCTAGAGCAGGTAAAGTACGGTTTTTGGCGACCATGGAACATGAGGTATGGCCAGTCTTCAAACGGAGCACTGATAGAAGGATGGCAGCCCCTTCCCACATCACCTGCGAGAATTTTTACAGCAGGAGCCAACGATTTAAATAATATGGGCGCTGAAACATGGCAGCAGGGCACCCTCTGCGGTTTCAGTTTTGCGATTAACCCAAGCCAGCTAGACGCTAACAATAATTATGCGTGTCAAATTCAGTTTACGATGACGCTTTCAGCGTGATGTTAGGTATAAAAAGTTAGATTTTCCGCTCTTTCTCGCTTTTTGCTATATTATAGTATTTAATGAAATTTTAGCACAATTATCGCATTATATATAATGGAGCCCTGCTTCAGACTCACTGGCCTTATTACATTGATGTTACATTGATGTTACTCAGCCGTGACCACAGGAAAAACTAAATATGATATACTAAAGACATGATGGGAAAAACAGAAATGCTAAATAAAGGGTTACTAAAACAATTTAAAAACAAAACAAAGGAGGTGAACAAAATGAAAAAACTAGTGATTACATCTATGGTAATGCTATTCGCAATCGCGATAGCAGGTGCTTCTTATGCAGCTGACCAGACACTCAATTCAAACGTTACTGCATCAGTTGGTAGCATATTCTCGATGGCGTTTTACACGGACGCGAATGTACTGTATTCGACAGCCATTCCGTTTTCCACTGTAGACCCGTCAAGTGCATACAACTATGCAGACGGAAGAGCACAAGATGACGGTAAATCAGATGTAGGTCTTACGATAAAATCAAACCAGGGAAATCCTTGGTATTTGAAAATCGCAATGAACGCTGCATCACCGCTTCTTACAAAATTGGCCGGTAACATGGGCCAACCTACGAACCGAAACTGGGGTACACCTGCAGATGGTGGCCGAACATATGGTGATCTAACCTGGTTCGATCTCACGGGCGCTGCTGTAACTTTATACACAGCTGGAACCGCAGACGAAACCAATACACCGGAGGGAACACTGGCAACTTTGAGCTTCAAGGTTGATGGCTCAGGATTGGCACCCGGTCCCTATACTGGTACGATTACCTATACGTTAACCGAAACAGCATAATATTGCTTCTCGGAAAACGTAATGCAGATAAGATAATGATCGGTGTGTCTTAAAAGACACACCGATCGCGCAGACCTTTGGGTGGTCTGGAGATGCATCGGTCATTACTTAAACTGCGAGGACTTAAAACCCGTCGAAGAAGTAATTTTTTTTAGGAAGTTAATAACGGAGGCAAAAAAGTGTCTTTGTATAAAATGATAGATATAAAGATCTTAGCCCTGGTGGCCGTTTTTCTGATAGCGCAGAGCAACGCAATAGCTCTAGACAGCTCTCTTACGACAAACGTCACCGTTACCGCGACAAGTATATTTTCAATGGAATTTTATACTGACGCGAGCGTGATATACTCTACAGCCGTGCCGTTCAGCAATGTTGACCCCACAAAATCTTTGGTATATCCTAACGGAAGAAAAGAGGATGACGGAAAGAGCGATACAGGGGTAGTGTGTATCAGTAATATGGGCGTGCCATGGTATTTAAAAATGCAGGGGGTATATTCAGAAGGCTTGTTTGCCGGTAACGCAAAGTACTATTATACACAACCGTGGGATAGGAACGCAAACCAGCAAACAGACGGAACCCTAGCCGGCAGCGTAGAATGGACGCCGATACCTACGGAATCGTCAAATATCTATACCTCCGGGTCTCTGGATACGGTCAATACGCCATTCGGAACGCTCTCAACTTTTAGCTTTGGCGTTGACCCAAGAGGGCTTAGTGCCGAACGGACATATACGGTGTCGGTAACATATACGATGACAACGGCACCTTAAGCGTAACTCATTGAAAACTTTGAAGTTACGCATCTTTAGTTTGGCCTTAGCCAAAACACTAAGGACATTTGCTTTTTAAACATATTTATGGTATACTTATACTACTAAAATGACTATATATAGAGCTAAGTGTAATATAATAGGGGTTTTTGCATCATTGGTGGTGGTTTTTGCTGTCCTGGTGCCTTGTATTTGCAATGCAGATGAGGACATAGAAGATATATTTGCCTCAGTTGTAGTCCTTCCCGTTTTCGATATAAATATTGATAATAATTATATTAATTTTGGCGTTGTTAACCCCGGAGATAGTGTAACATTAAAAGAAGGCACATATTACAATACAATAAAGTGTGCTGCCAACAAGGGAAGAAAATATTACGTAAAAATACATATTCTTAATGAAGTTATAGGCCCAAAAGGGAATCAGATACCGCCAGAAAGCTTTAAATGGCGCATATACCATACAGATGGCCGCGGGATAGCAGCGCCCGGTTGGCAGGAATTTTCAGATGAACCGCAGGTTGTATATACAAGCGACACAGAAGATGAGATAGGGAAAGAGCTCATATTGCGATTCCAATACAAGCTTGATTTGCCGGGTTCGGCGATGGGAGGCCATTACGGCCTGAAAGTAGCATATCTTATTACGGAGACAGAGTAAAGCGATGATTAAAAAGCCGATTTTCATTATTTTAGTTTTTATGCTTCTAGTCCTAATGGAGGCAAGATCTTTTGCGACCTTTGAAATGTCGTTAGGTGAAGGCTTTCAAACGATTGATTTCGGAACCATGCAAATGAACGAAAAAAAATCGATTACAAGAAAAGGTAATTACGAACACAGGTTCGATTTTACCTCCGATAACGAAAGAACGTGGTATTTTAAGGTACAGATGATGCGCCCGTTTACAAGCGCTCAGCATTCCATACCGGCGGAGAACATGCAGTGGATAGTAGAGCAGGTGGTAAACGGCGGAGGACTTGTTTCAAACAGCGTTGGCAGTCCCGGCGATTTCGCGACGAGACCGGTATTGATATATACAAGCTCAGGCAGTGATAATACGGGCACAACGGTTCAGATAAAACTCAAATATAACTTACAAATTCCAAAATACCAAGCAGCAGGTTCTTATACGTCACATATCAGGTTCATTATGGTGGAGGTATTATGAGTTTTGCTAAGTTTATAAAAAAACCGATATTTGCATGCACTATAGTTATTTTTCTATTTTTAATGAATTTTTCCGCTTATGCGATAAAAATGAACATAGATCCGCCGAGGGTAAAGCTATCCATTAGTCCCGGCGGTACTGAGAGCGGGTATGTAACCGTTCTCAACTACGATCAGAACGAGACGATACATGTAAAGGTCTATGTAAACGACCTTGTTTACGCGCCGGATGGAAGCAATGATTTTCTGCCGGAAGGAACTACGCCCTGGACCGCCGCTGACTGGCTTAAAATAGGCCCCACAGAATTTGATCTGGGACCTTCGGACCAGATGAAGGTGCGCTATGTCGTAGAAGTTCCGGAAGATGCCAAGGGCGGCAGATACGGCGTTGTGTTTTTTGAAATATCACCGCCTGCAGATGAGTTAAGCGCCACGACCGGGGCATCAATAAATATAAGGCTCGGATCAATCTTTTTGGTAACGGTTAAAGGCGCTGAAAGCTATGATGTAGAGCTCCAGGGTTTAAAGGTGAGCAAACCCGATGAAGACGGCGCTTTTGACATAAGCTGCACGGTAAGAAATAACAGCAATATTCTTGTAAGACCAAGCGGCCCGGTTAAAATAATAGATTCTTCGAAAACCGAAGTAGCCGAACTCCTACTTAATTCGCAGGACGGCGGCATATTCCCCCGGACGAATAGGGAGTTTACAGTTAGGTATGACAAAAAGAAGCTTGCGCCGGGAGAGTATTTTGTTCAGGCAGTTCTCGATTACGGAGGAGAAGATTACCTAGGGGGGCAAATAAGTTTTAACGTAAAGTAAGGAAACCACAGCAAAGCCTGCGTGAGGGCAGCAAGGAAGGAGACGCTTGGTGGCAAGAAGATCTCCTTTTAATATCGGAAAAAAATTAAGATGAGAAAAAGGCAGATTTCGTTAATTTCGTTGACTTTGATCATGAGCCTTTTTATAACTTTTGGCTCCTGGGGGTACTCCTATGCCAAAATCAGCGGAAACGAAAACGACGTTTTAAGCCTTGTCGAAGAAGGCGCTTGTTTTTATGAAGACCAGAGATTCATGTTTGCCCTGCAAAAGTACGAAGAAGCGCTGGCAATTGCCCGAAACATCCTGGATAGCGAACCGCAAAATAAGCGTATATCACTTTTAAAAGATCTCACGGAAAATAAAATCGAAGAATGTAAGACCCAGATACGCCATATTGAACAAGATATTAACAGCAAATATACATATAAAGAAAAACTGGAAAACGCATATAATCTAATCGACACCGCGGAAGACCAGAAAAACGAAGGCCGTTATTACGTCGCGCTTAAGAAGTATAGCCACGCCAGAACCGAGATAGAATTCGTTTTAAAAGGCGCTTCCGACAATAGAGAGGCCAAACTTCTCCTACGCCTCATAGAAAGCAAGGAAAGTGTTTTAAGAGACGAAATAGACGCCCTTAGCGGCAAGGCGGCGGAAGACAGAACGTTTTCCAGGGAAATAGAGAAAATAACCCGTCTTTTAGAAAAAGCCTCCGTTGACGCAGAGAACCAGAGATTCCTGGTAGCGCTTAAAAATTATAAAACCGTTTTAAAAATACTAAATAACCTCGAGGAAGATTTCCCGGAAAAAAAGAGGCGTATATCGATTACAAAAAACATGACACAAATAGCTGTCAGGAGCTGCAAAGAGAAAATAAAAGAACTTGAAGAAGCAGCTGAAATCACAGTTACGAGAGAACCTGAAATCGAAGAAGTTACCCGGGAAACGCCGATTGTCGAAAAACCGGTTATTGCAAAACCCGCAAAAAGAAAACCTGCTGCGACAACATCACTGGTAGCGAGTATCATGCCGAAGCGAGCCGCAGAAGTAAAAAAACCCGCAATATTAGAGAAAATCTCTAAGCCGCTTAGGGTTCCTGAAAGATTAACCCAGGAAAGAAGAATAGCCCCCCAAGAGATGGCTCCTCAAAGAGAAAGAATCCTGCCCCAAAGAGAGCTACCGAATTTCGGAAAATATATAAAAAACGGAATCATTAATATCGGAAGATTCATTACGACATCAAGGGGGGTCGGAAGGAAAGTAACCGAAGAGGTATATTTCATTAATTCTGAAAGGCGCACCGACTTGAAGGCAAATCTAGACAGCACAGCAACGCGTTTAAGAAATTATGCAAGTACTACACCCCTTGTAACCGCCGAAAGAGAAAGCATAACAGGCGATGCCCCCAAGGAAATTGTAAGCGTTACCGAGGAAGCTGAAATTGCACCGGCAGCATCCCCAAGCCAGCGCATAAATGAATACGCCAAACAAGTAGGCGATGGGCTTAAACAAAATACTGAAACGGTGGGTAATTTCGTTGCGTTATCCAGGGAAGCCGGAAAGCAGGCAGCCACAGAAGCCTCCCTTGTCGGCTCCGGAAGGCGCGCCGGTATGCTGAACGGTTTCAAAAATTTTATAAACGCTTTAAGAAAAAAGTTTGCCGGGAAGAAAACTCGCAGGGAGCGTGTCTCAGAGCCCGTAAGGGAAGTTGCCGTCGAAGAAGATGCCGTCAAGGGACTTACCATAGAGGAAGTTATAGCGGAAGTTACCGTCGAGGAGGTTACCCCGGAAGAAACAGAACCACTTGCTCTCTTGCGTGAAGAAGAAATTCCTGGAGGAACGCTTATTACCGAAGAGGAACCCGCTTTCCTGGAAACCCCTGAAGTCACGGTTGAGGAAGTGGAAAGAATCCCGGAAGGCGAATGGGTGGAGGCAAGAAGGATGAGGCCGACCGGATATGATTTCTCCGGTTACGAAATAGACCGAAATATAGCCTTTGAATTCGCGGGTAAAAAATTTGAGTTTGAAAGCCCATGCCTGCGCAAGGGAAACGAGATTTGGACCCCTCTTAAAGAGCTTACCGATCAGATAGGGCTCACATTTATGAAGCCCGCAGCCCTGACTGTTATTATCATAAGATATGACGGTATCCCCCTCGAAATGAATGTAGGCAAAACCGAAGGCCTTGTAAGCAAGCAGCCGTTTCTTACCATGCGCAAGCCTTTAGCTATTTATAATGACAATTTTTTGTTAAGCCTGGGCTCAGTTAAGGATGCAACCGGCATTTCATACAAGTATTTCCCCGAAGAAAATCTTGTGAAATTTACAAGAGGCGAAAAGCCGGAGCTCACCATGTTCACGATTGAAAAGCCCCCGATGTCGCTTGAGGAAATAGAGAAGAAAGAGGCAGCAGAAATAGATGTCCCCAAATTACCCCGCGAAGTGAGAGAAGAACTTTTGCCGGCAGAATATCAACCCGACATAGACTTAAAGCTAGACGCAAGTTTCAGGTATTTTGAGGACATGTTTGAAGAAAAGCGCACGAGGTATAACGAATATTACCTGAATGGCAGGATACACGATTTGGATGTTTTTGGCCATTTGAGCATGAGGGACTATGATACATCGGATAAGCACACATGGAAAGAAGATGCCCAGCACTTATCCTTTTCCAAGAACAACAACACGCTGAAGCTACTTGATAATTACATGAGACTTCCCAGTGTAAGAGCGCAGTCGCAGCCGTATTGGGGCGTTGAAATGGACTACGCCGAGAAGGACGCCCCCGTAAAGGCCACTTTCTGGGCAGGTGAGATGGACGCTATATCTATCCCCAGGTCTGAAGGTAGCGGTACCGTGAAGTATTTCGGGGAACTCTACGCTTCCAAACAGGATTGGGTCGACACAGACACGTTCAAATTTTCCGCGACGGAACTGTATGTATATAACAAAGCCGAATTTTCAGAGGACTCAGGCGCCACCGCTCATCCGAGAAAGAATTTTGTTTATTTACTGGATAGCGACTGGCAGGTATTTCCGAATTTTAATTTCTACAACACTTATGCCCAATCAAACTATTTTCCCGATAACGAGCGCGATAAACTTGTAAGCGATCTCGATTATAAAACAGGAATAAAATACAAGCACGATCGTTTTAACATGAACACTTCTTTCGAGTTTATCGGGGATAAATACGCGTCTATCGGTATTCCCACGACATATCAGGACTACATGGGCTGGGACATAGGTTCAAGCTTTAAAATAAGTAAAGACTTTAGCCTCAATATGTCGGGAACCGTAAGCAGGGATAACGTCGCTTTCAACAAAGACGAGACTACCTCGTATACAAGGAGCGCGTACACGGGGTTCAACTACAGGCTCCCCTATGATCAGAATATTTCTTTCGGTTGGAACTACGGTCGCAACCTTACGGACGGAGGCAACGAGGACGCTTCCGGAAGCTATTACAAAACCTACTCCTTCGATTATTACAAAACCATGGGAACAGCCTCCTTGCAGTTGGGATATCAATATTACAGAGCCGACCCGCTCGGCGGAAGTACCGGCAGTAATTTTTATCACATGGCATCCGCTACCCTGTATAAATATTTCCCGGAATTAAACGGTTCTTATATAAGGCTTTATCAGGATTTGACAAAAACAAAACAACTCTCAATGAACGGCCTGCCGACCTCATCGGTATGGAACACGACCCTCTCAGGCAGGTATTATTTGCTGCCCTATCTTAGCTTCTCCGGAGACTGCAGGTTGCGGACCGCCTTCCAGGATACCGTAGCTAACAGCTCTATATTCTCGTTTTCCACGGGCATTGATTATAACCCTTCGCCGGTCACGACCCTTAGCCTAACCTACGAAGCCGATAACATGGACTTATACGATACCTACAGGTCGACACAGGATTGGTCCGTTCTATTTCTTGTCAGGCATGTTTTTGATATTACAACCCCTGAGAAATGGGGCAGGATAAAGGTATATGTTTTTGAGGACGCAAACGGAAACAAAAAAATGGATAAGGACGACAAAGGCATGAAAGATGTCCTTGCTTACGTTGTTGAAGGAAGAAGCGCCCAGACAAACGCCGGTGGTAAGGCATTTATCAAAAAAGTAGTACCCGGCTCGAGAAAAGTAAGGTTAGACATGAGGGGCCTTCCTGTTGACATGATGATAAGAGGCGATGCGACAAAGGATGTCTTGGTGGAACAGCTTAAAACTTCGGAAACAACTTTTATCGTTGTTGCGGCGGGAACAATAGAAGGCAAGATATACGTCGACGTTAACGATAACGGTATTTTTGAGGAAGACCTTGATATTCCGGTTCCGAATGCGCGGATATTCCTTACCCCGGAATACAGGGACACGTATTCTTTTTCTGACGGAAGTTTTATTTTTGAATACGTATACCCCGGCGAATACGAGCTTAACATAGATACCAAACGCCTGCCTAAGCAGTATCGATTAGCCTCTCCCAGCGCCAGTAGGCCCATAACGGTAGAGCCTAAAGATAAGCTGGAAGACGAAGACTTTATCCTCGAGAAAAAAACCATAAAGATCAAGTACTTCTAATTAAAGCGTGTCTGTTATGGTGTATATCTTACCTCCAGAAAACTTAATTTCAGGCGCAACATCTTTTATGTTAGGCGCTGTCATTGCCTGATCTTTCGCTATTTTCTCCACCGCCTCAAGATTCTTATCGCTGGGCGCTATATTACCTTTTGGAGGCGCCTTCACCGTTATATAGAGCGTTGTTGTAAGACTGGTTGAACGGCAAAACGCCACATCTTGAACCAGGAAAACCGCGGCCCAAAGGACAACGAGCGCTAATAGAATCCTTTTGCCACTTCTCATTTTATTTGCCTCCTTTCCGGTAACTCAGCCGCCGTATCAGCATTACTGACTTAGGCCTGTAGCTTTGCGTATCCGCCTTTCGGCGGACTTGCCTTTTTCACGGGACAAAATACCCCTATATCGTACCTTCTTTATAATGAGCACGCTTTTTCAGGATCTCGTCTTTTAGCTTTTCTTCGGTTTTAACGTACTTTCCGTTTACGCCAAGTTCCTTCATGGCTTCAACCATGGCGCGAAGAATCTTGATCCTGGAAAGCTTAACGCCTGTAGTAAAGAGCGAATCCTTGCCAATCTTATCCAGGTAATCTATATCCTCTCTATCCATTACCGCGATTACCCTGTGAAATTTTTTGTCACTTATCTTCATTTTAATCACCGCCTAACAAAAACCCCGCTCTCGAGAGAGCGGGGTAGAAATAAAAATAGCCAGGCAACCCTGGCTAATACGCTTATTTCTTCGGCGGTCCGGCTGCCTTTCAGCGCCACGCTTTTAACGTGGTCTGTGAAGACCCGTGACTTTGCGTCCCACCCTTTCGGGAATGGTTTGCCTTTGTCGGAAAAACTACCAAATTGTCAAAGTACTCAATTTACCCTTTTTCCATTATCTAGTATAGAACATTTACGGCGTTAAGTCAATAGATAGGAACCCACTTTTTCATTTCTAACTAATTATCTAAAACGCACCCTGTATTTTTAGGGTAAGTTCCTGATAGGCGGAAGTCTCTCTTCCCCATACGGTTAGGCCGTATTGAAGCTCGATATTCAGTATTCGCTTACCCTCTCTTAAGGCGCTATCCCCGGCAATCTGGAATACGGGGCCTATGCGCCATACTGCATAGTCTTTATCTATGCTACCCGTGTCACGGTGGGCTATGATTGTATCAAGCTCTGTTTTTATAAGAAGCCATTTAAACGGCCAAAAGCCGGTTTCAACGAATATAGGTATATCATTAGCTACGGCTGCATTTCGCCACCTGTATCCTGCCTCCAGACCGGCATAGCATGGCAATGTCCAGTCTTCAAGGGGCGTATTAAGCTTAAATCTCTTTCCGATCAAGCCACGTAATTCCAGCGCGTCATCGCCGTCTCCTATGGCAGGCTGGTTTTTATATGCAGGATCATCACCGTGATCGTTGCCGTAACCGGTATAAAAATAGCCTTTTATTTGACCGCTTATTACGCATGGCTCTTCAATGAACCGTAATTTGCCCCCGACCTTTACGTAACTTACGCCGTTATTTTTTCTTCTATACGGCCCCCAGTCATCCGGACGGCCATACTCTTTATATTTACTTTCTTTATATTCCATTGAACACAAAAGATTGAATGAGTCCGTTATGCCTATTTCAACCTTGGGCTCCATTATGAAATCCCAGGAACGGGCGTCTTGACCTTTTTTCTTTTTTTTGTAGTCGTCACCAAAATCTTCTTTTGCCCATTGCCACTTAAAGGAATATTCGCCCCAGACTTTGTATTGAGGAAGGGTCCACGCTCCTCCGAATGCGTTTTGTGGAAAAGAGTATAAAGCAATAGCAAGAAATAGGAAAATTAAAAGAGTTTTTTTCATTGGGTTAAATACCTTTATATAGAGTTAAAAAAACAACTATGTATGGCCAAAAAGTAACCATTTTTAATGGATATTATTATACATATATATACTGCAGAGGTCAAGCATAGCAAAAAATTAACATGATTGCGTTTCGCCGAATACTGCCACTCCCTGTCTTGACGGTAAGTGGCATAACGCTCTTTACTGTTGACTTGGACGATTTTTGTGGTATTATAGTTTTTCCGGGCCCTCCCAAGCCCGGAAAATATAAGGTATTAAGAACATGAATTACGTAAAAACAGGGCTTTTATTACTTGCATTGACCTTGATTCTGGTCTGGTTTGGGTCTTTTTTTGGCGGCCCACGCGGGGCTATGATCGCGTTAGTCTTTGCCCTGATACTTAACGGCGTTAGCTACTGGTATAGCGATAAGATCGTCCTTGCTATATATAAGGCAAAAGAGGTGCCGGAAAGGCAGTTTTATCACCTTTATAACTTGGTAAAAGAGCTTACGCATTCAGCTCGCCTTCCCATGCCAAAGATATACATGGTTGAGAACAAATCTCCGAATGCTTTCGCAACGGGAAGAAATCCCGAAAAGGCAGTTGTTTGCGTGACAAAGGGGCTACTTGAGCTATTGGACGAGAACGAATTAAGAGGCGTTTTGGCTCACGAATTAGCCCACGTTAAAAACAGAGATACGCTTATCATGACAGTTACAGCCTCAATGGCAGGCGCTATCATGATGCTTGCATATATGGCAAGATGGGCCGCCATACTTGGCGGTTATTCAAGACAGAAAAGAGGCTCCGGGAACATTGTAGCACTTTTAGCTGTCTCAATAATTGCGCCGCTGGCAGCTATTATTGTTCAGCTTGCGATTTCACGTTCGCGTGAATACGCAGCGGACAGGCAGGGCGCTTATTTCGCGAAGGATCCGCGCGGGCTTGCTAGTGCCTTAAAAAGGCTTAAGGAAGCTGCAAGGATCCGCCCTATGAAAGAGGCTTCGCCCGAGACGGCGCATCTTTTCATAGTAAATCCTTTTCGCAGCAGTTTTATTACAAATCTTTTCTCTACGCATCCGCCGATAGCAGAACGTGTTCGCAGATTAAGCGAGATGAAGGTTTAATTTAAAAAATGGAAGAAATAATTTTACAGAAAAGATTCGGGGACATAAGCGAAGAGTGTGCGGGCCTGAAAAAATCAAAGGTGTGCATTATCCAAGCCCCATATGACGAGACGCTTACGTATATCAAAGGTGCCCGAAAGGGGCCCGAAGCGATTATAGAGGCGTCCACCAACATGGAGCTTTTTGACGATGAACTCCAAGCCGAAACCTATAAAATAGGAATTTATACAGCCCCACCCTTGGAATTCAATGCTCCGACGACACCGGAAAAAGCTATAGCCAACGTAAAGGATGCTGTCAAAGAGGTTTTTGATGCGGGTAAATTTCCGGTGCTTTTGGGCGGCGAACATTCCATAACGGTAGGAGCTGTTAAAGCCGCAAAAGAAGCGTTTAACGAAATTTCAGTACTGCATCTGGACGCGCATTATGACTTAAGAGACGAATACAACGGTTCTAAATATAACCATGCCTGCGTTGCAAGAAGGCTCGTGAAGATATGCCCTATAGTTGAGGTAGGCGTACGAAACTTAAGCAAGGAAGAAAAGGATTTCCTGGATACGTCACCTTCCGATGTAAAGGTTATAAGCGTTTACGATATCCTGGACAGCCCCGACTGGAAAAAGGAAGCCTCCGGCGCCTTAAAAGACAACGTATATATAACGATTGACCTTGACGTTCTTGATCCGGCTATCATGCCCTCTGTAGGCACACCCGAACCGGGCGGATTTGGCTGGTATGAATTCATGGATTTCTTGAAAATAGTTACAAAGGACAAAAAAATAATAGGATTTGACGTAGTTGAATTATCTCCTAAAGAAGGGTTTATCGCGCCTGACTTTTTGGCCGCGAAAATTATCTACAGGCTTTTGGGGTATATATTTAACAGTAAGAAATAATAAAAAGGATGTGACGAATGATACTGGCTTCGAGGAAAAGACTTTTAGTACCTAAAAAAATGTTTCTTACCAAGGGCGTTGGCACGCACAGTACGGAACTTAGAAGTTTTGAGCTGTCCCTCCGAGACGCCGGTATAGAGAAGTGTAACCTTGTTTCGGTATCAAGTATTTTACCGCCCGAATGCAAAATAGTATCAAAAAACGAAGGCATAAAAGAACTTGTAGCGGGCATGCTCACGTTTGTCGTGATGGCGCGTTCTTCGAGCAACGAACCGCACCGCTTGATAGCATCCTCTATCGGATGCGCTAAACCGGCCGATCCAAATGCCTACGGATATCTTAGCGAACACCACGCTTTCGGTGAAACGGAAAAAGTAGCCGGCGATTTTGCGGAAGAACTTGCCGTTTCAATGCTTGCCTCGACTCTGGGCATGGACTTTGGCGAAGACAAACCGTGGTCCGAAAAAAAAGAGGAATTCAAAATAAGCGACAAGATAGTCCGCACCACCAATATCACCCAATCCGCGGTTGTCGGTTCCGGCGGAGACTATACTACTGTTCTGGCTGTAGCGGCTTTTATATTTTAACAAAATAATCCCCCTATCACAACATGAAACAGCCCCGATTTTATAGAGAATGGGTAAAATCCGACCTAGTTGGTTTTACCACAAGAGACTGCCAAACAGATATTTTTGTATCCGCCGAAAAAGATCTTAAAAACGAATCCCGGGAGCTTGTCCGCCGGTATAGGAATGATATTATAAGCTATATAAAGACAAAGCCTGAATTCGAGAAAAGCCTAACTCCCCTGCCTGCCGATGATAAAGCCCCTGACATAATAAGGGCCATGTTAAAGGCCTCAACCCTTGCGGGCGTAGGTCCCATGGCAGCAGTTGCGGGCGCTATAGCTGAGTTTGTTGGAAAGGGGCTTCTCCAATTTACAGGCCAGGTCATTCTTGAAAATGGGGGCGACATATTTATAAAAACTAACACAGAAAGGAAAATCGGTATATACGCAGGTAATTCCCCTCTAAGTGGTAGGATAGCCATTAAGGTGAACCCCGAGGTGACACCCGTAGGAATTTGTACTTCAAGCGGCACGGTCGGGCATTCACTAAGTTTCGGAAACGCGGATGCCGTATGTGTTATGGCGAAAGAGGCAAGCCTTGCGGATGCATGCGCCACGGCTTGCTGCAATAAGGTCAAAACCGAGCGCGAAATAGAGGAAGCCTTAGATTTTGCAAAAAGTGTTGAAGGCATTATAGGAGCTATGGTAATATATAAAGACAAAGTAGGCTCTATCGGCAATATTGAACTTATGCGAGGTGCTTAAATGATTTCAAAAAGAATTGTAATAAAATTCCCCACAAAATTAGTGGATCAACCCATTATTTATAAACTAGTTAAAGAATTCGATCTCGTTTTTAACATTTTACGAGCAAGGGTAACACCAAAAGAAGAAGGCGAACTTGTAATCGAATTAAAAGGCGAAGAAGATAATTACGCCGGAGCAATGAAATATTTAAAGGACCTTGGCATAACAATACAACTATTGAGCCAGGATATAATGAGGGACGAAGAGCGCTGCACCCACTGCGGCGCATGCATCACTATATGCCCTACAGGCGCGCTTTACATGGAGAAACAAACCATGCTGGTAATCTTTGATGCGGAAAAATGTAATGCCTGTGAGTTATGCGTTCCGGGATGTCCGCCGCGCGCCATGAAAGTAAAATTCTAAAACACGCGTATGCATTCCGACCTACCGATAGTCGAGAAAATAAAACTGGATAACCTATCCTGCGAAGCTATCTATGGCCACCTCAAAAATATGCCGAATAGTTTTTTTCTTGATAGCTCCCTGCCGTCGGGGAAATTGGGCCGGTTTTCCTTTCTTGGCGTAGAACCGTTTCTTATTTTTACGTCAAAAAAAAATCATATCACCTTAAACCAGGCAGGGAAAAAGGAAGCGTTTAAAGCGAATCCCTTTTTCGTGTTAAAAAAGTTATTCAAGCAATTTAAAGTAGATACACCGAAAGATTTTCCGGTTCCTTTTATCGGAGGGGGAGTGGGATATTTTTCCTACGATTTAAAAGATTTTACAGAACGCCTTCCGGACCGCGCCAGAGACGATATTGATATACCCGATTCCATCGTATGCTTTTACGACGCAATTTTTGCTTTCGATCACCTGAAACGAGAAGCCTTTATAATATCTTCCGGCCACCCCGAAAAATCCCTTAAAAAAAGAAACGCCAGAAAAATTGCGCGCCTGGAAGATGTAAAAAGAAAAATTTATGATGCAAAAAATAAACGCGAAAATTCTTTCTTTCATAATACAAGAAACGCTGCTTCCGACAATGAGCCGCAATCGAATTTTACAAAAAGCGCATATAAAAAAGCCGTTGAAAAAGCAAGGGAGTATATAAAAGCAGGCGATATCTACCAGGTCAACCTATCGCAACGGTTCACCGTGGATTTAAATATTGACCCATTCGATCTTTACAAGATTTTAAGGACAATTAACCCGGCCCCCTTTTCTTCATTTCTTAATTTTGGTGATGTAAAAATAGTGAGTGCTTCACCCGAGAGATTCTTAAGAAAAAAAGGCCGCCATATTCAGACCCGGCCCATAAAAGGGACCAGGCCCCGCGGAAAAACGCCCGCGCTTGATGCAATATTAAAAAAAGAACTCACCGCAAGCGCAAAAGACAGGGCTGAGAACCTTATGATTATAGACCTTGAGCGCAACGACCTTGGCCGCATTTGCGAATACGGTTCCGTGCGTGTAACAGAATTTATGGCCTGTGAAAAGTATTCAACGGTTTTCCATCTTGTCTCGACTGTCGAAGGCGTGCTTCGGGACAAGGTTGACGCTATAGATTGTATTATTAACTGTTTCCCCGGAGGCTCTATTACCGGCGCGCCCAAGATAAGGTCGATGGAGATTATCGAGGAGCTTGAGCCTGTCAAGCGGGCAATTTACACCGGCTCAATAGGCTACATAGGGTTTGACGGTAATATGGATACCTCCATCGCGATACGAACCTTTGTAATAAAAGGAAAAAAAGCTTTCTTCCAGGTAGGCGGAGGCATAGTTTACGATTCTCTACCGGAAAAAGAATACCAGGAAACGCTTGATAAGGCAAAGGCTTTAATTGACGCGGTAAAACTCGGTGCCAGACGGAGTTTAGTTTATGCTGATAGCGTACATTAACGGTAAATTTGTTCCGCTTGATAAGGCGAAGGTTTCAGTCTTAGACAGAGGCTTTCTTTACGGAGACGGTGTTTTTGAAACAATGCGCGCTCATAACGGAGTCGTATTCGGCTTGGAAAAACATGTAGCGAGACTCTTTAAGTCACTGAAAACCTTTCGCATCAATTTAAAAGTCACGCCCCCAAAAATAAAAAAAATAGTATATGAACTACTGAATAAAAATAAGCTGTCTGTAACTCACGAAAAAGACGCGTATATAAAAATAATAGTAACAAGAGGAACCTCGCGCGGGCTTTTAATGCCTTCCGGTAGCGTCCGGGCCACGATTGCGATTTACGCCTTACCGCAAAAACAAATCCCGCGAAGTGTTTATGAAAAGGGAATGAGGCTAGGCGTCTCAAAGAGCGTCTACAACGAAAAATCCCCGACGAGCGGGCACAAAACGCTGAATTATCTGCAATATATAATGCATCGCTATGATGCAAAAAGAAAAAATCTTGATGAAGTGATACTTCTAAACATAAACGGCTTTGTGAGTGAAGCGTCAAGCTCAAATATTTTTTTAATAAAAGAAAAAAGAATAATTACACCCTGCTTGAAATCGGGATGCCTTCCTGGTATAATCAGGGCCGAAGTTATACGCCTCTCGAAAAGATTTTTAAAAAAGAAAGTTAAGGAAATTTTCGTTAAAAAACAGGCATTACTTAAAGCCGACGAAGTATTTCTTACTAACTCAACCGTAGGGATAATGCCGGTGGTAGAAATTAATGGACGGACGATAGGAAACGGAAAGCCTGGGCCTATTACGAAAAAACTAAAGGAGCTTTTAAAAAGTGAAAGATAAATTTTTTTTATTCTATTTGTTAACCCAAAGAAAAATTTTGGTTTACATTCTATTAGTTCTATTTATTGTACCATCTTCGTCTGCTTCCGGTGAAGAAAGCGCGCAAGGGTCAAGCGTTAAACTCGAACCTGTCATAGTTACCTCAAGTAGAATCCATTCAGGGGATCAGAGGCTGCCCATACGAAGCCAGGATACCATTGTTCTCGAAAAGGATGAAACGGTATCACATTTTTCCATTCCGTCAATCTTGAAGGAATTCAGCTTAACGGACGTCAGGACGAGGGGGCCTTACGGCGTGCAAGCCGATATAAGCTTAAGGGGCGCGCCTTTTGAGGAAAACCTTGTTTTGTTTGAAGGGATTAGTTTAAATGACCCAAAAAGCGGCCACCATAACATGGACCTACCTTTTACGTTATATGACGTAAAGCGAATAGATATAACCCATGGCCCGGCCTCAAGCGCCTATGGCTCCGGCGCATTGGGAGGTGCCATTAACTTCGTTCCCAGAAAACCAGGGGATAAAATAGGTTTTTTTGCCTCATCAAGCACGGGATGGTGGGATTTTTATTCGGGACTCGCATCTTTAAACGTTCCGCTCGGGCCGTTAAAAAGCAGGGCTTCCGTAGAATGGAAAAGAAGCACGGGGTTTGCCCCGGAAACCGAATTTGACACCCTAACAGCCTCTTCATTCAGCAGGGTGGAGGCCGACGACGCGGAGCTTGATGTTTTCATGGGATATCTCACAAAGAAATTCGGCGCCGGTAGTTTTTATTCAAGCAGATACCCGGATGAGGAAGAAAGCATAAACACAGGGCTCTTTATCGCCAAGGGCAGAATGGAGAAAGGCAATATATCCGTTGCGCCGAGTTTTTACTTTAAAAGGCTGCAGGATAAATTCATACTCGACCGGAACAGGCCGAGTTTTTCAAGAAGCGACCATACCACGTATTTATACGGCGGCGAAGTTAATTCAGAAATCAGGACGAGTTTTGGAAATTTAGTTCTCGGTGGGCTTCTCGGCAAAGAAGAAGTTTCCAGCACAAGCCTGGGCGGGCATTCCCGTCTAAAGAATAGCGCGTTTCTGGAGTATGAAGGTAGAATTTTGAATTTAATTTTAAACGGGTCCTTCCGGACAGATTGTTACTCTACATTCGGATCTTATTATTCTCCGTCCGCGAATATCGCATACGAAGTTTTTCCGGCTTTCCTTGGAGAGGATTACGGAAACCACGAGCTTTCAGTAAGAGCCGGCATTGCCAGGTCTTTCAGGGCCCCTACATTTACGGAACTTTATTACTCCAGTCCGGCGAATAGAGGCAATTCCGAACTAAAACCAGAGACAGCCTGGAGCTACGAAGCCGGCTTGGATTATGCCACTTATGGCATAAACGTAAAAGGCACAGCTTTCTTGCGCAACACAGAAAACATCATAGACTGGACAAAAGAAAGTCCGTCATCAAGCGTATGGCAGTCGGAAAACATAGGCGAATTTGACATATGGGGTTTAGAGGGATCGCTCGCGTTTGATTTCCAAAAACTTTTAAAAACCCCTCTTAAAAAAATAGCGCTGCGATACGCTTATCTGGAAGGGTTAGACAAAAAAGGGATTACCTCAAAGTATGTCTTGGAATACCTAAAACACAACCTCGGCCTTAATCTTGAATACGAACTGCCGTTCGGCCTTACGCAGGAATTCAGCTTTAGCTTCAGAAAAAGAATCGGAAGCGAAAAATACTTTTTGCTGGACTCAACTATCAATAAAGACGTGAAGTTCGAAACGGGTAAGGCCAGTTTTTTTATCAATTTTAGCAATATTTTCAACACGGAATACACAGAACAGGGCGATATAAAAATGCCCGGTTTTGCTGCTTACTGCGGCGCGAGCGTCGAATTTTGAAAAACCCCCATTCAAAAACCCACAATTGACAAAAACGTGTTTTTATAGTAATCTTTACTAAAAGTAGGAGGTATGCAATGGGTACTATAAGCTTAATATTAAATGCTAAAGACATTACTTTGAACAAAAGCCTTACAAAGGCAATTCTTGTAGGAAGTTTCATAATAATGACGGCGCTCGGTGCGTATGTACGGATTCCTATTCCGTTTAGCCCTGTGCCCATAACGCTTCAGACTTTCTTTGTCATTTTATGCGGCGCCATGCTTGGTAGAAAACTGGGATCTCTTGCTCAGGCCTCTTACGTGGGGCTTGGCGTTCTGGGCATGCCGATATTTCAAGGGTACGGGGCAGGTTTCCTGCATCTGGCAGGGCCGACAGGCGGATATCTTGTAGGGTTTATCGCGGCATCTTTTGTTGTGGGCGCGATCGTTGACAGAAAACGTGATTCAGCTAACCTTTCCTACATCCTGTTCGCGATGTCTATGGGGATTTTGGTTATTTTTGCATGCGGAATTACATGGCTTGCTGTCGGCTACAGGGCCGGTTTCACGAAAGCAGTGTCCATGGGATTTATCCCTTTTATTCCCGGAACAGCCGCTAAGCTTATTACGGCAGCGTGGATCTATTCAAAAATAAAATCAAGAAAGATTTTTTCTTAATAAAATAGTGAGTAAACAAAAGAAGTGAAGTTATTCGAAAAAGAAATTAGCTTACTCCTCATCCTTGTCCTTTTTAGCGCTTCTCTTTTCCTGATAGGGCTGGGCGCCATGCCTCTTACGGATCCGGATGAAGTGTTTTACGCTGAAACCGCCAGGGAGATGCTAAGCCGCGATGAGTTTCTTACGCCCTACATATTCGGCAAGCCGCAATTTGAGAAACCACCACTTTATTATTGGCTCGTCGTATTAAGCTTCAGGGCTTTCGGCGTAAATGAGTTCTCGGCAAGATTTCCGTCCTGCGTAATAGGCATTCTGGGTGTAATTTGCGTCTATTTACTCGGGAAGCTATTTGTGAATAAAAGGACCGGATTCTTCGCAGGGCTAGTTCTGGCTACATGCGTAAAATACCTGGTTTTATCAAGGGCCTGCGTTACGGACATAGCACTAGGCGTCCTGACGCTGGCATCTTTTTTATTCTTTTTTTACGGATACTTTGCAAAATCCGGGAAAACAAAGTGGTATCTTTTGTCAGCCTGTTTTCTCGGGCTATCTGTTCTTACAAAGGGCCCTGTCGGCGTATTTTTACCGTTCGTTATAATCGGCATTTATTTTGTTCTGGCAAAAGAACTTAATTTCAAGAGGCTGAAGGAAATACCGTTTATACGCGGAACACTATTATTTTTGGTCGTAGCCGTACCGTGGTATATTCTTATGCACAGGGTGCACGGAAAGGAATTTATAGACGTATTTTTCGGATTTCACAATATAACCCGTTTTTTACACCCGGAACACAAGTGGGGCGACTACTTTTATTATTATGTTCCTGTCATAGCAGTCGGATTTTTCCCGTGGACAGCATTTTTGCCGCTTGGCATATGGCAGGCCGTAAGAGAAAAAGAAAAAAGAATTAGAAGCGCGAACCTTTTTTTAGCCGTCTGGTTTAGCGTCATACTCATATTTTTCTCGATTTCACGGACAAAACTTCCGACGTACATATTTCCTCTCTATCCGGCACTTGCCTTGCTATTGGGCCGGACGTGGGACGTTTTTCTAAAGAAAAATTTTAGCAAAAAGCAAAATGCGGTAATGCGTATCTCCTTATTTGCGTTTGCCATAATACCGGTTGGCGGGATAATCGGGCTTTATATCGCTACAAAAATGAGGTATCCGGCTGCTGCGAATCCTACGCTTATAACCGGGGTGATATTTATCCTGCTCATGACTATTTTTTTGGTAGTGATGCTAAAAAAAAGATACAAAACCGGGCTTATTATTTTTATGCTGTCTTTTTTGATCATTGCGTTTCCATTGTCATACTATGTTTTGCCCGAAATAGGAAAATACGTAGCCGCTAAGGAGATATCCGAGAAAGCGCTTACGCTTATAAAGCCGGGAGAAGTACTTGGCGCTGAGACGCGTTACAGGAGGGGCGTTGCGTTTTACACTAACAGGGAAGACACCCCGGATGTTCACTCGCACGACGTTATCACAAAGCTTTTAAAAAGAAATGAACGCGTCTGGTGCATCATCAAGGAGAAAAATCACATTCAGCTTTATACCGACGAAAAAACACCCTACGACAGGCCCACTTACGTGGTGTATCAATACGGGAAAAAGGTGCTTCTCACAAATAAAGTACCGCCGGGAGTAAAAGTTTTAAAAGTAAGGACCAAGAATGACCCCTACTAGCATTTCCTTTGTCCTGCCCATGTATAACGAGAAAAACGGTATCCGCGAAACCGCAAGAAAACTTGCCGCGATTGCCGAAGAACTCACGGGAGATTACGAGATTATTATATCCGATGATGCTTCCACCGACGGGAGCGGATTGGTTGCGGACGAAATGGCGCGAGAGGATTCGCATATAAAAGTCGTGCATCTTGAGCGCAATACGAAATTCGGCGGGGCACTTAAGGCAGGGATAGAACGCGCCGAAAAAGAAGTGATTATTTATACGGATTCGGATCTCCCTATAGAGACAAACGACATTAAGAATGCGCTTAAACTCCTCGATCAGTCCGATATCGTAACCGCTTACAGTAAGATTAAAAAAGGCGAAACCGTGCGCCGGGTAATCATGTCGAAGGTATATAACTTTCTCGTGCAATTTTTGTTTGCGACAAACATAAAGGATATAAATTCAGGTTTTAAAATATATAAAAGAAAAGTTTTTAAGGAGATGAAGCTTATTTCAAAAAGCCCGTTTATCGATGTAGAGATATTCGTGAATGCCAAAAACAAAAATTTTAAAATAAAACAATACCCTGTTATCTTTAAGCATAGAGAGGCGGGTGAATCTTATATTTCACGGCCGGCAGTTATTGTGCAAACCGCACTCGATATGCTAAGGTTTAAACTTACGAGAGGCAGCTAATAAAAAAAATGACAAAACGCCTAATAATAAACGCGGACGATTACGGATTGGCTCGTGACGTAAATAGGGGTATTATAGAGTGCTATACCCGTGGGGCGGTTACCGACATGAGCATGCTTGCTGTAGGGGAATCTTTCCGGCACGCCGCGGAACTTGCCAAGAAGAATAACATAAACAAAATAGGCGTACACCTTGCCCTGACAGGTCCTTTCGGGCCCGTTAGCCCGACGGAGAAAATTCCTTCGCTCCTTGATAAAAATAAACGGTTTCCAAAAAGCTATATGGAGTTCCTCGCGAAATTTTTTACAGGGCGCGTAAGCAAAAATGAAATTTACACGGAATTCAAAAACCAAATTTCTAAAATAAAAAAAGAGAATTTTAAAATAACCCATATAGACGGCCACCAGCATGTGCATACGGTTCCGGCCATACTGGAAATCGTGATAAGGTTAATGAAAGAGGAAAATATAAATTACGTAAGATTTCCTGCGGAGAAAATAGGCATAATTACGAAACTTACCGATCCCCACATCCTGATTCGCAACCTTTCGCTATCGGCTATGTGCGGTTTATCAAAAAAATTGTTAAAATCTTCCGGGGTAAAGCATAACGACCATTTTATCGGGCATTCGCGGGCCCATGAAATAAGCAGGGAAAATTTGATGTTCGCGCTTTCACGCCTTAAAGACGGCTTAACAGAGCTAGGCTGCCATCCGGGATATTTTACCGAGGATGTAAAAATAAAACATCCTTATTACAGGAATTGCGAAGAGGAACTGAAGGCCCTTTGCGACAAAGGATTTGTCGACGAAATAAAGAATCACTCAGTTGAACTTGTCTCGTATTAGATAAGCGGAAGTGGCGGAATTGGCAGACGCGCATGGTTCAGGGCCATGTGGGAGCAATCTCATGGGGGTTCAACTCCCCCCTTCCGCACTCTTGTACTGATTTGGTTTTTTCAAAAAAAGTGGAAGTTAAGTGATTTTGACGAAAGAAAGAATAAATAAAAGGAGGTGTACGATGAATAAGGTATTGATAGTTTTGGCTACCCTCGCAATTATTCCTTTAATCGTTTCCTGCGCTGCCCCTCATGAAGCAGTAAAGGGAACAGGAGAAGGCTTAACAGACGTAGCTACAGGCGCAGTAAAGGGAACCGTAGAACTCGGCAAAGGAACAGCGGGTTTTGTAAGCGGAGGCCTAAAAGCATCAGGAGAGGCTCTGCAGGGCAAAGGCGACGCAGCTTCCCGGTCAGGTAAGGTTGCCGTTGACGAAGCAGGCGAAGGCCTAAAAGGCATTATTGAAGAGCCGATGAAGGGTGTCGCTGCAGGCATAGAGCATTTTGGAGAAGGGGTAAAGAAATCTACCGAAGAAGTTAAGTAGTATGAGATTATGCCCGACAATAACGCTATCGTTACTAATAGGCAAGCGTATCGCGACTACTTTATCTTAGAAACCTTTGAAGCCGGTATTGCGCTTAAAGGCAGTGAAATCAAGTCCATACGCAACAGGCGGGCCAATATTAAAGACGGCTTCGCAAAGGTTGAAAAAGGCGAATTTTTCCTGTATAATCTCCATATAAACCCGTACGAATTCGCACGTCGCGATGAAATAGACCCTAAAAGACCAAGAAAACTTCTTCTTAAAAAAAGCCAGATCAAATACCTTTTTGCGAAGATGTCGGAAAAGGGCTTGACTGTAATTCCTCTTAAGATATACCTGAAAAGAAGTTTTGCTAAAGTGCAAATTGCCCTGGCCAAGGGAAAAAAGTTCTATGACAAAAGAGAAGCGGTGAAGCGCAAGGAAGCGAAACGGGACATAGATCGGGCATTAAGCGGTAAGAGGAAGCGTTAAGATCCTTCAGGATCAAATTTTCTTTGACAATTTGGGGGTGAAAGGTATCGACCCGGATTTTTGGTCGAGAAGCAGCATGTAGAGGTTGCTGGGAGGCCTCTTTAAACACCTGGCGATAAATAAACGCAAACGAAGCAGTAGCTGAGGCCGAGGCAATCATAGCCTCGGATGCGTTACATGTTCCTCAATTTGCAGGAACAGCTCCATTAGCTTTAGCCTTATAAGCTAAATAGGAGTTCATAATAAAGGCAAGCTTAAGGGTCGGCTTCGGACTTTTGAGCTAAATTGACAGAAGCTGCTTCTTTCTGAATCCAGTTTTACGGAGTCAGAAAGAAAAAGACAAAAGTCAGACTAAACATGTAGACACTTCTTGGGTAGAGTTCGGGGACGAGGGTTCGAATCCCTCCACCTCCACCAAATTAAAAACCCCTCTTAACGAGGGGTTTTTAATTTCCATAGGGGGAACCTATGGTTCCCCCTCTTGGCGGCCGCCTTCGGCGGCCTGTCACCCCCTCCTAATAGGAATTTTCTATATCAAAAGAGAAGGGAAATGTTTTCCCTTCTCTTTTGTAATCTTATCCCTTTTACATAGGTGTCCTTCGGACGACTAGCGTAAAGATATGGGTAATCATAGAACAATGTTAGTCATGAAAAGTAAAATAGCCTACTATTAAAATCGTTATTAGGATATGGTGGACTTAGATAGCAATGTAACAAAAGTGTAACAATTTTTGAATTTTTTTTCTTTTAACGGGATTATATTAATAAAGAGGAGATTATGCAAGCAGCTTTTATTTTCCCAACTTATTTTAGATATTAAAGAAGTTCGGGAATTTTTTTTGTCTGCAAACTAAACGATTTTAAAAAGAATAAAACGGAGGCAAATGAAATGAAATATTTTAAAATTTTGTTAACAGCTATAATAATAACCAATTTGGCCATTGGGTCCGCATACCCACAACCCGAAAAACCTATAGTAGAGACACCTACTAAAATACTGACGTTGGATAGGCTAAGTTTGAAAACCCAAGAAATAGCTATTATAGAAGAAGACGAAGATGCCGCAAATATGTTTCTTAAAGGTAACCGGCATGGGCACGAAATAAGAAAAATAGGTAGCTTCGTAGATATTGGAAAAAAGAATTTTCTAAAAGGGCCTTCTTTAAAAATACCCGTATCAACAAAATCTCAGCCCATAAAAAAAGCCCCTAAGACAAAACCTGAGCTTATTAAAATTAAAGAGACTACAATTAAAGACTTTGCCGGAAGAGTAGGCGTTAGAAGTGACGACCCCCGCATTTCGGTTAATCGGTTTAAAAAAGTACGTGGTATCTATTATGTAGACTTAGCGTTCGATGCTTCGGCAGACCCGTATCATCTGCAGCATCCTTTATTCGCAGAAGGCTATTACACAGTCCAAATCATAAATAATAAGATAGCAATTCGAGAAATTAAGTACCTCAATGCCAGTGAAAAATATATTGTCAGACTGGATTACAACGCATACGGTATCCTTGTATCTCAGGTAACCACAGGTGAGAAGCTTGGTGTGGCAGCCGGTTATCACTATGTGAAAGAACGCTACACGAGAACAGCGACTGTGATTGACGACTACGGAACAATATTAGAAGAAATAACGCATGGTGAAAAACTCGACCCGAACAACATGATAACCGAGAAGTATG